>JBGUQW010000041.1:0-46062 GCA_045131435.1 Prevotella sp.
CTAAACAAATACGATTATGAACATTCTGATTCTACAAGGCTCACCACGAGCAAACGGCAACACCGCATGGATGGCGGAAGAGTACAAGAAGGCTGCCGAGGCAGCAGGTCATCAGGTCACACTGGTCAACGTATCAAAGAAGAAGATTGCAGGCTGTCTGGCTTGCGAGTACTGTCATAAGGGAGGGACCCACGATGTTGATAACATCGAGGGAGGGCACCAGGGTAATGGTGCCTGCATCCAAAAGGATGACATGCAGGAACTCTATCCGTTGATGGCAGAGGCAGAGGTGCTGGTATTGGCTGCACCTATCTATTATTTTACATTAAATGCTCAGATTCAGGCTCCCATTCAGCGAATGTACTGCGTGAACAGTCCTGCGAAAGTGAAGAAGATGGCTCTGCTGATGTCATCCTATTCTCCTAATGTCTATGATGGTGCGCTCGCTGAGTTCCGCGACATCTGCAACTACTGGCAGGTAGAAAATATGGGCTACGTCAGCGCCAAGATCGACGAGCAGAAGACAGATGCCACGCTGAGCAAGATTCAGGCATTGGTGGAGAAACTGTAGTGTATGAAACGATTCACATTGATATTATCCCTTTTCTTGCTTCTAGTAGGATGTCGGGGAGATAAACAGGAAAAGAGTATGTCGATAACAGTCAATCTGAGGTACACCGGCACAGACGGTAATGCCAGGAAGTTCGCTGAGGAGATGATTTCCAGCGGTACTGTTGATGCCATCAGAGCCGAGGAAGGTAATCTGAGGTATGAGTATTACCAGTCGTTGGATGATCCTGAGACTATCCTGCTTATCGACAGCTGGACCAATCAGGAAGCCATCGACAAGCATCATGCTACGCCTATGATGGATACCATCGCCAAACTTCGCGAAAAGTACGATCTCCACATGACGGTGGAGCGCTATACTGCCGCAGAAATGCCGGAAACGGAGAGCCGGTTTATCAGGAAATAGTGCCAGGCGAGCGGTATAAGTATTAGAAACCGCAAAATTGGTAGTTCTTTCCAAAATCTGTATAACGTGTATATAATATAATGTCCGTACCTTTGCAGCCGAGAAATAACAACAGAAATGAAACGACTGATTATTATGGCATTAGTGGCAATGACACTGGGAGCAAATGCTCAGCAGAAACTCTATCTTACCATCGGGGGCGTAACAAAGACGGCTACGATGGTCAGCAATTCATCGACAGAGGCTTTGGTGGCTCAGTTACAGCAGGGCAATATTACCTACGAGGCACACGACTACGGCAACTTCGAGAAGGTGGAAGCACTGGGCTACACGTTCCCTGAAAATAATGAGCAGATTAACACCGTGCCTGGCGACTTGATTCTTTATCAGGGTTCGAACCTCTGTATCTACTACGACACGAACTCGTGGCACTTTACCCGTATTGGCAAGCTCGACGGCATGACGCAGGCCGACATCAAAACGTGGGTGAATGCCGGTGGCAATAACGTCAGCGTAACGCTCTCCATCTCTGAGCCGACAGGAATTAGTCAGGTAAAGGCAGATGATGTTAAGTCGAAAGCCTACACCTTGCAAGGCACATTGGCTCAGGCAGGACATAAGGGAATCATAATTCAGAACGGTAAAAAGGTTGCGATTAAGTGAGAGAAATGGAAGTTAACTCCCATTTCCGAACGTGAGTAAGCTCGAATGAAGTTCAAGGTTATTAGAAAATAAAAGCATGAAAAAAACGTTATTATTAATAGCAGTGGTGGGCGGAATGCTCATGGCCTGCACGAACAACAAACAAACTACAGACAAGGATATGGAACAGGAACTGACAATGACACAAGAGTGGGACAAGGTGTTCCCGCTGAGCGAGAAGGTGAATCACAAGAAGGTGACGTTTGAAACGCAGTATGGCCTGACGTTGGCGGCAGACCTCTACGAGCCGAAAGATGCTTAGGGTAAGCTGGCTGCCATAGCCGTTAGCGGCCCATTCGGAGCCACCAAGGAGCAGTCAAGCGGACTCTATGCCTTGCGTATGGCAGAGCGTGGTTTTGTGACGCTGGCCTTCGACCCGTCTTATACAGGCGAGAGCAGTGGTGAGCCGCGTCGCACGGCATCGCCCGACATCAACACCGAGGATTTCATGGCAGCAGTCGATTATCTGTCACAGTTGGAAAATGTCGATGTCGAGAAGATTGGTATCATCGGCATCTGCGGCTGGGGAGGTATCGCCCTGAATGCTGCCGCTGCCGATACTCGTATCAAGGCCACCCTTGCCAGCACGATGTACGACATGACACGCGTCGCTGGTAACGGCTACTACGATAGCGAGGACAAGGAGGAGTCGCGCCATGCAGCCCGTGAGGCACTATCGAAACAGCGTCTTGCAGACCCCAAGGCAATGGCTGGTGGAGTCATTGACCCGCTGCCTGATGATGCTCCGCAATTCGTGAAGGACTACTATGATTATTACAAAACCGAGAGAGGCTATCATGCCCGCTCAGGCAATAGCAACGACGGCTGGCGCGTCATCGGCACTCAGGCCTACGCAAACTCTCGCTTCCTCTACTACATCAATGAGATTCGTTCTGCCGTCCTCGTGATGCATGGCGAAAAAGCCCACTCACGCTACTTCGGCGAGGCAGCCTACAAGTATATGGTGGAAGGCAAGGCCGAGGGTTATAATGTTGTCGGTAAGCCTAATCCCGTGCCTGAGAACAAACAGTTGCTTATCATCCCCGACGCTTCGCATTGCGACCTCTATGATGGTGGATATACGGAACTCGTCGGAAAAGGCGAGCCCAAAAATATGATTCCTTGGGATAAGTTGGAAGCATTCTTCAAAGATAATCTGAAATAGTCTATGGCAGAGGACAGAATCATCCAGATTGATAGCGTCGATGCGTATAACAAACTATACGGATGGGAGACGCTGCATCCGCTGGTGACGGTGGTGAACCACACGGAAACGCTGGCGAGTCTCAACCACTCGCGGCTGAACTATGGCCTCTATGCACTGTTCCTGAAGCAAGGCGATGGCTGTTCCATTCGCTACGGACGCGAGAAGTACGACTATCAGGAGGGAACCGTAGTCAGCTTTAAGCCCGGTCAGGTGGTCGAGGTGGAATGGGACGAGTCGAAGCCCATGCCGGCCTCACGCGGTCTGCTGTTCCATCCCGACCTGATTTATGGAACACCGCTGGCCAAGCGCATCCACGATTACACGTTTTTCGACTACGACCAGCGCGAGGCCCTGCACCTCTCGGAGCGTGAACAGCGCATTGTCAGCGACCTGCTCGACAGCATCGAGGAGGAGTTGCAACACCCCATAGACAAGCACTCGCAGACGCTTATTACCGATGCCATCAGCATGTTGTTGGACTACTGCATGCGCTACTATGACCGCCAGTTTATCACGCGCCACAAGGTGAACAGCGACATCATGACCCGCTTCCAGCAAGAACTGGAGGCGTATTTCCGCAGCGGCGAGGCCGAGCGCAAGGGTCTGCCATCCGTAGCCTATTTCGCAGAGAAGGTGTTCCTCTCGCCCGGCTATTTCGGCGATCTCATCAAGAAGGAGACGGGTCTCACCGCTCAGCGTTACATCCAGAACAAGGTCATCGACCTCTCGAAACAGTACGTCATGGACAAGGAGCTGACCATCAATCAGGTGGCCTACAAACTTGGCTTCCAATATCCGCAGCATTTTACACGCCTGTTCAAGCAGCAGGTAGGAATGACACCTACAGAGTATAGAAATTAATAAAACAATACTACTATGCAAGGAAATTTTTCTTATTACAATCCCACCAAGCTTTATTTTGGTGATGAGTCTTTGAATTATCTCAAGGACGAGTTGAATAATTTTGGGCCAGTTGTACTGCTTAACTATGGCAGCGGCAGTGTGAAACGCAACGGCATCTACGATCAGGTTGTCGCCATTTTGAAAGAGGCTGGTAAGACCATCGTGGAGAACCCCGGTGTGATGACGAACCCTACGCTTGAGAAGTTGCACGAAGGTGTGAAGATTGCCCGCGAGAACAACGTCAATTTGATTCTGTCACTTGGTGGCGGCAGCGTCTGCGACTACTCGAAAGGTGTAGCAGCGTCCGTATTCTACGAGGGCGACTACTGGAATCAGTTCTGGCTCCAACAGCAGAATCCGCCTGCAGGTCAGAAGATCCTGCCTGTAGGTTGCATCCTGACGATGGCTGGTACGGGCTCTGAGATGAACGGCGGCTGCGTGATTACCGATGCTGAGAAGAATTTCAAGGTTGGTCACGTGTTCGATGACCGACTGATGCCTAAGTTCTCTATCCTGAATCCAAAGTTCACGATGACAGTACCCATCGACCAGATGAAGGCTGGTATCTACGACATCATGAACCACATCATGGAGCAGTACTTCTCAGACTTCGACGACAACACCAGCGACTACCTCTCTGAAGGCTTGATGCGTGGACTGATCGTGGCTTCGTGTGCTGCCGTGAAGAATCCGCAGGACTACGAGGCCCGCTCGAACATCATGTGGACGGCAACTTGGGCACTCAATACCCTCATCGGTCTTGGTAAACGTCAGGACTGGATGGTACACATGATTGGCCACTCTGTAGGTGCCTGGACACACGCCCCTCATGGCTATGCTCTCGCTGCCGTCTCGATGGCATACTATCGTCGCGCCATGAAGCCCGGCCTGGCGAAGTTTGTTCGCTTCGCCAAGAATGTTTGGGACATCAAGGGTGACGGTATGACTGATGAACAGATAGCCAAAGCAGGCCTCGAAGCCTTGAAGAACTGGATGCTGGAGATAGGTCTGCCGTTAACCATCAGCGAAATCGGTGCCACTGCCGACATGATTCCCGGCATCACAGAAGGTACTATCTGCTATCCCGCTGGCTACATGGACTTGAAGCCCGAGGATATCACGGAGATACTGAAGGAAAGTATGTGATATGAGACGAATCGTCACTTCTTTAATTGCCGTGTTAATTATGATGACAGTAAACGCTCAAACGCTAACGGAGCGACAAAAAGGATTGGCAGCTTGTGCTTGTCTGATGGCACAGGGTGACTTGGAGCGGCTGGAGCTTGCCGTGAAAATAGCACTCGACAACGGCGTGACTATCAACGAACTGAAGGAGGTTTTCTCGCAACTCTATGCCTACACGGGATTTCCACGTTCACTGAATGCATTGGGAGTGCTGAGCAAGGTGCTGGAAAACAAACAGCCAACGTGGCAGGAAGGCAAACCTTGGACGCGCCCTGCAGAATGGGACGATGCTAAGGCGGCTTACGAACTGGGCAAAAAGAACCAGACACAGCTTTCAGGCCGTCCGTTCGACTACGACTTCTGTCCGCAGGATGACTATTATCTGAAGTCGCACCTTTTCGGCGACATCTTCGCTGGCGACCAACTCTCTCATGCCGACCGCGAGATTGTGACCGTTGCAGCTCTGAGTGGTCTCGAAGGTGTAGCTCCGCATCTGGCAGCCCACAAGCGTGGAGCCGTGAACATGGGCAATAGTCAGGAGTTGGTTGATGAGCTTTGCGCATGGTTAGATAAAGAAGGCTATACCCTCCACAGCAAATGGCCCAAGGGCGAACCAAATACCGCCTATGCACAGTACTTCGTTGGTAACAGCTATCTGGCCGACGTTGGTGGTGGTGTGCATAACGTAACTTTCGAGCCTGGTTGCCGTAACAACTGGCACATCCACCACAAGCAGGTGCAGGTGCTCATCTGTGTCGCTGGTCGCGGCTGGTATCAGGAATGGGGCAAGGAAGCCGTCGAGATGACTCCCGGAACCGTCATCGCCATTCCTGCCGAAGTGAAGCACTGGCATGGAGCCGCCAAAGACTCATGGTTCCAGCACCTGACTTATCATAAGGATGTTCAAGAAGGTTCGAGTAATGAGTGGTTGGAGCCTGTGACTGACGAAGTGTATAACAAATTGAAGTGATATGAAGAAAGTCGTATTAGCAATGGCAGCACTCCTGACAATCAGCCTGAGTGCATGCTCACAAAGTAACATTTGAAGCCCCTTGATAAGGGGCTGGCCTAAGCCAGGGATACAAACAACAATGCCCTTTTGGCTTACGCCGCTTCCCCGATTAACGGAGATGCTCAAAGGTGGTACACCGCTCCGACCATCATCAACACCTTCATGGAGGCTTATGACTTCAAGGGCAAGATCGTCATTCCATTCGCCACCTCTGGTGGCAGCAGCATCAAGAAGGCCTGCGAGGATTTGAAAGCAGCCTATCCTGATATAACATGGAAGGAAGGCAAGCTATTGAATAGGACAAGCAAGAAAGAATTAGAGACTTGGGTAAAAGGATTGTAAGAAAGAAGGAAATCAGGGAATCTCATAACGAGGTTCCCCTTTTTATTTCATGAAACGATACTGTTTTACTAATCCGTTACAACTTCATTGAAATGCTCCTTGCCCCAGGCGATAAGTGCCATGATGGCTGACATAAGCGACTTCCCTGTGTCTGTCAGAGAATACTCTACACGTGGAGGTACTTCTGGATAGACTTCACGATGCACAAGATGGCTCTGCTCCAGATTCTTCAACGTCTGCGAGAGCATCTTCTGGGAACAGTCCGTCATCAGACGGCGAATCTCGTTGAAACGAAGAATGCCTGTCTCGCTGTTGTGAAGCATAAAGAGCACCAACATCGACCACTTGTCGCCGAAACGACTGATCACATTCCTAATTGGACAAGCCAAATATTCCGCTTTTACATCTGCCATAACTATAGAATTTTCGGCAAAAACAGTGCAAACCGAACGCAATCAAAGCTTGCTTTAGATTGCTGAGGTGCAGCCTGTCTTCGCCAATTTATTGGCAAAAGTAACCAAAAGAAACCGAATTACCAAATTATACTACGTTAATCAAAGTTAAAGTCGTTTTCAGCAAACCCCGATAACATCACAATTCCTACTTTTTGGTAACTATGTTACCTCAAAGTGCCTTCTTGTGAGAACGAAAAATTCACCGTACCTTTGCAGCGTGATTTTGAAATCACACTGCGAAGATGCTCACGCTCGGCATAACTGAAGCAAGCTTCGTTCTGCTCTCGCTTAATCGCATCATTGCACCGAACAAAACATGTATAACAAATATATGATAAAAGACATTATGAAACAGATTGAGACAATTGCAACAGGTAAGAATTACAGCGCAGTAAGCGTAGGTAAGGTAAATGAGATTATCGAGCATGAGCTTCCGATGGGTGCTGTGACCATTCAGGGTAAGGTGTTCGCAGGTCAGGCAGTAGGTGCTACAGGTAGCGAACTGTCGTTCCAGACTCTCGTTCCTGGTCAGGACAGCGGTTTCCTCCACACTCACAAGACCCACGAGGAACTTTACATCATCCTGAAGGGCGAAGGCCAGTATCAGGTGGATGGCGAGATCTTCCCCGTCAGCGAGGGCACTATTATCCGCGTGGCTCCCGATGGTAAGCGTGCGCTGAAGAACACAGGCAGTGAGAACCTGACGATGCTCTGCATCCAGTACAAGGCCAACGCCTTCACCGAGGCCGACAGCCCCATGACCGACGGCAACATCCTTCAGGAACCGCTTAACTGGTAACCGGCTATGATGCAACAAGCATTACAATTCCTCCAGGATCACAATGAGGTGGCTTTCGCAACGAGCGATGGCCACCTCCCTAAAATCCGCATGTTCCAGATTATGAAGCAAGAGGGCACGGTGCTCTACTTTTCCACCTCTGCCGAGAAAGCCGTATGGAAAGAACTGATGCAGAACCCCAACGTAGAGGTGCTGGCATATGCTGATAACATCTCCGTCCGCTGCTCTGGCATGGTAAACTTCGACGTAGAAGACGATGTCAAGCGATGGATCTACGACCACAACCCCGTCCTGCCCCGTCTCTACAGCAGTTACGACCAACTGGTTTATTTATGCCTGCCCATTGCAGAGATGGACTATTACGACCTCACCCCCACGCCTCCCATCTTCAAGCACTTCGACCTGATAGTAGGCGATGTCGGCGATGGATTTGTCGGCGAACGATTCAAATCCTAAAATAATCCTAAGAAATTGTCCTGTTTCGTTATGAAGCGGGACTTTTTTCGTATCTTCGCAGCGACAAAAGATTGATTTATGGGCGAAATGACAGGATGTAATCTACTGAACACGAAGTGGGACGGACGGATGCCGTCGGAGTTTACGAGTAGCTATCACGTGCATATATTGGTGCGTGAGGGAGAGATGCGGTTTTCGGACGGCAAGCAGATGCATGTGTCGCAGAAGGATGACTTGGTCATCTGGCAGATGTCGAACGCAATTCAGGAGGTGGCGTATTCGGACAATTTCGAGGCAGACATCCTGATAGCATCGGGTGAATTTCTGTCGCGCTTCAATCCAGAAATGGTGTGGGCCTCGAAGGGGTTTATCTTCATCCGCATCAATCCGTCGTTCCATCTGCATGAGGAGTCGCTACGGCTGATGAACGATGACTTTGCGCTGTTCCGACAAAGGCTCGACATGTCTGAGAGTCCTTTCCGTGAGGAGGTTATCGGGCGCGTGATGCAGATATTCCTCTATGACCTTTGGACGGTATACTCCGCCGAGATGTCTCAGATGGAAACGAATGACAATGCTGCCCGTATCTTCCTGCGGTTCCTCTCGTTGGTTCAGAAAGATTGCCGCCAGCAGCGCGACGTGGCGTATTATGCCGACAAACTGTGCATCACGTCGAAGTATCTCTCGCAGGTCAGCAGGTCTGTTTCCGGCCTTCCTGCATCGGAGTGGATAACCTACTACGCCACCTTCGAACTCGTATCTCTGCTCAACGACCAGTCGAAGACACTAACCGAGGTTGCCGATCTCATGAACTTCGAAACAGCCTCACATTTCTCGCGCTACGTGAAGAAACTGCTGGGTAAATCACCTTCGCAATACCGCGAAAAATAAACCTTCTGCACTTTGTGAAAGTTCTACGGCAATCTGGATAACAACAGGTTGCCGTTTTTGCCGTACCTTTGCACCCACAAATAGTAAATCGTAAATTGTCAAATTGTAAATTACAAAGGTATGGATATTTTTGAAAAACTTCGTTCAGGGGCCGACGTCGATATGGCGACACCCGAGTATGCACAGGCCATCAAGCACATGACCGACTGCGCCAACATCTGTTTTAAGATCAACACCACCGCTCCAACACCAGAGCAGGTTCGTCCGCTGGAGGAGCAGCTCTTCGAGGGAAATCTCGACCAGACAAGTTACCTGATGCCCCCGCTCCAGATTGACTTCGCCTGTCAGATGAAGATTGGTCGCGGTGTCTTTGTGAACCACTCGCTGACCTGCATGGCTGCTGGTGGCATCACCATCGACGACGGTGTGATGATTGGCCCTAACGTGCGCATCGTCACCGACAACCACGACTTCGAGAACCACATGGTGCTGCGCTGCAAACCCGTCCACATCGGCCGCAATGCCTGGATTGGCGTGGGTGCCATCATCCTGCCCGGTGTCACCATCGGCGAGAATGCCGTTGTGGCCGCAGGTGCCGTAGTAACCAAGGACGTTGCCCCTGGCACCATCGTCGGAGGCAATCCTGCAAAGTTCATTAAAAACATATGATCGAATAATGCTTGTCCAGAAAGATTTTTGCGGGCGGAGATGGCAGAATCGGGCCGTCTCCGTCCGTTTTTCGTCTAATAATCATTAAAAGGTAAGGGAGAAGAGGATAATATTCAAAAAGTTTTCGTACTTTTGTAGCCGTAACATCAATACAATTATTATGACGGAGATTCACAAGCAGTACAGACTGACCTCGATGGAAGAGCCTACGGACGAAATGCTCCAGGCTCTAATGGAGGATGTGGCGGAGGAAGCGCGCAAGTCGATGGCAAGAGCTGAAGCCGAGAAAAAACGTCGATTACAAGCTGTAGCCGACGAAATTTCAGCATGGAGGGCTGCGCAATGACTCAACGAAAGCCAACTTTTTGTGTTGTAGCTGGACCTAATGGTTCGGGCAAGACAACTACAACTGTCCAATTGCTCAATGACGAATGGACGGCCGACAGTCTCTATATCAATCCCGATAACATCGCACAAGAGACCTTTGGTGACTGGAATTCGCCTGAAGCGGTACTGAAGGCTGCCGAACTGGCAACCCAACAGCGTTACGATTGTTTGCAGCAAGGTCGTGATTTCGTGTTTGAGACCGTCTTTTCCTCTCCCGAGAAGCTGGAGTTTCTGCAGAAAGCGAAAGAGGCTGGTTTCTTTATCCGCCTGTTCTACGTCTGTACTTCCGACCCCGCTATCAATGTCGCTCGCATCACCCAGCGTTATCTCAATGGTGGACACGAAGTCCCTATCTCCAAAGTCATCTCCCGATACTACAAGTCATTACAGAATGCCGCGAAAGCCATTTCGTTTGTTGACCGTGCATACATCTACGATAACTCTATCGATGGCCAACTGCCCCGTCTGCTCTATCGCACCGTTGACGGAAAACTCTTTAAGCAATACACCGACGACATTCCTGAATGGGCCAGATTGTTGATGAGGGAAGGGTGAAAGATATTCATGGCTGCGACAGAAGTAACATAAATCAAATAACTAGATTATTTTTTCCGCTATGAGACACCTTATCATTTTTATCTCATTCCTTTTTACCAGCATCACGATGTTTGCAACGGGTCAAGAGGGGGACATCATAGTCATTAATGGTGAGCGATGGCTGCTATTGGGTAAACCCATAAATACCGACTCGCTGTTATACAACCATTTGAAGTCTGTACTGCCAAAAAATCGTTCTTACTCAACGGCGAACTGGGACGGCTACACGGCTTACTGGAGCATTGTTGATGAAACACTCCGTCTTGACAGCGTTAGCTGTGAGTTTTACGATGCAAAGACAAGGAAATACCGAGGAGAAAGCATACATGCTGACACCCTGGATCGAGTATTTGAGAAACACACTGACGGACGCCATATCGTGGCTTCTTGGTATTCGGGTGATATCCGTGTGGCACGGGGAAAACAAATCTATTACCAGCACATGGGATTTGAAAGGAACTATGAGGAAGAACGGTTCTTCAGTATCAGCTGCGGGAAGGTAAGCAACACAAAGACATTCCACAATTATGTCTTGGAAGGTTTTGCATTTGACACTTTCCGTCCCAAGGACAAATCGGAACTACGCAAGATGTTCCCTCTGCACATAGAGAATTATCCCGAATTGGCCAATGTCAAACGAATCATATTCAGCATCAGGCAAGCACGAGTCGATGCGCAAGGTAATCTTGTTGAGTGTGAAGTGAAAGTGTTCAAGCCTGGAGATAATCAGCGTCTTGCTGCTGAAATTGCAGAATTGCTAAAAGCATATCATCCGTGGCGGGTTTCCTTTATCAATGGTGAATTCCGAGCTAATGGTATTTCTGGGTATACAATCCCATATAGTTTGGACGAATAAGCAACATTTCTTCCATTTGTGAAAGTTAAACGGCAATCTGGATAACAACAGGTTGCCATTTTTGTTGTACCTTTACACCGTGAAAGTGAAAAGTGAATAGCGAAAGGCTACGGGTAGGCGAGCTTGCTCGGGAATGAAGTGAAGAATTTGCTTCCGCTTTGATAAATAGTAAAATTGAAAGAATCGAGAAATAAATAGTAAATTGTAAATCGTCAAATAGTAAATTGTTATGGTTTTCGACAGAAACGAGAAGAAACAGGTAGTGGCACTGCTGGGTGCCGGTAGTATGGGAACAGCCATTGTGCGTCGCATTGCGGCAGGCAAGAAGATTTTGCCGGAGCACATCGTCGCGCTCGACATGGTAGGCACGGGCTATGCCGTAGATGCCTTCGGAGAGGTGATGGCCAAGGGTGGCGCAGGACTCAGCTGCTGGCTTCGCGACAGGTGGAGGTCATCCGAGTGCCGGAATACAAGGAAGAACTGACGGTGACATCGACCGTCTATGGCATGAAGCCTATGTTCGGTTTCCGCAATACCTTTATCTACGATGCTAAAGGGAATCCTTGCTACAAGACGTGGAGCATGGGTGCCTTCGTGGATAAGGAGAATGGCAAACTGAAACGAGTGGATGATGCCACCATTGCCTCAATGACGCTGGAGCCTCAGTTGGAGATGAACTACAAAGACCGACGAATCATTCTGCCAAAGGAAGGTGGTGAGACACTTGAACCTATTAAAGTACTTCGTGCCGACATCGACTATAACAAGCATCTGAACAACGCCAACTACATCCGCATGGCGATGGAACTGTTGCCAGAAGACTTCGAGGTCAAAGGGTTAAGGGTAGAGTATCGCGTGCCTGCCAAGTTGGGCGACCAGCTTATTCCAACCATCTACCAGATAGACGGAAACATTATCATCTCACTGGCTATTGGCAATGAAGTTAGGGCCATCATCGAGTTTACAGTATAACATAAACATCTTTATAGAGACAAAGCCCCGACCTGCAAAAATTGCAAGCCGGGGCTTGACCTATGGTCGAGACTGCTTACGCTCGGAAATCTGAACGCGTTCTGATTTCTCTCGCTAAATCGCAGCCTTCTTTGGGATTGTATGTAGAATGGCTATGCCATGAAGTGCTTGATGTGGCGAGCTGACGTTACCTTGGCATCGTAGATGACAGTCACTTCGCGGGTACGGGGATTCCACTTGGTGTCTATAACGCCCTTCATGTGCTCAACCTTGGCCACCACCTTTTTATGAGAGTCGTGACGGCTCACCCTGAAGGTGCAGGTCTTCACGTCAGGACGATAGGCATGGCCTTTGTGATAGGTGTTGTGCGATAGTGCTCTGTCCACCTTGTCGAAGTGCGACCCACCTCTGTCATTATTCACTACGACAACAGTTGTCTTCTTGTCGTTTCTGTCGTTGTGGTGCTTATTACCTGCCATTGCCGGCATTGTTGTGATTGCCATCATCATCATGGCTGCGATCACCTTATTCAGCCAATTAGTGCTCACTATTGTCTTCTTCATAATCTTCTTCTTTTAAATTGTTCAACTTTTGTTCTGTGACCAGACTCCTATGTTCTGAATCACAGTGCAAAGATCGGTACTTTTGGTGAACTATCAAAAGGATTATTCCTAATTGGGTAAGGAAATCGCCTATTCTTTCATAGGGGATTCCCATTCATCAAGCCTCTGGCCAAGGCTTGAACTCCAGTTCCAGCTCGACCCATGCCCCCTGGCGAGAGGCCTGCCCCCCGTTTGGCGGGGGGCTTCCTGGATTTGACACGCCCAAGCCTAACAAGCGTATAGGATGGGAATGAAACTCCACGCTCTGCATCAATTGTTTTGCCAAAGGAAGTATCTCGTCTTTTGTTCGTAAAGTGTGGTCAACGGTAATCGGCTTGCCTTTCAGTTCCGGATTGTCTCGCTGCTCCACAGCGGCAAAGAACTGGTCCATGTCCACGTGGATGATTTTCACCTATTTTTATACGTTTACATATCACTCTTGCTGAGTGAGCCGATGTGAATCTTCATCTTGTGCAGTTCAGGGGTTTGCTGAACCATGATGTCTACCTTCTTCTTGAAGGATTCTTCGTCATAGCGGCTTTCATCCTTCTTCAGTTCATACGCCCAAGCCTCCTTACCAATAGGGTCAACTACCACGAGGTCAATTTCGTTGAAACCTTTTCTGTCCCACCATTTACCGATGACATATTGCTCCTTTTCCTGAAACTTCCTGGCAAAGTATCGCTCCATCATCAGGCCCGAAACACCGCTGTAATCTCTGCGGATTATGGTGTCGAGGGCTTTCATGGCCTTGTTCTCCACCAGTGCCTGATATTTGAAGAAGAAGCGGAACCAGAATATCAGGAAACAGTCATCGAGCTGGTAGCGAACCTTCTTGCTGCTCTCCTTGGCGAAGATTGGCTGATACTTGGTAATCAGACCATAGTAATCTTCCAAACGGGAAAGGTAGCTACTGATATTGTCAATACCCAGCTCGTTCTTGATTTCCGCACTGGTTTTCATTCCGCTGGCAATGCAGGTCAGGATGGAGAAATAGATGACGTAATCGGTGCCGAACTCTTCTATCAGGATGTTCTTGCCTTCATTAATGAACGGCGAGTTTTCTTCCGTCAAGGCTCCAAGCATCTTCCTCCAACTTGTCTTCCCACGGTCCAGCAGGAGGGTGACATACCAGGCAACACCGCCTGTAATGCTGAACAGTGCCAACAGGTCTTCAGGTGTATAGTTGGGGTTGAAGTCATGCAGAATCTCTTTGAGGACATCGGTCCTGAAGGGTTCGAGGGTAATCTTCTCGTTTGCACGTCCAAAGAGAGGTTCTTCGTAATCCTCGAAAATCTTCTTCATCAGCGTGAACACGGAGCCACTGATAATCAGGTTCAGGTGGCTCTTGCTTTTGTTCAAGTCCCAATCGCGCTGCATGTTACTGAATACAGTAGGGTTGACCTTCTGAAAGTTCTGGAATTCATCGATAATCAGCGTGAATGCCCTTGTCTCTGAGAGTTTTAGAACGAATCGGAATACCTCGGAGAAAGAGTTCGCCTGTCCCAAGACCGGCACACCAAGCTTGCTGGTTATCTCCTGAACAAAGTCCTGGCACAACAATGCCTCTGCCTTCTTTCCGACAAAGAAATAGAGTACAGTATCATCACCGCAACGAAGCGAAAGCTCCGTCTTGCCAATACGCCTGCGTCCCATCAGGACGGTCATTCGCGCTTCCTTTTTACTATACCTTAACACCTCACTCAGCAACTGCTGTTCAGACTCTCTATCATAGAACTTCATAACCCAAAATGATAATGACCATTATAATAATGACGGTTATTATTTTGCAAAGGTACATATTTTTTTCGAATAAACAAGCAATTTGAAGAAAAAATTGTAAAATTGGAGGAAACTATCCATTGCTCTGCTTGCTTTTCTCATATCATAAATTATTAATAGCCCAGGCGAATCCCTTTGCCATCCGCTTATCGGAATCGACGAAGTGATTGCCTGCGTGAACCTACTCATCATTCTAACATCAGTTCTTGACAGCCTTGGGTGTCCAGTTTTTGATTAACAATTTGAATTCTTCGAATAACGTCACGACTCGGCATAGTTGATGCGAGCATCACTCTGCTCTCGCTGTTCCATTATTTCATCAATGGCCTTACGGCTCTTGGGCTTCATCTCGTCTGCAGCATAGCCCAAAGGAATGATGACAGCTGGCTCCTCATTCTCTGGTAAGCCAAACTGCTCCTTACAGAGGTTAGCGTCAAAGTTGCATACCCAGCATGTAGCCAAACCTTGCTCCGTTGCAGCGAGACAAAGGTGTTCCACAGCGATAGCAATGTCAATGTTGCCATGAGGTTTGCCGTCGGCTCTTACCCACTCTTCATCATGCAGGATGGAGGCTATGATATACATCGGGGCTGTCTTGAACCAGTCGCGATTATAGCACTGCTGTAGTTTTGCCTTATCGCCCTCGTTGCTGACAATGTGGAATAGCCAAGGCTGTTTGTTGACTGCTGAAGGTGCAAAACGGACACACTCCAGAATATAGTCCAACTTCTCTTTCTCTACATCGAGGGACTTATAAGCCCTACAACTGTATCTGTTTTTTGCAAGTTCTAAAAATTTCATATCTTACTCTTCTATTATTGTTTCATTTCTTGCTGATGAATCCTTTAGCTTTCAGCCAGTGAATCATCTGGTTACTCCACGTTTCAGTGGTGGTTTCGTCCGTTTGCGGCATCAGTTCGTAGGGACCTTTACCGTCGCCATACACATGCAATTCAGCATTCGCCCCAGACTTCTTCCACTCCATGAACAGGGCAATAAGTCCTGCTGCCACATTGGGATGGTCGGCACGAGTCATAATGAGCAGGGGAGGTGCATCCTGCGGAACGGTGACTGGCATCAGCGAGGGACCAAAGTTTGTACAGAGGAAGTCGGGACGCTCCATGCTGTCGGCAGACGTCGTGGCAGCGATGGCCACACCGCCACGATCCATCCTGATATAGTATGTTTCACCAATCTTCTTGTATTCCATAACTCACTCTCCTATAATCGTTACTATCAACTTTCTTGCTCCATCGAAATTTCTATACTCAAATAATCATGTTATTCGCTATAATTATGGTCTATCACTATACTGATTTCTTCGCCAGGAACAAGAGGTTGCAGTTCTTCCACCAGACGAGTGGAAAGGGCTGCGTCATCGTGTACGGAAATATCAGGGACAACGTCCACGGAAATCCGATGTTCTTCCTCAAAGTAGTAGAAGCCATGAACCTGTAATATCTCCTTGTGCTTGGCTAATGTCTGCATAACGGTACTTTGCAGTTGGCTTCGTTTGTTCTCACCCGTAGCTATGGCATAGACACCGACGGTCATAATGATGCCATGTTTCTCAAACATCTGTTCAGAGATACGTCGCGTCAGACCGTGTATCTCGTGGGCATCCATCGTATCATAGACGTTGACATGGAGCGAGCCGATAAGGACGTTTGGGCCGTAGTTGTGAAGAATGATATCGAACACGCCATGAACACCCTCAAAAGCCCCGACTTCCTGCTTGATGTTGTGAACCAGTTCCTGGGAGATACGGGCTCCAAGGAGTTCGTTGACTGGAGAGGCCAGCATTTCGATACCAGCCTTGATGATGACAAGAGAGATTAATGCGCCAAGAATACCGTCGAGCGAGACATTCCACAAGAGCATGACACCAGCAGAAATCAAAGTGGCAAGCGTGATAATGGCATCGAAGAGCGCATCAGAACCTGATGCTATCAAGGCATCGCTCTTCAATTGCTGTCCTTGGCGTTTTACATATTGTCCCAGAACCAGCTTTACCACAATAGCCACCACAATAACGATGAGCGTGACGGTGGTGTATTCCGGCTCTGTTGGGTTAAAGATTTTCTTCACCGACTCGATGAGTGAAGTGATACCAGCCGACAGCACCAATACGGCAATGATGATGGCGCTGAAATACTCCACCCTGCCAAAACCGAAAGGATGCTCACGGTCAGCAGGTCGTTCAGAGAGTTTCGTGCCGATGATGGTAATGACACTCGACAGCGCATCGCTCAGGTTATTAACAGCATCCATCACGATGGCAACACTACTGGCAAGGATGCCTACAGCCGCCTTGAAAGCAGCCAACAGCACATTGGCTATAATACCAATGATACTAGTACGGATAATCTTCTGCGAACGATTCATTTCTTCCTAGTTCTTCATAAACAATCCTAAATCTATGGTGCAAATATACAACTTTTGCAGCAAAATCCGTATATTTGCATGGTTAAAACAACATTGTTTAAGAGAATAGGCTTATGATAGACCAGATTATTGACTACAATAAGACCTTCGTGGAACAGAAGGGCTACGAGAAGTATCTGACCAGCAAGTACCCCGATAAGGGAGGGACCCGCGATGTTGATAACATCGTGGGAGGGTACCAGTTGGCGGTACTGGAAAGCTGGTACTCACCGCTTTCTTGTATGGACACCCGACTAACCGAACTCCTTCCTGCAGCTTTGGGCCTGAAGAATGGTGATGCGAAGATCATCAAGAATGCAGGTGGTCTCGTGATTTCAGCCTTCGACTCAGCCATGCGCAGCCTCATTGTCGCCATCTATGAGCTGGGCGTGGAGGAAATCATGGTGGTGGCACATTCTCATTGCGGAGCCTGCCACATGAGTTATGATCACTTCCATCATGAGATGATAGCCCGTGGTGTGACGGATGAAACGCTCGATACCATCCGTAAGTGTGGCATCAACCTGGATCATTGGCTGGCGGGCTTTAAGGACACTCACGAATCCGTAAGAAAGACCGTAGAGACCATCAAAACCCACCCGCTTGTTCCGAATGACATTGTGGTTAGAGGCTTTATCATTGATTCAGAAACTGGAGCATTAGAAGAGATTGAGGATAAAAAGGCTCATTGGGCGAGACTTTCAAAATTGGTAGAGGAAAAGAACAAGTTATATGAGTATGATGACGAATTTGTTAGTTCGTACCCATCTGACAATTACGATATAAATGCGGAAGAAATAGAATAGTGCTGCTAATAAGTTAACCCTCTAATGAAGAAGATAATAAACCCTTGGCGCAACCACCCAGAATACAACTGCTTCGGCTGTTGTCCTGACAATCCCATCGGGCTTCACATGGAGTTCTATGAGGATGGAGATTATATTGTCAGCAAATGGCATCCTGAAAAGAATTATCAAGGCTGGGTGAACACCATGCATGGCGGTATCCTGAGTACGCTAATCGATGAGGTATGCGGATGGGTAGTCACCCGTAAGTTACAGACCAGCGGCTATACCGTTCAGCTGAATGTAAAATTCCGGAAGGCTGTATCTACTACAGAGCCGGAGCTGACCATACGGGCAAAAGTCATGAAGCAAGTACGAAACCTTGTATATATCAATGCAGAGATTACCAACTCGAAAGGCGAACTTTGCAATGAGGGTGAAGTGGTCTATTTCCTGATGAATCAGGAGAAAGCCAAGGAAATGGGATTCCTACATTGTGAAGTTGAAGATGAATCGAATGAACAGTGAGAGCCATCAAAACATGTTTTAGATGGCCGAGTCGTGATTGAGATGGACAAAGTCAATAGCAAGATGGATCCAATGGGTAGAGCCATTGCCGACTACCACAAAGATAAGAAGGCAAGAAAGCTCAGAGTATTCTCCCCAATGTTTGAGGAGGACGAGATTCCCTTGACCACTCTTTTCCGTAGCTATGAGTCAATGCCGGAGATAGAGCGTAAGGCTCTGGATATGGCTAAGGGTAGAGTGCTGGATGTCGGAGCTGGCGCAGGATGCCATTCACTTGTCTTGCAGGAGAAAGGCATGGATGTGACTGCCATTGACATCTCCCCTCTTTCCGTTGAGACCATGAAGGAGCGAGGGGTTAAGAAGGTTCAGGAACAGAACTTTTTTACTTTGGATGGCCAATATGATACTATCCTCATGCTGATGAATGGTATTGGAATAGTGGGAACCTTGGAACGTATGCCTGAGTTCTTCAAGCAACTCGACAAGATACTAGCTCCCGGAGGTCAAGTCCTTTGTGATTCATCGGATATAAGCTACGTTTTCGAGACAGAGGACGGCATCATTGAATTGCCCGATGACATGAGTTATTATGGAGAGCATAGTTTCCAGATGCAGTATAAAGACACCATCGGAGAACCCTTCAATTGGCTCTATATTGATGCTGACACCCTGAAAGAGAGAGCAGGGAGAAGCGGATATGCTGTAGAGGTCGTGGCTGAAGGTGAGCATTACGATTATTTGGCAAGAATTACAAAAAAAGTATGATGATAATGAATAGACCCAACCCCAACGAGGTTTTTCCAAATCCTAACCTGCCACGACTCTGTTTTATCAAGAATGTGGTAAAGAATCCGCGCATCATTATCGGCGACTATACCTATTATGATGATCCGGACGGAGCCGACCAATTTGAGAAGCATGTTACACACTTCTACGACTTCATTGGCGACAAACTGATTATCGGTAAGTTCTGTGCCATTGCCAAAGGCGTAGAGTTTGTGATGAATGGTGCCAATCATAGAATGGATTGCGCAACTACCTATCCATTCTACATCATGGGTGGCGATTGGGGAAGTGCTATCGCTCCTGTTAAAGACGAACTGCCGCTGAAAGGTGATACCGTCGTTGGCAACGATGTCTGGATAGGTCAGAACGTAACCATCATGCCAGGCGTTCATATCGGCGATGGAGCCATCATTGGAACCAATTCGGTTGTCGCTAAAGACATACCTCCGTATGCTATTGCCGTTGGGAATCCCTGTCGAGTGGTCAGGAAACGCTTCGACGATGAATTGATAGATATTTTGCTTAAGCTCCGATGGTGGGACAAAAGCATTGAGGAGATAGAAAACCTCATGCCGATACTATCGTGTGGTGATTTGGAGAAGGTCAAGGAAGAACTGAAGACAAGGCTATGATCATACTGATAACAGGTGCATCACATACAGGTAAGACTCGTCTGGCACAACGGATGCTGGAAGTGTATAAATATCCGTATCTATCCATCGACCACCTGAAAATGGGGTTGATTCGTAGTGGAATGACCGAGCTTACACCCGAGGATGACGAGGCACTGACTGATTATCTTTGGCCGATTGTTAGGGAGATGATAAAGACTGCGATTGAGAATCGGCAAAACCTTATTGTGGAAGGCTGTTATATTCCCTTTGACTGGAGGAAAGATTTTGATGAACAGTATTTGCAATCCATCCGGTTTGTTTGCCTTGCGATGACAGACAGTTTCATTGATGCTCATATCGATGAGATAAGAAATCATGCTTCTGACATTGAAACCAGACTGTATGACGTGGACTTTACATCAGATTCTCTGAAGGAAGACAATTATTACTATATCAATGGCTTTGCTCAATATAGAGAGCAAGTGATGCTAATAGACACTGATTATGAAAATACAATAAAAACTATTCTGGAGAATAAATGAAGTGGACGGTACTAACAGATAATCGCACTCAGAATCCATTGCTTCAGACGGAGCATGGCCTGTCTATCCTGTTAGAGACAGAGAAGCATCGTCTCTTGCTTGACACAGGAGCAAGCGATGTGTTTATCTGTAATGCAGAGAAGTTGGGCATCGACCTCAGTACGGTGGACTATGTATTCATATCCCACGGACACGGCGACCATGCTGGAGGCCTAAAGCATTTCATGGAGATTAATGACAAAGCTAAAGTCATTGTGTCGCCTGATGCTCTCAAAAGCAGATTCTACTCTAAGCGTCGATACCTACACAGCATAACTACCGAATGGCCGAATATTCCGCAAGAGCGATTGCTGGTGATTGAACAAAGCGAAAGCATCGACGATGACATCTTCATCTTAGCGCACATTCCCCAAATTCATCCGATGCCAGAGGGTAATCAGCACCTGTTAATAGAGAAATCAGACGGCAGCTATGTGAACGATGAATTCCGTCATGAGTTGGCGCTATATACAGACGGATTGCTCTTTACAGGTTGTGCTCATAGCGGCTTGGAAAACATCCTTGCTGCATGCCCATTCCCTGTGAATACCGTTATGGGAGGATTCCACCTGCTCGACAATCATGAGAACGAAGACAAACTCTTAGAACTTGCCTACAGGTTGACGGATGCCTATCCCCAGACGCAGTTCTACACCAGCCATTGCACGGGAGATTCTGTCTTTGCCACCTTACATCGAGTGATGGGAGAAAAGATAAAAGCTTTTTCTTGCGGAACAAGGGAGGAGTACGCGATGTTGATAACATCGTGGAGGGTACCAATAACAAATGAGTAATATGAAGATAGACCACATAGCACTATATTGCTTGGATTTGGAAGGAATGCGTGAGTTCTTCATACGATATTTCAATGGTGTGTCGAATGAAATGTACCATAATCCCAAGACAAGACTGAAGACGTACATTCTGAGTTTTCAAGACTCCGATGCAAGATTGGAACTGATGACGCGACCGGAAGTCGTGGATGAAAAAGAAAACATCTACCGTCAGGGCTTCATTCATCTATCTTTCTCGGTCGGATCAAAAGAAAAGGTGGATAGCCTTACAGAGGTTCTTACTGAAGACAGTTACCATGTATTGAGCGGGCCGCGTACAACTGGTGATGGTTACTATGAAAGTTGCATCGTTGGGCCTGAAAAGATATTGATAGAGATTACGATATAATAAATACGAAAGTTTGGTTACGTATGGAAATTATTCCACACTATATCAAACTGGTTTAGTTGATGGATTCTATGGAGAATTTTGAAGAGATATTGAGAAAAGACCTGCATCAGTTCCTTCTTTCGATGAAGGAGGTGGATGAGCGTTTGCCAGAGTGTCCAGATGTCGAAGAGAAATGGGAGAGTATTGCCAAGGCTTATATCCCCGATGGCATCCGTGAGTTCAATGATTTCCCTTCGGCATCACTCGGCTGGATGATGTATATCGGCATGGCCGTTGCTAAGATGTGGGACACGGAATGGGAAGTGATGGAGCAGCGAGAGCAGAGTGATGCTCGCATCGACTCTGCCGAGTCGCGACAGAACTCGACCGAAGGTCAAATTTACTCGAAGATAGAAGACCTCTATGCCTACATGCGCGACAAGCGGGGCTATGACCAGATGGATGAATACATCAGTGAAGAAGTCCTGCTGTTGCAAGGTGTTGACTATACCATTCTGGAGAAAGTGACAGGCGAATGTGCCTCCCGTGTCTATAATGCCCTGATGCACCAGCATCTGGAGCCAGGCACAAAGGAGGCATTTAATGGCTATGTAGCCTGTCTGCACCAGCTCTATCTGATGGGAGCTGCCGTGCAGCTGAAGCGTATGGGCTATCACATGACAAAGATGAATTGACCAAGGATTGAGATGGGAACAAGTATAAGACAGTCATCCGACACTTTCATGCTCGACGGCATCCCTCACATAAAAATGACATGGACAATTAAATGCGTCCCTTAAATGTATAGCCTATCCCCTCGACTGCCGAGCGGATGGCTTCTTCTGTTGCGGGGCCTTTTATGGTGAGGGTGTTAGCAGAGGCACTGGCCTTGGCTTTCTCTACGCCTGGCAGCTCCTCAACGGCACGAACCACAGCAGCTTCGCAATGGCTGCAATGCATATCCTCAACTCTATAAATCACTACATCGGGGTCTAAAGGCTTCTTGGCAGTAAACTTGCTGAATAGTTTCATCATAAGAGCAAATATTATAAGTAGGGTTAATACTGTGGCACATATCAGTTTAAACGGGCTGGGTATAGCGGATGTCATGCAGCAGGCGTTTTGACTGGCAACGGAAAAGTCCAAGCCGGTAGCATTAAGCAGCAATCCGAAGAGGACGGCAAATACCACGATGGTCATCAGATAAATCCAGGTAAAACGGCGCCCCATCGCCTTATGAACCACGAGGATGGAGGCCAGATTGACAGCTGGTCCCGCCATCAGCATCACCAGTGCGGCTCCTGGCGAGAGTCCCTTCATCATCAGTGCCGCAGCCACAGGGATGCTGCCCGTTGAGCAGATATACATCGGTACGGCAATGGCCAGGATGACAAGCATCTGCACGAGTGGCTGACTACCAAAGGAAAGGAAGAACTCATCGGGCACCGCAACCTGAATCAATGCCGCAACGACAAGTCCGATAAGCAGTCGCAGGCCGATGTCACAAATCATGTCATAGTAGGCATACTTCAGCACCCGCCAAAGTTTGGTTTGAGATTTGAGATTTGAGGTTTGAGATTTTTCATCCACAGAGCAGAATTCATCATCCCGCACCAATCGGTTTACTAGTAATCCGCCGCAGACACCTGTAATGAGTGCCGCCACCGGACGGATAATGGCAAAGCCCAGTCCCATCAGCGAGAAAGTGGCCAAAATGGAGTCGATGCCGGTCTGCGGTGTGGCAATGAGAAACGAAGCGATAGCTCCCTTCGATGCCTTCTCGTTCTTCAGACCTATAGCGGTGGGAATCACGCCGCACGAACACAGTGGCAGGGGTACTCCGAGCAGAGCCGCCCAAAGCACGGACAGCTTGTTGTTTCGTGAAAGATAGTTGGCATAGAACTTCTGTGGCACAAACACATGCAGCACCCCTGCAATCAGGAATCCCAATAGCAGATAGGGAGCCATCTCGCAAACTACGTTCAAAAGCGATGTAAAGAAACTTTGTAAATCCATAATTCGTCGGAAAGATTTAGAAAAGATAGCCGGCCTTCACACGGACTGTTTCCTTTATGTCGCACCAGAGACCGCCGCCAAATTCCAGTGAAAGTCGCCTGTTGTCGTTGTCATAATAGTTGTAGGACGGGTCAGTGGATGTGTCCTTGTTTTCTTCTTACTATTTAATACGATATTGCATGAAATTCTTATTTTTTACGAAACCCAAATCCGTATATACCTTGCGTTGTTTCATATCGACTGCAAATATACAACTATTTTGTGAAATAAATACTTGTTTATTTGTTTTTTTCTCTTTTTTTGCTTACACGTCCCTTGACCCTCTTAAGTCCTTTACCCAAAAGACTGTTTTTCGAATGATATCTTTCATCTTAACCAAGTTTTAGGATTCCTCTACATGGAACAAGCAGGCATAATAGTCAGTTGTTCGATACTACTTATGAATTATATAATGAAAATAGAAATATTTGTTTTCCTTCTACTAAAACCGCATAATACACTTATAATAAGAAACATAAAAGCATTATTACATCTACACTAACTCTACTTTGCCTCTACATTGCTTCTACTAAACTTCTATTAGTTCCCATGCTTGTCTCGACACGTTCCCACGCTCGTCTCGACACGTTCCCATGCTTGTTTCGACTCGTTCCCTTGGGGGAAACAAAGTGTTTCCTTGGGAGAAACATAATAAGAAAACAAAAAATGGAGAGATGGGGAATTTGGATTGAGAATCAGAGAGTTAAGAAAACGCTGAGAAGCGGATAGGTACAGATAGAGGCAAGATAAGTACAGATAATAGAACGAGTTGAGTCTCTAATTCGTACCCCTTTTCTGGAAAGTGGCAAATCGAGGAAAAACGGTAACGTTCGACACGGGAATGCGCTGAGAATCTGACAGATGCGAATATTTAACTCTTTTCGGGAGTTCTTCATTATTCGTCTGTGATTTGCGAGGAACAACAAGACTTCAAATTGGCTAATTTTGCAACGCAAAATTTAGAACGTTGAACAATTAAAGAAATTAGAGCAATGAGAAGTACATTTTCAGTGATCTTCTACCAGAAGAAGGAGAAGTTGAAGAAGGACGGTACGAACCCTATCATGGGACGTATCACAGTGGATGGAACCATGTCTCAGTTCAGCTGCAAGGTATCTTGTGACCCTAACATCTGGGAGTCAAAAGGTGGTCACGCCAAAGGCAAGACAATCGCTGCCCGTGACGTAAACCGTGAGTTGGAGAAGATACGTGCATCCATCGTGAAGCACTATCAGGAAATCAAACTGCGTGATGACTATGTGACTGCAGAGAAGGTGAAGAACGCTTTCCTCGGTCTGGAGTACCGTCAGCATACGCTGATGACGCTCTTCGCTCAATGGAACGAAGAGTATGAAAAGAAAGTCGAGGGCGGTTTGAACTCTAAGACTACCCTTGTCAGATACAAGGCTATCTACAAGCATGTGGGGAACTTCATGCAATACCAGTATCATGTGTCAGACATGACACTGAAGGAAATACTTCCTTCGTTCATCAGTGACTTTGAGGTCTATCTCAAAACACAGGAACACCTCAAGCATAACTCAGTGAAAAAGTATGTCTGTGCCATTATGATGCTGATGCACCGTGCCCATCAGAACGGCTGGGTAATGCACTATCCTTTCGTTGACTATCAAATTCGTGAGGAAGAAACTGAGAAGGGTTTTCTGACTAAGGACGAATTACAGTCGATGATGAACCTCCCACGTCTGAACGCCAAGCGTACCTTTATTCGGGATATGTTCATCTTTTGTGCTTTCACGGGTCTGGCATACATTGACTTGGAGAACCTTCGCGAAGAGAATATTGTAAAGAATCCCGTAGATGGCAGTCTGTGGATTCACACACACCGCCAGAAGACAGGTGTAGCCGAGAATGTGAAACTGTTGCCTATCCCGCTTGCAATTTACAAGAAGTATAGAGGGCTGTGTGACGATGGGCGCGTGTTTGATGTGCCACCCTATTATTCCTGCAATGGCATACTGAAAACCATCGCCAAACTGTGTGGCATCCAGAAGCAGGTCACTTGGCACCAGGGGCGCCATACGATGGCTACAGTTGTCTGCCTGTCGAACGGGATGCCGCTGGAAGTAGTGTCGTCCGTGCTGGGGCATAAGAGCATTGAAAGCACTCAGATTTATGCCAAAATCACTCAGGAAAAACTTGGCTGCGAGATTGACACACTGGCCTCCAAGCTGGCTAAGATCGAGCAATTCGTGCCAAGCATTGACATGGTAATATAAATAATATGGAGGACAGAGATATGATGAAGAGAGACAAAGTAGTATTTGAGAACGAAAAGTTCGAGGTGACGGGCTACGACATTTGGATGACAGCGGGCGAGATTGCCAGTCTGTTCGGAGTGACTATCATGAAGGTGCGCAGTATCATTAACAGGATGCGTAGGCAACTGACCGTCAATCTTGACTTGCTGAGCAAATACGACCTGCTGGAAAGCGGCTATAAGGATGAATTGTATAATCTAGAGTGCATCATTGCCGTATCGTACTACGTTGACACAGGGCTGGCGCATGAGTTCCGCCATTGGATATGCGACAGAACCACCAATCGCAAGGAGCGTGCAATGATAGTCTATTTCTGACCGTCAGCCCTTGCACAGATAAGAGGAAAGCCCCGAACGGCATCGACATTTGCCAGTCCGAGGCTTTCCTCTTTCTATATCCGTCGTTCATCGGCTCAGCGACCTCTTGATGTCAGCCTTGATACGCTCGTTCAGTTTCTGCCTCAGTCGGTCGATGAAGTAGGTATAGCTGTAATCGGTCTCGCGATCCTTTATAGAGACGTAATACCTCGAATAGTCCTTCAGTGCCTTCATTCCGAACATCCGGAAGACTATCTCATTCATCTTCCCGATGGCCATCTCGCCGTTGTTCACGCATCCCGACTCTTTCAGCGCATAGACCAGTTCCACCAAGTCCACCGTCTTTCCCGTCCATTCCAGCCTAGGCTGCACCTCGTTTTTCTCCGTCTTCTCCATATCCTTCGCCGCCATCGGCTCCAGCATGTCGTGCATCTCCTTCATGAATGCCATTGCCTTGTCGCAATATGAACTGACTACGGGATTGAGTCCTTTGTATGCCCTCAGTTCGATTTCCGCGAAAGTGATTGCGATGTACGCTGAGGCTGCATCACAAGTACGGCACAGCCTG
This sequence comes from Prevotella sp., assembly GCA_045131435.1. Taxonomy (GTDB): domain Bacteria; phylum Bacteroidota; class Bacteroidia; order Bacteroidales; family Bacteroidaceae; genus Prevotella. Next base: position 26,898 of record JBGUQW010000041.1, read on the forward strand.
ATGACGCTTGCGATGAAGTCGCCGTAGCAGTCTCTTACCTTCTCTTCCTCGCCGTCTGCCACAGCCCTGAAGAAGTCCGTCTCTGTCAATATACTATATGTCATTGCTTACATTCTTTTACTTGTTACTAATGCGTTTGATTGCGATCGCACTTGTAACATAAGCATGGGTGCAAGCGAAAAGGACTCGTTTTCTGACAGTTTTTTCGTATCTGCCTGTAAACGAGTGCGATTAAAGAATGTTAATGAAAAACGCGTTGTAAAATGACCCCAAAAAGTGTGTAAACGCTACACAGCAGTGTGTAATGGTTACACAGTTCCAGAACTTTTCAATCGCCGTCAAGCACTATCTGATACTCAGCCATCTTGTTATAGATGGTCTTTCGGCTGATTCCAAGTTCCTCAGCCGCCTGGCTCTTATTGTTGCCGTTCCGCTTCAGTGTGGCAATGATGATGTCCCTTTCCGTCGCAGCCATCGACTTACAGCCGCGAGAATCGCATTTAGAGATATTCAGATACTCGGCGTGGATTTCATCTTCATGACACCTTGCAACGGCAGTCCTGATGACGCTCACCAGTTCCCGCACATTCCCAGGCCATTGATAGGCTTCCAGTTTTTCCCTGGCCTCCCTGCTCAACCTGCGTTTTTTAGGGTCAAACTGCTCTATGAAGAATTTTGCCAATGGCAGGATGTCGTCCCTTGTATCGCGGAGTGGCGGCACAAGCACCTTCCCCTCACAGATATAGTCCCTAAACTCCTGCGACATGATTCCCTCGGCAACGGCTTCGTCGGGACTCACACATGATGTCGAGACAATGTTGAACTTGACGAAGCGCTCCTTGGTTGAACCGATGCGCGAGTATCTTCCCTTTGCCAACACGCCAGCCAACATGTCCTGCACCTCCATCGGCATCTTATGCACGTTCTCCAAGAAAAGGAAACCGCCATTGGCCTTCTCCAGTATTCCGTCCGACGAACTAACGGCACTGGCAAAGGCCCCTTTCTGATGACCGTAGAAGAATTCCTCCACATGCTCCATCCTTGCCAGTGTGCTGCAATCCACATGTGCATATTGCTTACCTTCCGTCCCCGACATAGCCATCAAATCCTCTGCAAGATGCTGCCTTCCCGTGCCGCTCTCCCCCGTAATGACAAGCCGGATACCTGTGGCAGCATAATCTCTGATGTCGTTATAGACACGTTGGAAAGCCTTGCTCCTACGTCGGAATATCGCCTGTCCCTCCTGCATCTCCAGTCGGTTCTGCTCATCCATGATGTCCTTGATCCTCGAATAGAACTTCTCGCCCATCTGGTCCTTTGGAATATAACTCTTGGCTCCAAGTTCCAGTGTCTCGATGGAGTTTTCCATTGTGCCGAATCCAGTCATCAGGAAGAACATCTGATAATACCCCATCTGCCGCATCCAGCGTAGGATGTCCGTCCCGTTCCATCCGCTATCGTCCTTCAGCACAAGGTCAACCAGCATCACATCGTTCCTCCCGGCATGCTCGATGAGCCACTTGGCTTTTCTGACATTATAGCAGCCGACGGCTTCGATGCCCATTTCCTTAAGTTCCTCGCAAACCGAGTCGCAATAGGATTTGATGTCGTCAACAACGATTACCTTACTCATTTGTAGAATCAAGCTTCTCCTGTGCTTTCTTGATTACGATTCCCGCCATTTTGTCTATTTCTGCCATATATTCTGCAAGGTGTGCTGATGCGGTGGAATCCTTTTTCTTGGCAATCTCCATAACGGGATCCACCAGTGCACCGATACGATAGAGCACCCAACTGCTTTTCAGACTATGCGCCCAACTGTTCATTCCGTCGAAGTCCATCACCTCCACAGCCTTGTGTAATCCTTCCACAGCCTCGCTTGTCTCTTCTATCAAGTATTGGGCCACCGACTTGCGTAATTTGGTGAAGTCAGGACTTACGGCATTAGTCTTCCGTGCAATCACCTCATTGATGAGCCTTACCGTATCCTCTGTTTGAGCCATCTTGGGAATGAACTCGTCGAACCCGGCATCTATCAGCTCTTCCCTGATATTCTCGGCAGAGGCTGTCGAGGCAACTACAGGAACCGTCTGGCTGTTGCCCACCTTCGACTTCCTCATCAGATGCAGCAATTCCACGCCGCTCTTTCCGGGCATCTGCAAGTCGAGCATCACAAGTGAATACTTGGTCTCACGCATCATGTCGAATACTTTACCGCTGTCGCTACATATGTCACAGTCGAAACCATTCTGTTCCAGAATGCCCTGCATCATCAGCAACCACGTCTTGCTGTCATCGATCACAAGCAACCGTTTCCTGTCGCAAGAAGCCTTGACAACTACCTTTGTCATAGGTTCATCCAACTTTATTGCCTCACTTATTGGCAGAGTGACAACAAAGTTAGTTCCATTCCCTGTGGAGTCAAACCTTATCGTTCCTTCCATCAGATCCACCAGCATCTTCGCTGTTGAAAGGCCGATACCGAAACCTTCCTTTCCTGTAGCAACGGCATTCGAGAAACGTGTGAACGGAGTAAACACGCGTTCCTGGTCAGCGTTCTTAATGCCGATACCCGTATCACTTACGGAAATGTTCAAAAGGCCATCGGAATAGGTAATGTCAAGACTTACACTGCCCTCCTTGGTAAACTTGAAGGCATTGTCAAGCAAATTCATGGCTATGTGACATATTTTCTCATAGTCACCATTTAACGTTATATTCTGAAGTTCTGGTTTGACAAAACTGATTCCATTTTCTGATGCTTTCAGGTCAAAGGCTGTCGTCAACTCATTTGTCAGTTCCATCAGACTGAAATTTCTTGGTCTCAATGTGCTCTTATTGCTCTCAAGTCTGAAATAAGCAAGAAGCTGGTCTATCATACTTCTGAGTTGGTTTGCGGAGAACTTAATAGCACTGATATAATTGTCATTCTTGGTTGCACAATGTTTCTCCATATCATTATAGCCGATGATGATGCTCAGCGGTGTACGCAGGTCGTGAACAATGGCATACATCATCTGACGGCGGTTTTCAACAAGCGTCTTGTTTTTCTCCGACTCCTTTTCCAGCATTTTCATGACTTTCTTGCGATACCATGAGTTGGCAAGATTTAGCAGGGCGGCAAAGAGCAGGAAAGCCATGCCCCCCATGAAGGTATTTTGCCCGATGTTGCTTGCTTTCTCCAATATCTGCTCCGACTTCTCTTCTGCTTTTGCATCGTCGTCGTCGAGAATCTGGCTCATATTAACGTCCAGCCACTGATTGACTTCTGAAAGGCTGTCGTTCAGGAGGCTTAGGTTGATGTTACAAAGTTCCTTGTCGATAAAGGCAGTTTCATTGATTGATGGAACCGTGATAGTCCTGTCTTTACTTGTAGAAGTAACCTCTTCCCTGCTTTTCCTGGTGATGTTGCCCGTATAGTGTTTGATATAGGTTTCGGTATCCTTTACCGTTACCTTCCTTTCACCTCTTAGGTGTTCATCATTTTCGTTTCGTTTGACAGTGGTCTCGTATATTTCTTTTAGAAGATTACCTTTATGATCCAGGGCATTCTTAATTGAGTCAATCTTACCCTTGGTATATAGTTCACCGAGGTTGTCAATCATAGTCTTTGTCTGTACCAGTTTCCTCTGGTATGTCGTAGAATCGGTAGAAGCCCATTCTGACACCTGTTCACCTAAATGGTCTAACTGTATGGTGTTTTTCAATGCACTATGAATGGCCTTATACTGTTTCTGACTCTCAGCAGCTTCCACAATCACATTTTGCAGCAACTGCCAACGCCAGTATCCGAAAGTGAAAATGCCTACAAATAGTGCAATATTGATGACGTTGGTCATCAGAAAATCTATTTTTGTCCTTGTCATATAGCCTGATCGTTTGGAAGGATGTTACCTTGAAAATCTCTTTTAACTCTCTCATTTAGTCCGCCTTTTGCGGAAATCGGGGTACAAAGGTAGTAAATTCTGTGTAAAGAACAATCTTGCAATCATACAAAATTGTATTTTTTTCAAAAAAGTTACCCCAAAACAAGCCGTGATAGGCATATTTTGGGGTCTCTTTATTAGTTTGGCTACATTTTGATGCCTTTTCGCTGTCTTGATTCTCCAATATCACGCTCAGGTTCAGGTTCTGCCACAAGAGAAACCTTTTTGTTCTCATCCTGTGCTTCCTTGGCATCCTGCTTGTCAGACTTGCTTGGTGCCAGGTCGAGTGTAATCTTGCGGTCGAGTGCGGCCAGTTTGTTCTTCAGGTCGCGTAGTTCCGTTTCCTTCTTCCATTCCTTGTTAATGGTCGGCATGAGCTGTCTTAGGTCACGCTCCGTCGACTCAATACGGGTCTTGTACTGCGCGATGTACTCAGGAATCTTCTCCAGGGCACGTAGGAAGTGAGTGGCGGCTGCCTCCTTGTCCTTCATCGCCATCTGACCGTTGTTGAAACGGTAGGTATAATAGCCCTGCACCGAGAATCGGTTTTCAAGGAACGGCAAGCCTCCCTTTTGCACCTCTTCCGTGCACACCCGAATGGGAAAGCCGAATGCCTCACCGATTTCCTTGGGCTGGCCTTTGGTGTTGGTCTTGTCTGCTATCTGCTGCAGTTTGGCACCCAGAGCCTCGAAGTCATCGTACTGTTTGCCCTCAATGGTCACGGCATTGATGACGTTGCCGAGTCCGTCGTGCCTGACGTTCTTCTCAAAGACCTTCTGGTCAGCTTGCATCTTCGACAGGATTTCCTTGTCTCTCGACAGGTCATGCTGCTTGGTCTCTACCTCCAGTTCCACCGTCCGCCTTGCCTTCATGAAACTCTTGCGCTCACTCTCCAAGGCGGTAATCTTCTTTTCCAGTTTCGCCTTGTCCAGCAGGTCGGTGTTTCCCGACAGGATGGCCATGTACTCTGAGAAGTTCATGCCAGATTTCTCGTCCATGCCTCCCTCGTCGATGGTACGCGCTCCCATTGCACCACTCTTCAACTGCGTGATGAACATCTGCTTGTTGTAGAGCAGATTGAACTTGTACGCATCGAGTGTACGCTCCACAGCATAGATATGCACATCGACCTTATTGCCTGCAAACAACTTGGCAATCTCGTTGCCCTTTCTGACCGCACGGCCATTGCGCTGTTCAAGGTCGCTGGGGCGCCAGGGGCAGTCGAGATGATGAATCGCCACAGCCCGTTTCTGGGCATTCACGCCAGTACCCAGCATCGACGTGGAGCCAAAGAGCACTCTCACCTTACCTTCGTTCATGGCAGCAATGACCGCCTTCCGTGCCTTCTCGTTCTTGCATTCTTGAATGAAGCGTATCTCGTCGGCAGGGATTCCGTAGTCCTCCACCAGTTTCCGCTTTATTTCGGAATAGACAGACCAACCACCTCCTGGCTGATACGTTCCCAAGTCGGAGAACACAAACTGCGTACCCTTCTGCTCGTCAAACTTTCTGTAGTATTCGGCAATTGTTGCCGCACAGTGCGAAGCCTTGTTGTCTGGATGGTCGCCATACGACGGGTCTATCATGCGCATATCCAGTGCCATCTTTCGGGCATAGTCCGTGGCAATGAGCATCTTTGCCTTTTCCTCCGTGTCAGACAGCGGTCCACGGCCGAGAATCGTAGCATCGCCAGTTTCGGCAAACTTCATCAGTTTCTGGATGAAGACCTCCTGGTCTGGTGTCGGCTTGATGTTATGCAGTATCTCGTTCATCTCTGGCCTGTCCACACCCACGTCCTTTGCAGTTCTGTAGTCCGTGATTTCGTTATAGAACTGAGCCAGTTCCGGCACCTTGATGAAGTATCTGAACCGCTCCTTCTGGATGATGTTGTTCGTCACCGAGAACTCAAAGTCCGTCGATTTCTTGGCGAAGATAGCGGCCCATGCATCGAAGCAGCGTATGTTCTGACGCTCCAGTTCCTTCGGTCGAAGGTACTTGAAGAGCAGATACAATTCCGTCAGGCTGTTGCTGATGGTCGTACCCGACAGGAAGGTGGCGCACAAGTCCTTGCCCTTCTGATCCTGCATGGTGCGGATGGCAAACAGCAGGTTGAGTGCCCGCTGGCTTCCCAAACTGTTGCCAAGTCCTGCCACACGGTCGTGACGGGTGTTGAACATCAGGTTCTTGAACTGGTGCGACTCGTCCACGAAGATGTGGTCGATGCCCATCTGGCGGAAGTCCACCACATCGTCCGTCCTCGTGCGGATGGCATACTCGATACTTTCCAGCTTCTCTTCCAGATTGGCCTTACGCTTCTCCAGCCCCTTCAGCATCATGCCCGAAATGTCCTTGCCACTGTTGCGTAGCACGTCCAGATTCTCCTCCACGCTCTGCAACTCAGCCTGAAGTATCTTCTGCTGCACCTCTGGCGACTGTGGTATCTTGCCAAACTGATCGTGTGACATAATCACACAGTCGAAGTCATTGTTCTTGATGGTATTGAAGAACCTGACACGGTTGGTAGTAGAAAAATCCTTTTCGCTGGCATACAGGATGCGGGCATTGGGATAGGCGGTCTGATAGGTGGCGGCAATCTCTGCCACGTTCGCCTTCAGTCCTATGATCATCGGCTTGCTCACCATACCCAGACGCTTCATCTCATGGGCGGCAATGCACATGATGAGCGTTTTCCCTGTTCCGACGGAATGGTCGCATATCCCGCCTCCGTTCTGCTTCAGCATCCAAACACAGTCCATCTGAGAGGGATAGACACCCTTGATGCCATACTTGCGGTCGAGTCCCTTCAGGTCGAGGTCAGGAAAAGTCTGGTGACTGCCGTCGTACTTCGGGCGCACGAAGCAGTTGAACTTCTCGTTGTACATCTGCGTCAGCTTGTCCTTGAACTCCTGACTCTGCCCGTCGAGCCATTCCGTAAAGCCGTTGCGGATCTCGTCAATCTTTGAGTTAGCAAGCTGGATAGCCTCTGCATCCCGTGCCTTGATGTCGTTGCCGTTCTCGTCCGTGCCAACGCACTTCATGATGTTCGGTACGGTGTTGTGTAGTGCATGGCGAAGCAGGGCCATACCGTCATAGCCCCTGTACTCACCCTGCACATGGAACTCTCGCCATATCTTCATGTTCTTGCGCTCACAGCTCACGTCATACTCATCGATGTTGGGCGAATAGACAATATCAACACCTGTCTCGAAGAGGTTTGTCATATACGACGAATAGACCGACGCTGGAATCCATCGCTCACCAAAGTTAAAGTCCAAGTCCTCGAAAGGAATGGGCGTGGGTACGGCATCCTTCAGGGCTTTCAGCGACTTCTCTATCTGCTCGTTGACCTCCCCACCATTGGCCTCGATACTTCTTTCTACAGCCTTGATCTTCTCCACCACGTTTCCCGCAATGAACTTGTCGCGTACCTCGAAATCCCCAGATATGGGATTGAGGAACATTTTCCCGTCCAGTTCCGCTATCAGGTCATCCTGTGTCTTGTCGGTAAGTTCCGACATATAGCCCAGATTCACCTCACCGTATTTGTTGAGCGAGGCAGACAGGGCTTCCTCTGACGTATCCACATGCGTCACTTCGCCGACAGAGAAAGAGACGGGTCGGTCGAAGATGTCTGCCTTGACGAAATGATCGTCCTCGCTGCGCTCCAGCGAAAGCATGTCCCGCCCTCCGGCATCCATCATAATCATCTTGGCATTGCCTCTTTCGTTCAGACAGCCGAAGCGCATGACGAACTCGTCGTAGTAGGAATTGAGGTTGGCACGCAGCAGGTCGTTGGGCTGACGGTTGTCTGCCTCATAGCTGTAAAGCTGTTCGTAGTAGTCACGGACAGTCACATACAGGCGCATCTTGGGAACCTGTGTGGCAAGGAGCGTCAGGGGATTGAAGACAGCAGAGCCGTCCCTGACATCAGACAATACGCCCAACTGCTGGTGATAGTCCACGACCACAGAGCCTTCGCGCAGGTGCTGATACATCGTACCCTCGAACTTCCGGGGCTTCATCTGTTCCTCCTGACGCTTCTGTTCTGCCTCTTTTCGTTCAGCCTCAGATTTCTGCTGTTGTTCCGACTTAGCCTTTTGCTCTCGCTTTTCAGCATTGGTCTCTATTTTCTGCTGGCCCAACATGAGAAGTTCCTTGCGCCGATCTGGCGACAAGTCCATCATCATCTCATAGAAACCATTGATGGGCGGGTTCTCTTCCCAGTCCAGTGAGTCATAGACGGCCAGTTGCTGTTCGACATGGCTTTTCTTCACCATTTCAGCCTTCTTCTCCTGAAGTTCACGGGCTTTCTTCTCTTTCTTCCGTTCCTTCTTCGGCTTCTTGGGTTCCGGCTTTGGCTTGGGCTGTTCCTGTACGGTCATTCCCCAGAGATCAAAGAGTGATAGTTGCTGGTTGGCTTCGGGCTTCTGCTCTTGGACTGGTTGCTGTACTTGTTCTGCTTCGGGCTGTACAGGTGATGACGTGACAGGCATATCAACGATTTTGGCAGATTCAGTCTGCTGAGTCTCGATTTCCTCAGAATCCTTTATTTCCGCTGCTTCTGCATCCTCAATCACTGGCTCTGTTTCTACCACCTCACTCGTAACTTCTGCCTGTTGAGTGACAACAGGGCTTTCAATACCCGTGAACATCGTGAAGTTCAGATGTTTCGGCAGTTCGTCCATCAACCGTTCACGGATGTCACGGGCAATGCCGGTCACTCCGCCTGAATGCTGATACTCCAAGGCTGGCTTGCCGTACTGGTCAGTGCCCCTTAGGGTAGTCGTGGCAAGGACATTCTCTGGGTGACGCTCGAAGTAACTGTTGTGGATGATATGCTCGTCCTCGGCAGAATAAGTCAGGTTGATAAGCTGCTCATCCTCGCTCAGTCCCTGCTTGTGCTCATTCTTCTGAATGATAATCAGGTCGCTGCCAGCCTCCGTGTTGGCATTCTCCTTGAAGAGATTGTCAGGCAGACGGAGGACTGTCACCAAGTCGGACTGTTCAAAGAGCAGGTTCAGACGATACATGTTCTGACTATCGAGGTAGTTGCGCGTCGTGATAAACGCCACCACTCCACCGTCACGCACGGCATCCAAGCCCTTCTGCATAAAATAGCCGTGCAGGGATTTGGAGATGGTTCGTTTCATCACAGACTTGTGATTGCTGTAGATGGGGTCGAACACCTTGGTCTCGCCAAAGGGAATATTGGAGATAGCAAGGTCGAACTTTCCCAACTCAGACGGCTGGATACGCTCGAAGCCTTCCACATGGATGTCCATGCCTTCATTAGCATGGAGTTTGGAGAGCAACAGTCCTGTCAACTTGTCCTTCTCGAAGGCTGTTATCCGGGCATCGGGGTTGACAAGTCTCATGGAGTCGATGAACACACCCATGCCCGCAGACGGTTCCAGTATCTTCTCCGGCCTCAGGTTCAGTTCTGTCATGACGGTGGCAATGGCATCGGGAATGTCCTTGGGTGTGTAGAAGGCTGTGAGGACGGACTGCTTCATACTGGCGACATAGAGCTTATACTCGTCCTCGCTACCCGTATTCTCACGGATCAGGCTATAGAGTTCGGCAGTCAGGTCGTACAGCGGGAGGTCGTTCTTCGACCATGCAGCCTTATTGTCCACAGGATTCAGCACACATTTCAGCCCACCGAAGCCGCAGTAACGGGAGATGGTTTCCCACTCTGCCTCGGTGGGTACACGTACTTCATCGCGCAGGGCGAATGCCGTGCGGATAGCATCGATATTGGCCTGCAGCCTTGCCTTCCTATTGAACGCCATACTGCTCGATGTAAATTACCACGGCACCTGTCAACTCCGTGTATAGCTGCACATAGTCCGTTGACAGTTCAAACTCAGGCTGTGTCAGGTCGTATGGCTCGAATACGGGCTTGACCAATGGCAGCAGTTTCTCGGCAAACGGAATCCTCTGTTCCTCGTCCACCTCTGCCGCAAACTCTTTTTCCAGCACCTCCGTCAGAATGCTCCAACTGGTGATGCTCAGTCCCTTCATCAGTTCAGCCATTGCCAGTTCCTGTGCGCCCTCCACGGAATGACCGTCGAGACGCGCCTGTTCAAAGGTCTCTGCTGCCTGAAGTTCACGATTATAGATAAAGTTGAGGTCTTTGGCCTTGCGGGAATGCTGCTCCAGCAGGTAGCGGAGCAGGTACAGTCCATAGTAGGACAACTCTTGTTGCTCTTGTCTTTTCATTTTCAAAATACGTTTAAATGGGTTATAGAATCAGCGTATAAGCAAAGCACCCCGGGTATCCCTCCCGAGGTGCAACCACTGAATCCATTTCAAAAAAACGCGTAAACGAAAAGTGAAAATGAAATTCAGCGGCGAAGTTACGCATTATTTTCGGGATTGCGGCTTCTTTGCGGACTTTTTTCGCTCAGGGAATGAAAATTCGGTCTGGAACGTGTCACGGTTGAGAGTGACGACTGCATCGAAGGAATTACCCTGCTTGCTCTTGAAGCCCTTGATGATACCAGTCCTGCCCTCGGTCAGCAATGCCTTCAGCTGGTCATTGGTCAGTTCCTTGCCTGCTTTCTCACGGAAAACATGGCAGTCACAGGCGGGATTGTCGCATTTGACAATCTTCTTGTAGAACTGCATTGTGCCTTTCCCGCATTTGGGGCATGGGATGCCAATACCACTGTGCTCAAACCTGTCTTCCAAGGAGAGAAGTTCCTGGACGATACTGCCAGTGTAGTCCTCAATGCCTTTACGGAAGTCGTCAGCATTGTACTCACCCCGCTCGATTCTGGCAAGCGATTGCTCCCACTGGCCCGTCATGGCGACATCGGCAATCTGCTTGTCCTTCAGCAGGTCGTAGATGAACAGACCTTTCTCGGTCGGGATAAGTTGCTTGTTCAGACGGATCATGTACTCGCGGTTGATAAGCGTCTCGATGATAGCAGCACGGGTGGCTGGGGTTCCGATGCCACAGTCCTTGATGGCTTGTGCCAGTTCCTCATCGTCGATACCCCTTCCGCAAGATTCCATTTCAGACAGCAGTGTGGACTCGGTATGGATGGGTACAGGCTTGGTCTTACCCTCGGTCAGTCCCCATCCCGTGACAGGCAGCATCTGGCCTTCTTTCCAGTTGGGCAAACGGTCTGGGTCGTTTCCCTCGTTGTTGATAAAGCGCCATCCCTGCTGCTGAATGACCGTTCCCTTTGCAACAAACGATATTCCGTCCATCTCAACGGTGACGGTGGTCAGTTCCTTGACACATTTCTCAGAAAAGGCTTCAAGCATACGGGCGACAATCATATTGTAGATTTTCTTGTCGTCGTTGGACGGGTACTGTAGCTTCTCGCCCGTAATCATCAGGGCGTGGTGGTCAGTAACTTTCGAGGTATCGACACTGTGGCGGTTGGGCTTTTCAATGGTCATGGCCAGTCCACCCCATTGTTCATCACTTTCAATACTTTGTAGCAAAGCGGGAATCTCATCATACACGTCATCAGGAATGTAACGGCTTGATGTTCGTGGGTAGGTGATTGCCTTGGCCTCATAGAGTTTCTGGGCAATGGCCAGAGTCTGCTCAGCGGTGAAGCCATACCTGATGTTGGCATCCTTCTGTAATTCGGTGAGGTCGTAAAGCAAGGGCGGTTCCTCCGTCTTTTCCTTGCACTCCACCTTGGAAATGGTTACGCTGTTGGCAGACTTCAATTTCTGATAGACGGCTTCGGCATCGGCCTTATCCTCCCATCGGTCTGCGGTCTGGAACTTGACGGCCCTGCCATCACCTTCAGTAGTAAAATGCATCTGCCAGAACGGAGTCGGTACGAAGTTCCTGTTCTCCAAAAAGCGGCGGCATACCATTTCCAATGTCGGAGTCTGCACTCGTCCGAGGGAGTATGTACCCTTTCCCGCTGCTATGGTCAGGGCCTGGGTGGCGTTGATGCCCACAAGCCAGTCGGCTTCGCTTCGTGCCTTGGCAGACAGGTAGAGGTTATCGTAGTCGTGGCCGTCCTTCAGGTTCTTCAGCCCTTCCTTGATGGCCTTGTCGGTCAGCGAACTGATCCAGAGACGTTGAAACGGGACGTGACAACCGAGGTACTGATATAGATGGCGGAAAATCAGTTCGCCCTCGCGTCCGGCATCAGTGGCGACGATGATCTTTTCGGTATGCTCGAAGAGGTTCTTGATGACACGAAGCTGCTCCTTCACTCCTTCATCCTCCTTGCCCTTAGCATCCTTACGGCTGACGAGCTGGAACACATCGGGGATGATGGGCAGGGACTCGCGACGGAATCCCGTCACACCGTAGGCTTCGGGCATAGCCAGTTGTATCAGGTGACCGAAGGCCCAGGTGACGCAGTAGCCGTTGCCTCCGTAGTAGCCTACCTTTCTTTCCATAGCACCGACGACACGGGATATTTGCCGTGCGACGCTTGGTTTCTCTGCGATAATGGTAATCATATTGTAAAAATGGATTCAGTGTTTTTTGATATTTAGAGCTTCGGGCCTCGCTTCTGTTTCTCGTTCTTCGGTGCCACTTGTCCCTTCTGCAGTGGTTCGTCCACCTTCTTGGTGGCCTCGTTGGTCTTGCCCTGATGGTTCACGGCCACCTGTGTCTCGCTCTCGTTGGCAGGTGCTACAACCTTGCCCTGCATCGGGTCGTTCTTGGATGCGAAGGGCTGGCCTTTGTCGGGATAGAACATCAGGTACATCGTGGCCGTCGTGCCGTCCTTCAGCGGATAGTTGTCGAGTTTCACCGACTTGCCTTCACGATAGTCCTTCTGCTGTTCTTCGGTCAGGGGAATGCCCTTCCACTTGGTCAGGTTCTTGATACTGCCGTCCTCGTTCGTCCAGTTCATCTTGGTTTTTTGGTTCTGCTCTTGTACCTCTTCCTCCTTGCGGCTGCTGCCTGGAACAAAGGCGACATTCTTGCGGTCGGCATTCACCTGAAAATCCACGGTGAACTTCTGTCCGTTCTCTCCCTCAAACAGTTTGTCCTTCACGATGCCACCCTGCTTCAATAGTGCCATCTCTTCAGGTGTGAACTTCACGTTACCCACACTCTCACGGAGATGCAGCTTGCTCACGGGATAGTGTACCAGCTCGTTCGTCTGCTTGTCAAGAGATACGAAACACTCCTGCATGGTGTTGTCCTTCACGTTGAACAGTGGTACGACCTTACCGAGGTTGCCCGTCTCTTTCAGCGCCTTGGCATCCTCCTTGGTGAAGGTATAGCCCATGTACTCCGCATTCTCCAGCTTTTGTTCCTTGCGCACGAAGTGAGGCAGCGCGCTGTAGGTGCCGTCCGGCAGTCGGGTCAGTTGCAAACGTGCAGCGGCTTTCACCTTTTGGTCATAAATGAGCATCGTCACGTCAAGCAAGCCGGACTTGCCGAAGTTCAGCATATTGTCCTTCGCTCCCGTTCGCTCCAGCACTTCCTTGGAAATGCCGAACTTCTCTTCAATCTTGTCCCAGTTAACCTTGGACTCGTCGATGGGCTGATAGCCCTGATTCTGGTTCTGTGCCATAAATCTTAATTGTTTAATTGTTAATGAATAGGGTTATTTATCTGGGCGAGAAATTCGCCCGTCGCTTTCCGATTAAAGTATTTGCCTTTCTCGTTGATGAGTCTCACGACATCACTTTCGCGGTAGTAGGCATGGCGGTGAAGCTTGATATAGGGCAGTTCGCCACTGGTGCGGTAACGTTGCAGCGTTCTTTCGCCCATCAAGAGCATCTGCGCCAGTTCCTTACTGTCGTACATGCGTTCGCCGTGGATGTAGAGCTTGCCTTGCGAGTGGCGTGTCTTCAGGTCGTCCACCAATACCTGTATCAGTCGCTCCTGACGCTCCAAGTGCTCCGTCATTGCCCTCATCGTCTGCTCAAATGTCTCTCTGTCCAGTTCCATAGCCTTGTGCCTTGAGTGATTTGACATCCGACAGACGGTAGCGGCAGAACTTGCCGCAGTGCTTATAGCTGATGATACCGTCGGTCCTGTACTGCTGCATCGTGCGCTCCGAGACGCCCATCATCTGGCAGGCTTCCTGTGTGCCGATCCATACGTCATCCTCGTTGGGATGCTCCTTGGCAGTTGCCCCGATGACGAACTGCTCTATTCTCCCGATGCGGTCAACCAGACTCTGGTATGCCTCGCTTTCCATTGTGATAATCTCCATATTCGTTGTTTTTTTATTTTCGGATGCAAAATTATGGCAAGAAAAAAACATAGACTTTCAACATGATATAATCTGAAAAAACTTTTTTCTGAAATTGGCCGATGTGGCCGTCCGAAAGCCGACAACGATGGCCAGCGTCGTCCCTGTCCTCTGTCTGTTTCTCGGTTCTTCATACCTTTGCCGCCGATTTACAAACAAAAAAGAAGAATGGAGATAATAGCGATTGAAAGAAAAGCCTTCGAGCAGTTGCTACAGGAGATGCAACTGCTGACGGCACGGGTAGAGACATTGGCCCGCAAGTGTGAGGATAGGAAACGACGTAAGTGGATAGACGGCGACGAGGTGTGCGAACTGTTGCGCCTCAGTCCCCGCTCACTTCAGGAACTGCGCTCGAAGCACCGCATAGGCTATGTCCAGATAGGCCGAAAGTTCTACTATCGTCCCGAAGAAGTAGAACTGGTATTGAGACAGTCGGGCAAGTACATCATTAATAAATAATAAGGTAAGAAATGGAAGAATACGAAAACGTACTGACCCTGCGTGACGAAACCATCGTGCAGGCGCTTTCCACCTTGCGCAAGGCGAGCCGCAAGGCCGAACAACTCATGAACGGCTATCGCCCCATATTGAACGGCGAACGACTGTTGACCGATGCCGAGGTGTCCCAAATCCTGAACGTTAGCCGTCGCACGTTGCAAGAATATCGCAATAGTCGACAGATTGCCTTCATCGAACTACGAGGTAAAACGCTCTATCGTGAAAGCGATATTGAGCAGATGCTCGAACGGAACTATCGTAAGGCAATACCACAATAAACAAAAGCCCGTGTCTCGCCGTAGCTGTTACGGAAAGACACGGGCTTTCGTTTATCCTTCAACTTCCTATTGAAATGGGGTGTATTCTCTTCTTACCTATAGACAGGTGTGGGGAAGGTGATGTTGCTGGGGATGTAGAAGTCGTCGGAGAGGGTGCGGCCGTCTATTTGTTTGGTCAGGCGGTAGTGGCCGGGCGTGAGGTGGAGCAGGCCGATATGGCCATAGACGGTGGCGGAGCCGTGGGCGGCTACGGTGCTCAGGACGGAGGCGAAGCCGAAGTCCTTGGGGAATGGAACTTGCTGCCAGTGGCCGTCAGTCTCGCGCTCGATGGCGTACTCCTGTCCGTAGTTCACATCGTAGTCGTTGGGATTGATGATCCTCGCCTGCACCACGGAGTCGATTCGCGAGATGCTTTTGTCGATGATGACGAGGCGCAGGGTGTCCGCACTGGTCACCGCCTCGGTGCTGTCGGTCGGCTGTTCCGCATCTGCCGTCGTTTGCCGTGCCGTTGGGCGGCAAGAGGCGAATGCAAGGGTGGCAATCAGGAGGAAGAGAAGTCTTGTATGTTTCATCTTTCTCTAAACTCTTTTCATTATTCTCTCCGTGAGGTCTGCGGGCGGTGGCGGTGTATTGGCATATATCCGTCGTAGTGCTTCGCGGAGGTCGGTGTCTTTGAAAGTAATCATGTGCTGTTCGTTTTATTTGTTATCGTTGAATATCTTTTTGAGTTTCTTGTCGATGTCTTCCCCTCGTAACCCACGTGCGATGATGGTGCCATCGGGGGCAAAGAGGATAGTTTCAGGAATTTCGGTGATGCCGTATCGGTCAGAGGCAATCTTTTGGGAATTGATAATCTGAGGATATGGTATCTTCATTTCCTCAACGGCCTTAAGAGTCGCTTCGGGCTTGTCTGATACAGCGATACCTATTACTTGCAGACCACGACCTTTGTATTTGTCATAGGTGGCAATGATGTTGGGGATTTCCACTCTGCACGCACCGCACCATGAAGCCCAGAAGTCAACGAGGACGTACTGGCCTCGACCTACATAATCAGAAAGTCGCGTAGTCTTGCCGTTGTACTCCACAGCAAAGTCCACAAACTTGCTGCCTACGACGGTTGTAAGTTGATTTTCTAATTTGGCTTTTGTCCGTTTCAAGTCATCAACCAGATAGGGTGTCTTACTGATGTATTCGCCATTGTCGCGTATCAGTTTGTTGTGAAGTTCAATCCATTTGGCGGCTTCCAGATACCAGCGACCTTCGTTGACAAGAAGGTAAATTCCATAGACATCGTTTGAATGGCGGGAGATGACATCACAGAGAAGTGCCGTCATAGCCGACTTCCGATCTGCAGATTCTTCCTCATATTCCCTTTGGATTTCAGCCATGCGCTGATTGAAAGCCGCTATTTCGTTACTGATAGATGTACCACTCTGTTGCAACCCATGACCATTTAGCCCTTCCACTTTGATTGTTCCATTGTCGATAAACAGCGTCCCCAATGTCAGTTTGCTCTTCTTTTGTGGAACGGAGTCTGTTTGCACAAACGTTTTGGTAGTATCGGCAAGCAAGCACATTGCCATTTCTGGCAGGGTGCCTTCTTTCGGTGTGATGATTCCGTTCACTACTTTTATTGTGTCTACGGACTGTTGCTTAAGAACATCTTTTATTTCCATGACACCTGTGAAATCTGGCATACCAATATTTCCCTCTATGCGGAAATGAACTTGCCCTTGCCCAGTTATTGAGACGAGGGCGACGAGGAGGGTAATGATGGATTTCTTGTTCATATTTTGCTTATTTTGCTGAAATGTTGCGGATAACAAAGACATCCTCACCATCACCAGCCTTGAAATCGAAGGTTGTGGGGATGGTGTCGAACGGCTCGAAGGTCAGGGTGAAGTCGCAATAGTTTATGTCGGCTCCA
Organism: Prevotella sp.; assembly: GCA_045131435.1. Lineage (GTDB taxonomy): Bacteria > Bacteroidota > Bacteroidia > Bacteroidales > Bacteroidaceae > Prevotella. The sequence continues at coordinate 43,729 of JBGUQW010000041.1, forward strand.
TATTTCGCCCTAACGGTGTATGCTTTGACTTGGGGTGTGTTATTCTCGTCAAGCGTGATGCCGTCGGCTGCCGTCAGTTTGTATTTCTTTCCATTGGCGGTGAGATAGGAATCGTGGGCAATGTTGAACCAAAGATTTTTTCGTACATAAACGCGGAAACTGATGGTAGTGCCACTCGTGCCGACGCTTACTTTCCTGACGGCGAGTTGGGGATTGTTAAAATTGTCTTGCTTGGAACCATTCAGAGCCTCGACAATTCCAAGGAAACATCCTGCACCATAACCTGCCATTTCCCATAGAATACGGCCATCGGGCGACAATAAGACGTAGAAGGGTGCAGCATTCCAGTCATAATACCGGCTCTTAATACCTCCTTTGTAACCTTTCCCGTCATTCCAGTTTTTCCAGACAATTTTCTTGCTCCATTCGTGATTTTGCCATCTTGATATTGAATCCAAGTTGATACCAACAATTTCCAGTTTACCCTTCATTCGGTCATAAACTTCCAGCAACTCAGACTCTGACTGTCGGCAAGCACCACAGCCGAGATTCCAGAAGTCGAGCAGCACATAACGTCCATCGGCAAAGGCTTCATACAGACAGTGCTTGTTGCCCTGCATGTCGAAGAGTTCTGCATCAACGGCTTTTTCTCCCACCTGCAGGATATGCAAAGTGTCGACTGCTTCCTGTTTGGATTCTGTTGGAGAGTCCTTTGCGTTTTGGGATGTTTGTGTGCAACCACAAATGAGTAATAATCCAACGATTGAAGAAACCGCGACCTGTATATATTTCTTGTTCATAACCCTTGTTTATTAGATTTATTATAGAGAACTTAAATCGTATGAGTAAATATACGGATCGGATCCATCCTGCGGATATCCAGAGTAAAGGTAAAGGGTCTTACTGTCCTTGGACAACATGATTTCCTGTCCAAGCCTGTCAAGATGAATCACCCGCTGCTTGATGCCATCCCAGTCATACACCTCGACGGTATTACCCCACGGAAAGGGGTCTTTCATATCTAATTCCTCCATTATTTCACCCTTGCTGGTGGAATGCTTATAGAGCAGATAAATCCTGTCATTATCCGCGCAGCAATGTATCCGTTCGAGTGGTGGTGTCTTTGCTATTCCGGAGATTGGGAGGCGGTCAGAATAGATATGGTTCAGGATATTCGTTTTTGTGCCGTCAATGGTAAATATAAAAGCAAACTTTCCCGAATCATCCCAATATAGGTATCTGTCTTTGCCATTCCCTTTAATGCCGCTCCCTTGGGTATATACCATCAGTTTCTCCTCGTCCAGTACCTCCGGCGTATTATCGTTGGGCCAATAGTCAAGCGGAGTGAATGTCTGGTTCTTAAAGTTGACGATAGAGAGAATGTGGCGTATATCGTCTTTAGGCGTTCCTATCGTGAGAATGGTGGAGTCGGATAATATTACAAACTGATTGCCACACAACAAAAAAGGCATTTTCGAAAGGTCATACCTCTCCCAGTTGTTCGGATCCTTTATTGCGGTACTATTGTCTGTTTGTTTAATTTTCGTCAGAGAGGTCAGCAAAAAACTCGCCATGTCATCTTCAAAGGGATGGTCCAAAACATATAATGCTCCATCATCGTCCTGCGATAAGACCATATCCCCAAACTCATTCTGCCCATGTCCGTGGACCAATACCTTCTCTGCTTTCTGCCATTCTGTCCTTGTCAGTTTCCCAGAATAAACACTCCAGTCGTGATCCACGGCATAAATGTCGTCGCCCAACATCCACTTGGGCCATTTTCCTTTATTCACGTCTGTTTTTACAAGTTGTCCTTCGAGAGACACTTCGAACTCTGCACCACTCTTGTCTGAACAAGAGAAAAAAGATGCCATACCAATTAGAATTGTAATTAAATTTTTAGTCTTCATACCATACCATTTTATCAATTTGACGGGAGCAAAGTTAGGATGAAAATGCGAACGACACAAGGATTTCGGCAGGAAATCGCCATCGGGGGTGTTGCATTCTTTTTTAGGCTAAAAGTCTGAGAATATGACAGATAAGCAAAAACCGCCAGAGAAAAAAGTGGCTGAGAGGAACGGGTAGAGTATGAGAAAACACAGAAAAAGGTTTGCAAATATGACGAAAAGACCGTAATTTTGCAACCAAATAGATATCGATATGAAGAAATTATTCATCATACTGGCAGTCATGGCTACCACGATGGGATGCACTGAGCGGCAGCACCCCCTGTTCGCGCAGGCTTGGGAACTGATAGAAGACAGACCTGACTCAGCAAAAGCCGTTTTAGAAATGGTACGTGAGAATGCTCTGACGGAGAGAGGCCATGCA
>JBGUQW010000042.1:0-123498 GCA_045131435.1 Prevotella sp.
TCCTTTGGGGGGGTAAAGTGATATCGGAACACCTCCAACGAGATACGCGAACGACCGCAAGGAGATACCGGAACGACCGCAAAGTGATATCCCTCATTCAATGTTAATTTTTAACTCAATTCTCGGAAGTTCATATGAGAACAACCCCAGCTCGACTATCCTGATACAGTCATGCGGAGTATTAGTCTTGCAGCCTCAATAAGAAATCCCCGCATCAGTATAGATAAACTGGTGCGGGGATTGATGTTGCTTGCATGGGATCAGAGGGTGACGCCGTTCTTGAAAATCGATATTTCACGGTAGCCGTTCTCCTCGTTGCGAGCCTTCTCGCCGGAGGCCACAGCCAGCACCTTGTCGATGAACTCTGGAACAATTTCCTGCATGGTGCGTCCTTCAACGAGCTGTCCGGCAGAGAAGTCTACCCAGTGGGGCTTGTTCTTGGCGAGGGTGGGGTTGGTGGCCACCTTCATGGTCGGAACGAACGTGCCGAAGGGTGTGCCGCGTCCTGTGGTGAACAGCACGATGTGACAGCCGCAGGAGGCCAGTGCCGTCGATGCTACGAGGTCGTTGCCTGGAGCAGAGAGCAGGTTAAGACCAGGATTCTGCAGACGGTCGCCATATTCCATGACACCGCTGACGGGAGCTTTTCCGCACTTCTGGGTGCAACCTAAGGCCTTGTCCTCAAGTGTGGAGATACCACCGGCCTTGTTGCCTGGAGATGGATTCTCACCAACGGGTTCGCCGTGTGAGAGGAAATAGTTCTTGAAGTTGTTGATCATCGAGACGGTCTGGTCGAACAGCTCACGGGTCTCGCAGCGGTTCATGAGAATGGTTTCTGCACCGAACATCTCGGGTACCTCAGTAAGTACGCTGGTGCCGCCCTGTGCCACCAGCCAGTCGGAGAACTCGCCAACGAGCGGATTGGCAGTGATGCCGCTGAAGCCGTCGGAGCCACCGCACTTCAGACCTACGCGCAGTTTTGATACGGGAACATCCTCACGCTTGTCCTGCTTGGCCTGTTCGTAGAGATCGCGAAGGATTTCCATGCCTGCCTCTACCTCGTCACCATCGACACGCTGGGTAACCAACAGCTTGATACGGTCTTTGTCGTAGTCGCCCAGCATGGCCATGAAGTCGTCGGGCTGGTTGTTCTCACAACCGAGGCTGAGCACCAGTACACCACCGGCATTGGGGTGCAGACAGATGTCGCGCAACACCTTGCGGGTGTTCTCATGGTCCTCAGAGAGCTGTGAGCAACCATAGTTATGGTGCCACGTCCAGATAGCGTCTACACCTTCGCCCTTCGTTTCCATCATCAGACGGTGAGCCAGCTGCTCGGCAATGCCGTTGACGCAGCCTACGGTAGGCACAATCCATATTTCGTTGCGTACACCTACGTCGCCGTTTTTGCGTATATATCCCTTAAAGGTACGGTTATCGTTCTTGATTTTAAGTGGCTCGTCTACAGGCTGATACGTATACTCCAGCGTTCCGCTGAGGTTCGTCTTCAGATTGTTCTCGTTGACCCAATCGCCGGCCTTCATGTCCTGTCGGGCATGACCGATGGGATAGCCGTACTTGATGATGTCCTCGCCTTCGCGGACGTCTTTGATAAGTACTTTGTGTCCGGCAGGTGTGTCCTGATTCACCGTGATTGACTTGCCGTCGACCTCGATGATGTCACCCTTCTTCTTCGGAGACAGACATACTACGACAGAGTCGGCGGGATTAATTTTCAAAAATGTAGCTTGTTCCATAATTTTATTTGTTTAGTTTATCCAATATTCTTTCTGCGATAATAATTGATGTTTTCCTTTGAGAGAAGTTCGATGGGCATGTAGTTGACGGGGTCGACTTCTTTCTTCAGCACGATGGCACGGAAGAGTGTGTCGACACATGAATAGCCCTGCATGTAGCCATGCTGTGCGATGAGGAACGAGATGCTTCCCTGGCGCACACATTCGGCGTTTTTCTCAACCATGTCGTAGCCCATGATCTGAACGTTGCGGCGATTGCTTTTCAACAGGAAGTCGCCTACGAGGTGGGCTTTGGAGTTGAAGGTGATGCAGTGGTGTACCAACGGGTGTTTGGTAAAGAACGCATCGAGGATGGCATCATAGTTCTCGCGCTTCTCGTCGAGTGACAGGTTTACCTCATGGATGACGACAGAGGGGAAGTGGTCGTGCATGTAATGGCGGAACCCTGTCTCACGGTTTTCCTGTTGCTTGGAAGCCACGTTGCCGTTTCGCATCTGTTTCATAAGCATGATTTCCTTCTCCCTCGGTGCTATCAGCATCAGCATCCGTGCAGCGAAATAGCCCGAGGCAAAGGAATCCTGTCCGTAGAATGACAATGGCTTCAGGTCGGGCATATACGAGTCTAACAGGATGAATGGTATCTGGCGGTCGTGCATCATCTCGGCATATTTCCGCGTCGCATCAATGGTCGATGGTACGACAATGACTCCGTCGGGTGACATTTTCAGCATTTCATTCATGACTTTCGAGAAAGTCTCTACTGAAAAACGGTTGTAATACATCATCTTGATGGTAATGCCAAAGTCACGGCAGTGCTCGCAGGCCATTTGGGCTCCTTCTTCCACCTCTTCCCAATAGGCTTCGCTTTCATGTTTCGGAATGATGCAGTAAAAAGTATATTCCTTATTATATGCGAGTGCTGAAGCATACACGTTAGGCTCGTAGCCCATTTCCTCCAGTGCCTTTTGCACTTTTTCCTTCGATATGGGCGACACGTTGGGACGATTGTGGATGACACGGTCTACGGTGCCTACTGAGACGCCGGCACGTTCTGCAATATCTTTAATCCTTGTCTTTTCTTTTGCCATTATGTTTTATATTTCTTTCGGTTCTTCTGCTACCTGAGGTTCATCGGGCTGTGGCTCGTGTCCAGCCTCTTCATGATGTTCTTTGGGTTTGGCAATCATGTTGCCATATTCGTCAAGTACCATTTCAATCTCTTCCTCAGTAGCCAGGCTGTCGACAGCAATGGAGTCGGTGTCACGTCTCGAATAATAGCTGGCGCAGGTGTACATCTCGGCACGCACATCAACGTCCTTGGGTTTTCCGAACTTGGCATGATAGTGCTTGAATGCCGGGTCGTCAAGGACACTTTCGAAGAAGTAGCCGCAGATGGGCAATGCCGTACGTGAGCCTTGTCCTAACTGTCCGGTACGGAAGTGTATGCTGCGGTATTCACCACCGACCCATGCTCCGGCAACCAGACGGGGACTGATGCCAACGAACCATGCGTCGGAGTGGTTGTTACTGGTTCCTGTCTTTCCGCCAAACTCCGTATCGCTGTGCTTGCCGACATATCCCCATAGGCTCATGCTTGTGGCTCCGGGTTCGCGTAGACCTCCAAGCAGCAATTGCTGGACGAGGTAGGCACTTTTATAGGAGATGGCCTGGCGCTCTTCCGTGGGCGCTGTGTATAATTCTTTGCCGTCGCGATCCAGGATGCGGGTTACGAGTACCGGTTCGTGCATTTTTCCGTCATTAGCCACCGTGGCATAGCTGTTCACCAGTTCAAGCAGGTTGACGTCACTGGAGCCGAGGGTCAGCGACGGGGTGGGGTCGAGCTTCGACTTGATACCCATGGCATGGGCAGTGGCTACAATACGGTCGATGCCTACCTCCTGACCGAGTTTGACGGCCACGGAGTTGATGCTCTGAGCAAAGGCCGCCTTTAGTGGCATGGAGTCGCCTGTAAAATATCCGTTGGCATTGGTAGGTGCCCATGTCACCTCCTTGCCGTGATCCATCACCTTCATGGCGAAATAGGAGTCGACACGCCGGTCGCAGGGTGTCAGTCCCTGGTTCATGGCCTCGGTATACACGAAGAGTTTGAATGTTGAACCAGGCTGTCGCATGGCAGTCACCTTGTCATATTTCCATGTACGGAAGTCGATGTCACCCACCCAGGCCTTGACATGTCCTGTCTGTGGTTCCATGGCTACAAAGCCGCAATGCATGAAGTGCTCCATGTAGCGGATGCTGTCGAGTACTGATATTTCTTTTTCTATAGTGCCGTGCTCGTAGTCGAAAAGCTTGACCTTATGGGGTAGGTTCAGATAGTGGTTGATGGAATCCTGGTTTCCGTCAAACTTCTGCGATAGATATTTGTAGACCGGCAGCTTCTTGGCCAGGTCTTCAATGAAGTTCGGAATCTCGACATGGCGCTCATCCTGCCAAGGATTGGTATTGCCCCAGTGGGAGTTGAAGTTGCGCTGCACCTGCTTCATCTGCTTGATGGCTGCAGCCTCGGCATACTGCTGCATACGCGTGTCGATGGTGGTATATATTTTCAGACCGTCCTTGTAGAGGTCGACGCCATTGTCGTCACACCAGTCCTTCAGGTAGTTCTTGACAGCCTCACGGAAATACTGTGCCTGTCCGTCGTAGTTGTTCTCTACGCTGTAATCCAGCTTGATGGGAATCTCTTTCAGCGAGTCGAACTGTTCCTGACTGATCTCCCCGTGGTTTAGCATATTGCCTAATACGACGTTACGACGGGATAAGGAGTTTTTGGGATTGATGCGTGGATTATAATAGGTGGTGGCCTTCAGCAGTCCTACCAGTATGGCAGCCTGATCGGTAGTCAGCTGTTGAGGGGTAGTGCCGAAATATGTCTTGGCAGCTGTCTTGATACCATAGGCATTGGAACCGAAATCGACGGTGTTGGCATACATCGTCAGAATCTGTTTCTTATCGAAGAACATCTCAATCTTGACGGCAGTAATCCATTCCTTGCTCTTCATGATGAGCATCTTCAGTCCGGGAATGTTGCCTAACAGTCCTGTCGAGTACTCCGTGCGGACACGGAACATGTTCTTTACCAACTGCTGCGTAATGGTCGAGGCGCCACGGGCGTCGTGATGGATGATATAATCCTTGAGAGCAGCTCCTACACCCTGGAAGTCGATGCCGAAATGTTTGTAGAAACGTTCGTCCTCCGTTGAGATAAGTGCTTTCCAAAAGACGGGGTTTACCTCCTCGTAGGTTACCGGTGTGCGGTTTTCACTGAAATATTTGCCTATTAGCTTGTTGTCGGCACTATAGAGCTCTGAGGCTTGAATGGTCTTCGGATTCATGATGTTGCTCATCGAGGGAGACTTGCCAAAGAGCCACAGGAAGTTGACGTCAACCATGAGCAGATAGAGCAGGAAGGCGATGATGAACGTGAGAAATCCTACGCCAGTCTTGACGTACCATTTCCTACCCTGAAACAATCCTTTATACCATTGCCACGCTGTCTTTGGAGCGTGGATGATGTTACCAATGATTTTATTCATATTGTGATATGTAATTCAATATTTTATCTTTCTCGTCTGGGTGGAACCAGCGTAACTCCGGATCACGCTTGAACCACGTCAGTTGTTTACGGGCATATCGCCGTGTATTGCCCTTTATGCGCTCTATGGCCTCGTCCAAGGGCCACCGTCCCTCCAGATAGTCGAACATCTCTTTGTAACCTACTGTGTTCAGAGCGTTCAGATGTCGCTGCGGATAGAGGCCCTCGGCTTCTTGCAGCAACCCGTCTTCCATCATCTGGTCTACGCGCGCGTTAATCCTGTCGTACAACTCTTCACGATCGCGGTTCAGTCCAATCTTGACGGTGCGGAAGGGGCGTGCTTTCTTCTGCTGTGAACGGAATGACGTATAGGTCTTTCCTGTCTGGTAGCAGATTTCCAATGCGTGGATGACACGACGGTAGTTTTGCCGGTCAACAATCGCATAGTGTTCAGGATCAAGACGGTGCAGGTCTTCGCAGAGTGCTTCAAGTCCTTCCTCCTGATAGCGGTGTTTCATCTCCTCACGAATGTCGTCGCGGATGGTGGGAATGTCGTCAATGCCATTGCATACGGCGTCAATATACATCATGCTGCCACCGGAGAGGAGTTGTGTTTTTGAAGGCTCTTCCTTCAAACACGCGAGGACATCCTGCTCATACATCGAGGCATTGTAGTAGTCAATGATGCTCTTGGTGCCCACAAAATAGTGCTTGGCTTCACTCAGCTGTTCCTCTGTAGGCGATGCGGTGCCGATCTTCAGTTCGCGGTAAATCTGGCGTGAGTCGGCATTGATGACTGGTGTGTCATAATGCTTGGCCAGCTCGATGGTGAGTGCAGTCTTGCCGACGGCTGTAGGACCTGTGATAACAATAAGTGTATTCACCATTTATAATTTACCATTCGTCGCTCATCGTATTATTCCGCGTTTCGATGTCTCGATAAACGAGCAGATGTATTCCACCTCCTCTGAATTCGGATATTTTGCGCGGGCTTCTGCAATACCGTCTTTCAACACGCCCTGGGCATAGATGATGCGGTAAGCGTCATGGATGGCCTCGATAGTCTCGTTGCTGAAACCACGACGGCGCAGTCCTATCAGGTTTACGCCAGCATAGCGAACAGGTTCTTTACCTGCAATGACATAAGGAGGAATATCCTGGCTGGTACGGCTTCCGCCTTGGAACATGATGTAGCTGCCCACGCGGCAGAACTGGTGGAAGAGACAGGTGGCTGAGATGATGGCATAGTCCTCGACAACCACTTCACCGGCAAATTTTGTGGAATTGCCAATGATGCAGCCGTTACCGATGACACAGTCGTGTGCCACATGCATGTTCTCCATCAGCAGGTTGCCGCTGCCGATAACTGTCTTGCCCTTTGATGCTGTGCCACGACTGATGGTGACGTTCTCACGAATGCTGTTGTTGTCGCCAATCTCGCAGGTTGTCTCTTCTCCCTGGAACTTCAGGTCCTGAGGTTTTGTCGAGACAGATGCTCCCGGAAAGAATTCGTTGCCATTCCCGATGCGTGCACCGAAATGCACTGTGACGTTGTTCAGGAAATGGTTGTTGTCGCCGATAACCACATTCTTGTCAATGACGCAAAATGGTCCGATGATGTTGTTGTCGCCGAGTTTTGCCTCGGGGTCGACTACTGCTAAGGGATGTATCTTGTTCATTTACAATTTTACAATTTACAATTTGATTACTTGTTTTTGACGATTTGTGCAGTAAAGGTTGCCTCTGCCACAACATGGTCACCCACAAAGATGTAGCCTTTCATCGAGGATATGCCGTGACGGACTGGTGCCAGCAAGTCAACCTTGAAGATGAGGGTGTCGCCAGGTACTACCTTCTGACGGAACTTCACGTCGTCAATCTTCATGAAGTATGTCGACCAACGCTCAGGTTCCTCCAGGGTGTTCAGTACGAGCAGTCCGCCACATTGTGCCATAGCTTCGATTTGCAGGACACCGGGCATGACCGGCTCTTCGGGGAAGTGCCCCTGGAAGAAGGGCTCGTTGGACGTAATATTCTTGATGCCTACAATCGTGTTGGCACCTAACGAGATGACCTTGTCAACCAACTGCATGGGATAGCGGTGGGGCAGGAGTTCGCGGATGCGGTTGACATCCATTACCGGCTCTTCATTCGGGTCGTAGATAGGTGCCTGAATCTCATGCTTGCGGATTTCCTTACGCATCTGTCTGGCAAACTTGTTGTTGATGGTATGGCCGGGTCTTGTTGCAACGATACGACCCTTGATGGGCTTGCCTATCAGCGCCATGTCACCGATGACATCGAGCAGCTTGTGACGTGTACATTCATTTTCCCATACCAGTGGCTTGTGCTGGATGTAGCCAAGGTCGGTTGCGTCACGATGCTCGACGTGAAGCATGTCGGCCAGCATGTCGAGACGCTCCTGTGTGGTCTGACGCTCATAAATAACGATGGCGTTGTCGAGGTCACCGCCTTTGATGAGGTTGGCCTGCAGCAGGGGCTCGATGTCGCGAACGAAGACAAAGGTACGTGCTGCTGCAATCTCCGTGGCAAACTTGTCAATCTTGTCGAGGGTCGCAAACTGGGAATTGATGAACTTCGACTCGAACGAACACATGGCCGTGATAGAGAATTCATCGTCGGGCAGAATCGTGATACAAGAACCAGTCTGCTCGTCCTTCACCTCAATCTTCTTGCGGATGATATAGAAGTCTTTGGGTGCATTTTGCTCTTCGATGCCAACCTCCTTTACTTTCTCAACATATTTGATGGCAGAACCGTCCAAGATGGGGAATTCCGGACCGTTAACCTGTATGAGACAGTTGTCAATGCCCAGTGCATAGAGTGCTGCCAATCCGTGTTCGACGGTGCTGACACGAGCTTCGCCTTTGCCTAATACTGTGCCGCGTTGGGTGTCAATCACATTTTCGGCAATGGCATCAATGATGGGTTCGCCCTCCATGTCGATGCGCTGAACCTTGTATCCCGAATTTTCCGGTGCGGGATTGAATGTCACCGTTAAGTTCAGACCTGTATGCAGACCTTTACCGAATAGTGAAAAGCTGCCTTTCAGTGTTTTTTGTTTCATTCTCTTTGTGTATTATCGAATTACTGATTTTCTTGTTTCCATTTCTTGAGTTCTTCAATTTCTTTGCGCAGGGCACCCAGCTCCCGATACATTTCGGGCAGTTTCTTGACCACAGCCTGTGCCTTAAAGAACACCTTTGGGTCAATGGCTGGAGCACCTATCAATTGCTCGCCGTTACCCTTCGTGTTACTGATGACGCCTGACTGGGCACCGATAAAGGTTCGGTCAGCAATCTTGATGTGTCCTGAGAATCCTGCTTGTCCGCCAACCATGCACCAGGCGCCAATCTTTGTGCTACCAGCCATGCCTGCCTGTGCCGACATAACGGTGTTCTCGCCAATCTCACAGTTGTGGGCCACCTGGATGAGGTTGTCAAGCTTCACGCCCTTGTGGATGATAGTCTGTCCCATGGTGGAGCGGTCTACGCAGGTGTTGGCACCAATTTCCACATCATCTTCGATGACCACGATGCCTAACTGGGGAATCTTCTCATATCCCTCTTGGTTGGGAGCGAATCCAAAGCCGTCGGCACCAATGACACTGCCGGCATGTATTGTCACGTTTTTTCCGATGCGACAACCATCATAGATGGTCACATTGGGATAGATGCGTGTTCCGTCACCAATTTTGACACCTTCACCCACATAGGTGAACGGGCCGATGTATACATCCTGACCGATTTCAGCAGATGCTGATACAAAAGCCAGCGGGTCGACACCCGTTTTCTTGGGCATAGCCGACGCATACATCTGCATCAGTTTGGCTACACATTCGTAGGCATTGGGCACTCGGATGAGTGTGGCCTGCACAGGATGTTCTAGTTTCAAGTCATCGTTGATCAGTACAATGCTGGCCTTTGTTTCGTAGATGTAAGATGTGTATTTTGGGTTGGAAAGGAACGTGATGGCTCCTTCTTGTCCTTCTTCGATTTTCGCAAAAGTATGGACGGCAGTTTGTTCGTTACCCTCTACGCGTCCGCCGATGTAATCGGCTATTTGTTTTGCAGTAAACTCCATATTGTCGATATTGATTTTTTTTATAAACGCCACAAAGATACTAAAAAAAAACTAAAATCGTTGATAACAGAGATAATATTTACGGATTTTTTTGGAAAGTAGCTGAACATTTAAGATTTCTGAAGCATCAGCAATATCCCTTACTTCTCCGTTTTTGTAAAGAATTCCGATGCTGTCATCCTCTGGGTTGTACATGTCTTTTCCTATCTCCGTCAGTGTCATCATGTAGCGGGTGTCATCGAGTCCGATACCCATATGGCGGGCAATCGCATGGCGTATCTCATCAAGGTGTTCTTCGTCAGGACGCTCTTCGCTGACTTCGACCTTGAACAGATGACGGTCCAGCATGTCGGTTGCCAGCGTGGAGAGGATGATGTCGTCCTCGTGTTTCCAGGCTTTCAGTGCACTCCAGATATCGGAGTCGTCCAATTCTGCATAAATGGTCAGGTCTTTCTCGTTATCGAAGGTGACATCTTTACGCAGGAAGTAAGCGAGCGCTGGCGATGCAAAGATGTCTCGTCCCTGTCGCATCAGGTCGCGGGCACGCGTCAATGCATTTACAAGTACTTTCTCATAGCCTACAGCTGTCTTATGCAGATAGACCTGCCAGTACATGAGACGGCGCGTGGTAAGATAGTTTTCGATGGAGTAGATACCCTTGGCTTCAACCACCAGACGGTCGTCTTTCACGTTCAGCATTTTAATGATTCGTGCCGATCCGATATTGCCTTCTGTAACACCAGTATAGAACGAGTCGCGCCGGAGGTAGTCCAGACGATCCATGTCGAGCTGGCTGCTGATGAGCTGGTGGAAGATTTTGTTGGGGTATTCGTCTTTGAAGATGCTGATGGCCAGCGCCAATTGTCCTTTCAGGTCTCGGTTTATCTGTTCCATCATCATCAGTGAGATATCTTCATGTGATACACCATGAATGAGGGTGTTCTCCAATACGTGGGAGAAAGGACCATGTCCGATATCGTGCATGAGGATGGCGGCTTGTACGGCTTCTGCCTCGGAATCAAAGATGTATACGCCTTTCTCGTTAAGCGACTTGACGGCTTCCGTCATCAGATAGAAGGCTCCCAGCGAGTGCTGGAAACGGGTATGCCTGGCTCCTGGATACACCACAGATGCCAGTCCTAACTGGTTGATGCGGTTCAGTCGCTGAAACAACGGATGCTGCACGATGTCGTACAGCAGTCCGCGTTTAATCTTGATGAACCCGAACACCGGGTCGTTGATAATCTTATGCTCGTTCAATATTCTCGACTCTGTTTATTCTGATTCAGTCATGTCGACGACTTCGAACCTAAACTCAGTGGCATTCAGATAGCGAACGTCGTAGCCTGTCTTGTATTTCTTCATGAGCTTCAGATATTTCTTTTCAGCTTTCTTCTTACTCTTATGGAAGAATACAACGCAGACCCGGTTCTTCTGCTGCAGCTGTTCGGAAAGGTGGGTCTTTAACTGTTCGGAGTATTGGTCACGTCCCATCAGAAACTTCGATTTCTTCTCTATCCATGCTCCTTGAACGTCTTGTATGTCAGTAACATAAATGACGCTGTCTTTAAATGAAGCTGAAAATCCGAACATGTACATGTGGCTGGTCTTCAGCATTTTGGCACTGACCGTAGTGGCCATTATGAGTGCTGCCAACAGCAGCATATACTTTAATTGTTTCATTATCCTGTGTTTTACTTTATTGTCCTAAATATGCTTTGAGAACTTTATTCTGAGATTCATTTCGCAGTCGGCGAATGGCTTTTTCTTTTATCTGACGAACGCGCTCACGTGTGAGTCCGAACTTCGAGCCAATCTCCTCAAGTGTCAACTCAGGTCCTTCAATGCCGTAGAAAGCCTTGACAATTCCCCGTTCGCGCTCTGTCAGCACTTTCAGGGCTGTACTGATTTCTGCTCTCAGTGACTCTGCTACCAGTTCACGGTCAGCCATAGGAGCGTCAGGGTTAGCCATCACATCTAACAGAGAGTTATCCTCGCCGTCTTGAAATGGTGCATCTACTGATACACTGCGTCCGTTTACCTGAATGGCAATGTCTATCTTGTCTTCAGGCAGGTCGGTTTGTTCGGATATTTCATCAAGCGACGGACGACGCTCATGCTCCTGTTCAAACTTGCTGAGCATCTGATTAATCTTGTTCATTGAACTGACCTGATTCAATGGCAGTCTGACCACACGACTTTGGTCGGCAATGGCTTGTAGGATAGACTGGCGAATCCACCAGACGGCATATGAGATGAATTTGAAACCGCGCGTCTCGTCAAAACGTTCAGCAGCCTTGATGAGACCCAGATTGCCTTCGTTGATGAGGTCGGGGAGGGGAAGACCTTGATTCTGGTATTGTTTGGCCACACTGACCACAAAGCGCAGGTTAGCTTTGGTCAGACGTTCCAAAGCTTTTTGATCACCCTTACGGGCGCGATGAGCCAGTTCCACTTCTTCTTCAGCAGACAGTAATTCTTCGCGGGCTATCTCCACCAGGTATTTTTCAAGTGCCTCGCTTTCGCGATTTGTGATGGTACGGGTAATTTTCAGTTGTCTCATTCAGTCCGGTTTGTTTTAAGCCGAATGCAAAAGTAAGGCATTTTTTTGGAATGACCAAAAAAACGCCCTACTTTTTTCCTAATAAGGTAAAAAAAACTTATTTTCCCTTGTTTTATCACTCATTTTGCAGGTAAACCACAAATCCGCCGCGCTTACCTGTCGGATAGATTCCCTTGATAACGAGCATCTGGTCTTTAGCATCCTTGACAGCTTGCTGTAGATCGTCGAAGGTGCGCATTGGGGTGTCATTAACCTGTTGGATGATGAAGCCCTTAGGTACACCAGCCTCCTTCATCTTGCCACCGTTAACCTTGAGGACCTCCAGGCCGTAGTTGATTTCCAGCTGCTTTTTCTGCGAGTCGGTAATGGGACGTACGTCGATGCCCAGCACGTCAATGTCGGCATTCTTCACAACCTTGGTGTTACCCTGCTCGTTCTTCAGTGTCAGCGTGACGCTCTTCTCCTTCTTGTTGCGCAGATATTTCACAACGACCTTGTCACCAGGGCGCTTCTGGGCAATGATACCCTGAAGGTCACCGAACTGCTTAACCTTCTGGTTGTCAACGTAGGTGATGACGTCGCCCTTCTGGATGCCGGCATCGGCTGCAGCACCATCGTCGACAACTTTCGCCACGTAGATGCCTTCCATCGTACCGAAGTCCTCAACTTCCTTGTCCTGATCTTTCTGTGAGTCTACATAATCCTTGACAGACATACCTTGAATACCGATCATGGCGCGCTGGTAGGTGCCGTATTTCTTGAAGTCGTCGACAGCTTTCTGGACAATGCTGGTGGGAATGGCAAAACCATAACCGATGTTCGAACCTGTTGGTGAGGCGAGCATGGCATTGATGCCAATCAGTTCGCCACGGGTGTTGACCAGTGCACCACCAGAGTTACCCTGGTTGATGGCAGCATCTGTCTGAATCATCGAGCTGACACCTTGTCCCATTGAGCGGGCCTTGGCACTGACGATACCGGCTGTAACGGTGTTGTTCAACCCTAAAGGATTACCTACTGCCAGCACCCATTCGCCAACCTTGACGTCGTCCGAGTTGGCAATGACAATGGCAGGCAGGTTCTTGGCATCAATCTTGATGAGGGCGAGGTCTGTGGTGGCATCAGAGCCGATGATGCGTGCGGAATACTCCTTAGAATTCTCGTTCAGAGTGACAGTCAACTCGTCGGCACCGTCTACCACATGGTTGTTGGTGACGATGTATCCGTCTGTTGAAATGATGACGCCAGAACCTGCTGCAGCACGTTTCGGAGTCTGTACCTGACGTTTACGGGGGCTACCTTGGTTGCCCTGACCGCGTCCGAAGAAACCGCCGAAGGGATCGCTGAAGAAGTCTTCGAAGGGATCGCTGTACTCTACGGTCTGAACTTTCGAATTGGTGACTGATTTGATGTATACGACCGATGGCAGTGACTTTTCTGCTGCATAGGTCAAGTCTACGGGTTGTCCTGGTGCTGCAGCTGCAGCGGGAGCAGCCTGTGTCTGGTTACATGAGGCTGCCGAGAATGCCACTACCAGCATATAGATGGTGGGCATCATGCTCTTTACAATCTTTTTCATCTTTCCAATTTGCATTTTAAAGTTTACTATTTATTTTCTATTTTCTGGATTTAACAATTTGGGGTTCATTGCCCATTGTCGCTTTTGACGGTGCAAATATAGGGTCAAAAAATGGAATACTGACAATTTGTCACGTATTTTTGTCTTGATTTAACACTTTTGCCCCGATGCTTAACGAGCGTTAGAATTTAACGGTCTAAATGTGAAAAGACTGACAAAATTAACTATTTTGCCAGTCTTTGGTTATTTATACGTAAGTATTTTTGTCCTATCGTGCAGCTACATACTTGTGGAGAGTGGTGCGTACGGCACCTTTTCCCGTAAATAGTTCTTTTACCATGCCTTCTATCTGTTCGCCAAGTCCGGCTTCGTATAAGTCAAGGCCAAAAACGTCCTTGCGGCTGTACAGCTGGCGGAGTGGACTCCAGTCTTGATCAGCCTTGCCAATCTCCAATGGAGCTACGATGGCCTGCAATTCAGCCAGCATGGGGTCGGGTGAGGGTTCGAAGGCTGTCAGATCATCCCTGAGGCCTTTAAGATAGCGTGCATAGCCAGCGAGTGTGAGGGGGATGAGGACCAGATTTGACTTGTCGAGCCCACGTGCGATATACTTCTTCAGCGTCTCACCAAAGCGGATAGGCAGTTTCTGCGAGGTGTCCATAGCAATGCGCTGTGGAGCGTCTGGCATGAAGGGATTCGGCAGACGGCGGTTGATAACGGCACCGATAAATTCATACGGATTCAGAACACCAGGATCGACAACAACAGGCATGGCCTCTATATATCCGATCTTCTGGATGAAGGCACGCAGGTCCTC
Organism: Prevotella sp.; assembly: GCA_045131435.1. Lineage (GTDB taxonomy): Bacteria > Bacteroidota > Bacteroidia > Bacteroidales > Bacteroidaceae > Prevotella. Next base: position 14,374 of record JBGUQW010000042.1, read on the forward strand.
ATCCTTCATTTCAGCCGAGATGAGCGTGTAGCCCAGCATACAGCCGTAGATCGACATTGCCGTGTGTAGCGGATTGAGACATGTAGTCACCTTCATGGTTTCCACCTTGTCCACAGTTTCGCGGGTGGTATAGAGGGCACCTCCCAGGTCGAGTGGTGGACGACCGTTGGTATAGTTGTCCTCGATGACCAGATACTGTACCTCTTCAGCATTTACGAAGGGGGCTGTGAAGGTGTGCTTCTCGGTCTCGATGTAATCGTTGTCCTCGAAACCGTCAGCAGCCAGCAGCTCCTTCACCTTTTCGTGAGGACGCGGCGTAATCTTGTCAATCATCGACCAGGGAAAGGTTACTTTCGTCTCGTCTTTCAGGTAGTCGAGGAAGGCCGCGGGCACCAGTCCGTCCTTCACCCAACGTTCAGCATAGGCAAAGATGCCGGCCTTCACTTTGTCGCCGTTGTGTGAACAGTTGTCCATCGACTGAATGGTGAGAGGCAAGCCCCCTCCAACCTCCCCCGAAGGGGAGAGGCTCTTGAAGCGCTCATAGAGCAGGGCTGTTACTTTTCCCATCGCGAATTTGGGGAAATTGTTCTCCCCTCCTTCGGAGGGGAAGGGGGAGGCCCCTAGGTCAGCCTCATTATAGGTGTAGCCCTTCTCAGTGATGGTAAACGAAATCATCTGCAGTGACGGCTTCTTAAAGATTTCCACCAGACGGTTCCAGTCTGGGAACTGCGGGTCAGCTTTCAGGGCCTCGGTGACGCTGGCAATGACCTTCTTTTCGATAGAACCGTCAGAGCAGAGGTTGACACACAGAGACAGATTGCTGTAAGGAGCATACGCCTTGTCGATGACTTCGAAGTCGAAAGTCTCGGCCACGATGACACCGCGGTCGTACTTACCTGTGTTCAGTGCATCGTTCAGAATAGCTGCTGGGAAGGCGCGGAAGATGTTTCCACCGCCGAAGTGTACCCACGTGGGCTCCTTAGCCGTCTTCTCGCGTACCTTATTTATATCAAACTTAGGGAGCTCATAGCCTTTCTGCTCCCATTCAGCGGCATTCAGTTGGCCGTTCAGTATATCGTTTAATCTCATTTCTTTTCGTTATTACGTTATATCGTTATTACGACGTTTTTACTTTAATCAAAGAATCCGGGCTGTTTGTATTCGATGCCGAGTTCGCGGTCGACGGTGGCAAGGATGCCCTGCACCTGTCCGAGGGCGAACATACGGCCAAGGAGTGTGTAGCCGGCATTATGGCCGTGACTGGACTCGTCCATGATGCCACCAGGCTCATCGGTAAAGGTCATACCGTGGTCGACGCGCATCGGCAGGTTGGGATTCTCTTTCTCGAAGATACGGCAGAGTTCGATGATGTCGGCACGTCCACCCAGATGGCTGGCCTCGGTGAAGTCGCCGTTGGGGAAGATGTGGCACGAGCGAAGGTGAACGAAGTGGGTGCGTGATGCGAACTTCCTGGCGAGCTCGACGACGTTGTTGTAGGCACCTGCAGAGAGCGAACCGGCACAGAAGGTGAGGCCGTTGTGCTTGTTGGGGACGGCGTCGAGGAACCACTGGATGTCCTCCTCGGTACGAACGATGCGCGGTAGTCCGAGAATCTCGATGGGAGGATCGTCGGGGTGTACGCACATGTTCATATTGCACTCCTCGCAGACGGGCATGATGGCTTCGAGGAAGTATTTCATATTTTCGCGTAACTGCTTCTTGTCAATGCCCTTATAGAGGTTGAGGAATTCGCGGAACTTCTGGACGGGAGCCTCGTCGTTCTCAGAGAAGTTACCACTGACGAAGCCCTGGGTCTTGATGACGATATTTTCAACGAGCTTGTGATCTTTCTCGGGTGTCATGGTCTTCGCCAACTCGTCGCACTCAGCGATGACGCTACGGCCTTCGCCCCAACCCTCTGGGAACTGGAACTGCTCCCATTCCTCGCGGGCACCCGGACGTTTCAGAATATAGATGTCGAAGTAGGCGAACTCGGCATAGTTGAAATAGAGGTTGGTGGCACCGTTGGGATTGTTGTGGAACAGGTCTGTGCGCGCCCAGTCCAACACGGGCATGAAGTTGTAGCAGATGCAATGGATACCCTCTGCCGAGAGGTTGCGCAGCGACTCCTTGTAGACCTCAATCTGGTGGTCGCGGTCAGGACCGCCATACTTGATGGTCTCTACGACTGGCAGACTCTCTACGACGCTCCAGCGCATGCCGTACGACTCGATATACTCGCGCAAGTCGCGGATTTTCTCACGTGTCCATACCTCACCCAGGGGTACATCGTGCAGGGCTGTGACGATGCCCTCCACGCCAATTTGTCTAAGCATGGCAAGCGTTATCTTGTCCTTCTTGCCAAACCATCTCCATGTTCTTTCCATATTGTTTTTCTTAGTTTATTATTAACTCTGTTGCAAAGGTACGAATAAGTGGGCAAAGAACAAAATAAATATCAATTTATTTTTCTTTCAGACGAAAGTCTGTAAGGTATAAAACTTAAAATATGTTGATTTATTAATGAAAAATAAACTATTTTGCTTCAGAATTATTATTTTTGCACCATTATTCTGAATACAAACATAATACTGATGAGAATATTATTACTATTTGCAATGAGCATGGTTCTGACAATCAACGCCCATGCGCAGTTTGATGATTTTCGTATTCTTGGTGGTGAACTGAGCAATTCGGCTGTAACATCGACAACCGATGTCGATGACGTATTGACACGCATGAAACAGATGGGACTGAATACGGTGCTTGTGCCTGTTTACTGGGAATTTCTGGAACCAGCGGAGGGACAGATGGACTTTACACTGATTGATTGTACCATCGATGTGGCCCGGCAGCAAGGACTGAAGATTGTGCCACTCTGGTTCGGCGCATGGAAAAACTCGATGTCGTGCTATGCGCCGGCATGGTTCAAACGTGATATAAAACGGTTCCCACGAGCTATGACCACAGAAGGTAAACCGCTTGAGATAGCATCATGCTTTAGCGACAATGTGCTACAAGCCGATCTGAAGGCCTTCTCTGCACTCATGCAGCATATTGCCCGGAAAGATCCTCAGCGAGAGGTTGTCATCATGATGCAGATTGAAAATGAGATTGGCATGTTAGAGTCGGCACGTGACCACTCACCATTGGCTGAGAAAGCTTATCGTCAGCAAGTACCACAAGTATTGCTCAAGGCGCTGAACATTAAAATACAGGGCTCATGGGCCGAGGTGTTCGGCACCGATGACTATGCTGACGAGAAGTTTATGGCTTGGCATTACGCCTGTTATGTAGAGCATCTGGCAAAGGCAGCAAAACGTATTCACGATATTCCGCTTTATGTGAATGCTGCGATGAACAGTCGTGGCCGCAAACCTGGCGAATATCCTTCGGCAGGTCCGTTAGCCCATCTTGCAGACATTTGGAAAACGGGTGCTCCAAGCATCGACATCCTTGCACCTGACATTTATGATACAGGTTTCAAATCATGGGCTGCACAATACGCAATGCCATTAAGACCGCAGGATGGAGGAAGAGTGAAAAACCGCCTTTTCATTCCTGAGAGTCGTTGTTGCGAGAACAGTGGTGTGCGCGCCCTCTATGCATTCGGTGAGCATCAGGCACTTGGCTTTTCGCCATTTGCTATCGATCAGGCTTCTCCCAAAGAAACCGAGTCGATAACACAGGCATATAACTTGTTGCGGCCAATCTTCCCTAAACTCTACACTCCAAACTCTAAACTAAACACTTGGGGACTTCTTTTCAATCAAGAAGACCGTGAACGTATCATCGATGACGAAGGCGTTGTGATGACCTGTCGTCACTATTTTACGTTGCCTTGGGATCCACGTGCTACAGACGGCTCTGCATGGCCAGAGGGAGGTGCTATCCTCGTCCGCATGGGCAGATACGACTATCTGTTGGCAGGAAGTGGAGTGGTTGTTGACTTTAAAACTCGGACAGAAAAACAGCAGGAGCAGCAGAAAAAACTTGGTGAAGACGGTTTTGCAGAGGCTGGAGCAGGAAGTTTAAAGTCTCAGACTTCAGTTTCTTTGACCAAGGTCAAAGCGACTTCGTCGATGACCCGGTTCAGTGGCTCTCGTCTCGGCCTTCTTTCCGTCGACGAGGTTAGCATTGACAATCAAGGACAGATGCAATACATTCGTCGCCACAATGGCGACCAGAGTCATCAAGGCCGCCATGCACGTATCAGCGTTGGCGAATGGAGAATCCTTCACATCCAGCTATACGAGTATTAATAAAACGCAACGCTTGGGTCTCTTTTATTTAATCAGTCTCACACCATATATCTCGCCAACCTGTTTGCCAGGTTTAGCCACAAACTTGATGCGAACCTGCGCCTTGCCCTTCAGCAGATTGGATGGGATGGGGTAGTCCTCGGTCTTGAACTGCGAAGTGCGCCATTTGTGGGTATTGTTCACGCTACACAGCAGCTGGTCGTCAACCATGATGTCGAACTCGCAGGTACGCCACTCGTCCTGTCCCCAGAACGTCAGACGGAGCGTCAGGTCTGTCTCGCCAGCGGTCTGCATCAGGTAACTGAAGTAATGACCATTACGAGCGTCACGGAAGAACACATCGTTCGTATTACCCCTGTTCGATTGGTCGCTCTCCATCTTGTGGTCGGTCTCAGGCTGCTGTTCTCCAGGCTGCACCTTGTCGACGGTACGAGCCTCGAGCGCCTGACGCTCCTGCTCCTTTTTGGCTAAGTCGTCGAGGTAGCCCTGATAGTTCTTTTCCGACAGAGCCAGCCAATAAATCATGTAGCGTGAGTCGTGAATCTCGAAGAAAGGCTGGAGTTCGTTGCTGATGCCATTCTCCATTTTTGTCTCCAGCATAAAGTGCAGCGGCTTGCCTTCGATAGGTGTTATCTGGTTTACAATGTCTTCAACTTCATCGGCGATGAGGATAGGGGCCTGGTCGATTGGCAGTTTCTTGCCACCAGCATACTGTCCGAAGCGACTATCGTCGGCTATGAGATGTGCCAAATCCTCTGTTCCTGTCTTCATACCCAGCAGGATTGGACCATGCATCAGGGCAATATACTGCGGATTGTTGGGCAGATACTTGATGCTATTGTGCATGGGGAAAGTCACCTCAATCACGTCTCCTTTCTTCCACTGACGGTCGATGGTGACGTAGCTCGACGGACCACTGATGATGTCAACAGGCTTACTATTGACCTTCACAGAGAACTGGCCAGGCTTTACCCAACCAGGATAGCGCACTAAGATTTTGAGGTTTGAGTTTTGAGATTTGAGATTTGCACATTTCGTAACGGTTATCTTACTTGTCTCGCCGTAGGGGAATGCCGTTTCCTGTTTCAATGTAAGCCCCTTCTCCTTCCAGTTCAGTTCGGAGGCCACGAAGAGGTTCACATAGAGGGCGTCGCCCACATGGGTATAGATGAACTGTCCGTACTTGCCATGATTCTCCATACCCGTTCCCACGCAGCACCACATCGCTTCATTGGGAGCGGAATAGTTACGATAGTGGCGCGGACGGGCGGAAGTGAAATACACATAGCCGCCGTGCTCAGGATGCTGACTGGAGAGGATGTGGTTGAAGGTTGCCAGCTCGTAGTAGTCGGCATAGCGGGCCTCGGGATTGCGACGGTGCATATCCTCGGTCAGCTTCAGCATGTTGTTGGTGTTGCAGGTCTCAGGGCCATCAATGTCGTTGACGAAGTCGATGCAGGCCTCCTTGCTGGGGAAGTGCTCACGGCGCGAGTTACCGCCAAAGGCGAGGGAACGCTCACCCGTCACGATGTCCCAGAAGAAATTTGCCGCCTCGTGATAAGGCTCGAAGTTGGTCGAACCACAGATCTTATCCCCATTGTCTGCCAGCCAGCAGTACTTCATGGGATACAGGTTAGCCAGTTCGCTGATGCGCTCGAAGCCCACGACCTTGGGTACCTGCGTATTGGCGTGCATATTGTCGAGACAATCTTGACGCTGCGACATGGGCGTGAGTAGACGGCGGTGCGAGAAACGCGTGGCAGCGAAGAGATATTTGGGTTCCTTGGTGATGGCGTAGGCATCGGCCAGCACCTCATTCATGCCGCCATGCTCGTTGTCCAGCATCCGCTCCATCTGAGCATCCGACAAGCCTGCCGTGAGGTCGATGGCCCAGTCGCAGAAACCGAGAAAGAGTTTCTTTGCCTGTTCATTGCCACAATACACCCATGCATCACGTAGGCCGGCATACATCTTATGAAGATTATAGAACGGTGCCCACGAACCGAAGTACACGCCGAAGTCGCCCTTCTTGAAGTTATTCCAAATACGTTCACTATTCGGCATGCCGCCAACATAGCCCTTACCCCAGTCAGGATGGTTCTTCATGTTGGCATCGGCACAGAGCTGCAGTTCGCTGATCATGTATTCCATGCGGTGGTGACACTCCTCATTGCCTGTGGCGGCATTCATGGCCATCGCCGTCAAGTAGTGACCACCCACATGACCGTCCAGTCCGTCCCAGTTCGGATAGGTCTTGGCACGAGGCTCCAATCCCGCTTCCTTGCGGTAGGGTGCCAACAGACGGTCACAGTCGTACTGCAACAGTGTCCGTATGTTCAGGTTTCGCGCTTTCTTCAGCGGACCATCCAAGAGAGTGACGTCCCCAAGGGGAAATTCATTACAATACAGTTTCTCTTGCGCGTTGCCAGCCACCGCCACAACCGCTATCAGCATCGTTGTCAGTATTTTTTTCATATATTGATTATCTTTTTTTTATTCAGTTTGACATTGCAAAGTCACTTAATCACGACCTTGCGTCCGTTGTTGATGTAGATGCCCTTCTTCAGGTTTGAGGTTTGTATCCTGCGTCCGTCGAGAGAGTACCACTCTGGTTGTGAAGGATGGCACGTGAGGGAGGCACCGGCGTCTTGAATGGCGGTAGTGGTGTCGATGGTGTTCCATCTCCTGGCTGACTGGAATCTGCCGGCAGTTCAACAGGAGGACTACTTTGAAGCAAACAGCTTGCTATGACATGGACTCTCAGCTGAGGTCTTACGTATTTTTTCATATTTCTATTTTCTGATCGTTAGTATTAACGGGGCGTATTGATGCTGCAAAGGTACGAATAATTTTTCATATATTGTGAGAAAGTTGTGTTAAATGTATCCGCAGAAATTGCAAATGTCAAAATCTTTCTTGTGCCCGAGCGCCCGAATGCCCGAATGCCCGTTAAGGGCTATTCAAATTAACAAATTAATATAAAATATATTATATATATTAATATATATAATATATTTTAAAGTTCATTTTCTTCTTATCGGGCATTCGGGCATTCGGGTATTTCGCTGAATCCCCTTTGTAGATCCGAGTGGAGCACGAGTTGACCATCTCGTCATTTGTACCCGTTTCGTAGTACAACAGAATGGTGGCATCCATGAAAATCATCGGAAACGGGTACTTCTGAAAAAGTAAATGTAAAGAATTGCGATTGTCAAGAGGGAGTTAAAGAGGGAGTTAAAGGGTTCAAAAGGGTGGGATTATGGCGTTTCTCTAGGAGAAACCTCAGCCTTCTCTGGGAGAAAGCTGAGGTTTCATCGTCACAAGCCTGAGGTTATTCCAGCGGAATCTCCGGATGCTGTACGGCGAGGGGCAGGTCTTTCTGCGAGAGGTAGAACATGTAGAGGATAACCGGCTTCGTGCCTCGGTTCTCGCCATGGTGGATGGTGTTCACCATCTCAACGACGGCTTCGCCCTCATGTACCACCTTCTCCTTGCCGTCTTGGCCGATGATGGTCAGCTCGCCCTGCATCAGGACGCCGTAGTTCATTACAGGGTGGTGATGCCAGCCCAACTTCTGGCCTGCGGGGAACACGTACTTCACGGCCACCAGTTCAGGACGACCCTCAAAGTAGTCGGGCAGTTCTACACCATCCCAACTCTGCGAGGTGCGTATCAGTTCTTCACTCGTCACCTGCTGGACGGGATTGTCTTCCTGTGTTTTTGCTTCCTTGCAGCCTGTCATGAGGACTGTCGTGCCGCAAACGAGGGTGGCGGCAAGCACCCATTGTTTCATCTTGTTCATTGTCTTCTTGTTTGTTAAATTGGAAATTTATTTCTTTCGTTTCTTAGCAGTTCTAATTCTTAGTATCCAGTGCTTTTTCCTGGTTGTGAAGAGGTCTCGGAGTCCGTTGAAGTCTTTTTTCATGATGATACCGATGCCCTGGGTGTTCAGACTCGACTTGGTGAAGTATCGGTCGTTGGTCTGGTTGTAGACCTTCAGCGCGAGGTTGCCGCTGGGATAAAGGAGGTATCGGATGTCGAAGTCACCGATGAACGAGGGGTTGGCTGTTGTAGCGTTGTCGCGGTAGCCGAATTGTCCGTTGATAAGCAGGCGGTTGTTGAGCAGGCGTCCGTTGATGATGCCTTCGTATTCAGCATTGTTCCATCCCTCGTCGCCTGTTGAGATGTTAGCTCCGAAGTTCCAGTTGTTGCTCTTGATAACGCTGTTCAGCACATTGTTGATTTGTCCGCTGATGGTCCCGGAGAGCAGGCTCTGCATGGCCAAAGATGTGTTGTCGCGCTGTGTCTCGCTCTCGGCGGCATTGTTGGAGCCCTGGGGATAGAAGCGTCCCACGGCGAGAAGGTATATGACTTGCTGGCGCATCTCTTCTTGTCCGTTGATGAGGTTACGCACCATTTGCTTCTCGTCGCTGTTGACGTTGAGAATATCGAGGTCGAAGTCTACTTGTGGTGCCCTTGGCTGTCCGGTGATGTTCATGAGACAGTTGACGCGAACAGTGTTCGAGAAGCTGCGTCCGACGTTGAGGTCTGAGAGGCTGACACCGTTGACGACGTGCTGTGCCTGGAGGTTCAGCTGGGCATCGTAGGGGTCGCCGCCGAAGACGATGGTACCGCCCTCGCTGAAGGTGAAGTCCTTGCGGATGATCTCCTGGATGGTGATGTTGTAGGTGCCGTTGCTGACTACGTAGTTGCCGAACATCGTGAAGCCACCTTTATTATAATAGGTGGCCTGAAGGTCGCCGTTGCCACGCAGTGTGACATAGTCGCCGGTACGGGCATCCATCAGCAGTCGCATGGTGGCGTCAGGCGTGGCATTGATCTTAAGACGCATGGTGAGGTCAGAAGTTATTGGTTGTTGGGTGATGGTTGTTGGGTGTTGGGCGTTGTTGCCCCACTGGATGAACTCCTGATTGGTGATGGCATCGGGTGCTGCTGCGTTGTAGACGAAGGAGGAACCCTTGAGCGGTGTGACATCGGCCTCTATGATGACGGCATCGTCGTGACCGTGGATGGCCGCTTTTCCGCGAGCATAGACGGTGCCATAGAATAGCTCGTCGCCAAAGTCTGGGAAGTCGTAGGCCAACAGTTTGTCGGTATCGACGGCGATGTCGTATGACAGATTGGTGAGGTCCTGATGGTGGATGCCTCCCGTCAGCATGCCTTCATTGCCGTAGATGTCGTAGATGGGACAATGGGTGAAGGCTATCTCGTTGGGTACCAATGTGATGCTGTCGTTACGCATTTCGTAGGTACACCCAAGGGTCTTGACGTGAGCCGTGCCGTTGAGTACCAGTGCTCCTGTGAGATTGATGGCGTCAAGGGGACCAATGAGGCGTACAGCTCCGTTGCCGTGTCCGTCGATGGTACTGATGAAGCTCTCGGTGAACGACAGCGCAAAGTCGAGGTAGGTGCCTTTGGCTGTGATGGCGAGGTCGATGAATCCCGGGTCGCTGGGGTCTACATATCCTTCGACGATGGTCTGTGCCTCAGGTCCGTCATCACAGCGTCCGTGGATGTCTATGTGTTCTTTCTCCTTGTTCCATTCCACTTTGGCATGCAGCGTTCCCATTCGTCCATGCTGGAACTTAAAATCGGTGACGTCGAGCTGTGCCTGTGCACCAAGTTCGCCGAAGATTCCGCTAATAGTGCCGCGTCCGGAAGCATAGCCGTTGAAGTCGACGGCATCGAAGCCCACGAGTTGCAGCACGTATTCGACGTCGATATCTTCGAGGTCGACAGTGATGGAGTCCGTGGGGTCTTCAGAGGCAATGCCGTTGACGATGAGGTGCTGCTGACCATGACGGATGGTGAAGTCCTTGATGTCGAGGAACTTGTTGGAATAGGCGATGAAGCTGCGCTCGATGTTCCAGTCGGAGTCATGGACGTTGATGACCGATGGCATGACGGTGATGTTAGCCGTTGACTGCTGGTTAAAGCCCGTGTCGAAGCTGGCTACGGCATTCAGTTGTCCGCTCATGCGTCCCGTCGGGTCTTGGTTGTCCCAGGCCAGCGAGGTGTGCAGATGGTTGTTGCTGGCCTTTCCAAAGACATGCAGCAGCATCGGGGGCTCGTCGGAGCGGTTTTCTGTGGGAGTGCCCACAGCCACTCGCAAGTCATAGCTCAGCGAGTCGTTGGGTGACGAGATACTGACATGGCCGTTGTGATAGTCGTTGTCTTTGTAGCTGAAACGTGGCATGTCGCAGTCGAGGGTGATGCTGTGCGTATGGTCGTTGACCATCCCTTGCAGCGTCAGTGGTTGATGCAGTGTGACAGGCACTTGCAGGAGTTTCTGTAGCCAGTCGGACTTATTGATATGGGCCTTGATGGCAAAGTCATTGTGCGTATTGGGATTGACCTTCGGCAGTCCGGGTAGGGTAGGCAGTGTGGTTGCCAAAAAGTTGGTGACGCTCTGTGCCAGCGTCTCATAGTCGAAATTGCCTGTGATGTCGGCTTGTGCGAAGTCGCTGTCGAGATGGACGAAATGGATGCCGTTGTCTTTGTCGTAGCCCGATATGACATGCAAAGATTCCAGCGTGTAGCTGTCTGTCGGCGATGTCATGCGGAAGTCGCTGATGTCGATGGTTCCCACGGCATCGTTCAGGCTGCTGGCTGTGAAGTTGCCATCGAACGTTCCCGAGAAGACACCGTCGCCCCAGCGGTCTGAGAGGTTGATACCCTTCGGAGAAAGGTGTCGGACATCGGCATTCAGTTTGACGATGTTAGTCTTCGTTTCGCAGTCGACAGAGCCTTCCACCGTCAGCTTGGCATTCGGGTCGTCAATGGAGAGGATGCCATCCATAGACAGCTCTGAGGCGATGGAAGACACAGAGCCGTTGATGTCTATGTTATGGTAATGGTAGTCGTTGTAGTCGAACTGGCGGATGATACCCTTGGCGTTCACGACATAGTCGCCACCCTCAGGAAGACGGCCTTCCAGATCGATATTGGTTGACAGCATGCCCAGCTGATCGTCATCCGTGAGCTGGCGCAGGTTGATGCCGTCGGTTTCTATCCTGCCTTTAAAGGTGCGCTGCTTGTCAAGGGCAAACTGAATGCTGACGTCGCCGGCATCCGAGTGAAGGTGGTTTTGCGTGGTCACCTCGTGGACTCCAATACCTTTGGCTATTCCTGTCAGGTTGACGCTGCCCATACGACTGATGACGGGAGGCATCTCTATGCGACGACCCTTCAAGTTTTCGGAGATAAAGTTGATGGTTTTGTCGGAAAGTTTCAGTTTGTTGATGTTGGCTTGCCACTCAGGCGTATGGCTGCTTAGCTGCTCGATCCATCCGTCGATACTGATATCAATATCGCCTGTGGTAGAAGACATCAAGAAGTCGGGAATAGCCAGTTTGTCACCCTTTCCTTCGATGGAGGATGAGAGTGAAAGTGTGCTGTTGAATTTGTTTAGTGACGGCATGAAACATGCTAAATCAGAAAGCGTTATCGTTGATTTGCCAATATTTCCACGGTAGTATAGAGATGGCAATATCAATTTTCTCTCCCGCATCTGGTAGGTTGCTTCGATGTGGTCTATTTGGAACTGCGTTCCTGGCATGCGCAAGATGAATTCCTCGAGGTTGCTATGGCGGGGACCACCGGTGAATTTTAATGACAGGCGGTCGATTCTCAGTCCGGATTTTTCCTTGAATGACAGACGTTTGATGTTGACATTCAGCGAGTCTTCTGACAGCTGTTTCAGGATGATGTGTGCGCTGATGTCCGAGACCTTGAGATGTTGCGTGTTGAACTGTCCGGGCGTCTCAGGAACGTCGTAGCGGTCGAAGCTGACGCTGGACTGTCTCATAATCAGCGAGTTGATGCGCAGATAGAGCGGATTTCTGCTCGTAGTATCACGTGAGGCCAGCGAGTCGAGGGCAAACTGGAAGTTCGTCTGACTGAGGGAGTCACGCTGGTAGAATTGGAGGTGGGCGCCAAACAGTTGTGCAGTAGATATTGATATCTTGCCTTCGCCTAAAGGTAACAGGTCGAGGCGTGCTGACAGTCGGTGTGCTTTCAGCATCTCCTTGTCTTGCTGATCGAGAATGAGTACATCATTGAGTGTCAGGTGGTTCGGAAAACTATAGTCGAGTGTGCCGATGTTTACCTTTGTACCGAGCTTGTTGGCTATCACACCGGCTATGTAGCGTGCACCGAAGCGTTGTACGGCAGGAAACTGGAAGGCGAGGACGAGCAACAGGTACAGACTCAGGAGAGTCCATACAACAATGTTGATGATGTGCTTCAGTGTCTTCAAAACTGACAATTCGAGATAGCAAAACTTTTCGTCTTTCGCTAAATTTGCTACAAAATTACATTAAAAAGTTGGGATAGCGAATTTTTTCCATGCTTTTTCTTCAGTTTCTGCCTAATTTTTTGTAATTTTGCGTCGTTTTAGTGTCACTATTCTAAAATCATTCATATAAATGGTAAAAGTAATCAAATTACGGAAAGGCTTAGACATCAATCTTCAAGGCAAGGCTGAGCAGAAAGTCATCCAGTTGAAGTCGAACGGCAAGTATGCTTTGGTACCGGACGATTTCGAGGGTGTCACTCCGAAAGTCGTTGTCAAGGAGGGCGATAAAGTCAAGGCCGGGGATGCATTGTTTGTCAACAAACAGTATCCTGAAGTGAAGTTTGCCTCACCAGTCAGCGGAACGGTAAGTGCCGTGGAGCGTGGTGAACGCAGGAAAGTGCTCTCGATTAGGGTCGATGCCGATGAACAGCAGGAGTTTACGGACTTCGGCAAGCGTGATGTCGGTTCAATGACTGGCGAGCAGGTGATTAACGCATTGTTGGAAGCAGGTATCTTTGGTTATATCAACCAATTACCTTATGCTATCTCAACAAATCCTTCGGTAATGCCTCGGGCGATTTTCGTTTCCGCTTTGAGAGACAAGCCGCTGGCTGCCAACTTCGACTTTGAGGTGAAGGGTCAGGAGCAGGACTTCCAGACGGGACTGACCGCGCTGTCGAAGATTGCGAAGACCTATCTGGGCTGTGGCGTTCACTCGTCGTTAGAGAACTATAAGGACGTGGAGGTCACCGTGTTTGACGGTAAGTGTCCGGCTGGCAACGTCGGTGTTCAGGTGAACAACATCGCCCCGGTAAACAAGGGCGAGGTCGTGTGGACTATCGGTGATCCTACCGTAGTACTCTTTATCGGACGTCTGCTGAACACGGGTAAGGTGAACCTGACTCGTCGCGTTGCCCTCTGCGGTAGTGAGGTGACGAGTCCTGCCTACGTCAACATGCTGGTGGGCGAAGAGCTCTCTACGCTTCTGAGCAACAGCTACGATGCCAGCAAGAGCGTACGTATTATTAATGGTAACGTGCTTACAGGTAAGCCAACAACTAAGGATGGTTTCCTTGGTGCTCACACCTCTGAGATTACCGTTATACCTGAGGGTAACGATGCCGACGAGATGCTGGGTTGGATTCTGCCACGTTTCAAGCAGTTCTCTGTTAACCGCAGCTATTTCTCTTGGCTCTGTGGCAACAAGAAGTATGCGCTGGATGCCCGCGTAAAGGGTGGCGAGCGCCACATGATTATGAGTGGCGAGTATGATAAGGTTCTGCCAATGGACATCTACGGCGAGTACCTCATTAAGGCCATTATTGCTGGCGATATAGACCGTCAGGAGGCCTTGGGTATCTACGAGGTGAGCCCTGAGGATTTTGCTCTTGCAGAGTTCGTGGATAGCTCTAAGCTGGAGCTGCAACGTATTGTACGTGAGGGACTTAATATATTACGTAAAGAAAACGCATAACGAATATGAAAGCATTACGAAATTATCTAAATAAGGTAAAGCCGAACTTCGAAGAGGGTGGCAAGCTGCATGCTTTCCGTTCGGTGTTCGACGGCTTTGAGACCTTCCTTTATGTGCCTAACGACACAGCAAAGGCTGGTGGCGTGAATATTCACGATTCCATCGACTCAAAGCGCATTATGAGTATGGTGGTTATCGCCCTGATGCCAGCCATGCTGTTTGGTATGTATAACATAGGTTACCAGAACTATCTGGCCGCAGGCACACTCGCCAGCGCAAGCTTCTGCGAGATCTTTGCTTACGGTTTCCTAGCTGTTCTGCCTAAGATTCTGGTTAGCTATATCGTAGGTCTGGGCATTGAGTTTGCCTGGGCACAGTGGAAGGGTGAGGAGATTCAGGAGGGTTACCTCGTGTCTGGTATCATCATTCCGCTGATTATTCCTATCGGTTGTCCGCTGTGGATGCTGGCGCTGGCTTGTGCCTTCTCAGTCATCTTCTGTAAGGAGATATTCGGTGGTACGGGTATGAACATCTTCAATCCGGCTATCGCAGCCCGTATGTTCCTGTTCTTCGCTTATCCTTCCAAGATGACGGGTGATCAGGTTTGGGTGGCTCAGGATTCTATCTTCGGACTGGGTAACACGCTGCCTGACGGATTCACCGCAGCCACACCTCTGGGACAGATGGCTCAGGGCATCAATCCTGATGCGTCTATCTGCGACATGATTTGCGGCTTCATCCCTGGTTCTATCGGTGAGACATCGCTCATCGCCATCGCCATTGGTGCTGTCATCCTGTTGTGGACGGGTATCGCTTCTTGGCGTACCATGCTGAGCGTATTCGTGGGTGGTGCTGTTTTGGCATGCATCTTCGAGCAGACGGGTCAGTCCATGACTTGGTGGCATCACTTCGTACTTGGTGGCTTCGCCTTCGGTGCTGTGTTTATGGCTACCGACCCTGTTACTTCTTGCCGTACTACGACGGGTCAGTACATCTACGGATTCCTTATTGGTGCTATGGCTATCATCATCCGTGTGATGAATGCCGGCTATCCTGAGGGTATGATGCTCGCCATCTTCTTTGGTAATATGTTCGCTCCAACGATCGACCACTTCATCGTTGAGCGTAATATCAGCAAACGCTTAAAGAGAGGAGGTACAAAATGAAACTGAATACAAATTCCAACGCGTACATTATTATATACAGCGCTATACTCGTGGTCATCGTGGCTTTCCTGCTGGCTTTCGTCTATCAGGCCTTGAAGCCTATGCAGGATGCTAACGTAGCCCTCGATATTAAGAAGCAGATTCTCTACTCGCTCAACATTCGCGACCTCGATGGTGCTGAGGCTGAGGCCAAGTATGCTGAGGTGGTGAAGGAAGAAGGCGAAGTAGAGGGTCAGAAATATTATTCTTGCCAAATCAATGGCGAGGATATTCTCGTTGTTTCCCTGAAAGGTATGGGACTCTGGGGCGGCATCAGCGGCTATATTGCTATTCATGGCGATGATGATCCCGTTGTCTATGGTGCATATTTCAACCATGAGAGTGAGACGGCCGGTCTGGGCGCAGAGATTAAGGACTCTCAGGAGTGGCAGGAGAAGTTCATTGGCAAGAAGGTCTTCGTTGACCCTGCTGATGGCAGCGAAGTAGCCCTCTCGGTAGTGAAGAAGGTGGAAGACCCCACGACGCAGGTTGACTGTGTGACGGGTGCTACCTTGACCTCTAATGGTGTGAACGATATGATTAAGGCTGGTTTGAAGGATGCAGGCAAGTATTATGTGCAACTGTTTGTAAAGATGCTGTGTACCAAGGACGCTCCTGCTGACTCTACAGCCACAGAAGAACCTAAAGTAGAGGAGGAATAAGTTATGGCATTATTCAGTAAACAAAATAAGGAGGTTTTCACAAACCCGTTGAATGTAGACCATCCTATTCTCGGACAGGTACTGGGCATCTGCTCGGCTCTGGCTGTTACCAGTCAGCTTAAGCCTGCCATCGTGATGGGACTGGCTGTAACGGTGATTACCGCTTTCTCTAACGTAATCATCTCTATCATCCGCAACACTATTCCTAACCGCATTCGTATTGTGGTTCAGCTGGTGGTTGTGGCTGCTCTTGTAACTATCGTATCGCAGATCCTGAAGGCTTTCGCTTATGATGTTAGCGTTCAGCTGTCTGTGTATGTAGGTTTGATTATTACCAACTGTATCCTGATGGGACGCCTTGAGGCTTTTGCTATGCAGAACAAGCCTTGGCCTTCGTTCCTCGATGGAGTAGGTAACGGATTGGGCTACGCTATGATTCTGGTTATCGTGGGTGCTGTTCGCGAGCTCCTGGGACGCGGCTCTCTGCTGGGCTTCCAGATTGTGCCCGATGCCTGCTACGACTTCGGCTACGTAAACAACGGTATGATGACTATGCCTGCTATGGCGCTCATTCTGGTTGGCTGTGTTATTTGGGTACATCGTGCATATTTTTATAAGGAGAAATAAGATATGGAACACGCAATATCATTACTATTCCGTTCGATTTTTGTCGACAATATGATCTTCGCCTTCTTCCTCGGCATGTGCTCTTATCTGGCTGTGTCGAAGACTGTGAAGACTTCGCTGGGACTGGGACTGGCCGTTACATTCGTGCTAACAGTTACCGTTCCCGTTAACTATCTGTTGCAGACCAAGGTGCTGGGTCCCGACTGTCTGGTTGAGGGTGTAGACCTTAGTTACCTGTCGTTCATTCTCTTCATCGCCGTGATTGCCGGTATGGTGCAGTTGGTAGAGATGACTGTAGAGAAGTACTCTCCATCGCTCTATGCAGCGCTGGGTATCTTCCTGCCTCTTATTGCCGTTAACTGCGCTATCATGGGGGCTTCTCTCTTCATGCAGCAGCGCATCCTGATGGATCCAAGCAACTCTCAGGCCATCACCTCCATCTGGGATGCCATCATCTATGGCTTCGGCTCTGGTATCGGTTGGGCTCTGGCCATCGTGGCTATGGGTGCCATCCGCGAAAAGATGCAGTATAGCGATGTGCCCAAGCCTCTGCAGGGCCTCGGCATAGTGTTTATCACCGTGGGCCTCATGGCTATGGCGATGATGTGTTTCTCTGGCTTAAATATCTAAGATTATGGCACAGTTTATAGCATATAGTATAGGGGTTTTCCTCTTGGTAATCATCCTGCTGGTGGTTATCCTGTTGGTGGCAAAGAAGTATCTTAGCCCCAGCGGCAACGTGAATATTACAGTAAATGGCGATAAGGTGCTGAACGTGCCTCAGGGCAACAACCTGATGGCTACTCTGAACCAGAACGGCATATTCCTGCCATCGGCTTGCGGTGGTAAGGCCAGCTGCGGACAGTGTAAGGTACAGGTGCTTGAGGGCGGTGGCGAGATTCTCGATTCTGAGAAGCCACACTTTACCCGTAAGCAGATTAAGGACCATTGGCGTTTGGGTTGCCAGTGCAAGGTTAAGGGCGACTTGAAGATACACGTAGACGAGTCGATACTCGGTGTTAAGGAGTACGAGTGTACCGTTATCTCTAACAAGAACGTGGCTACCTTCATCAAGGAGTTCAAGGTGCAGCTGCCTGCTGGCGAGCATATGGACTTCCTGCCTGGTTCTTACGCTCAGATTAAGATTCCTAAGTTTGATTGCATCGACTACGATAAGGATATCGACAAGTCTCTGATTGGCGATGAGTATCTGCCCTCATGGGAGAAGTTCGGACTGTTCCCACTTAAGTGTAAGAACCCCGAGGATACCATCCGTGCCTACTCAATGGCCAACTATCCTGCCGAGGGCGATGTGTTCATGCTTACCGTTCGTATCGCTACACCTCCGTTCAAGCCCGATCGCTCAGGATTTATGGATGTTAACCCAGGTATCGCTTCTAGTTACATCTTCTCGCTCAAGCCGGGCGATAAGGTTATCATGAGCGGACCTTTCGGCGATTTCCATCCACACTTCGACTCGAAGAAGGAGATGATTTGGGTTGGTGGTGGTGCCGGTATGGCTCCTCTGCGTGCACAGATTATGCACATGACTAAGACTCTGCACACCACCGATCGCGAGATGCACTACTTCTACGGAGCACGTGCGCTGAACGAGGTGTTCTATCTCGACGACTTCCTCGGTCTGGAGAAGGAGTATCCAAACTTCCACTTCCACCTGGCTCTGGACCGTCCAGACCCAGCAGCCGATGCAGCTGGCGTAAAGTATACTCCGGGCTTTGTTCATCAGGTAATGCTGAACACCTACTTGAAGGACCACGAGGCTCCCGAGGATATCGAGTACTACATGTGCGGTCCTGGCCCAATGTCGAAGGCCGTTGTACAGATGCTCGACTCTCTCGGCGTAGATCCCGAGAGCATCATGTACGATAACTTCGGAGGATAATTTATTTAGATATTACGAAATATGTGTGGAATAGTAGGATATATAGGAAAGAAAGATGCTTATCCTATCCTTATCAAAGGTCTTCGTAGACTTGAATATCGAGGATATGACTCTGCAGGTGTTGCCCTCATCAATGGTGACAATGCGCTGAATGTCTATAAGACAAAGGGAAAGGTTGACAACCTGACCGAGTTTTGTAGCGACAAGGATGTGAGTGGAAGCATCGGTATTGCCCATACCCGTTGGGCAACCCATGGCGAGCCGTCGTCAAGGAATGCTCATCCGCATTACTCTCAGTCGCACAATCTGGCCATCATTCATAACGGTATCATTGAGAATTATGCCGACATCAAAGCCAAGTTACAGGATAAAGGTGTTGAGTTCCAGAGCGATACCGATACCGAGGTGCTGGTACAGTTGGTGGAGTATATCATGGTCAAGAAAAATCTGTCGCTGTTAGAAGCTGTTCAGGTGGCCCTCTTCCAAGTTATTGGTGCCTACGCTATTGCCATCATCGACAAGCGTGATCCAAGCCAGATTATTGCAGCCCGCAAGCAGAGTCCCCTCGTGGTAGGTATCGGCGACAACGAATTCTTCCTTGGCAGCGATGCCAGTCCTATCATCGAATATACCGACAAGGTGGTTTATCTGGAGGATGGCAATATTGCTGTTATCCGTCTCGGTGAGGAACTAAGAGTGGTGAGCATCTTGGGTGAAGAGCAGGAACTGGCTGTGAAGACCGTGGATATCGACCTGGGACAGATTGAGAAGGGAGGCTATCCGCACTTCATGCTTAAGGAAATCTTCGAGCAGCCCGAATGTCTGACCAACTGTATGCGTGGTCGTGTTAACATCGAAGCTGACCACGTTACATTGTCTGCGCTCATCGACTACCGCCGTCAGATGCTTGAGGCCAAGCGTGTGGTCATTGTGGCTTGTGGTACCTCGTGGCATGCCGGACTCATCGGCAAACAGCTCATCGAGACCATATGTCGCATCCCCTGTGAGGTGGAATATGCCTCAGAGTTCCGTTATCGTAATCCCGTTGTCGGAAAGGGTGACGTAGTCATTGCCATCTCGCAGAGTGGTGAGACTGCCGACACCCTGGCAGCCGTTCAGCTGGCCAAGGAACGCGGCGCCTTCATCTATGGTGTGTGTAACGCCATCGGCAGCAGCATTCCCCGTGCTACTGATACCGGTACTTATATCCACGTCGGTCCTGAGATTGGTGTGGCATCAACAAAGGCATTTACCGGTCAGGTGACTGTGCTGACAATGATTGCGCTGGCAATGGGTGAGGCTAAAGGTACTATAGAAAGGAGTGAGTATCTGAAGATTGTCCGTGGACTTAGCGAGATTCCTGATAAGATTCGCGAGGTGCTGAAGAGCAATGACAAGGTGGCCGACCTGGCGCGCACCTTCACCTATGCCCATAACTTCCTCTATCTGGGGCGCGGCTATTCATACCCCGTGGCATTGGAGGGAGCATTGAAGCTGAAGGAGATATCGTATATCCATGCTGAGGGTTATCCTGCCGCAGAGATGAAACACGGCCCCATTGCACTTATCGACTCCGACATGCCGGTGGTAGTTATTGCCACTCATAATGCGATGTATGAGAAGGTGTTGTCGAACATTCAGGAAATCAAAGCCCGTCAGGGTAGGGTGATAGCTCTTGTGACAAAGGGCGACGACACCATTGCCAAGATTGCCGACGAGGTCATTGAACTGCCTGATGTGATGGAATGTCTGGAACCTTTGGTTGCTACCATTCCTCTGCAACTGTTGGCCTATCATGTGGCTGTCTGTAAGGGTAAGGATGTAGACCAGCCTCGTAATCTGGCTAAATCAGTAACTGTTGAATAAAAAAGAGAACAATTTTATCAAATAATGTATAGAACAAATACTTGTGGTGAGCTCCGTCTCACCGATGCTGGCAAGCAGGTAACGCTGGCCGGATGGGTACAAAGAACGAGAAAGATGGGTGGTATGACCTTCGTAGACCTTCGTGACCGCTATGGTTTGACACAGCTGGTGTTTGACGAGTCTAAGAATGCTGCCCTTTGTGAACAGGCTAACAAATTAGGGCGTGAGTGGTGTATTCAGGCCATAGGACAAGTCAGCGAGCGTCAAGCCAAGAACCCCAAGATGCCAACAGGCGATATTGAGATATTGGTTGACCAGCTGAATGTGCTTAGCGAGAGCCAGACACCTCCCTTTACCATTGAGGACAATACCGATGGTGGCGACGATATTCGTATGAAGTATCGTTATCTGGACTTGCGCCGAAACTGTGTGCGCCAGAATCTGGAGCTGCGTCATCGTATGACCATCCTCATTCGTAATTTCCTAGATGGAAAGGACTTCATCGAGGTTGAGACACCTATCCTCATTGGTTCAACACCGGAGGGTGCCCGTGACTTTGTGGTTCCCAGCCGTATGAATCCAGGCCAGTTCTATGCGCTGCCCCAGAGTCCGCAAACCCTGAAGCAGCTGCTGATGGTCTCCGGTTTCGACCGCTATTTCCAAATTGCCAAGTGTTTCCGCGACGAGGACCTTCGTGCAGACCGTCAGCCGGAGTTCACGCAGATTGACTGTGAGATGTCGTTTGCTGATCAAGAAGACGTGCTGGATATCTTCGAGGATCTGGCCCGTCATCTCTTTAAGGAGGTTCGTAACGTGGAATTGCCCAAGCTGGAACGAATGACATGGCACGAGGCCATGCGCCGTTTTGGTTCTGACAAGCCCGACCTGCGTTTTGGTATGGAGTTCGTCGAACTGATGGATGTATTGAAGGGCACAGGCGAGTTCCCCGTATTCAACGAGGCAGAGTATATTGGCGGTATCGTCGTCCCTGGCTGTGCAGAATATACTCGCAAGCAGCTCGACCAGCTCACCGACTTCGTGAAGCGTCCTCAGGTTGGAGCCAAGGGTCTTGTGTATGTCAAGTTCAATGCTGATGGCACTGTCAAGACATCCATCGACAAATTCTATACCCCCGAGGTATGGCAGAATCTGAAGGAAAAGACCGGAGCAAAGGATGGCGACCTCGTGTTGATTCTCAGCGGTGACAAGGCCAATAAGACGCGCACACAACTCTGCACCCTGCGTCTGGAAATGGGCGACCGACTGGGCTTGCGCGACAAGAATACGTTCAAGTGCTTGTGGATTGTTGATTTCCCGCTCTTTGAGTGGAGCGACGAGGAACAGCGTCTGATGGCTACCCACCATCCGTTTACGCTACCTAATCCTGATGACATCCCTTTGTTGGACACAGCCCCCGAGAAGGTACGCGCCGTGGCCTACGACTTCGTCTGCAACGGTATCGAGGTCGGTGGTGGCTCACTGCGTATCCATGACGGAAAGCTGCAGGAAAAGATGTTCCAGATTCTGGGCTTCACACCTGAACGTGCGATGGCACAGTTCGGCTTTCTCATCAATGCCTTCAAGTACGGCGCACCGCCTCATGCTGGTTTGGCCTTTGGTCTCGATCGCTTCGTCAGCATCATGGCAGGACTTGACAGTATCCGCGACTGTATTGCCTTCCCGAAGAACAACAGTGGTCGCGATGTGATGCTCGACGCACCTGGCGAATTAGATCCTAAGCAGTTGGAAGAATTACAGCTGAAAGTCGAACTAACTGCGGAAGAGTCAGAATAGGCTTTATTGTACTTTTTTCTGTCATTTCAGAACAATGACGGTTGATATAAGTCAAGAATAAGTGTGAATTTTACAAAAAGTACTTAAAATCAGTCACATAGTATCTGAAAAGTTCTTAATTTTGCACCGTCTAAGAGAAAGTATTAGATTTAATCTATTCAATAGTGTATTAATTTTTTTAAACTATGGCAGAAAAGAAAACTACAAAGAAGGCCGCTGCAGTAAAGGCAGAAGAGCCCAAGAAGGCAACCGTAAAGAAGGCTGCTGCTCCTAAGAAGGCAGCTGAGAAGAAAGCTACTCTCGTTGTAAACGCTGAGAACGCTGGTTTCAAGGCTGGTGATGTTTATCAGGCATTGGCTGCTGCAGAGAAGGCTCTGACTGTTAAGGAAATTGCTAAGGCTGCAAAGATCAGCGAAGAGGAGACTCTGCTGGGTCTGGGCTGGCTGTTCAAGGAGGGTAAGCTCGCTGCAGCTGACGAGAAGATTACACTTGCTTAATCTACAATTAGAAAGCATAAAAGGGCCGGTAAGCTTTAAGGCATTACCGGTCTTTTTTTGACAATATGAGTTACGACAAACAGATTCTAAATATTCTAACTGAGGTTGGAGAGCGTGGCATTAACGTGCAGAATATCAGCAGGCACGTATACAACATGAACTGCACGTTCTTTTTCCAACCTAATTACGAGGATATCCATGAGTATGTACAACAGTTTCTGTTGCGAAATTCAAAATCGTCCCAATCACTTATAGAGCGAACCGATCGCAGAGGCTATTACAGACTAAACACTATAGGATCTTCTGATGCACAGCAAATGATGCTTCAGTTTAAGGAGACACAGGAGGAAGAATCCGAGCCTACCCGCCAGCCTGACTTTTCCTTAGACCTTTTCGCGACAACCCCTGATTCTGGTCAAGCTTCAGAGTAACTAATGTTGCATTGTGAGCCTGCCGTCGTATTGAAATAAAGAAAAGTGGTCTAACCTTTGGTTAGCTCATTTTTTTTTCGTACTTTTGCACCTCAATTTGAAAGCTATGATGAAAGATAATATAACAATGTATTTGGATAACAGAAATAAGTCGTTTTCGATGATTGCCGATGTGGAGGGTGATTACAGCGACTTGACAAATATGGAGATTCCCGATTCACTGCCTATTCTGGCAGTGAGGAACTTGGTGCTCTTCCCCGGTGTCGTAACACCTATTCTTATTGGCCGCGAGTCAAGTATGTCGCTGATTCGCAAAGCGGAAAAGGATGGCCTGCTGATTGGTGTCGTGACACAGCGCGACCCCGAGGTGGAGGTTCCTATACGTGCTGACCTCTATGATATGGGTGTATTTGGAAAGGTCATCAAGACGCTGTCGCTGCCCAATGGCAACATAACAGCCATCGTACAAGGACTGGGACGTCTGCGACTGCATGAGTTGCAGAAGTACATGCCCTTCATGGTTGGACGAGTGTCAGTAGCTCCCGAGGTGGAGCCCCAGAAACGCGACGTGGAATTCCGTACGGCTGTTGAGGATCTGCGTCAACAGGTGTCGGAATACATCAATATGACTGATGAGATACCCGACGAGGCCGCTTTCGCCATCAAGAATGTTGGCAATAATATTATGGCGCTGAACTTCATCTGTTCTAATATGCCGTTTTCACCGAAAGAGAAGATGAGCCTGTTACAGATAGACAGTATTAAGGAGCGTCTGTTCAACGTGATGCGCATTATCAATCGCGAGATAGACCTTCAGACCTTGAAGTTGAACATCCGCAACAAGACACGTGACGATATCGACGAACAGCAGCGTAACTACTTCTTGCAACAACAGATCAAGAACCTGCAGGCCGAGATGGGCAACGAGAGTACGCCCGAGAAGAAGGACCTGCTGGAGAAGGCCAAGAAAAAGCTGTGGCCTGAGGAGATAGAGAAGTACTTCTATAAGGAATTGGAGAAGCTGGATCAGGTGAACCAGAACTCGCCTGACTTCAACGTTCAACTGACCTATCTGCAGACGCTGGTGGGGCTGCCTTGGGGTGAATATACGGAGGACGACCTCGACCTGAAGCGTGCCCAGAAGATTCTGGACCGCGACCACTATGGTATGGAGAAGGTGAAGGAGCGCATCCTGGAGTATATCGCCGTACTGTCGTTGCGTGGTGACCTGAAGTCGCCCATCCTGTGTCTGTATGGTCCTCCGGGAGTTGGAAAGACATCGCTGGGCAAGTCGATAGCCGATGCCCTGAAGCGTAAGTATGTACGAGTTTCGCTGGGTGGTTTGCACGACGAGGCTGAGATTCGCGGACATCGTCGCACCTACATCGGTGCCATGCCTGGCCGTATCATCAAGAACATCCAGAAAGCCGGCTCTAGCAATCCCGTCTTCATCCTAGACGAGATAGACAAGGTGACGCAGAACACTCATAATGGTGACCCTGCCTCTGCTTTGCTGGAAGTGCTGGACCCTGAACAGAACAATGCTTTCCATGACAACTACCTTGACGTGGACTACGACCTGTCGAAGGTGATGTTTATTGCCACTGCCAACAACCTCGGCACCATTCCCCGTCCGTTGCTAGACCGTATGGAGATAATTGAGGTCAGTGGTTACATCACTGAGGAGAAATATGAGATTGCCAAGCGCCACCTCATTCCGAAGGAGAAGGAGAATACCGGTCTGAACGACAAGAAGCTGACGTTCAACAAGGCATCTGTCGAGAAGATTATCGAGCAGTACACCCGTGAGAGCGGTGTACGCCAGTTGGAGAAGCAAATTAACAAGGCCCTGCGAAAACTGGCTTTCAAGAAGGCTGAGAGCGGCGAGCTGCCCTACGAGAAAATCAGTCCGACGGAAATTGAAGACCTGTTGGGCAAACCACCCTTCTATCGTGATATTTATCAGGGCAATGCCTATGCCGGTGTTGTCACGGGTCTGGCTTGGACCAGTGTGGGCGGTGAGATTCTGTTCATCGAGACATCGTTGTCGAAGGGCAAAGGTTCGAAGCTGACGCTGACAGGTAATCTGGGCGATGTGATGAAGGAGAGTGCCGTCATTGCACTGGAGTATGTCAAGGCTCACGTTGATGTGCTGGGCATCGACTACCATATCTTCGACCAGTGGAACATCCATATCCACGTGCCAGAGGGCGCTACCCCCAAGGACGGTCCCTCGGCAGGTATCACCATTGCAACCTCAATTGCCTCTGCCTTAACGCAGCGTAAGGTACGAAAGAACACAGCCATGACCGGTGAGATTACCCTTCGTGGAAAGGTGTTGCCCGTAGGTGGTATCAAGGAGAAGATCCTGGCTGCCAAGCGTGCCGGCATTACCGATATCGTGATGTGTCAGGAGAACGAGAAGGACATCAACGAGATTCCCGAGATGTATCTGAAAGGTGTCAAGTTCCACTATGTCGAGAACGTGCAGGACGTCTGGAACTTTGCGCTCACCGACGAAATCGTTGAGAAACCTCTTGATTTCACCATTGAAGAAGAGAAAAAGGAAGAAAAGTGACGTTTGAAGTTCAACATAGTGACAATGCGAGTGACGCAAGAACAGGCTTGATCACCACTGACCACGGCCAGATCAAGACCCCAATCTTCATGCCCGTCGGTACGGTGGGCAGTGTGAAGGGCGTACACTTCTCGGAGTTGCGCGAACAAGTGAAGGCTCAAATCATCCTGGGCAACACCTACCACCTGTATCTGCGTCCTGGCTTGGACATCCTGCGCAAGGCAGGCGGTCTGCACAAGCTCAATACGTGGGATAGACCCATCCTGACGGACTCCGGCGGTTTCCAGGTCTTTTCGCTGACAGGCATCCGTAAGTTGAAGGAAGAGGGCTGTGAGTTCCGTTCTCACATCGATGGTTCGAAGCATGTCTTTACACCCGAGAACGTGATGGATACGCAACGCATCATCGGAGCCGACATCATGATGGCCTTCGACGAATGCCCTCCAGGTGAGAGCGACTACCAGTATGCCAAGAAATCGCTCGGACTGACCCAGCGCTGGCTGGAGCGTTGTGTCAAGCGATTCAACGAGACTGAACCCTTGTATGGCTACAACCAGACGCTGTTCCCCATCGTGCAGGGCTGTACCTATAAGGATCTGCGCCAGGATGCTGCCAAAAACGTGGTCGACATGCTGGGAAAACTGAATGACGGTGGTGGTGCAAGCATAGGCGGACTGGCTGTCGGCGAGCCTACTGAGGTGATGTACGAGATGATTGAGGTGGTGAACGATATCCTGCCCAAGGACCGTCCCCGCTATTTGATGGGGGTAGGTACGCCACAGAACATCCTGGAGGCTATTGAACGTGGTGTCGACATGTTCGACTGTGTGATGCCCACCCGCAATGGGCGTAACGCTATGCTCTTCACCTACGAGGGTACGATGAACATGCGCAACAAGAAATGGGAAGACGATTTCTCGCCCATCGATCCTGATGGCTGTGACATAGACCGGATACATACAAAAGCCTATCTGCACCACCTGTTTAAGGCTCAAGAGCTGCTGGCACTGCAGATTGCCAGCATTCATAACTTGGCATTCTATCTGCGACTGGTCACTGATGCCCGTCAACATATCGAGCAGGGCGACTTCGTGCAGTGGAAACGAAGCGTAATAGATAACTTAGGGCGTAGAAGATGAATAAGATAAAGGCCATACTCCGCAAGCTTAAGCACCTGTGGATGAAAGTGCTTATGATGTTGCACCCACTCATCAAGTGGTTGCGCAGACTGCCTTGGCACAAGCTGTCGTGGATGCGTAAACTCAACCCCTTCCGAAATGTCAAGCGTCTTGACTGGTATATCATCAAGAAGTTCATCGGTACCTATATCTACTCCATTCTGCTCATTATCAGCATCTCCATTGTCTTCGACGTCAACGAGAACTTGAATAAGTTTACCACCTATCATGCACCGTTGCGCGCCATCGTTTTCGATTACTATGCCAACTTCGTGCCTTACTTTGCCAACCTTTTCTCGCCACTATTCGTCTTCATTGCCGTCATTTTCTTTACCTCGAAGTTGGCTGGCAACTCGGAGATAATAGCCATGCTGGCCTGTGGCATGAGTTTTAAGCGTCTGCTACGCCCGTACTTTATCTCAGCGGCACTCATTGCCATTCTGAATTTCAGCCTTGGATCCTATGTTATCCCAAAGGGTACGGTGATTCGCCATGATTTCGAAGCACTCTACAAGAATAATACGAAGAATACGTCGGCATCAAACATCCAGCTGATGGTTGACAAAGGCGTTGTGGCCTATCTCTCCCAGTACGATGACATCCGTAAGACAGGTTACGGTTTTGCGTTGTACAAGTTCGAGAACAAGAAGATGGTGTCCCAGATGAATGCCAGCGTTATCCAGTATGATACCATTAGTGAGACACGCTATCATTGGAAGGCTCGCAACTATAAAATACGTACACTGAAAGGTATGCGTGAACAGATTACCACGGGTAACGAGATAGACACTCTGATACAGATGGAGCCAATGGATCTCGTATTCTCAAAGGGTCAGCAGGAGACATTCACGTCGCCTGAACTGAGGCGCTATATCTCGAAACAACAGTCGCGTGGCTCGTCAAATGTAGTACAATATGAGGTAGAATACCACAAACGTATAGCTTCAAGTTTCGCCTCGTTCATTCTCACCATCATTGGTGTTTCTCTGTCGTCGCGTAAGCGAAAAGGTGGCATGGGTCTTTACTTGGGTATTGGTCTTGCCTTGTCTTTCACCTACATCCTCCTGCAGACCATCTCTGCAACCTTTGCTATCAATGCTGGAACGCCACCGATGCTGGCCGCATGGATGCCTAATATCTTGTATTCTTTTATAGCCTATTTCTGTTATAGGCAAGCACCGAATTAAATGACTTTTGAAGAAACATATTTGAATGATAATATTCTCGATGCACTCTATGATATGCATTTCGAGGAGATGACACCCATCCAGGAACGCTGTATACCTGAGATTCTAGATGGCAACGACGTCATTGGTATCGCCCAAACAGGAACGGGAAAGACTGCAGCCTATCTGTTGCCCATACTCTCGCTACTCGATGATGGAGGCTATCCCAAGGATGCTGTCAACTGCATCGTGATGGCTCCCACCCGTGAGTTGGCACAACAAATAGACCAGGCTATGCAAGGTTTTGGTTACTATCTTGATGGCATCAGCAGTGTCGCTGTTTATGGAGGTAACGACGGCAGCCGCTTTGACGTGGAGACAAAGGGCCTCAAGATGGGTGCTGATGTCATCATCGCTACTCCCGGTCGACTGCTTAGCCATATCCGAATGGGACATCTCGACCTGAGTCGTTTGTCGTTTTTTGTGCTTGACGAGGCAGATCGTATGCTCGACATGGGTTTCTCAGACGACATTCTTAGTATTGCCAAACTGTTGCCCAAAGAACATCAGACCGTGATGTTTTCGGCTACGATGCCCCAGAAGATCCAACAACTGGCTCATACCTTGTTATATCATCCGGTAGAGGTGAAAATAGCTGTATCGAAACCTGCTGAGAAGATTCAGCAGTCAGCATTCGTTTGCTACGAACCCCAAAAACTGGGCATTATCCGTTCGCTGTTTAAGGCTGGTGAATTGGAGCGCGTCATTATCTTCTCGGGCAAAAAGGACAAGGTGAAGGATATTACTCGCGAATTGAAGCGCATGAATATCAACTGTGCTGCCATGCATTCCGACTTGACACAGGCTGAGCGCGATGAGGTAATGTACCGTTTTAAGAGCGGGCAAGTCAATGTTCTTGTGGCTACAGATATCGTGGCACGCGGTATTGATATCGATGATATTCTCTGTGTTATCAACTACGACGTTCCCCGTGATGCCGAGGACTATGTGCACCGTATCGGACGTACAGCACGAGCTCAGCGCGACGGTGTGGCCATTACGCTGGTGTCAGACAATGACATGCGCTACTTTGGAGATATCGAGCGATTCTTGGAACGAGTCATCGATAAGAATGCTCTTCCTGAAGGTCTTGGTGACGGCCCTGTTTATCAGCCAGCATCTCCGCGTAAGTCGAGTAGGGGACATGGTGGCCATCATCGTGGCGGAAATGGAAAGCCCCGCCAGCATGGTGGCAAACATCGTTGTGGTAAAGGAAAAGGCAAAAAGCCATCAGCCAACAGCCAATCGCCCAAAGCTAGCAGCTAGTCAACCTTTAGGCAAAGAATCGTCAGGTCGTCATTAGGTTCGGCACCATTGCGGTGCTTTTCGACCTCATCACGCAGATGCTCCACGACAGCTTTTGCTGAACCAAATGACTTGTTGGAGAGTGATTCCATCAGACGCTCATCGCCAAATTGCTCCTGTTCCTGATTCTCAGCTTCATTCAGTCCGTCGGTGTACACAAGGATGGGTCTTCCCTTCACATTATCTATACTTTCTCCAACAAAATCAATGTTGGGCCAAAGACCTATCGGTGCGTTTGACTCCATCTCCATAAAGTGTGGCGGTACGTCGATGAGTGGTGGATTATGACCTGCATTGCAGAAGTCCATGTGTCCACTCTTCAAATGTATTAGTCCCATGAACATTGTAACGAACATGCCCTGCTCGTTGTCTTCGGTTAGTGCATTGTTCATACGTGTGCATATTTCCGAAGGCATCATATGCTGGGCAGCCAACGTGCGGAACAAGCGGGTAACCTGAGCCATAAACAGCGAGGCAGGAACACCCTTTCCACTGACGTCGCCGACACAGAAGTAGAGCTCGTCGCCCTGCAGCAGATAGCCGTAAAGGTCACCGCCAACCTCTTTGGCAGGTGTCATAGCTGCATAAATGTCGATGCCTTCATAGTCGGGGAATATATTGGGCACCATTGACATCTGAATGTCGCGAGCAATTCGTAACTCCGATTCGATACGTTCCTTAGCCTTCGTAGTCTTCTCCAACTGGTCATAGGCAGTCTGCAGTTTGGCATGGGCATCCTCCAGGCGGCCATGTGCAGCAGCCAGACGGTGAGCAGACTTCCGTTTGTGAAGCGTATATACGGTGAAGAAAATGATGAGTAATATTAAGGCGACACCTGTTCCCACCAGTCGCGAATGGCTCAGTTCCATTTCGCGCTGGGCAATCTCTGCCTCCTTGCCCTGTGTGTCGTAGATAGTAGCCAGCTCGGCTGTAGCGCTGTTTTTCTGTCCCGTAATGGCAGCGTCGAGAACCGACATGATATGACGTCCGATAACGACTGCCGAGTCAATACGTCCGGCCTGAGCATTAGCCTGATATTTTGGCAGGATGTAGAGCTGAATGTTGTCCAGCGATTCCTCCATACCCCAGTCAGCCAGGGCTTTATCCAGATAACGGTAGTTATCAGCAGCCTCTCGATAGCGCTTAGCTACCATCAGATAGTCGTTAGCATTGATACGTCCGGGAGCTGTCTTCGAATATTCTGTGTCAAGGAAACGCTTGTAGGCAGCAGCAGCCTCCTGGCTTTTGTCCAAACCCTGAAGGGCCACGGCACGCATAATCTCGATACGCCCCTGATATTCGTCGAAATACTCTGTACGGGCATCACTCTTTTGCCTGTATTTGCCCAACAGCATCTCCGTGCGGTCTATCCAGTAGATGGACTCTGCGTAGCGACGGGTGTTAATATAGGCCTGACTGGTATATACCGTGCCGATGACGGCCTCCTGAAAACCACGGCCGGTGCTGTCCGACTGCCAACGGTTGGCATAGTGCCCACGCGCTGTGAGGAAACTCTCGTTTGCCTCCTTGTCTTGACCTAAGTTCAGCTGGCAACAACCGATGTTGTTCAGCAGAATGGCATAGTCTATATCAGAGCCAATGCCGGTCTCGTCCATCTTCTTTACAGCCGGTATAGCCACCTGCAGCGAACCTTCGTAGTCGCCCCTGACAAGCAACAGCTCCGAGAGACGGCGTGTCACCTTGTTGTAGCTCAGCTGGTCTTGATCGCCCTGCACTTTGCAGTCCAATGCCTTACGATAGCAGATCTCTGCCATGCGGTACTGTCCCTGACGGTAGTAGTACACGCCACGCCAGCGGTTAGCATCGAGAGCGGAAATATCGCCAGACATCTCGAAACTGTCAGTCAACTCAAGCATGCGTTCATATTGCTTAATGGCACCAGCAGCAAATATCACGCTGTCGGCATGACTGGCCTTAATCTCTCTTTGTTTACCGATTTTACACGACACCAAAGAAGGAATCGTCAAAGACAGGACGAGGAGAATGCTAAGGAGCTTCGATTTGTTCATAAAGTGATATTTAAGCCTATTTGCCTGCAAAGATACAAAATAAATTTTAAGAACAAATCACTTTTCCCGATTTTTTTAATCTTAAAAAGGCTGTACCTTCCAACATCGGAGGTACAGCCTAATCATATTAGACGGTTATGTTGTTCTATTATGCTAACAACTTCTTAACCTGTTCGTACACATTTTGTCCTGTGAAGCCAAGTTTTTCGTCGAGCACCTTGTAAGGAGCAGAGAAGCCAAAGCTCTCCAGTCCCCAGACAGTACCGTCGGCACCTACCAGACCTTCGAGGTTAACAGGAAGACCAGCTGTCAAACCGAACTTCTTCTTGCCTGCAGGTAATACGCTCTGCTGGTATTCCTTACTCTGTGAGCGGAACAGACCTTCGGAAGGAACGCTGACCACGCGTGTCTTGATACCTTCTGCAGCCAGAAGTTTTGCTCCAGCCTCCAATGTAGAAACCTCTGATCCTGAGGCGAGTAATATGACGTCGTAGTTCTCATCAGATCCTGCTACGACATAGGCACCCTTGGTTGCCTGGCTGTAGTCGTTACCCTCTGGCAGCATCTCGATGTTCTGACGTGAGAAGATGAGTGCAGTCGGGGTATCGACGTTCTCCATAGCCATGCGCCAGCAGACGGTGGTCTCCTCGGCATCGGCAGGACGGACAACGAGCACGGAGTTCTTGCCGTGATGGTTCTTCAGTTTCTCCATTAAGCGGATCTGTGCCTCCTGCTCAACAGGCTCGTGGGTAGGACCGTCCTCACCAACGCGGAAGGCGTCGTGGGTCCAGATGAACTTCACAGGAAGCTCCATCAGAGCAGCCATACGAACGGCGGGCTTCATGTAGTCGGAGAATACGAAGAAGGTACCGCAAGCAGGGATGACACCACCGTGCAGAGCCATACCGATGCAGCAGCAAGCCATAGTGAGTTCAGCCACACCAGCCTCGAAGAATGCACCTGTGAAGTCGCCCTTCACGATGTCGTGAGTCTTCTTCAGGAAGCCGTTGGTATTGTCAGAGTTCGACAGGTCGGCAGAAGCGCAGATCATGTTGGGTACCTGCTCAGCGAGCTGACCCAGAACAGCTGCTGAAGCACTACGTGTAGCCGAGCCAGCTTTCTGTTCCACCTTGCTCCAGTCAATCTTCGGAGCCTTGCCGCTGAACCACTCCTCCAGCTGTGCAGCCTTCTCAGGATTAGCCTTGGCCCACTCAGCCTTGGCAGCATAGCGCTCAGCCACAATCTTCTTCAGCTCTTCAGCACGCTTAGCGTACAACTCCTGCACCTCAGGGAAGATCTGGAAGGGATTCTCAGGATCGGCACCCAGGTTCTTCATGGTGTTGATATAGGCATCGCCACCAAGAGGAGCACCGTGGGTAGCGCAGTTGCTCTCGTAGCTGCTGTTATCAGCCTTACGGGCACCCTTACCCATGATGCAATGGCCGATAATCAGGCTGGGGCGCTCTGTTTCCCTCTGAGCATTTTTGATGGCCTCACGAATTTGGTCGACATCGTTACCGTCAATCTTCTGCACGTACCAGCCCCAAGCCTCGTACTTCTTGGCAGTATCCTCGCAGGTCACTACCTCAGTCTTCGTCGACAGCTGGATATCGTTGGCGTCGTAGAACATGATGAGGTTGTCAAGGCCCAGGTTACCGGCGATACGGCCAGCACCCTGTGAAATTTCCTCCTGTACGCCACCGTCCGAGATGTAGGCATAGATGGTCTGACCCATGACATCGCCTAGACGAGCCTTCAGGAACTTAGCAGCGATGGCAGCACCTACGGCGAAAGTGTGACCCTGTCCGAGCGGACCAGAGGTATTCTCAATACCACGCTCAATCTCACGCTCTGGGTGACCGGGAGTCACTGAACCCCACTGACGCAGGTTCTTCAGGTCTTCAAGGGTGTACTTACCAATGAGGCAGAGTTGGCTGTACAGCATCGGAGCCATGTGACCTGGATCGAGGAAGAAACGGTCGCGGCCTTCCCATGCTGGATTCTCAGGGTCATAAACCAGGAATTCTGAGTACAGTGTGTTGATGAAATCAGCACCACCCATAGCACCGCCTGGATGTCCAGACTTTGCCTTTTCAACCATTGAAGCAGCAAGAATACGGATATTATCCGCTGCCTTGTTCATAATCTTGTTGTCATTCATAATTATTATGTGTTATGTAAATAATAAGATAGTCGTCGAAAACATCTGCAAAATTACTGATAATTTTCCAAATAACGAGCTAATTCCTTTATTTTTTTTTGCCGAAGTGAGCAAAAAAGATGAAAACAGACCATCATACTTTGAAACGGATGTAAGTTCTGTCGTCAAAGGAGGCATTGTCGGGATGGAATGCCTTAGTGGCTTGAAAAGCAGGACCGATGTTCAACGGGTCTGTGTCTCGTTGCTCTTTCAGCCGTTGCTTACTCTCATCCAGTGTTGGGCAAAGGAAGGGGTATCCGTCGGATGCCATGACTATTTCCCACGGCTGGAAGTCGAGGGTTATCTTGCGGATGTGTTGTTTGTCGATGGGGAAACCATCGACCACACTATAGGTGACGTTCTGATTGCGCATGGTCTCAATCATGCGGGGAATGATGACGGGACGCGCCGTATCGTTGCGTAGTAATTCTTCCTGTGAAACACCGTTGGCCATTTGCCGCCTGACCTCATTGGCCCGCATAGCAGCCAGTTCGGCCTCATAAGGCTTGGGATTGTCGTAGAAGATGGGTGATGGGTGATGGGTGATGGGTGTTGGGTAGGATGTGAGCATGCACTGGCAGTCGCCAACCATCCATATCTCACGGCATACGCGGCTGAAGACGATGACAGATGCTGTCAGACGGTCTTCAGGGTGCTCGGCCAGACGCTGCATCATCGACTTTTTGTAATGCTTTCGAATCGTATTTGTCACACCTCGCAGGAACTCTTCACGTGTTATATTCTTGGGCATGCGGGAAATAAACCGGCTGATGAGCTGCATGGCATATCGTCCGTTCGACCTGAACAGGCTGTGATGATAGTCCGATTTCGAGGTACTGCCATCAATGACAGCAATGAAGTCATTTGTTACGACGATTCCGTCCTCGCTTTTCTTTTTGGGATTCTTGGGGACGAGAGTTTGCTCGATAATTTCCATGTTGGGGTTTATTTTTATACCAGAAGAAATATTCACGCTGGGCCAACTTCTCGTCTTGCGTATGGGCTGTATAAACAGGTTCGAGCGTATAGGGGTCGTAGCCCGTATAGAACATTTCGGTGGATACCGTCATAGGCGTAGGCGTGAAGTCCTGCACCTGTTCAAGTTTATAGCCCATCTGGCGCGTGAGACGTGCCAACTCAGCCATATCAGCCTCACGGCAGCCTGGATGGCTGGAGATGAAGTAGGGGATAATCTGCTGATTGAGATGCTCCTCACGATTGATGCGGTCGAAGATGCGTTTGAATTCGTAGAACTGCTGGAATGAAGGTTTACGCATCAGTGCCAGCACATGATCGGAGGTGTGTTCTGGAGCCACCTTCAGACGTCCGCTAACATGGTTTTTAATGAGTTCGCGGGTATATTCCATCGCAGCCTTGTTCGATTTCTCGTCTTTGCTGTGATGCAACAGGAGGTCGTAGCGCACACCACTGCCGATGAAACTCTTCTTGATACCAGGCAGGGCGTCTACAGCCCGATATATCTCCAGCAGCTTTGAGTGGTCCGTATTCAGGTTGGGGCATATCTGCGGATGGATACAGCTGGGACGCTTGCATTTCTCGCAGGCATTAAGATTGCGTCCATGCATGCCGTACATATTGGCAGACGGTCCGCCCAAGTCGCTGAGATAGCCCTTGAATCCGTCCATCTGCATCACCTGCTTCACCTCGCGCAGAATGCTCTCCTTGGAGCGACAGGCAATGAATTTTCCCTGATGGGCAGAAATGGTGCAGAAGGCACAGCCTCCGAAACAGCCCCGATGGATATTGACACTGAACTTAATCATGTCGTAGGCGGGAATGCGCTTGTCCTTATATTTCAGATGGGGTACGCGCGTATAGGGCAAGTCGAAGGATGCGTCGAGTTCCTCGGTGGTCATCGGTGGATAGGGTGGGTTGACAACGACGGTTTGGGTGACGGGTGATGGGTGTTGGGTGATGGGTTGCAAGAGGCGCTGGGCGTGCATCATGTTCGACTGTTCCTCGATGTGTCGGAAGTTCTCGGCCTGTGCACGTTTGTTGCGAAGACACTCCTCATGGCTATGCAATACGATGTCGTCTTCCTGTGGCGTCACATCATTGGCGATATACACCGTCTGTGGAATGTCTCGACAGGCGCTGATGGGAAGACCGTCGTCAATACGTCGTGTTAGTTCCACCATCGGCTTCTCGCCCATGCCATAGACCAAGATATCGGCAGGGGCATCGCAGAGAATGCATGGGCGCAACTTATCCTGCCAATAGTCATAGTGGGTCAGTCGGCGCAATGAGGCCTCAATGCCTCCTAAGACGATGGGTACATCGGGATAGAGCTGGCGCAGAATCTGTGAATAGACGACAGACGGATAGTCGGGCCGGAGTCCATGACGACCATCGGGACTATAGGCGTCCTCTGAACGCAGACGTCGATTGGCAGTGTACTTGTTGACCATCGAGTCCATATTCCCAGGAGATATGGCAAAGTACAATCGTGGCCGTCCCAGTTTCTTGAAGTCTCGGAAGTCCCCGTGCCAGTCAGGCTGTGGTACGATAGCCACCCTATATCCAGCTGCCTCGAGTGTGCGTCCGATGACGGCATTGGCAAACGACGGATGGTCGACATAGGCATCAGCAGAGAATAGGATTACATCCACGTAATCCCATCCTCTCAGTTCCATCTCCTTTTTCGTCGTTGGCAGAAAGTCCGTCAATTGCAGCATGCGCAGTTCCTCTTTAATCTTTAATTTTTAATCTTTAATCTTAATTAAACGGTGTTCCCTGGAAAGCACGGGTTGTCATGCCGAGATTGGCATTGCCCCGATCCTTCCAGTTAATGAAGAGAATGACCAGTTGCTGCAACCCAAAAGCCTTCATGTTTGGATGGTAGATGACATCCAGACAGAGGTCGAGCAGTCGCTTGTCCTTTCCTGCCTCCGACTCGAGCATGGAGCGGATGTTCAGCTTCAGTTTTTCCAAAACCTGCTCATCAACATATCCGTTGGAGTCGATGAGATCCCTAAAAAGTTGGTAATCCTCGATGGTCTGCAGATGCTCTTCTGAAACCTCGATGAACCTCGTGCCACTTGAGTTTGTTTGAATTTTGCTCATGATTGTCAGTTTGTTAGTTATTAATTAAATAGTTTATGATTCCTTTCATGATAGACGAACGCTTCTGCTCCGTCTTGATACATTCGAAGGGGAAGCCCATCACGAAAACAGCATTCCCACCTTCCTTGAAGGCCACAGCAGCTCCGAAGCCATCATCATATTGCATAGCTGTGAAGGCACCCGATGTGGGTTGCAGGATATCGGTTGACGGGGCAGCATAGTGTTCCTCGTTCAGGTTCTTGTAATAGTAGAGCGTAGTGCCCAGGCCCTTCACCTCGTTGGTCTGTGCCATGCTCCTGCCAGCATATCGGCAGCGGAGCACATTGGCCAGGAATGTTTGTTCACTCTCCGTAGTCATGTCACAGCCAACGTAAGCGCCACTTACCATCAGTCTTCCTCCTTGCTGTGTATAGCCTTGCAGTGCATGTTGCAGTGGGGTGTCGATTGCTTTGTAGAATTCCGTACTGTGGCCATCATGGCGTTCCAAGCCTAACAGCAGGTCGACCATGTCATAGTTCTTCAGCGACAGCTTGGCCGTCTCGACAGCCTCGCTGGCACAACTTACAATATTGTAGGCTCCAGCCTGCTGAATGGCCTCTGCGTGTGTCTTGACGTAGTTGAATTCGTTGCCTGCTATCAGCTTTCCAGCCAGTTCTTCGCTGCTGTCGCCCAATCCACCGTCCTCGATGCCCATCATGGTACGGTCGAAGTTAATCTGTCGACCCACCCATCCATAGGTAGGACCATAGGTCACGCCAGGATCGTCATCCAAGTCAAAACCCTGTTCATCGGGAGTATTGCGGATGGCAGGTGATGAGAGGCGATGGAAACCGTTGACAATCATCACCGTCTTTCTGGCATCAGGATTGTACTGTGCTGACAATACTTCCGTCGGAAAACTCTTTCCCCCACGGTTGACAGCCACCACCTTGAAATGATACAGCAGTCCGGGCTCCAGTTCCAGGTCATAGCTGTTCTTTGCACTAATAAAGGTGCCATTGTCAAAATCTGCATCCCCCATCGCCGTATAGAGGATATAGCCTGTTGGTGTCGCTGTGGGCTCCTGCAGGTCGTTGACAGCATTCCAGCTGAGTCTGACCATGTCTTTCTCCTTGAATTCTATGCGGAAATTGTTGGGTGCCAGTGGTGCCACGATAAAAGGCGTTCCGTGCTGGTCGTTGACATAACGCAGTAACGTCTTGTAGATGGAACGTGCCAGTGTAAACCGGAATCCCGGGTCCTGACCGTATCTCATGTCAGGGAAACTCTGGTGCGACATGGTTTCCAGAATGGCACTGGGTACTTCTGGCAGACGGGTCTCAGAATAGTTGCGATCAAAGAGTTCACGACGACTCCATTCACCGTATTTGTATTTCAGGTCGAGCACTTCGTTGCTGAGCAGCGCATCCGCCAAGTCTCTCGATGCCATTCGCGAAATGCCAGCATTCAGCTTTCCGTCATTGAAGTTCGTGGTACAGATGGCCAGTGAACCAACAATGCTGGTGCCGTCTTTTCTGAATCCGGCATCGCTGTGTACGGCCAGCGACAGTTCGATGGGCACCTTGCGTCCCTCGATGTTAGGCATGTAGCAGGAACCACCACCCAGCAGATTGGTCATATGTGAGCGTACATTGATATCGTCGCCGTAGTCGTCCTGCCCATTCTTGCTGCTATAGACAACGTAGGGCATACCAGCCCATTGAGCATAGTAACGGGCACCTTCCAATGCCCTGGGCAGTCCGCTGGTCATGCCAAAGCGCTGGATATTACCCATGCCGCCTCCGAAACGGACGGCATCAGTCGTGATGACACCTTTCTGATTGCTTTGGTTCGATACGGTTACACGGTTGAATTCACTATAGCCTGCATCGAAGTCGAACGTGCCCAGATACACCCATGTGCCACCACCCATCTGTTGGTTGACATGAAACTCTGTACGTTCGCCCTTGTGCCAAACGGTATAGAGCACATTATCGATGCTCTTGGGAAGCGTCTGGTAACTCACATAGACAGCATAGCGTCCAGCCTTCTGGAAGTCGGGTTGATAGGTGGCCAGCGAATAGCGAGACTTGCTAGTGGTGGTCTTCGTCATACGTGCCGTACCAGCTTCGAAAGGATTCTCGCCATCGTTGTAAACGCCTGAGTGCCAAGCGAAACCGGGTAACTCTGTGGTCTTCCATTTGCTATTGTTGGTAGCCTCGATATAGTTGCGCTTCGAACCATCGTTGTCAACGATGATTTCCTCCTTCTGCCAGTCACGTTCACGGGGTGTGAAAACGATAGCTCCAGCATTCTCAAGCATGGGAATGAGGTACGGAACGACGATGGTCTGCGTAAACAGGTCTTCTGTAGTGCCAAACAGCTTGGGACGCTGCCAGCGCCAGCAGCCTTTCTTCTGGTCGTAGAAGTTGCCGTGACTAGCCCATAACGACAGGTGGCGCCCTTGCAGGCCATGGGTAGTCTTCGCCGGATCGGAGATATTCTTCACCCAGGGTTCTCCCTTGTAGTCGATGTCACCCCACAGGCGCGACTTGTCGGCATTGCGTGACAGACGGTTGGGAATCAAGTCGTCAATGGTCATTCCGTTGGTCATCACCGTGATCTCGTAGTCACGATAACATTTGGGCAGTTCTCCCTTTACCTTTTTATATATATAGGCAGTGACTTCGGGTGTAAACTCCTGGGCTGCAAAATATTCGTCAGCAGTAATGACCAGTGTCTTGGCTTCGTTATCCAACTGGTATTCAACCAGCCGCGGCTGTTGGGCCAAACGGGTACCCTTTGGCTTGTATTTGGAGAAATACTGCTTAAGGTTGTCAGCCATCTTGGCTTCATCCCTCGCAGTCTGGGAATATAGTGGCAAAACGATGAGAAGGTAACTCAGCATCAAGCCTATTACCCTCCCATGTTTCCGTATATTTTGCTTAATCGGATAGTTCATTTTTTGTTACATCACCTATGGTGAAGTTCTCAGGCTTTTTGCCTTTAAAATCTTTATAATAAAGTTGGATTTCACGCATTTGTGCTTCCACGTCGCCATTGGGAATCATGGTCTTGGTACAGCGAATCAGTCGCTGCTCGTAGTCTACGCCATAGAGCAGGATGGGAATCTCTGCTTTCTGGGCAATGAAATAGAATCCTTTCTTCCATTCGGTAGTGGGCTTTCGCGTACCTTCCGGCGTGATACAAAGCATGAAATGGTCAGCCTGACGAGCAGCCTCAGCCAGGTTGTCCGTCATGCTCGACTTCTTGCTGCGGAAGACGGGAATGCCACCAAGACGACGGAATATCGGCCCAAGTGGCCAAAAGAACCACTCCTTCTTCATCAGAAAGTTGCTCTTCATGCCCTCGGCACTGCTGTACAGTTGTCCGATAATGAAGTCCCAGTTGCTGGTGTGTGGAGCCAGACAGATGATGAATTTGTCCGGATGAGGCTCGGTGACGTCCAGCGTCCACCTCATTTTCTTATACAGCAACCATCGACAGAATGATTTCCACATAGCGTCTCAGTCCGTTACTTAATGCAGGTTGTTAATCTGGTCAATAATCTCGCTGGCCTGTGACGAGAACTGCTCACGAAGATCCTTGTAGTACTTCTTGGCAGGCATGCCTGGCTCCGGATGTGAAATGCGTGAAATGGCGTTCGACTCCAGTTTGACAATGCTGAACAGCAATGCCTCAACATTGGCGTATTCCTTCTCGTTGACATACTGCGTTGCAGCCAGACACTCAGAGAAAAGTTCGTCACAAATTGCAACAATACACTTCTTTAATGTTCTTTTGTTCATCATAGATTTTATCCTCCTGTATTTATTTGTTATACTGTTTCGGACTCCAAAGATAGGTATTTTTTTTCAATTTCCCATCACTTTCGATATAAAAAAAACTTAAAATAAAAGATTCCGTTTACAAAAGGCGGTGGGAAGACGTCCTTCCAACCTTCTTTTATCATTATTTTAATCATTTTTTTAACCCAGATACTTGTATGTGTCCACGAAATTTTGTACCTTTGCAGAATAAATATTAGAACATGCTACCATACGTTGATAAAATAGAGTTTGAACTGCAGCCGAGGCCCACCAAAGGGACTGACGGGAAGCCGTTGTTGTATCCGCATCACGTGCCAGCCATGAAGTGTGACCTGGACTATATTGACGAATTCTGCGCCAACTATCGGGGGACACATAAAGGTGAGATCAAGAATCTCTTTGAGACCTTCTTGGAGGCTGCAGGATTCATGCTCTCGTCAGGTTTCCGGCTGGAGACACCCATCGGCTCCTTCAGCATCAAGCTAAAGCTGAATGGCGATGTCAGCGACCCAGAATTGGTGAAGGCCAGCGACGTCAGCTATGCCGGTGTTGATTTCACACCCTCCAAAAAACTGGTGCAACAGTCTGATCCGGCAAATCGTCACAAGGGTTTCCGCAAGCGTCTTACGCAGGTCGGCAATGCCCAGATGTACGATGAAAAGGCTATGGAAGCGGCTCTGCGCCGAAGTGTCAGCAATGGCTATATTACTGTCAAGACTTTCCAGGTGTGTAGTGGGTTGAAATACAAGTCGGCACGCCACTATCTTGACAGCCTCTGTGAGGGTGAGGCACCCCGACTGCGTCGCAGCAAAGATGCCGGTGCGTTACACTACTTCCCTGTTAACATGTCGGATTCCGACCAGTAGCTCTCGCATTTTAACATTTTCGGCGTCCGCCGCAATAGTTTTCCCCGTCCGCTGCAACAGTTTGCTCCGGGCGGGGAAAACTCTTTTCCCGTCCGCCGCAAGCGAGAATGCCCTAGGCTTTCCCCCCGAATGAAGTAAGCAGACAAGGCGTTTGCAGCGTCCGGACAAGGCGTTTGCTGCATCCTTCTTAGCCATCAGCTGCATTCTCTGTTTATGAAAGCCAGTATATCCTAGTTTATGAAATCTCTTTTCTTGCATTTTTTTCGTCTTTTTCATCCGAGATTAGAATATATTTTGTATATTTGCACCGTAAATATCAAATATTCAAAATAGATGAGTATGATTACGACATCACAACACACGAAATTGAGCATTGGCCAGCTCCATATCTTGGAGATGATGAATAGATGCAGAACAGAGGAGTCTCTCAAACAACTGAAAAAACTTCTGTTCGATTTCTATTCCAAAGAGGCTGTGGCTGAGGCCGACCGTTTATGGGAAACCGGGTTTATCGATGAAAGTAAAATAGAGGAGTGGGGCCAGGAACATATGCGCACTCCCTATATCCATGCGAAATGAGAAGAATAGTTCTGGACACCAACTGCCTGCTGATGTGCGTTTCTTCCAAGAGTCCGTACCACAAGGTGTGGACGGAGTTCGTGGAAGGAAAAGTTGCTTGGTGTGTCTCAACGGAAATCCTTTCTGAGTATATGGAAATTCTGGAGCAGAAGACCAATGCATGGTTTGCCGAAGTCATCGTAAACGCTATCGTCAATAACGAGAACACCATCCGAATTTCCCCTTCATTCTTTTTCAATTTAATTCAAGCTCGGGATGAGGTCGTACCAAGTGCTGCCTGCCCACAGAAACGCTTTTCGGGCGCAAGCCCAAACTATAGATAGGGATAATTTTTTATCCCTCCAAATATTTCTCGATTTTTTTACGTTGATTAGCAACAATTCACACACTTGGTTATTCCATGTCACAGCATGCCTGTCACTCTGTGAGGTGAAAAACACAACGAGGAGATGCCTCGCGGCAGGGGGCTCTCTTAAAAGCCTTTTGTTCGCCATTTCCCTGACCGCCAGCGACGCACAAGGATGATGCCGCGAATATTCTCATCGAGTGCAAAGCCTACCCACATACCTACAAGTCCGTAACCGAGTGGAATGCCTATGACATAGCTCACACCGACGGCAACGCTCCACTGGAAGATAACACCCATGTGATAGTGTAGGAAGTGTAGGGTGTAAATACAATAGATATAAGGAGCTTTCACTCGATAAAAAAACAAAAAATACGTTATTTCGGAAGTTTTTTATTAGATTAACAATAAAAATCGTGTATTGTGCTCGTTTATTCGTACCTTTGCCATCCCAAAATTAATTATTTATCATCTAATAATAATAAAAGACAATGAAAAAAAGTGCATTGCAAATTGCAAGAGCCGCCTATCAGCCTAAGCTGCCGAAGGCGCTCCAAGGTGCTGTAAAGGTGAAAGAGGGTGCTGCCACTCAGAGTGTTGGTGACCAGGAGGAAATCAAGAAACTGTTCCCCAACACCTATGGTATGCCTATCGTTGAGTTCGAGCCTGCTACTGAGGCTAACACCAAGAAGATGAACGTAGGTATCATCCTTTCTGGTGGTCAGGCTCCTGGTGGTCACAATGTTATCACCGGTCTGTTCGACCAGATCAAGAAGCTGAACCCCGAGAACCGTCTCTATGGTTTCATCCTCGGCCCTGGCGGTCTGGTAGACCACAACTACATGGAGCTCACCCCTGAGATCATCGACGAGTATCGTAACACGGGTGGTTTCGATATGATCGGCTCTGGTCGTACGAAGCTGGAGAAGGTCGACCAGTTCGAGAAAGGTCTGGAGATTATCCGCGAGCTCGACATCAAGGCCATCGTGATTATCGGTGGTGACGACTCAAATACCAACGCTTGTGTGCTGGCTGAGTACTATGCTGCCAAGAACTATGGTGTTCAGGTGATTGGTTGTCCGAAGACCATCGACGGTGACTTGAAGAACGAGCAGATTGAGACCTCGTTTGGTTTCGATACTGCTTGTAAGACTTACTCAGAACTCATTGGTAACATTGAGCGCGACTGTAACTCAGCCCGTAAATACTGGCACTTCATCAAGGTGATGGGTCGTTCGGCATCTCACATTGCTCTGGAGTGTGCTCTGCAGACCCAGCCCAACATCTGCCTCGTTTCTGAGGAAGTAGAGGCCAAGGGTCAGAGCCTCGACGATATCGTGGACTACATTGCCAATGCTGTCTGCCAGCGTGCAGCCGATGGCAATAACTTCGGTACTGTCATTATTCCTGAGGGTGTCATCGAGTTCATCCCCGCTATCAAGAAGCTCATTGCCCAGCTGAACGACGTGCTCGCAATGCCCGAGGCTAAGGAAATCAGCCGTGATGAGCAGGTTGACTTCGCCAAGAGTCACCTCACCGAGGAGAACCTCGCTGTGTTCAACAGCCTGCCTGTTGGCGTAGCTCGTCAGCTGGCTCTTGACCGTGATCCCCACGGAAACGTCCAGGTATCACTCATCGAGACCGAGAAGCTGCTCTCAACAATGGTTGCCCAGAAGCTTGAGAAGCTGAAGAAGGAAGGCAAGTATGTTGGTAAGTTCGGTACTCAGCACCACTTCTTCGGATACGAGGGACGCTGTGCTGCTCCGTCTAACTTCGATGCCGACTACTGCTATGCTCTGGGTACCTCTGCTGCTCAGCTCATCGCCAATGGCAAGACTGGTTACATGGCCATCGTGAAGAATACCACTGCACCTGCTGACCAGTGGATTGCAGGTGGTGTGCCCATCACCATGATGATGAACATGGAGCGTCGTGCCGGTGAGATGAAGCCCGTCATCCGTAAGGCCCTCGTTGAGCTCGACGGTGCTCCCTTCAAGGAGTTCGCTGCTCATCGTGACGAGTGGGCTCGCAAGACTGCCT
Organism: Prevotella sp.; assembly: GCA_045131435.1. Taxonomy (GTDB): domain Bacteria; phylum Bacteroidota; class Bacteroidia; order Bacteroidales; family Bacteroidaceae; genus Prevotella. The sequence continues at coordinate 58,653 of JBGUQW010000042.1, forward strand.
ACGTCTATCCTGGTCCTATCCAGTACTGGGGACCCACAGAGGTTTGCGACCAGCCTACCAAGACCTTGGCTTTGGAACAGGCTAAATAATGAGTAACTGATCACTGCGAGTTTTGCGAGTCCTTTTCGTGAAACTCGCAGTCTTTAAACTATGTCAAAGAAGAAGAGAAAGGTCGTCAGTTACAAGGGCGTCAATACCACCCGGACCTACCGTGGACCGGGGCGTAAGCGTCCAAACATCATCATCCGCCTTCTGCAACACATGCCTGGCTGGGCATGGTGGACAGGAGGCGCATTGGTATTGGCGGCCTATCTCTATTTCTTCTATTATTTCTTTGTCAGCCCCTATGGCTTCCGCTGGCGTGCCCTCTATGGCGACATCAGCTATCCTGAAGGCTACGAAATCCACGGTATTGACATCAGCCACCATCAGGGCGAGATTGACTGGGATGAGCTGCGTGACAACGGACTGATTGACAAGTTCCCCATCCGCTTCATCATGATCAAGGCCACTGAAGGTGCTACGAAAATCGACGAGAACTTCGTCGACAACTTCTATCAGGCCCGCGAACATGGTTTTACACGTGGTGCCTATCATTTCTACAGCGTCCATTCACCTGCCAAGGACCAGGCCGCTTTCTTCATCAAGAATGCTGCCCTCGAGAATGGCGACCTGCCTCCTGTGCTCGATGTGGAGCATAAACCCAAGAACCAGACTGATGCTGAGTTCAAGGCCAGTGTCAAGGAATGGCTTGACATTGTCGAGCGTCACTATGGCGTCAAGCCCATCATTTATACCTATTATAAATTCAAGATGCGCTATCTCAGCGACCCCATGTTTGATGGCTATCCCTATTGGATTGCCCACTACTATGTGAAAAAGGTGGAATACAAAGGTCGCTGGAAATTCTGGCAGCATACCGATGTTGGCAAATTGCCTGGCATCAAGGGCTATGTCGACTTCAACATCTATAACGGCTCCTTCTACGATTTGCGTAAGATGACCATCGGAGCCCGTGAACAGATTGGCGAAGATGCCTATGCCGACTGACCTTAAATCTCAAATCTCAAATATCAAATCTCAAATCATGATGATTAAGAACCTATCCGTATTATTGCTCATGTTGTTGGCTGCTGCACAGGTGCAGGCTGCTGACACTACTCCCGAGTGGAAGAACCCCGCAGTCAATCATCAGAATCGTGAGGCTCGTCGTGCCAACTTCTTTGCTTTCGAGTCGGAAGCAAAGGCGAGGGCAAGGGAGAAAACCCAGTCGTCACGCTATCTCTCGATGGAAGGCATGTGGCGCTTCCTCTTCGTCAAGAACCATCAGGATGCACCTGCCAATTTCTGGACTTTGAATTATGACGATTCGAAGTGGGAAGACTTCCCTGTTCCAGGACTCTTCGAACTGAATGGTCATGGAGACCGTATCTACAAGAATATCGGCTATGCATGGTGCACAACTTTCGAGAGCAATCCGCCGTATATCGGTGAAACAGAGAACTATACGGGTTCTTATCGACGTGAATTCACCTTGCCAGATGCGTGGAATGGTCAGCAAGTCTTTTTCCATGTCGGTTCTGCCACAAGCAACCTGAAAGTATGGGTTAATGGCAAGTATGTAGGCTATAGCGAGGACTCGAAGATTGCTGCCGAGTTTGACATTACGAAATATCTGAAGCGCGGAAAAAACCTCATCGCTATGCAGGTCATGCGCTGGTGTGACGGCTCGTATCTCGAGGACCAGGACTTCTGGCGCTTTACGGGTATTGCTCGTGAGGTATATCTCTATGCACGTCCGAAGATACATATTGAGGATGTTGTCATCAGTCAGGACTATGTCGGAGGCAAGGGGCTCCTCTCTGTCGACGTGAAGGCCCCAAAGGGGCTCACCATTGAAGCCCGTCTGGAGGATGCTGCTGGCAACGTGGTAGGTTCAGGTCTGCAGCAGACCATTGACAATGTCAAAAGCTGGACAGCAGAAACCCCCAATCTCTATACCTTATTTATATATTTAAAAAAGGGTTCGCAAACGGTGGAGGTGATTCCCCAGCGTGTGGGTTTCCGCCATATTGAAATCAAGGGTGGACAGCTGCTGGTGAATGGTCAGCCCATTCTCATCAAGGGTGCAGACCGTCATGAGCTCGACCCCGATGGTGGCTATGTCGTTTCGGTGGAACGTATGAAACAGGATATTGCCATTATGAAACAGCTCAATATCAATGCTGTGCGTACCTCGCACTATCCCGACGATCCGCGCTGGTATGACCTGTGCGACGAGGCTGGCCTGTATCTGGTGGCCGAGGCCAATCTGGAGAGTCACGGTATGGGCTACGGAGAGAGTACTCTTGCCAAGCGCGAGGACTTTGCCCAGATGCACTTGGAGCGTAACCAGGCCAATGTGCTGACATTGCGCAACCATCCTTGCATCATCATCTGGAGCATGGGTAATGAGGCTGGATATGGTCCTAACTTCGAACGCTGTTACGACTGGATCAAGAGTGTTGACAATCGTCCCGTGCAGTACGAACAGGCTGGACACTGGGGTAAGACGGATATCTTCTGTCCGATGTATATGGGCTACGAAGATTGCGAGAAATACAGCAAAACGGACAATCCACGTCCGCTCATCCAGTGTGAATATGCCCATGCTATGGGTAACTCGATGGGTGGTTTCAAGGAGTATTGGGACATTATACGTAAGTATCCGAAATATCAGGGTGGCTTCATTTGGGACTTCGTCGATCAGGGTCTGCGCGACAAGAGTCCTATTACGGGTAAGGAAATTTTTACGTATGGTGGCGACTATGGACGCTATCCTGCCAGCGACTATAACTTCAACTGTAATGGTATCATTGCTCCTGATCGTCGACTCAATCCCCATGCCTACGAGGTGCAGTACTATTACCAGAACCTTTGGATTACTGACAAGGGACTGAAGGACGGTAAGTTCGAGGTCTATAACGAATACTTCTTTAAACCCATCAAGAACCTCAAGCTGGCAGTGGAAATCAAGAACGACGGTAGTCCTGCGAAAACCTACAATCTGGTCATCGACGAGGTGTTGCCACAGCAGCGCAAGACATTTGAGCTCCCGGAACTGAAGAAGCACATACAGGGTATCTTCGGGAGCAACGAGCTCACGATGTCTTTCCAGTTCGAGACTGGTGAGCGCCAGCAGTTCATCGTCAAGCCCTTTGTTTACGATAAGCTGGAGACACAAGCGCTCGGCGAAAGTAATGTGGCCAAGGAAGAGACCAAGAGCTATGTCAAGTTCTCGACAATGGGTACCACGCTGACCATTGGCAAGCAGTCAGGTATGATAGACTATCTCGATGTGGACGGACAACCCATGCTCATCGATCGTCAGAGCATCACGCCTGAGTTCTGGCGTGCTCCCACAGACAACGACTATGGTGCATGGATTCAACAACGTTGGAGTCAGTGGAAGAACCCACAGATGAAGGTTACTGACTTCTCTGCTACTGGCAATAGTGCTGTTGCCAAGATTGACATGCCTATGGCCACACTCGCCATGACTTATACCCTGATGGCTGACGGCTCTGTCATCGTCCGTCAGCAGATGGAACCCAAGGCAGATGCCAAGGAAACGTGGATGTTCCGTTATGGCATGCAGCTGCAGATGCTGAAGCAGTACAACACGATCGAATACTATGGCCGTGGCCCGCACGAGAATTACTGCGATCGTAACAGCAGCGAATTTCTGGGACGTTACAAGGCCAACGTCAGCGAAGAGTACTATCCCTATGTCCGTCCACAGGAGAGTGGAAACCACACCGATGTGCGCTGGTTTAAAGTCACTGACGGAAAGCGTGGTCTTAAGTTTGAGAGTACAGGCCCGATGGAGTGCTCAGCTCTCCCATATCTCGTAGAAGACCTGGACGCAGGAGCCTTCAAGGATCATCGTTGGGGTCAGCATAGTGGCGACCTCGTGGAGCGTCCGCTGACCCAGGTGCACATCCAGCAGCGACAGATGGGTCTGGGCTGTATTAACTCATGGGGAGCATGGCCCGAAAAGCCTTATCTGCTGCCTTTGCAATCGTATTACTTCACTTTCTCCATCAGTCCTGTACGCTGATGGAGAAAGAAAGCAACAACTGTCTTTGAGTACTTATGAAAGATTCAGTATTGATATTAAGTGGTGGCGTCGACTCCGTTACGCTGTTGTACGATGAACAGGAACGGATTGCATTGGCCATCTCGTTCGACTATGGTTCGAACCATAATGCCCGGGAGATTCCCTTTGCTCGTCTGCATTGTGAACGTCTGGGTATTAAGCATATCGTCATTCCGTTGGATTTTATGACCACCTATTTCAAGAGTTCGCTGCTTGAGGGTGCTGATGCCATTCCCGAAGGCCATTATGCCGATGAGAACATGAAATCGACAGTGGTACCTTTCCGTAATGGCATCATGCTCAGCATTGCTGTGGGTATTGCCGAGAGCAACGACCTGAAATATGTGATGATGGCCAATCACGGAGGTGACCATACGATTTATCCTGACTGCCGACCAGAATTCGTGAAAGCCTTTGACGAGGCTGCTGCTGCAGGGACATACGTCAAGGTACATCTGCGTTCACCCTATACCAATTTGACAAAGGCCGATATCGCTCGTCGGGGTAAGGCCTTGGGCATTGACTACAGCGAGACCTGGTCGTGCTACAAGGGTGGTGAGCATCATTGTGGCTGCTGTGGTACCTGCGTAGAACGTCGTGAAGCCTTTGCTGAAGCAGGCATCGACGATACGACGGTATATGGGTGTTAGGTGATGGGTTAGCCGAAAAGGGCACGAAGGGCCTCTTCCACTTTCCGTACTGGCACCAGTTCGATGTTGAATTTCTTGCGGTTCAGACCCGAGAGGTTGTATTTGGGGATGATGATGTGCTGGAATCCAAGTTTCTCTGCTTCAGAGATACGCTGTTCGATGCGTGCCACAGGACGTACCTCACCCGAAAGACCTACTTCTCCAGCCATACACCAGCCATCCTCGATGGGGGTGTCGACATTGCTTGAAAGTACAGCAGCAATGACGCTTAGATCCATCGCCATATCAGTGACGCGCAACCCTCCAGCTATATTCAGGAAAACATCCTTCTGCATCAACTTGAATCCCACCCGTTTCTCCAGTACTGCCAACAGCATGTTCAGGCGACGCTGGTCGAAACCAGTAGCAGAACGTTGAGGAGTACCATAGGCTGCTGACGATACCAGGGCCTGTGTCTCGACAAGGAATGGACGCACACCTTCGATAGCACTGCTGATGGCTACTCCGGAGAGTCCGTCATGGTCTTCTGTCAGTAACAATTCCGATGGATTGCTGACCTGCCTGAGGCCCGTTTGCAGCATCTCGTAAATTCCTAATTCAGAGGTACTTCCAAATCGGTTCTTAATGCTTCGCAGAATGCGATACATGTAGTGTTGGTCACCCTCAAACTGGATAACAGTATCGACGATGTGTTCCAGAATTTTTGGTCCGGCCAGTGTACCTTCTTTTGTGATATGGCCGATAAGAATAACAGGTACTCCGCTGGTCTTTGCAAAGCGGAGCAGGGCAGAGGCACACTCGCGTACTTGGGCGATGGAGCCAGCACTTGACTCTACATCCTCAGTCGAGATGGTTTGTATAGAGTCGATAACCACCAGTTCGGGTTGCACTTCTTTGATGTGGTCGAAGATGGCTTCGAGAGAGTTTTCGCAAAGGATGAGGAAGTGGTCAGCAGGGGAACCGCCGACAATTCTTTCGGCACGCATTTTCAGCTGATGGGCACTCTCTTCTCCGCTGACATACAATACGCGTTTGTCGTGTAGGGCCAGCATTGTTTGTAGCGATAGTGTCGACTTGCCGATACCCGGTTCACCACCCAGCAGCACGATACTGCCAGGCACTAATCCTCCGCCAAGTACTCGGTTCAGTTCCTGGTCATGCATATCGATACGTGGATCGTCATGCGCTGATATGTCGCTTAGTTTCAGAACTTTGTTCTGGCGCAACTGATGACCAGCCGAAGCTGCTGCAGATGTGGCGAATGGTTGTTTACGCGTGTCAGCCACCTTGATTTCCTTGAAAGTGTTCCATTGTCCACAAGCCGGACATTTGCCTATCCACTTTGCCGATTCCTGTCCGCAATTATCGCAGACATACATGGTTTTGTCTTTTGCCATTGTCTCTTCGTTTTCTCTATTCTCCTGCAAAAGTACAAAAAATAAGGTAAAATTGAAGTCAAAGTTAAATCTTTTTCGTACCTTTGCACTTCAAATTAGACATATTTATATTTTATGGGAAAGATTATATTAACTGGTGACCGTCCCACGGGCAAGTTGCACTTGGGACATTACGTAGGTTCACTACGTCGCCGCGTAGAACTGCAGAATGCGGGCGACTATGAGAGAATGTTTGTATTTATGGCTGACGTACAGGCCCTGACGGACAATGCCGACAATCCGGAGAAAATCCGTCAGAACATCATCGAGGTGGCTCTTGACTACCTCGCTGCCGGTTTGGATCCGGAGAAGTGTACGCTCTTCATACAGAGTCAGATTACGGAGTTGGCTGAGCTGACGACGTATTTGATGAATCTGGTGTCGGTAAGCCGTGTTCAGCGCAATCCGACGGTGAAGACAGAAGTAAAGATGCGTGGATTCGAAGGTGAAAGCATCCCTTTGGGTTTCTTTTGCTATCCTGTCAGTCAGGCTGCTGATATCACATTGTTCAAGGCTACGACAGTACCTGCCGGTGAGGATCAAGAGCCGATGCTGGAGGTAACACGCGAACTGGTACGTCGTTTCAATCAGATTTATGCTCCCGTGTTGGTGGAGCCTGAAATCATGCTGCCTGAGAATGCCACAGCCCGTCGTCTGCCTGGTACGGACGGTAAGGAGAAAATGTCGAAGTCGCTGGGCAACTGCATCTATCTGAGTGACTCTGCTGACGATGTTTGGCAGAAGGTTCGCTCGATGTACACCGACCCCGAGCATGTCAACCTGAACGATCCTGGCCATGTGGAAGGCAATGCTGTATTCACGTATCTAGACGCCTTCTCGAAGCCTGAGGATTTTGCCAACTATTGGCCTGAATACCAGAATCTGGATGAGTTGAAGGATCATTATCGTCGTGGCGGACTTGGTGATATGAAGTGTAAGAAGTTCTTGAACCAGATACTCAACGAGATGCTGGAGCCCATGCGCCAGCGTCGTCATGAGCTGGAGCAGGACATTCCTGAAATTTACAACATCCTTCGCAAGGGTACTGAGCAGGCTCGCGAGGTCGCTGCCCAAACGATGAGCGAGGTGCGTGCTGCTATGCGCATCAACTATTTTGATGACGAAGAGCTGATTCGTAGTCAGGCTGAACGCTTCCGCGCGAAATAAAAAGCAATAACTATGGAGGTCATCTACGAGGACAATCACATCATCGTCGTCTCGAAGCAGAGTGGTGAGATTGTGCAGGGCGACAAGACTGGCGACACTCCGCTGTCGGAAACGGTGAAGGCGTACATCAAGGAGAAGTATGCCAAGCCGGGTGCCGTATTTCTGGGTGTAGTCCACCGTTTGGATCGTCCTGTCTCGGGCCTCGTAGTGTTTGCGCGTACTTCGAAAGCATTGAGTCGTCTGAACGATATGTTCCGACTGGGCGACGTCCACAAAACGTACTGGGCTATTGTACAAAACCGTCCTCACGAGGATTCCGGTACGTTGGAACACTGGCTGGTGAGAAACGAGCAGCAGAATAAGTCGTACGCCTATGATCGGGAACGTCCTCAGGCCAAAAAGGCGTTACTGAAGTATCGGCTCATTGGTCAGTCAGAGCGTTATTACCTGTTGGAAGTAAACCTGATGACGGGGCGTCACCATCAGATACGCTGTCAGCTGGCAGCAATGGGGTGTCCCATTAAAGGCGATTTGAAATATGGTGCCAAGCGTAGCAACCCCGATGGCAGCATTTCCTTGCTGGCACGTCGGATAGAGTTTGTGCATCCTGTGTCGAAACAGCCTATTTGTCTGGAGGCTCCTTTGCCAAATGATAAGCTGTGGCAGTCGTTCTCGAATCTTGAAACACTGAATACCAACCTGTCAAAGGAATGAAGAAGGTCGTCTGGTGGATAGTGGGCATTTTGCTGAGCCCTGTATTGCTGTTCGCAATACTGGTGTTCCTCCTTTATCTGCCACCCGTCCAGAACTGGGCTGTTGACAAAGTCGCTGAGATTGCTTCCGAGAAAACCGGTATGCAAATCAGTGTAGGGCATGTTCAACTGAAGTTCCCTTTGGACCTGGCCCTTGACGACTTTAAGATGATTCACGAAGAGGACACCATAGCAGATGTCAGTCGCTTGGTAGTCGACGTTCAGCTACGTCCTCTTTTTGACAAACGAGTGGTTATCAACCAATTGGAGATTAATGACACCAAGTTGAATACCAATGGCTTTATTGATGCTGTTTGTGTGAAGGGCGACTTCAATCGTCTGTTTGTCAAAAGCCGTGGTATAGATCTGAATAAGCAGATGGTGGAGGTGAATGGTGCACAACTGGAGGGAGCAAACCTGGATATCTTGTTGCGCGACTCTGTTCCAGAAGACACCACGACTACCAAGACATTGTGGATTATTAATGCCGACAGCATCAGTATCCGGCAATCGGCTGTAGATGTCCATCTGAATGATAGCACCGATGCTTCAGCTCGTTTTGGCTCACTGGTTGCACGCGAGGTCGTAGTCGATTTGGGCAAGCCAGCTTATAGCATTGGAAGCATCGATTGGTTAGACGGTGGTGTACGCTATGGTGACATTGATATGCCGAAACTCACCTTGCACACAGGATCGCTGGGCATGCAGGGTGACAGCATCAACATACCATCCCTGCACCTGAAGACGCCAGACAGTGAACTCTCATTAACATTCGACATGCCTTTGTCGATGACTGACTCCATCAATCCTGGAAACATGAAGCTGAAGATGGATGCCCAATTTGGCTATCAGGATATGAAACCGTTTATGGGCAGTCTGCCGAAAGCTATGCAGGAACGCTGGCCTCGCTATCCGTTGCATGTGAAAGGATATGTGAAAGGTAACCTGAAATACATGGAGTTCTCTGACCTTGACGTAGAGTTGCCAACAGCACTTGCACTCAAGGCAGACGGTTTTGTGGCCAATTTGACAGATATGAAACGTCTGCGTGCTGACGTGCGTTTCAATGCCGAGGCGCAGAACTTAGCTTTCGTGATGGCCTCGTTGCCACGTGACGTTCAACGCAACTATCGCATTCCTTCTGGCATCCGGGCAGAGGGTAGGATACGTGCAGATGGAGCTGACTACAGTGCAGATATGATGTTGCGTGAGGGACAGGGTACAGTGAGGCTTGATGGAAAGGTGAATGCCGAACTCATGCGCTACAATGCCAACGTTCAGATCAAACAACTGAATGTCCACCACTTCATGCCACACGATTCAATATATACCGTCACTGCCGATATTACAGCCAGTGGTCAGGGAACTGACATCTTCTCGAAGGCTACCACGATGAAAGCTGATGCGAAGATTACCCATATTGGCTATGGCCACTGGAATCTGGACAATATGACTGCTGAGGCAGATATCAGAAACGGTCGTGGACATACTGTTGTTCATAGCCGTAATGACTTGCTGAACGGAACGGTAGGTTTCGATGCGCTGATGAGTAAGAGCAAGATAGACGGTACGCTGACTGCCGATATCAATGTACTGGACTTTTATAAGATGGGGCTTCTCCCAGAACCTACATCCATAGGACTCTGTGCACACTTTGATGTCAGTTCAGACTTGAAGCTGACACACATGGTGAGCGGACTGATGAATGACTTGACTATCCGTGACTCCGTTCATACATTCCGTCCTGGCGACATCGGACTGTTGCTGAAAGCTCGCCCTGATACGACCTACCTACGTGCTCAGAGTGGTGACTTCATCGTCAAGCTCGACGCCAGTGGAAATTATGAACGGCTGTTGCGCCAGATTACTATTCTCGGTGATTCCATTGCCGAGCAGTATGCGAACAGAATCATCGACCAACCAACTATTCGTCGTCTGTTACCTGTCATGAAACTGCATGTGGAAAGCAAACGTGAGAATCCGATAGCTACTTTCCTGAAGACAACACAGGGCATAGAGTTCAAGGAATTGCTCTTTGATATAGATGCCTCACCAGCTAAGGGACTGAATGGAAATGGGCACCTTCACTCGTTCAGATTGGACGATACACGCCTGGACACCATTAATTTCCGCATTACCCAACGTGAAAAACACTTGTCGTTTGGCGGACAGGTTCGTAATAACAAAAAGAATCCGGACTTTGTATTTAATGCCTTATTCGACGGTTTGTTCCAACAGCGTGGCCTTACCTTCGGTGTGCGGCTTTATGATGCTGCCGATAAGATGGGTGTCCGTCTGGGGGCACAGGTTGAGATGGTGGACAGCGGCTATAAAATCCGTCTTGTGCCTGAACGTCCTACGTTGGGCTATAAGGAGTTTAACCTGAATAAAGACAACTTCATCTTGTTAGGTCATAATAACAAAATAGAGACCAAAATAGACCTGATAGCCGACGATGGTACTGGTGTAAAAATCTATTCTGACGACAACGATCCGTCAGCTATGCAAGACCTGACAGTCAGCTTGAATAAGTTCAATCTCGATGAAATCACCTCCGTACTACCATATGTGCCACATATGACAGGTTTGATGAATGGTGACTACCATGTGATACAGGATGCTGAAGGCCACTTCTCTGTCGTTGGTGATATGGCTGTACGTAACATGACCTACGAGAATAGTCCTATTGGTAATGTCAGTACCGAATTGGCCTATCTGCAAAAGGAGGGCGATGCTCATGCTATAGAAGCCCGACTGATGAAGGACAATATTGAATTCGGAACGCTTACGGGTACCTATTATAATCAAGATGAGGGTGCTCTGGATGCACGCTTTGTGATGGAACGTTTACCGCTGTCGATTGTCAACGGTTTCATTCCTGACCACCTGTTCGGATTGCAAGGTTATGCAGAAGGTGCGTTGGACATTAAGGGCAAGTTATCCAGTCCGAAAGTGGATGGTGAGGTTTATTTGGATTCATCTTATTTAGAGAGCATTCCCTATGGTATGACTCTTCGATTCGATAACGACCCGGTGCGTATAGTCAATTCAAAATTGCTGTTCGATAACTTCACTGTCTATGCCCATAACGATAACCCATTGAATATTCAGGGAGATATCAACTTCAGTGATTTGGAGCGCGTCATGGTGAATATGCGCATGAGAGCCAAGGATTACCAGATTATCGGTGCTAAGGAAAACCCGAATAGTGTGGCATACGGTAAGGCTTTTGTGAATGTCTTTGCACGTATGAGTGGTCCGTTGGACAATCTGAATATGCGTGGACGACTGGAGGTGTTAGGTTCTACCGATTTATATTATATTCTTCGTGATTCTCCGTTGTCTACTGACAACCAGTTACAGGATTTGGTGAAGTTTACTGACTTCAGTGATACAACGCAGATTGTTGTAGAACGTCCTGTGCTAGATGGCTTCCAGATGGACCTGACTATCGATGTGTCAAAGGGAGCTCATGTCACGGCATTCCTAAATACCGACCACTCCAACTATATTGACATTATGGGTGGTGGAACACTGCGTATGCGCTACAATCCGTTGGACAATTTACAATTGCATGGCAGATACACGCTGACCAGTGGTGAAATGAAGTATTCACTGCCCGTCATTCCGTTGAAGACTTTCACTATCAAGGATGGCAGCTATCTGGAATTTACTGGTGACCCGATGAATCCGACACTGAATATTGCTGCCACCGAACGTACACGGGCTACAGTGAACAGTAGCAGTGGTGCCAGTCGTAGCGTAGAGTTTGACTGTGGTGTCAGTATCACAAGAACGCTGAACGATATGGGACTGGAATTTACATTGGATGCCCCGGAGGATATGCAATTGCACAGTGAGTTGCAGGCGATGGGTATTGAACAGCGTGGTAAGCTGGCTGTTACGATGCTGACTACTGGTATGTATCTTGCTGATGGTAATACGGGAGCATTCAGCATGAACTCAGCACTGAGCTCGTTCCTGAATTCTGAAATTAGTCAGATTACAGGCAATGCATTGCGAACACTTGATCTTTCGTTCGGAATGGACAATTCGACAGATGCTGCTGGCAATAGTCATACTGACTATTCATTCAAATTCGCCAAGCGTTTTATGAACAATCGTCTGAAGGTAGCTATCGGAGGCAAGGTGTCGACTGGTGCTGAATTGCAGCAGCGCAACAACTCATTCTTCGACAATGTCTCGTTGGAATACCGTTTGGATGATAGTGCCAACAAGTTTGTCACACTGTTCTATGAGAATAACTGCTATGACTGGTTGGATGGTTATACCCAGAAGTATGGAGGCGGCTTCACATGGCGTCGCAAACTACAAAGATTCTGGGATATTTTCCGGTTTAAGGATCCACAGCCTGTCAGACCTTTGGCACCTGGAAGAAATGCCCTGCCTACTGACTCCCTAAAAAAGATAACCGATGAAAAGAAATAGTTTACTATTTATAGTGGCGGCTCTCTTATTGGTTTCCTGTTCCATGACCAAAGAGATTCCTGACGATGACCAGCTTTTCACTGGTCTGACCAAGATTACCTATCAGGACTACGAAGCCAATGATAATTTTACGCAGACACAGCTGGAGGTCGAGGCTGCTTTGGCGACAGCACCTAATGGTGCCATCTTCGGTAGTTCCTATTATCGTGTGCCATTTTCGTGGAATGTCAGTGTGTGGAACAAATACCACGGTAAGGACACTCCCTTTGCACGCTGGATGACAAAGTCGTTTGGCAAACAGCCTGTGCTGATGTCGTGGGTGAATCCTGCTCTTCGATCGTCAGTAGCACAGTCCGTGCTGCGTAATCATGGTTATTTCAGTGGCTATGTGAACTATGATGTCGTACCTCAGAAGAATCCAAAGACCGCCAAGATAGCTTATAACGTAACACTAGGACCACTTCACACTTTGGATAGTGTGGGCTATTTTGACTTCCCGGCTGATGCAGACAGTCTGATACATGCTTCGCTGTCGGAAGCCTATATCCATCGTGGCGATCCCTTCGTGGTCAGTCAGCTGGAAGCAGAGCGACAGCGTATCAGCTTGCTGTTGCGTAACAACGGCTACTACTACTACCAACCCAGCTATGCCACATATTTGGCCGATACTCTTGTAGTCGATGGAAAAGCTCAGCTACGACTGCAAATGGCAGACAGTATTCCTGAGATTGCCAAGCGCAAATGGTATATTGGTCGTGTCAATATCAACATGAAGAAGACCATGATGGAACAGACCACAGATTCAGTGCGTGGCCGTTACTTTACTGTTCGTTATGCTGGCAAGCGTCCCCCAATCCGTACTCGTGTATTGATGGCAGACATGAAAATCAGACCAAGACAGCTATACAGTTATGACAACTACGTTCAGTCAGTGAGTAAGATAAATGCCATGGGACTGTTCTCAATGACTGACTTCTCATTTACACCGCGTAACGATTCTCTCGACCTCACGTTGAATTGTGTATTCGACAAGCCATGGGACTTTTATGTCGAAACGAATTTCAATGCACGTACCATTGGTAGGATGGGACCGGAGTTGCGTATGGGTGTTACCCGAAAGAACGCATTTCGTGGAGGTGAAAAAATTGACATTAACGTCCATGGCTCCTACGAATGGGCAACCAGTGGAGGTTCATCGATGAATAACTATGAATATGGTGCCGATGCCTCCATAGAGTTTCCACGCATCATAGCTCCGTTCTTTGGTGGTAACCGTCGTCCACGTTCACGTGAGCAGGGGCAGACACGTCGTCGACGTCGTCGTTTCTATTCCACACCGTCAACACTGGCGAAGGCTTCGACTGATATCATCTACCGTCCAGGTTACTACAAAATGCATGTGGCATCTGGCGAATGGACCTATCGTTGGCAAACCTCTGCACAAAGTCGCCATGAGTTTTCTCCATTAACGGTGAAATACCAATTCATGAACAGTCATACTGAAGCTTACGACTCCATCGTACGTATCAATCCCTATTTGGCTGCTACCATGCAGGATTACTTCATACCAGAGATGCGCTATACCTATACTTATACCAGTCCGGTAGCACTGTCACATCCCATCCGTTGGGAAGTGACGCTGGCAGAGTCTGCCAACTTGGTGTCGTTAGGATATGTGTTAGCAGGAAAAGGATGGAACGAGAAGGACAAGAAGATGTTTAAGAATCCGTATTCGCAGTTTGTCAAGCTGGAAACAGATTTTACCAAGACATGGACACTGAGTGATGTATCCCAATTGGTGGGGCATGTCAATGCCGGTGCCATTTATGCCTATGGCAACAGCAACTGGCTACCTAATTCTGAGATGTTCTATGTTGGTGGTGCCAATAGTATCCGTGCCTTTCATGTGCGTGGCGTTGGCCCTGGTCAATTCCCCGGACTTGCAGACAAAGCAGTGTCATATCTTTTGCAGAATGGCGACATCAAACTGGTCATGAATCTCGAATACCGTCGTCAGCTGTTCGGCAAACTACATGGCGCTTTATTCCTTGATGCCGGTAACATCTGGAACTTCGACGAGGATTATGATGATCCAGAAGCCCGTGAGGTATTCGCCAACACCAAATTTCGCTTGAGTCATTTCCTGAACGATTTGGCTTTGGGAACAGGTATTGGTATTCGTTACGATTTGAACTTCCTGATTCTGCGCCTGGACTGGGGAATTGCCCTTCATATGCCATATGATACAGGTAAGTCCGGTTACTTTAATATTAATCGTTTCAAAGATTGTCATACGCTCCACTTCGCTATTGGCTATCCATTCTAAAAACTACATACCTATGAGACTTGTTAGAAACACGTTGAAGATAGAAATGCTAACCATCATGGCTTTGATATTGATTCTGGCTTCCTGTGGTGGTCGTAGGCACAATGCCGAGTATTATATGACAATGGTCGACAGCATTCGTAAGGCTGAACAAGTGAAGGAGATTCAACAGAAGGCCGGCATCTACGAAGATCCAGTAGTGGCATGGTTCGACACACTGCAACTGCGCACGTTACCTATCCAGTCAGCAGGAACTGACTTGTCACTGTTGGGCGGATTTGTCCCTGTTCCCATGGCCATCAATGAGCATTTCGGCTATAATGTAAGTGCAAAATTGAAGGCTATGAAATTGCCTTCAGCTTATCACAAAGAGGTGATACTGTTGGCTGAAATGATTGACTCCATCACCCCCCGTCTGCAATTATATGTCATGGATAAGAAACACATGCCCATCGACCAGTTGTGTATCTATGAGCAGAAAGCGGAAAATCGTGAAAATGATTTTGGAAATACCTATCTGGAATATTTTATCACCTCCAAGTATGAGACGACTCTCATCATGTATTACCAGTCTCACGATAAGGAACGCAAACCAGAACTGCTGAATTCTCGGCGTTTTATTATCAACAAGGATGGCATGTTTGAGGAGACCATCATTGAGTTAGAGTAGCTTTGAAAGGCGGCTACGTAACTGTTCGGCTTCGTTCTTTCTGATGCTAAGCACGATTTCACAAGTGTTATCGTACGTTTGGCTGATAATTCGTGGATTCATGTCCTTGATAATACGCATCACATCATTCATTTGTGGGTAGGCAAAGGAGTATTTGACGATTTCCTCCACCTGTCGTGTCTCGATGGTGGCGTGGCTGATGGCATCGGCTGCTGCCTCGCGATAGGCAACGATGAGTCCGCTGGTGCCTAAGTTGACACCACCATAGTATCGCACCACAACAATGAGGATGTCTGTCAGTTCGTTGCTGTTAATTTGACCGAGAATGGGTTTTCCTGCTGTCGATGAGGGCTCTCCGTCATCGTTGGCCCTGAAATCACTTCGTTCTGCCCCCAGCATATAGGCGTAGCAGACATGACGGGCGTCATAGTATTTCTTGCGATAGCCTGCCAATAGTTCTTTCACCTCATCAACAGTCTTGACGGGGTGGGCAAAAGCGAGGAACTTACTCCGTTTCTCGGTGTAATATCCCTCGCTTGTATTTGCTATCGTCTTGTATTCGTCTGTCATTATTATGGTTATGACAACTTATGAATCACCAGTCCTGAACGTAGTTTGGGCTCAAACCACGTTGCCTTCGGCGGCATAATCTTACCACTGTCAGCGATATCCATGATCTGCTTCATCGATACGGGATATAGGGCCAGAGCAGCACGCATCTCGCCAGAGTCCACACGACGCTTCAACTCACCCAAACCACGCAGACCGCCTACGAAGTCGATGCGCTTCGAAGAGCGCAAATCGCCGATGTTTAGAATTTCATCCAGAATCAGTCGGCTGGAAATATCTACGTCGAGAACACCGATGGGATCACTATTGTCGTAGGTGCCATCTTTCGCTTTCAAACTGAACCAATGCTGGTCAAGGTAGAGTGAGAACTCATGCATCTGCTGGGGCTTGTAAAGCTCAGTACCCTTGTCCTCCACAACGAAGTTTTTTTGCAGTGCGTCGAGGAATTCTTCTGATGTCAGACCATTCAGGTCTTTCACTACACGGTTGTAGTCGAGGATGGTGAGCTGCGAAGCCTGGAAACAGACAGCCATGAAGTAGTTGTACTCTTCGTCACCTTTGTGGTTGGGATTCTGCTTCTGCTTCTCTGCGCCCACTAAGGCAGCAGCGGCTGAACGGTGATGGCCGTCGGCTATATACAGACTCGGCATTTTGGCAAACTCAGCGGTGATAGTTTGCGTGTCCTTGTCGTCATCAATCACCCAGAACTGATGGCGGAAACCATCGATGGGAGCGATGAAGTCGTATTCAGGCTTAGTGGCGGCATAGCGCATAATCAAGGCATTGAGTTCGGCATTGTCTGGATAAGCGAAGAAAACCGGCTCGATATTGGCATTGTTCACACGAACATGCTTCATGCGGTCTTCCTCCTTGTCGCGACGAGTCAGCTCGTGTTTCTTAATGTTCCCCTTCTGATAGTCATCAGTATGGGCACACACCACGAGACCGTACTGGGTCTTGCCATTCATCGTCTGTGCATATATATAATAATGTTCGCGCGAGTCCTGTATCAGCCAGCCCTTATCCTGGAACTTCTTGAAGTTCTCAGCAGCCTTCTCATAAACACGTGGGTCATACTCCGACGTACCCTCTGGGAAATCTATTTCGGGTTTGATGATATGATACAGACTCTTTTCGTTGTCGCCTGCCTCAGCACGTGCTTCTTCACTGTCAAGGACATCATACGGGCGACTTTCAACCTGTTCCACTAGTTCCTTCGGTGGACGGATGCCTTTAAATGGTTTTACTATTGCCATGGTTTTATTATCCGTTATTTCGTTATCACGATATTACGTTATTACGTTATTTCGGCAATTAAAGATTTGCCTTGATCTTCTCAATCATCTCAGCGTATTCCGCCTCACTGAGATATACCTTACCCGGATTCATCTGGAATATGCCGCCATAATCGGGACCATCGACATACTTGGGAGCCAGATGGAAGTGCAGGTGCGACAGTTTGTCGCTATAGGCACCATAGTTGATTTTCTCAGGGTTGAAAGCCTTCTGCATGGCACGGGTCACACGGGCTACGTCAGCCATAAAGGCATTACGCTCTTCGTCCGAGAGTTCGTTCAAATCGTTGACATGGTCTTTATAGGCCACGAGACAACGTCCACGATAGGTCTGCTCCTTAAATAAAAACGCGCGAGAAACGGAAAGCTCGCAAATCTCAATCATCAGATCTTTCAGTGTCTGATTGTTTGTGCAGTAAAGGCACTGCTTGGGGTCGCTTTGCATAATAGTAAAATGTTTTATAGTAATTATTCTGCAAAGGTACGAATAAGTGAGCAAAATACAAAAGAAAAGCTAAAAAAACTATTGGTCCAACTTTGGCCATGATAAAAAAGTTAAGAAAATATTTGGAATTAACCTAATTATTTGCTATTTTTGCAGGCAGAATAACTAAACCATTTCCTACATGGAGTTGAATGAAACTTTTGAATCACAGATAAACAGAAGTGATTATAAGATTCTAATTGTCGATGATGTCGTCAGTAACGTGCTGTTACTGAAGATATTGCTGACAAATGAGAAGTTTCAGGTCTGTACGGCTAATTGTGGTAACGCCTGCATTGAACAGGCCAAGAATGAAAAGCCTGATTTGATACTCCTCGATGTGATGATGCCTGATATCAGTGGTTTTGATACTGCTGTCATCCTAAAGAAAGATCCAGAGACGATGGATATCCCCATCATTTTCCTCACGGCATTGAATAGTCCCAGTGATTTGGTACACGGTTTCCAGGTGGGTGCCAACGACTTTCTGACCAAGCCTTTCAATAAGGAAGAGCTTGTCATGCGTGTGATGCACCAGATACAGCTGGTGGCTGCCAAGCGCATCATCGTCCAACAGAACGAAGAATTGCGCCGCACTATTTCGAACCGTGACAAGATGTACTCTGTTATTGCTCACGACCTCCGCTCGCCGATGGCCTCTATCCGTATGGTGCTTAATCTGGCTGTCAACGTGGTGTCGCCAGATGTCGTTGGACAGGAAATCTTCGAGTTGCTTGACAAGGCTAACCGTGAGTCGGAGGAGACACATGACCTGTTAGATAACCTGTTGAAGTGGACCAAGAGTCAGACCGGTCGTCTGAATGTGGTCTATCAGGACTTCTATCTCGACGAAGTAGTACCAGGCGTTGTTGATATCTTCCAGATGATTGCCGAAATGAAGAAGATACAGTTGCAGTATGTCCCTTCTGACGAGAAGCTGTTGGTACATGCTGATAACGATATGGTAAAAACCGTTATCCGTAACTTTATCTCCAATGCTATCAAGTTCACACCTGAGGGCAAAGGCATTGATGTCTATTATAAGCGTGAGGGGGACTTTGCCCGTATCTGTGTGCAAGACCATGGTGTTGGTATTGCTGCTGACCGTATCGACAGCATTTTCCATAAGGGTGAGACAACCTATGGTACAGGCGGTGAGGAAGGCTCCGGTCTCGGACTTCAGCTTTGTCAGGATTTTGCCCGTAAGAATGGTGGTGATGCTTTCGTCGAGTCTGTTGAGGGTGAAGGCTCAACCTTCAGTTTTACCATACCGCTGAAGAAAGAAGAAGCATAAAAAAAGAGGCCTGAGCCTCTTTTTTTAATGATATTAATTTTCGTTATTTCGTTATTCCGTTATATCGATATTACTCTGTCTTAAACAAATCCTTGATGCCGCCGATGCTGCCCAGCAGGTTGGTGGCTTCATAAGGCAGGTAGACAGTCTTTGTCTTGTCACCCTGAGCCAGTTCCTGCATCATTTGGATATACTTCTGAGCCAGCAGGTAGTTGGCAGGATTAGTCGACTTGCCTACGGCTTCAGTGATCAGTTCGATAGCCTTGGCTTCAGCTTCAGCTTTACGGATACGGGCCTGAGCCTCACCTTCAGCATGCAGGATGGCCTGCTGCTTTTGGGCGTCAGCGCGGTTGATGATAGCCGTTTTCTCACCCTCAGAAGCCAGAATCTCAGCAGCCTTCTCACCCTCAGAGGTCAGAATCTGGGCACGCTTGTTACGCTCAGCCTGCATCTGCTTCTCCATCGCATTCAGCACCGTTGCAGGGGGCACGATATCCTGAAGCTCTACTCGGTTTACCTTGACACCCCATTTGTCGGTGGCATCATCCAGCACGGCACGCAGCTTGGTATTGATAGTGTCACGTGAAGTCAGCGTCTCGTCCAGTTCCAGCTCACCGATGATGTTACGCAGTGTGGTCTGTGTCAGCTTCTCGATGGCGTTGGGCAGGTTCTGAATCTCATAGACAGCCTTGAAAGGGTCTACAATCTGGAAGTAGAGTAGTGCGTTGATTTCCATTTGGATATTATCCTTGGTAATCACGTTTTGTGACGGGAAATCGTATACTTGTTCGCGGAGGTCAATGCTGTTCGAGTAAGAATAACGTCCACGAGCCAGCACCACAATCTCTTTGGCCCTGTCGATAAAGGGGATGATGATATTGATACCCGGATTCAGCGTGGCGTAGTAACGTCCCAGACGCTCTATGATTCTGGTTTCTGATTGTGGAATAATCACAAGTGCCATTTTGGCAAAGATAATTACCAGTACAACGATGGCGATTAATACATAACTCATAATGTCCATAATTTTATTTGTTAAATTGGTTAATTAGAAAATTCGTTATTCCGTTATTCCGATATTACGATATAATGACTATAAAGTTTCGACAGTAACGATTGTGCTCTCACGTCCGATGACGCGAACTGTGGTTCCAACTGGAATGTCAGTTGCACTCACAGCTTTCCACATGTCACCATCAATCTGCACATAGCCATTGCCTCCTACAGAAATAGGCTCAGTCACCTTGCCTGTACGACCTATTAGAGCATCTGCATTCGATACGCGGTTGGGATCGTTTTTGTGCAACCATCGGAGGGCCACAGGTCTGACAAACAACACGCTGAGCAATGAGAAGACGGCAAAAATAAAGATTTGCCAGTAGATGTTCAAACCGACGATTGCCCCAATGATGGCGAACACGGCTCCAATGGAGAAGCAGATGATGAAGAAATCACCCGACGAAAGCTCCAGAATCAGGCAGATGACGGCAATGACGGCCCATACCTGCCACATGTTTGCTAAAATGTACTCAATCATAGTTGTAATGTTTATTGTTATTTCGTTATTCCGGTATTCCGTTTTTTCAATTAAATCGAAAGCACAAAGTCATCCCAGTCCTTTGTCGATCCCTTCTTGCCAAACACCTTCTGATAGAGGCGGCTACGGGTAGAGGCGACGCTCTCTTTCGAGTGGGCTGTCAGCGTGGCGATATCCTTGGGTTGGATGCGTATCTTGATCAGCAGGCTGACACGGTAGTCCTGGTCGCTCATGTTATAGAGGCTATACAGCTTTTCCGAGAATCCGTTATAGACATTGTTCACCGATTCGGCCAGTTCTCCCCAGTCACTTTCAGCAAGACTTCGTCCTTCTGCGAGATTCTTCTTGATGCGTAGATAGACTGGCGACGAGAAGAGTGTGCTCACATCTTGACGAGGCTCAATGACAGCCATCTTCTGCATGGCATGAATGTTGTCAAGTCGGCTCTGCAACAGTTGTATCTTTCGACGGCTGTTCTGCATCACCACTATAAATAAGGTAATATAGAACACTGTACAGATGATGAGCAGGAATAACTCGCGGTTGGTCAGTATCATAGTCATTTAGAATTTAACGATTTCCGATTTTATGATTTTTCGTGATGCAAAGTTACGAAATAATTATCTAACCTCCAAGAAAAATGGTTTGCAAAAGTGTGCAGGGCGTTATTTGCACACTTTTGCAAAGAAGTAAACAAAAATGTAAGTGCTATTTTACGGGTTCTATAATGGTGCGGATGCTTTTAATCTTCTCACCCTTGGTGAGACGGAGCACCTGTTGGAGCTTCTCACGACGGATGGCGACATAGGTGTAGCGATCCTTCACGTCGATGCGACCAATCTCTGCGGATTCCAGACCTCCCTTCTTACAGAGGAATCCGACGATGTCACCTTTTGACAGCTTATCCTTCTTGCCCTTGCCAATATAGAGGGTGGACATGCGAGGGGGTGATGGGTGATTAGTGTTAGGTGATGGTGTATAGCTTTCGACATCGCCATCCACGTAGTCGGGAATGTGTTCTTCGCTGTTGAGGATGAAGAAGGTACGACCAATGGCATCCCAGCGGGCCGTGCGTCCTACACGGTGGATGTAGCCTTCTTCGCTTTCAGGCAGATGGTAGTGGATGACGTTCTGGATGTCGGGGATATCGAGACCTCGCGATGCCAAGTCGGTAGCTACGAGCACGTTGGCAGAGCCGTTGCTGAACTTGTAGAGCATATCCTCACGCTGGCGCTGTTCCATACCACCATGAAAGTGGCTTGTCGTAAAGCCTTGTTTGCGCAGGTATTCGTTGACACGCTCCACAGAGTCACGATAGTTTAGGAATACGATGCTGCTCTCGTCGCCCACAGACAGCAGCAGGCTGCGTAGCGTCTCCAGCTTGTCTTTCTGAGGGCTGTATACCTCATAGAGCGTCACGCGCTCTGATGTTTGTTCATCATCAGGCAGGAAGTCGACAAGAGTGCCCTTCTTGGCCATGTTGACGAACTGAGGAATCTGTTCGGCATTGGTGGCCGACAGCAGGATGCGGCGCTGCAGGCCGGGCAGGCTCTTGATGAGTTTCGACATCTCGGCCTGGAAACCCATCTCGAGACATTTGTCGAACTCGTCGATAACCAAGTAGCGGATATTGTAGCGCGAAATGTTCTCCTTGTCAAGATGGTCGTTCAGACGACCAGGAGTGCCAAACACGATGTGGGGCTTGACTTCTTTCAGCACCTTGTGTTCGTCCATCGTCGGACGGCCACCATAACAGGCGGTGCCACGAAGTCCGCATCCCATGCTTTTCAGCACTTCAGCCGACTGCAAAGCCAGTTCACGACCTGGGGTGATGACGAGGGCTGTTGGCCATTGGCTATTGGCTATTAGCTGTTGACTATTGGCTGTTGGCTCTCTTTCTATAAGTTGGACGAGGGGCAGCAGGTAGGCCAGAGTCTTTCCAGTGCCAGTGGGTGATAGTAAAACAACATCACCGTCGGAGCCTGTGATGGCTTCGGCGGCGTGTTGCTGCATCTCGTTAAGCTCGGTGATGCGAAGCTTAGCTAATATCTTTTCAATATCCAATTGTCAATTACCAATTATCAATTGTCAATTGTCAAAGACTGATTATTTCTTCTCGTCTTTCTTCTCATCCTTCTGGGCAGGCATCTTCTTGTAGCGCTTGTTCAGACCGTTGATGACATCCTTGGTGATGTCGAAACGGGAAGCAGCATAGAGGATGTTGTCACCCTGCTTGGTGAGGATGAGATCGAACTTCTTGTCCTTGTTATAGGCATTCAGGAAGTGCATCAGCGAGTCGCGCAGTGCATCGTTGTACTTCTGAGTCTCCTGAGCCAGCTCGTTCTCCAGACGGGCCTGCAGCTCCTGCAAACTCTGCTGCTGGCGCTGGATGGCTGCCTGCTGACTCTCTGCCTGCTCGCGGCTGGTGAAGGCGTTGTTGTTCAGCTTCTGCTGGAAGTTGGCAGCAGCACTCTGCAGTTGCTGACCTTTCTGGTTCAGCGTGTTACGTGCATTGTTGCCTTTCTTCTGAAGAATCAGCGAGAAGTCCTTACAGAAATCATACTGGGTCATCAGCGAGTCTACTTCGACGTAGGCAATTTTCAGACCGCCAGCCTGATTGCTTTCAGCAGCAGCGGGTTGTTCATCCATCTTGGGGTTTGCATTGTTGCAAGAGGCCAGTGCCAGTACGGCAGCTGCAGCCAGAAACATGTACTTTTTCATTTCTTTCGTTTTTTATTTTTATTGTCGTTATTTCATTATTCCGTTATTCCGGTATTCCGTTATTCCAATGATCCTTTTTCGCTCACCGCTGTCCGACTCTTGGTACGCATCTCGCGGTCTTGGTCTATCACGCAGTGGATGCCCCTGTCTTTCATGGCCTGACTGTCGTGAATATGCTGCGACGAAAAGCTTCCGTTCTTGCGTGACAGCACTTTTATGAGCAAAAAAGCCATGCTGATAGCAATTATTAACGTACTTATGAGCAGTATTTTCATTTATTTTATTAATTTTGCGGTGCAAATTCGGCTGCAAAGGTACGAATAAGTGAGAAGAAAACCAAAAGAATTTTGAGTTTTCTCGAACGAAAGTACATTCACCAAGGGTGAAAGGTACGAAAAAGATTAAAGATTAAAGATTAAAGATTAAAAATTTAAGATTAAAAAATAAAATAATAACTAATTATGAGTAAAAGTGAGTTAAAACCAGCTATTGTCTTCGACCAGTTTGCGAAGATTAACCAGATTCCGCGCCCATCTAAGCGCGAGGAGAAAATGATTGCTTACCTGAAAGAGTGGGGTGAGAGTCACGGCTTGGACACCCATGTCGACGAGACTGGTAACGTCATCATCCGCAAACCCGCTACCAAGGGCATGGAGAACCGTAAGACGGTCATCCTGCAGAGTCACATGGACATGGTGTGCGACAAACTCGTTGACTACGAGATAGACTTCGACAACGATCCCATCAAGACCTATATCGATGGCGAGTGGCTGACAGCTGAAGGAACCACGCTGGGTGCCGATGACGGTATCGGCTGTGCGATGGAGCTGGCCCTGTTGGAGAGCAACGACATCGAGCATGGTCCCATCGAGTGTGTCTTCACCCGTGACGAGGAGACGGGCCTTTCTGGTGCCGAGGGCATGAAGGCCGGTTTCATGACAGGCGATTACCTCATCAATCTCGACTCTGAGGACGAGGGCGAAATCTTCGTCTCTTGTGCCGGTGGCCGTAACACTACAGCCAAGTTCACATTCCAGCGTACAGAGGTTCCTGCAGGTTATTTCTTCCTGCGTGCCCAGCTGAAGGGTCTCGTGGGTGGTCATTCTGGTGACGACATCAACAAGCAGCGTGCCAATGCCATCAAACTGCTGGGACGTTTTCTCTATCAGACCATCAACCGCTATGAGGGTGTCCGTCTGGCACAGTTTAATAGCGGCAAGCTGCACAACGCCATCCCTCGTGACGGCATGTTTGTCATTGCCGTCCCCAACGCTGTCAAGGAGAATGTGAAGGCCGACTGGAACGTGTTTGCTGCTGACGTTGAAGAGGAGTTCTGTGTGACAGATACCCAGATGGTATGGACCATGGAGAGCACTGATGCCGAACCCCTCATCGAGGACACTGTTGCCAGGAACTTTATTTTTGCCCTGCAGGCAGTCGACAACGGCATCTATGCCATCTGCCAGGATCCTGCACTCAATGGTATGGTTGAGACATCGTCGAACATTGCCAGCATCAAGACGCTGGACAACGAAATCAGCATTCTTTCGTCACAGCGAAGCAATGTGATGTCGAACCTCGACAACATGTGTGCCACCATCGGTGCCTGTTTCCGTTTGGCCGGTGCTGATGTGAAGCATTCTGACGGCTATCCTGCCTGGAAGATGCGCAGTCACAGCGACTTGCAGCGCATTGTCCGCGAGTCGTATGTCAAGCTGTTTGGCAAGGAACCCATCATGCGCGGCATCCATGCCGGACTGGAGTGCGGCCTATTCTCTGAGCGCTATCCCAACCTCGATATGGTATCGTTCGGTCCTACACTGCGCTTTGTACATACTCCTGACGAGCGTCTGCACATCCCCACCGTCCAGATGGTATGGGATCACCTGCTCGATGTACTGAAGAACATTCCCCAGAAATGAAGAAAATTAAATATATAATAGGTATAACGCTGTTGCTGGCTGCTTGTGGTCAGCAGCAGCGTGCCAAATCCGTCGTCAAGGACTTTGTTGCCCAGCAGTTGAAGAAAGACGTCAGCTATCTGGAATTCTCCGACGTCGACTCCACCCGTGCCATCAGTGACTCACTCATTGAGGAGATGCGTCACCGTGGCCCCCAGGATATTCATTATCTTGACAGGCAAACAGCCACGCTCCTGCATATCCGCGCCAAGTACGTTTTTGACAAGGATACCATGAGTGCCACCTTTTATCTGAACCCAGATGCAGAAGGCGTTGTGGCTTTCAAGGAAAACTGATCAGATTCTTTCTACCTGCTTGACTCCCTTGACGGTACGGAGTTTCTTGATGAGTGCTTCCAGTCGGGTGTTGTCATCAATCATAATGGTTATATTCCCACTGAACAGGCCATCGTGGGAATCGATATTGATGCTCCGCAGGATGAGTTTTTCGTCTTTGGAGATGATGCTCGTCAGGTTGTTGACGATGCCGATGTCGTCATTGCCGATGATGCGCAACGTGATGGCATATTGGCTGGCACCCTTTCCGCTCCATTTGGCCTTGACGATGCGGTAGCCAAAGCGTTTGCGCAGCTCAGGGGCGTTGGGACAGTCATCGCGGTGGATTTTTATGCCTCCGCTGACAGTGACGAAGCCGAACACCTTGTCGCCGTAGATGGGCTGGCAGCAGCGTGCCAGCTGATAGTCGACACCCTTCAGGTTTCGGTCGATGACCAGCACGTCGTCCTGAATAACATTACCGGGTAGACGGCTCTCGTCCAGAACAAAGTTGGCAGCGCTTTCTGCCACATTATTACCTGTGACAGGCTGTTCGCCCTGTTGTAGCTCGACATACCGGTCGATGACGTGGTTGACATCCAGCTCGCCAGAGGCAATATGTCGGTAGAAGTCGCTGACCTCCTTGAATCCCATCTTGCGGATGAGCACCTGCATGATGCTGTCGTCCATGTCAATCTTCCTGTTCTTGAACTTACGCTCCAGGGTTTCCTTGGCAAAGAGTCCTTCTTTGACCTGTGTCTCTTTCAGGGCCAATCGAATTTTCGATTTGGCTCGTGATGTCTTGACGATGTTGATCCAGTCCTGCTTGGGCTTTTGGTTGGCTGAGGTCATAATCTCCACCTGGTCGCCGCTCTGCAGCTGATGGCGCAAGTTCACCACCTTGCCGTTGATGCGGGCTCCCGTACAACTGCTGCCAATCTTAGAGTGGATATGGTAGGCGAAATCAAGGACTGTAGCACCCTTGGGGAACTTATACAGGTCGCCCTTGGGGGTGAATACAAACACCTCGTCTTCGTAGAGGTCCATTTTGAACTGATCCATCGCCTCCATGCCGTCGCTGGTCTCCAGCATCGTACGGATGTTCGTGAGCCATTCGTCCATACCGGCATCGCCCTTGACACCCTTGTAGCGCCAGTGGGCAGCCACACCGCGTTCGGCAATCTCGTCCATGCGCTCGGTACGGATTTGTACCTCCACCCACTTCTGCTCGGGACCTAGCACGGTGATGTGCAGCGACTCGTAACCGTTCGACTTGGGCACTGAGAGCCAGTCGCGCAGACGCTTCGGGTTGGGCTGGTACATCGAGGTGACGATGGCAAAGGCCTGCCAGCACTGCATCTTTTCTTTCTCCTGCGGGCAGTCTATGATGATACGGATGGCGAAGAGGTCGTAGACACCCTCGAAGGGGCACTTCTGCTTCTTCATCTTCTGCCAGATGGAGTGTATGGACTTTGTACGTCCCTTGATATGGAAGGAGATGCCTGCCTCTTTCAGACGTTCCTCGACAGGTTTGATGAAGCGTTCGATATAGGCGTCGCGACTCTTCTTCGTCTCGCTGAGCTTGTCCTTGATATGATAGTAGGCGTCGTGCTCTAAGTACTTCAGCGACAGGTCTTCCAGTTCGCTTTTCAGTTTGTAGAGACCCAGCTTGTGAGCCAGCGGGGCATAGAGGTATGCCGCTTCCTCACTGACCTGACGCTTGGCGGCTTCCTCCTGAGTGTCACGAATCTGACGCATCAGGTTGACACGGTCGGCAATCATGATGAGGATGACGCGCATGTCTTCGGCAAACGACAGCAGCAGGTTACGGAAGTTCTCCGACTCCACGACGGGATTCTTCTTATAGAGCTGTTGGATACGCTGCAGACCACGCAGGATGCGAGCCACTGACTCGTCGAATTCGGACTGGATGTCGTCAATGGTCAGATAGCCTTGCTCTACGCTGGGACGGAGCAGGATGGCAATGACGGCATCGCGTCGGAGACCGATCTCCTCGACAACGAGCTTTGCTGTCTGGAATCCCAGCAAGATAGTATTCAGTCCGAACACATTACGCAGCACCTGATGATGCTCGATGGCATTCGTCAGATGATGTCGCATACGCTCGACGTCACCCTCCATGAGCGAGTCGTCTATCAACTCGCGCACCTGTTGGTAGAGTGCCAGCGTATCTTCCTTTTCCTGCGTCGTGAAAGCTATCTTATCCATCATGGGGCGAGAGCTTTGTACTATTTCTTCCTGACGGGGTCACAGGTCAGTCCGCACCCCAGTTTCTTGAAGATCTTACGGTCAACCTCGGACAACATGACCGTAGAATGTACTTGACAGTTACGCAGTCGGGGCAGCTGCTCCAGGGCACGGCGGCATTGCTCGTCGTCCTTTGAGAGCACGGAGAGTGCCACCAGCACCTCGTCGGTATGCAGTCGCGGATTACGTCCTCCAAGGTATTCTATTTTCGTTTTCTGTACGGGCTCTATGAGACTCTGCGGAATGAGCTTTACCTCGTGGTCGATGCCTGCCAGATGCTTCATCGAGTTCAGCAGCAGGGCGGCAGAACAGCCGAGTAGGGGAGAACTCTTGGCTGTGATGATGGTGCCGTCTTCCAGCTCCATCGCAGCAGCGGTATGTCCGCTCAGCTCCTGCTTGGCAGCAGCAGCCACCGTCACACGACGATAGGCCGTCGTAATCTTGGCCTGGTTGAACAGCATCAGGATCTTGTTGACCTCACGCTCGTTGTCCAAGCCATCAGCCATCTTGTTTGTGGCGTCGTAGTAGCGGCGGATGATTTCGTCGCGGCTGGCATTGCAGCACACCTCGTCGTCCGAGATGCAGAAGCCTACCATATTGACGCCCATGTCAGTGGGCGACTTATATGGATTCTCGCCATAGATGCCTTCGAACAGGGCTGTCAAGACTGGGAATATCTCGATGTCGCGGTTGTAGTTGATGGCAATCTTGTCGTAGGCCTCCAGATGGAACGGGTCAATCATGTTAACGTCGTTCAGGTCGGCCGTAGCGGCCTCGTAGGCAATGTTCACGGGGTGTTTCAACGGCAGGTTCCAGACGGGGAACGTCTCGAACTTGGCATAGCCGGCACGGATGCCACGCTTGTTCTCGTTATAGAGCTGTGACAGACACACTGCCATCTTGCCGCTGCCGGGACCTGGGGCCGTGACGATGACCAGCTCGCGCGAGGTCTCCACGTAGTCGTTCTTGCCAAAACCCTCGTCCGAGGCTATCAGCTCCACGTTATGGGGGTAGCCGTCAATGAGGTAATGGACGTACGACTTGATGCCCATACGTTCCAGACGATGGCGGAACTGGTCGGCAGCATGCTGACCGTTGTAGTGGGTGATGACCACAGAGCCTACCATGAAGTCACGGCTCATAAACTCGTCGCGCAGTCGCAGCACATCCTCGTCGTAGGTGATGCCGAGGTCGGAACGAATCTTGTTCTTCTCGATATCCTCAGCCGATACCACAATGACGATTTCCAGTTCGTCACGCAGCTGGCCAAACATACGAAGCTTCGAGTCAGGCTTGAAACCTGGCAGGACACGCGAAGCGTGGTGGTCATCGAAAAGCTTGCCACCTAACTCCAGATACAGCTTTCCGTCGAACTGTGCAATCCTTTCCCTGATATGCTCCGACTGTATCTTCAGGTATTTCTCGTTATCGAATCCTATTTTCATCGCTTCATTCTTTCATTTCTCATAGCGTCTGCTTGCTTCTGCATAGCTTCTAAGCGGGCAGCAAGGCCGCTCTGCTTCTTGGGATTGTTCTTGTTGGCCTGATAGTTGGCTTCCAGAATGGCCAACAGCTTCTCGTCGTTCGTCGTCTTACGCAGGGTCCACATGATGACGGCCGACAGTAGCAGCGAGATGAAGTAGTAGAAGTTCAGACCGCTGGAGTAGTCGTTGAAGATGAAGAAGAACATCAGCGGCATGATATACATCATATACTGCATCATCTTCATCTGCTCAGCCTGCTGACCAATCATCTGGTCTTTCTGCTGACGCATGCTGAAATAGGTGTACAGCAACTGGGCACCGCAGAACAGGATACATGTCAGCGACAGGTGGTCGCCGATGCCCCAGATGTGCTTACCCCATTCGATGATGGGGTCGTAGGTCGACAGGTCGGACATCCACAGGAAGGACTGTCCGCGCAGCTGGATAGCGTTGGGCACGAAGAAGAACATGGCCAGCCAGATAGGCATCTGGATGAGCATGGGCAGACAGCCGCTGAGGGGTGACACGCCATATTTCGAATAGAGCGACATCATCTCCTGCTGCTTCTTC
The DNA here is from genome assembly GCA_045131435.1 of Prevotella sp. Taxonomy (GTDB): domain Bacteria; phylum Bacteroidota; class Bacteroidia; order Bacteroidales; family Bacteroidaceae; genus Prevotella. Next base: position 88,700 of record JBGUQW010000042.1, read on the forward strand.
ATCTGGTCCTCGGGCTTGTCATACTGCTTGGTGGCCTCCTCGAATTTGGGCTTCAGCACACGCATCTTGGCACTGGACATATAGCTCTTCTTGACCATCGGGAAAGTGATGGCTTTCAGCAATAACGTAATGAGAATCAATACGATACCCATATTCAGTCCAAAACCGGTTAACCAGTCGAAGACATACAGCGTGAACCAACGGTTGATCCAGCGCAGCAGCCACCAGCCCAGGTCTACCAACTGTTCCAGGTCGAGGTCCTTGCCGAAGGCACTCTGCTGTTCAACGTCTTTGATCAGTCGGAAATCGTTCGGACCGATATACATCTCAAACTCCGACGGCTTCTGGCCGGTGGGGTCGAAGACTGTCTGCAGTTTGGCGTCGAAGTGCTTCAGATAGCCCGAGCCCTTCTCGTCCATCGTGCTGGTCAGTGTGGCACCTTTGGCGAAGTTGTCCTTGGCTATCAGCGCTACGCTGAAGAACTGGTTGCGGAAGGCCACCCAGTCGGTCTGCTCCTCAGTCTGCTCCTGCTTGTCGCTGGACTCAGACAGCTTGTCGGTACTACCCGTTGTCTCCTTATAATATATAGAGGTATAGCGGTTCTCAAACGAGAAACCCTTCTCCTGCTGACGGCAGTGGTCAGTCCATTCCAGTTCCATCTCCTTATAGGACGGAGCAAAGATGCCTGCCAGACCCTTTGCCTGGAACGACAGTGACAGCAGGTAGTCCTTACCCAGCCGGTAGCGCATGACGACCTCGCCGCCGTTGCCGGCCTTCGCCGTCATGGTGACGGTGGTGTCCGTCTGCTCCGAGGGTGTGAAGAACAGGTCCTTCGTAACGATGTTGTCCTGTTTGCCGGCCAGCATGAAGTTCAGGTTCTGGTCCTCAGCATCGAACAGCGTCACGTCGGGCTCATCGTTGATGCTCTTAAAGTCCTTGATGACGGCCTTGCGGATGACGCCGCCCTTGGTGTCGAGTGTCAGCTCCAGCTTCTGGTTCTTCAGCACCACCTGTTGCGAGGTACCGTTCAGGGCGGCATGGAACAGGGAGGTTGTATCGACAGGGGAACTGTCGACCACTGTGCTGTCGGCCACTTTTTTGGCGGCTTGCTGTTGTGCTTTCGCTGCCTGTTCCTGCATGACGGCAGCAATCGAGTCTTGTTTCCTTGCGGCTTCAATCTGCTCGGCCGAGGGCTGGTTCCACCAGCTGAAACCTATCAGTACGACGGCGATGAGCACGAATCCGATAATGGTGTCTTTATTCATTTCTCTGTTACAATTTTACAATTTAAGCTGCAAAATTACGAAAAAATACGCAAAGCACCAAATGAAAACTCTTTTTTCTTTTTTCGATGAAAAACAAAAACCACGCTATCGCTCAAAAACCAGGCTGCGCACTGAATAAAACTGTGTTCTGAGTAACTGTTTTTGTTTATCCCTCTGCCTCAAAAAAATATATGGTCAATTACATGAAAATTATATGTTGAATAAGAATTTTGTATAATTTTGAAATAGATTTTGTTAAATTTTGAGGCCGAGAGGCCGACCAATATATTTAAAAACACGAATTACCATGTAATTGCCCACGAATGCAACGCCACACTTTGTACCTTTAGGTCAAAGAATTATCATGAATTATTGTTTGAGGCAGTGGGATGATTGGTCGCTGCGCTCAAAATCTGACAAAATCTGAATAAAAATCTCAATTATTTAACAAAAACAAGAAAAACAATCGGGTGTTGGGTGATAGGTGGTGGGTGATGGTTATTTGTGCCAGCCGTTTTTTATATGTTTTAACACACTCACAGATTTTTCTACCATTTTCTTTTGCTCGGTCAAGATTAATTCGTAATTTTGCAGTCGGCAAAGATGCCAACTGCGAGGATGCTTGCGCTCTGCATAGCTGGAAAGCGTTTCCGCTCTGCGCTCGCTGAATCGCATCCTTGACAAGTCGAGTTTGAATCGTTTGCGAGGATGCTTGCGCTCGGCTCATTTATCAACTGACACATTGACATTGAAAATACAATAACATTTCATAAATAATTAATTTAATAAAACTATGAGAAGAACATTTTTACTTAAATCATTGCTCCTGCTATGCGCCCTCGTAGCAGGTAGTTCGAGTGTTTGGGCAGATGAAGTCACACTGGCTTATTCAGGAACTTCGACAACAAATATGACAGGCAATAATGACGCAGCTACTTTGGGGCTTGATGAAGATGAATGGTCAGTAACTGCTGTTCCTACAGGCGCAGCTACTCCATTATATCCAGGCCTGAATAAAGCAGGTAATATTCGTCTTTATTATAATGAAACAACAAGTAATTCAATTACTGTTTCTTCTAATAATAATTCAACTATCAATTCGATAACAGTCACATACGGTACAGAAACAAAAAGTAAAGTATTATATCACAGGAATGGTGCAGCAGTAATGGTAGGTACAGAGACAATAACTGATACCAACGATGACGATGATATTGGACAATATGCTATTAATAGCACATCTTTTACAATTCAAAATGTAAACTCATCTAACGTACAAGTTTGGATTGTATCAATTGTAATCAATTATACTCCTAGTGGCGGTAGTAAGCCAGCTCCAACCTTTAGCCTTGACATTACTGAGAAAACTTTGGCAGCTTATGGTAACGAGACAGTAGACGTAACACTGACCACCAATACTGATGGTACAATAACTTGTGAGAGCAGTAATGATGTAGTTGCAACAGTTGCACTGAAGAGTGATAAAGTATATACAATAACGGCTCAGTCAGAAGGTTCAGCTACTATTACTATCAAATCAGCATCGTCTGATAATTATGCAGCAGCCAGTGCCACTGTAGCAATTACAGTAACCGATAATCGTGCTGATGCAGGCATCTCGTTTGCAAATAATTCTGAAGAAACGACTTGGGGAGAAGAGTTCTTAGGACAGAATCTGACAAACACACATTCTCTTCCCGTTTCCTGGTCTAGCACGGATGAAACAGTCGCGACAGTTAACCAATCAGGTGTTGTTAATGTTTTGAAAGCTGGTACAACCACAATTAAGGCAACGTTTGCAGGAAACGCTGCATACAAGAATGATGTTGCCTCATATACACTAACTGTCAATAAGGCCTCAGCTGGTCTTTCTTACACCACTACTTCGTTTGACATTATCCTGAATGATGACAGCTTCGTAGCTCCAACGCTGAATAATCCCAACGGACTGACTGGAATCACTTACGCTTCCAACAACACTGATGTAGCATTTGTAGACGCTACAACTGGTGAATTATTATACGAGTCTTCTGCTGTTGGCACAGCTAAGATTACAGCATCATTTGCAGGTAACGATAATTATTATCCTGGTAGTGCAAACTACACGATTAACATTGTGGATCCAAACGAAAAGGGCACAAAGTATAATCCGTATACGGTGTCTGAAGTTTTGGCAGCTAATTCAAATATAAGTAGCGTATATGTAGAAGGATATATTGTTGGCTTTGTCACTGGTACAACTAGTTTCACAGCTAAGCCTGGCAGTAATCAGAATTCTAATTGGGCTTTAGCAGATGACAAGAGTGAAACGGTGTTTGCTAACGTTACCCCCGTAGAAATTAAATCCGCTAATCAAACAAACTTGGGAATAGGTAATCATCCTGAGTTATTGGGAGCTAAAGTCATTATGAAGGGTAACATTGAAAACTATTTCGGAAAGAAGGGAGTGAAGAGTCCAAGTGAAATTACAATAGAGTCAGTATCTATCCCTGTTGGGCAATATTTGTGGGGAACATTTGCATGCAATCAGATTCTTGATTTCACAGGATCAGATGTTGCAGCTTATGTCGTGACTGGTCATGAAGACAACGTCCTTACAAAGAGCGAAGTTACCACTGTAGCAGCAAACACTCCATTATTGGTAAATGCTAGTGCTCAGGGAGCATATGACATTCCTGTAGCAGCTTCTGGAACAGATTATAGTTCTACCAACAAGATGAAGGCTGGTACTGGTGCAGCAGTAAGTGCAGAAAGTGGTAAAACCAAGTATGTATTGAGCCTTGATGACGATGATAAAGTTGCATTTATGAAGATTGGCAGTACTGCAGCGACTGTTGCTAAGGGAAAGGCTTATCTGCAGTTCGACGAAGAGATTGCTGCTCCTGCTCTCGGATTTGGAGATGCTACTGGCATCACAAGCCTCACCCCAACCCTCTCCGAAGGCGAGGGAGATGTTTACAACCTGAATGGTCAGCGTGTTGCTCAGCCAACTAAGGGTCTCTACATCGTGAATGGCCGCAAAGTTGTGGTGAAGTAAGGAGTTAATATGTTAATGACAAGAACACAAACCCCTTTCACTACTGTGCGCAGCCGGTTTTTCAGCGACAGCGGGGTTTTTCCTCACGGAAGGTTTTATGTCCTCCAGGACATGGTCAGTTGTTGGCAGGGAGATGGCGTAAGCTTGCTTATGGCCAGATGCCTGACAACAACAGGCCAAAGGCACAGAGTGCCAAACCTTTCGGGAGGGGTTTTGTAGGTTTTTGTTGAAACAACTATTTTGATTAATTTTGAATAGAATTTTGTTTAATTTCTCGCCAAAGGCGACATAATAATAGAAAAAAAATGAAAAAGATATATAATAAACCAGAGATGGAAACGTTAGTTATAAAGAGCAGTCAGCAGCTGTTGGCAGGCAGTCCTGGACTTGGAGGCGAATATAATTCCGGTAAGCCAGTACTTTCGCCTGAGTTCGATTACGAAGAATAACCGTTCAATTAAATTCATTATAGTTTTAAGTTTTAGTTACTGTGGGCTCAAAAACCAAGGCACCGGGAGGTGCGCAGGGCCCTTTTTCAATTAACGTCTGAAAAAATTGATAGTAAAAAAGAACCTTCCTCCTGGCTTGTGATGAGTCGGGAGGATTTTTTTGTCCCGCAGCTATTGCAGATATAGCAGATATTTATATACTTACAATGATACTGTCGTTGCAGTTGTAGTTTTTAACATGTAATTACCACGAATTATCCATGTAATTATCATGAATTCTTGTTTGAGGCGGGATTGATAACAAAAACAAGAAAAACACTTTTACCGATTTCAATCTTTTCAAGATGATTGCTTGGCATTGGTGGTGACAGCCTGTAAACAAGTTTACGTCATTCACCATCAATACCAACCCTCGCATTTCATGCTGGAAATCAGTAAAAGCAAAAACCACCGCTTCACTCAAAAACCAGGCTGTGCACTGAATAAAACTGTGTTCTGAGTAACTGTTTTTCAGGTTCGTAGAACCGATGTTTTTGCATTTTTTGGGCCTACACCTACCATGATTCTCTGAAACGCCGATGTACAGAGGGTTTGAAGCACGTTAGGTCTTGTTTGACACCTCCCATACACGTACCATAGAGGTCACATAGACCTCACAGAAACCGTCAGCATTTCTGTTTCAACCAAATTGAAGCAGAGCTGTTTTCTTTAAATTCTGTGCGCCCTTCAGCTTGGGGGCTATGGGAGGTGTATGTGAGGTGTATGGGAGGTGTATGGTACCTGTTTCACAACACCTAACGTGGCTCCGAGGCCTTTGTACAAAGGCAATCCGGAAGATCATGTGAGGTCTCGGCCTTTTTTGCGTATCGTCGCCGAAAAACGAGTATGCCACAAGAGCCAAGTTTCCTCGGCACAAACATCAGGTTTGCCCTAGGGAAGCCTCATGTTCCCACGGTGGGAGCGCCTATCTTCCTTGCCACAAGAAACGATCTTCCTTGCCACAAACATCTATCTTCCTTGCCACAAACGACCCTCTTGCGTGGTCCAAGACCATAGAAGGAAAAACAGAGAGACTAATTCAGGTGAAGGGTGATTGGTCGCTGCGCTCAAAATCTGTCAAAATCTGAATAAAAATCTATTAAAGACGGGAAGATATAGAGAGATTTTGTATAATTTTGAAATAAATTTTGAAAGATTTTAAGGCCGAGAGGCCGACCAATGCGTGATTAATGGTTAATTATTCAAGTTTCGTATATTAACAAAAAACCTTCAAAACCCCTTCTGTTGGATTGATGCTCTTTCAGAGCATTGTGTCAAGGGCTATAGCTGTGTCTTTAAAAGTACGCTTTTACACCACAGCTACCCCCTTGCCACAACCACCGATGTGGTAACAATCCCCCAGAAGGCAAAAAACACCGCTTCACTCAAAAACCGGCTGGCGCACCATCAAATAGTCAACCTTAACCATAACTAAAACCTATCACCCATCAGCAATCACCTGTTTTTGTTTATCCCTCTGCCTCAAAAAATTATATGGTTAATTATATGGCTTCGCAAGGCCACACTCATACCTTTAGGTGTGAGAATTATATGTTGAAAAGAAATTTATGTGAACATGTAATTACCACGAATTGCTCATGTAATTTTCATGAATGATTGTTATTGTTATATGGCGATTACATGTTAAAGACAGTCCCCTCGGTGTAATCGTTTACGGTATGTTTTCCTTTTTGCTGTTTGGATAATTATACAAATCTCGTTACCTTTGTACCCAAATCATTCATATTACTAACAAAACTAATGTAACAAAAACAAAATGAAAAAGAACATTTTTACTTTATTGACGCTATTAGTATGCGCGATTGGGAGTGCGTGGGGAGACACGGAGCTGGTCGTCTCCAATACAACTGCTGTTAGTGAAACCTTTGCGGATGGATCTGTATTGTATAGCATTACGAGCGATGGTGCGGCTAATTCTAGTACCAAATTTAAATCAGATAAGAAAGATGCTACAAACAATGCACCTGTATTATCTGACAAAAGATTTGTAATTAAATTCCCTGTGGCAGTATCATCCGTCAAAATCTATGGTTACAATACGAGCGATCGAACCTTAAGTAAGGTTTCTACTTCTGACGAGATGACAAAGGGTAAGTATACTGAAATTACAAATAGCTCAACAATTTCGACGACATCGGGTAAACCAAATTATGTATATACAGTATCTTGGACATCACCAGTTGCCAAAGACAAATATATATGGTTTGAATTTAGCAATGCATTAAATTTCTACAAAATAGAATATACCACCGCTGCTTCTACCACTGCTGAAGCAAAATGGGACTGGCAGAATAATGATTTGTCTGAATATAATGTCAATGCTCTTAATGGCACGAAGGATATTACTGTAGGTAGCCTAACACTGCATGTTTGTGCCGCTGTTGAAGGAACAACCGTTAAATTGACAGACAACGGCACTAGTGCACAGATGAATGAAAATACGGAGATTCAGGTACCTGTTCAGTCCGTATCTGATGTTGTTACTGTTGTAGCTTATCCTGGCCAATTTAATTATACGGTTGGTGGGGTCGCTGCTTCTGCGAATACAACAAATCACGCCGCAACAATGAAGGAGGTTGCACAGGGCTATGTTAGCATTGTGGCAACAGCAACAGCGTATCTCTATAACATTGAGGTCAAGCAATACGCAAAAGCAGCTACTCCTGCTCTTCAGTCGTTTACTGCAGGCGAAACAACCTATTATGCTGACGAACAGGAATGGACGGAGAGTCCTACTGGCACTTTCTCAACAACAATCTATGTCGCATCAGTCCCCGCTACAGCACCTACAGCTGTTGCTTATAATGGCACACTCGGTTCAATCACTTATGATGCTGGTTTAGCAACCATTCCGGTAACATTAGGTGAAGCAACCGCAACGTACAAGGTTACTTTCTCTGCTTCTAAAATAATTACTGTTGTGGCAGGTGCTGGTGGTACGGTAAATCCCTCTGGCGAACAGCCTGTTGAAAGTGGTGGTAGTCTGACAATAACAGCAACACCTAATTCTGGCTATGCCTTCTTGAACTGGACAAAGGCAAGTGATGGCAGCTGGAGCTCGACAACGAATCCTCTGACGATTGAAAATATTACAGCTAATGATACTTATACGGCTAATTTCAAGCAGCTGTACAAAGTGACTTACGCTCAAGGAGACGGAAACTTTGGTACGACTACTAAGGTTACAACAACGGAATATGCTGGCATTGACGACCAGATAACCCTTTGGGACAAGAACTATTATCTTGGTAAAAATGGTTACACTTTGACTGGGTGGAATGATGGAACAGCCTCTCATGCTCTTGGTGAAGTCGTGACTTTGACAGGCAATACCACTATGACTGCAGAATATACAGCTAATGCTGCTTGGCTGGATGATTCTCAGAGTCAGACTGTCGTAACATGGGCTTTCTCTGCAAATCCTTATGTACATGTAGAAAATGCAACGGGTTACTATGTACAACAGGCAACGATTAATGGTAACTCTGTCGATATACCGATGTATATTACCTCTAGATCTGCTGATACTGGCTATAACAGCAATGGCAAATTTGCAACAAGCAATGGGCAGGTTCAAGCGAGATATACGAAATTGACGATTCCTGCCATTAAGGGCATGACTGTAGTTGCTAATGCAAAGAGTGGAAGTACTTATATCTTTAGAGACTTCATTAAGTTGGGCGATAATTATCCCGACGGAAGTACCACAGAAGATGCTGCAGCAGCCAGCGCTACTTATACATATTCAGGCGAGAACGGAACAGTGGATATCTGTTTTTATACGAGTGATAACATCTATCTTTCTAGCATCGTCGTGACCTATCCCGTTACAGCCAATGCTGTCACTGTAAATACTGCTTCCAGTGGCTATACAACTTATGCCAGCGGTGCTGCTCTTGATTTTGCCAATGCCGTTGAAGAAGGTACTACCAATAAGACTCTGAAGGCATATGTTGTTAGTGATGTGTCTGCGACATCTGTGACACTGACAGAAGTGACAAGTGCACCTGCTAACACTGGTGTGGTATTGAAGGGTACCGCAAGTACAGCGTATAGCATTCCTGTCACCACAACACCTGCAGCAGTAGGCACAAACAACTTGACGCCAGTGGTTAATGCTACGACAGTGGCTGCCAATTCGGTATATGTTGTTAGTGGAGGTAAATTCTGCCTCTATACAGGTACTGCCATACCTGCTGGTAAGGCATATTTGGATGCAAGCTTAATTCCTGCAGAATCAAACATGCTTGACTTTGATTTTAACGAGACAACAGGCATTAACATGGTTAATGGTTCAGAATTCATGGTTAATGGTTCTGACTTCTACAACCTGAACGGTCAGCGCGTAGCTCAGCCGACTAAGGGCCTGTATATTGTGAATGGATACAAGGTCGTGGTCAAATAATTAATGATAATTCGTGAGTAATTACATGGTAATTAATGTTCAAAATAGAAAAGATGAAAAAGACATATATTAATCCAGAGATAGTAGTGGTAAAGATTGAGACCACGAAGATGCTGTTAGAGTCAAAAATGGACATAGGTAATCCTACAAGTACGATGGACGCTCCTGAATTTGACCTCTTCGAAGAGTAATACCACAAGAGTGCACAAAGGGGACGGTTCCTTTTGTGCACTCTTTCAAACTACTAATGACGATATTTGAAAACATGACGAAAAGAGTATTTCTGACGTTAGCGGGCGCGATGCTGGCCATGGCGGGGTTCGCACAGGAGGCTGGGCAGGAGAGTGAGCCGCAGCAGACCAGCATCAGGAGCTATAAGCTGGCGCGTATCTCGTTCGACGGCGACAAGGTGCTGGCGACGTACAACGGCGAGGCGGAGGCGAAGACGTACGACATGGACGCGGTGGACGTCAAGGTGGCCATGAAGGGCGACGCGAACAGCGACGGCAGCGTGACCATCAGCGATGCCGTCAGCGTGGTGAACTACATTCTGGGCAACCCCTCGGGCGACTTCAACTTCTACGCTGCCGACGTCAACGAGAGCGACGACATCACTATCAGCGATGCCGTGGGTGTGGTGAACATCATCCTCCAACCTATTCATTAATTATTTGAGGCGGAGGAATAAAAAGAAAACAATAAAAAACCCCTTCTGTTGGCTTGATGCTCTTTGAGAGCATTTGTGCCCAGTGCCATGCCTTTGGCTTTAAAAGCACGCTTTTACGCCATAGCCATACCACTTGTCACAACCACTGGCGTGGTATCAAGCCCACAGAAGGAAAAACAGGAAAAACCGATTCAGGTGTTGGGTAGTTTAAATGAGTAATGAGTAATTAGTAATTAGTTCGCAAGGCCACACTCTGACCTTGGTCAGAGAAATTATGATTACCTCTGAGCGACTCACTTTCTTCATTCTTTCTTCATTCTTGTCTATTGGCGCCAGCCGGTTTTTAGCGCGAAGCGCTGGTTTTTCCTCTGATGATGTTTTCAGTTGCAAGGCAACGAGTGATGATGGGATGGCTGGTGCAAGAGCTCGCTCTTAGCAACCATGCCAGAACATCGGCACGAAGGCTCGAAGAGCCAAAACATCAGAAGCGGGGTTTTGATGGTTTTTGTTAAAACAAGAAATTGCCCAATAAATTGTAAATTATCAGATATTAATACCATATATCTGCTTGACCTCACTCATCACAAAGGTGCTCTCGATAGACCCCACGCTATCGATGTCGCCCAGTTTGGTGAGCACAAACTCCTGATATTGCTTCATGTCCTGCGCACGAACCTTCAGCAGATAGTCGTACGAGCCCGACGTGTTGTAACACTCCGTCACCTCGGGGATGCGCTGGATGCGGCGCACGAAGGCATCTGCAATCTCATGGTTTATCTGCTTGAGCTTGACCTTGCAGAACACCAGCAACCCCTGATTCAGTTTCTCCGGATCAAGGATAGCCACATATTTCTTGATATACCCTTTCTTCTCCAACCGCTTCTGTCGTTCAAAGACGGGCGTCGGGGTCAGATGCACGGCATCCGCCAGCTCTTTCGTGGTCAGCTTCGCGTTTTTCTGCAGCGTTTTCAGTATCTGCAAGTCTGTTTCGTCTAAGTTATAAGCCATCATTCATTCTTTTATTCGCTGCAAATATAGGCATATTTTCTGAAATATGCAAGAAATTCAGAAGAATTGACAATCTACTTTTTATTTACAATTTTACAATTTACTGTTTACAATTTATTGGGCAATCTACTTTTTATTTACAATTTGACAATTTACGATTTACAATTTATTGAATAATTTACAATTTGACAATTTACGATTTATTGGACGATTTTACAATTAAACCATTGACCATTAATTTTTCATTTCTTGTTTTTACAAAAACCTTGAAAACAATGTAGCGCAAGCGCGGAGGTTGGACGGGGACAATAGACTATTGGGCGTGATGCATTAGACTATTTGCAGGGCGGAAAGCGGTCGGTTTCCGGCGATGGTTCCGGTGTCTGGATGGTGCTGGTTTCTTGGCTGTTTTGACTTTTAGACTTTTTGGCGTTAAAGCACAAAAAACAACGAAAAATAATGACAATATATTATATATATAAATTATATATAATTATTGTCAGCCATGGTCCCATACAACGATATCGCCCAAACGCCTAAACGCCTATATTGGGTGATGGGTGAATTATAATGAGTAATTGTAATTATGATTACCTCTTCAGCGGCACTCTTTCTTCATTCTTTCTTGGTTTTTGTTGTCATCAACACCGGAACATAAATTTTTGTATAATTTTGAAATAGATTTTGTTTAATTTTGAGGCCGAGAGGCCGACCAATATATTTAAAAACACGAATTACCATGTAATTGTTCATGAATTGTTTGAGGCGGAGGAATAAAAAGAAAACAATAAAAAACCCCTTCTGTTGGCTTGATGCTCTTTGAGAGCATTTGTGTCCAGTGCCATGCCTTTGGCTTTAAAAGCACGCTTTTGCGCCATAGTCATACCACTTGTCACAACCACTGGCGTGGTATCAAGCCCACAGAAGGAAAAACAGAGAAAACCGTTTCTCTCATTGCATAGCAGGATTAACTGCATGCGCAGCCTGTTTTTTTGTTCAAAAGTAATCAGAAAGGAACAAGGTTATGAAAAAGACATATTTGAAACCCACGGTAGAGGTTTTTAAAACGCGGCCTGCACAGCTACTGTCAGGTAGTGATCCGACGGTACCGGTAAGCCAGCAGACTATCGACGATTACGGCATTCTGGAATAATACCATCGCATGGAGACCGTCTGTGTCTCCATGCGGCCACAACACAATGAGCCCCCGTCATTCCGACGAGGGCTCATTTATGATGTTTTTGACGTTTGGGCGATAAGCGTTACGTATAGAGGTAGCGCTTGATGCTGCGCTTGGGCGTCTTCTCGAACTCTTCCTTGCGGATTTCCAGTTCGGCAATCTTCTCGTAGGCAGGCAGCTGTTCGTTCAACTGCTGCAGGTTCTGATTCATGACGTTGCGGATGTCGTCGTCGTTGAAACGCATGTTCTTGGCCTCGTCGTAGTCGGGATAGACCAGTCCGACGAGCTTGTTGTCACGCTGTACCACCACACTCTCGACCACCATCGTCATTGAGTTGAGCTTGTCCTCAATCTCCTCGGGATAGATGTTCTGGCCACTGGGACCGAGCAGCATGTTCTTCGAGCGTCCGTTGATGTAGACGTTGCCGTCGTAGTCCATGGTGCCCAGGTCGCCGGTGTGGTACCAGCCGTCCTTGTCGATGGTCTCAGCAGTAGCCTCGTCGTTCTTGTAGTAGCCCAGCATGACGTTGGGACCCTTGGCAAGAATCTCGCCGGGGATGGCGGAGGGACTCGAGGAGTTGATCTTGACCTGCATGTGGTAGGCTGCTTGACCGCAGCTGCCCTGTGCGAAGGTATGCCAGTCGCGGTAGCAGATGATGGGCGCACACTCGGTGGCTCCGTAGCCCACGGTATAGGGGAATTCTATCTTCTTCAGGAAGGCTTCGACCTCCTGGTTGAAGGCGGCACCACCGATGATGACCTCGTAGAGCTGGCCACCGAAGGCATTGACCACTTCCTGGCAGATGCGCTCGCGTACCTTCTTCGAGATGACGGGCATGGCCAGCAGCAGTCGCATGCGGTTGTTCTGTATCTTGGGGAATACCTTCTTGCGGATGATTTTCTCGATGACCAGAGGCACGGCGATGATGATCTTCGGCTTGATATCGGCAAAGGCCTGTGCGATGATGGCCGGCGAGGGGATGCGGTTCAGGTAGTAGGTGTGGCAGCCGTGCAGGAATTCGAAGACGAACTCGAAGGCCATGCCGTACATGTGGGCCATGGGTAGGATGCTGATGACGCGGTCGCCACGGTCGATGGTCTTGCCTAAAACGTGCTCGGCAAAGTCGTAGTTCGACCACATGGCCCGATACGGTATCATGACACCCTTGGAGAATCCCGTCGTACCCGAGGTGTAGTTGATGACTGCCAGCTCGTCGCCGTTCTGCTCGTGGTAGTAGCTGACATGCTCCTTGCGGAAGTATTTGGGGAACTTCTTGCCGTAGAGCTCGTTGAGGTGCTCGCGGGCGTAGGTGAGCTTGTCGGTACGTGACACCATCAGCGAGTAGTCGGGGTTGTTGATGATACCCTCCAAGTGGGGCATCTCCAACGGGTCGATCTGCGTTGCCACATGGTCGCCGACGAACAGCAGTTTGGCATCGGAGTGATTGACGATATTATGAATCTGGTCGGCCATGAACTCATGGAGGATGGGCACGGCAACGGCTCCGTAGGTCAGCGTAGCCAGGAAGGCCACGGCCCATTGGCTGGAGTTGCGTCCGCAGAGGGCAATCTTGTCGCCCTTGACGACTCCGCTGTTCTCAAACAGGATGTGCAGCTTCTCAATCTTACGGGCCACATCGTGGAACTGCAAGGTGGCACCCTTATAGTCGGTCAGTGCATCAAGGTCCCAATTGTTGATGATGCTCTGCTCTATGATCTGGTTAAAACTCGGGTAGTTTTCCATAATACCTTATTTTATGTAGATTTCGATAAACAGTCTCTTTAGTTGTACAGATAGCGTTTGATGCTCTTCTTGGGAGTCTTCGCAAACTCCTTCTCCTGAATCTCGAAGGCCTGGATCTTGCTGTAGACGGGGAGGGTGGCATTCAGATCCTGACGGTTCTGTTCCATGATGGCCTCCAGGTCTTCCTGCGTAAAGCCCATACTCTTGGCTTCGTCCATGTCGGGATAAACCAAGGCCACCAGATGGTCGCCCCGCTGTACGATCAGGCTCTCGCTGATCATCGCCATGGAGTTGAGCTTGTCCTCAATCTCCTCGGGATAGACGTTCTGGCCGTTGGCTCCCAGCAGCATGTTCTTCAGGCGGCCACGGATAAAGATATGTCCGTCGGCAGACATGGTGGCGAGGTCACCGGTATGGTACCAGCCGTTGCGGTCGATGGCCTGACTGGTAGCCTCTGGGTTCTTGTAGTAGCCCAGCATCAGATTGGTACCACGCGTGATGATTTCTCCTTCCACCGTCTGGGGATTTGAAGAATTGATCTTCACTTCCATACATGGCAGAGGCGTGCCGCAAGAACCAGGGACGAAGTCGTGGTAGTCGCTGTAGGAAATGAGCGGAGCACACTCCGTGGTGCCATAGCCCACGGTAATGGGGAAGTCGATGCTCTTCAGGAACTGTTCTATCTCCTGATTCAGCGGAGCGCCACCCACGATAACCTCATAGGCACGCCCGCCGAAGGCAGCATAGACCTCCTGACAGATGCGTTCCTTGACTTTCTTCTGCACCACGGGCATCTGCAGCAGCAGCTTGACGGCATTGCTCTGTATCTTGGGGAACACACGCTTGCGGATAATCTTCTCGATGATGAGCGGCACGGCCACCACGACGTCGGGACAGACCTCCTTGAAGGCCTCGGCAATGACGGCAGGCGAGGGGAGACGTGTCAGGAAGAAGAGGTGATAGCCCGAACAGAAGGGGAACAGGAACTCGATGGCCATGCCGTACATGTGGGCCATGGGCAGGATGCTCAGTGTGCGTGAGAACTTCGGCATGTGGATGCCCAGCTGTCTCTGGCAGAAGTCTACGTTGCCCCACAAAGCACGGTAGGGCAGCATGACACCCTTCGAGAATCCCGTCGTACCACTGGTGTAGTTAATCATGCACAGCTCGTCGGCGGTATCCACGTGCCACTTGATGTGGTCGCGACGAAAGGCATTGGGGTATTTCCGGCCAAACAGCTCGTTCAGCCGTTCGCGGGCATCGGTCAGCTGTTCGTTGTGCGAGACATACAGCGAGAAATCGGGCAGGTTGAAGATACCTTCCAGATTCGGCATCTCTTTCTCGTCGATGATGTTCACGATGTAGTCGCCGACAAAGAGCAGGCGGCTTTCAGAGTGATTGACGATATTGTGAATCTGTTCGCTGTTGAATTCATGCAGGATGGGCACAATCACAGCGCCGTAAGTCAGCGTAGCCAGGAAGGCCACGGCCCAATGGGCAGAGTTGCGTCCGCAGACGGCCACACGGTCTCCTTTCTGGATTCCGGCAGCCTCCATCATGATGTGCAGCTTCTCTATTTTGCGGGCTACGTCATGATACTGCAGCGTAGCCCCTTTATAGTCGGTCAGTGCATCAAGTAGCCAGTTGTCTTTGATCGTTTTCTCGATGTACGAGTTAAAACTTGGTATGTCGTTCATTGCACAAATTTCGAAATTTTGTGCAAAGGTAAGCTATTCTCTGCACATTTGCAAAAATTTTGTGCAATATTTTGCGTTTTAGACGAAAAAAACTATAGAATGTCGGGAAGGAGCAGTTGAATGTAAGGACGGGACCAATCCTTCAGGTGGTAGCGTTGACTGTCATATTGCATCAGGTCGAGGTCGATGGTGACGTGTTCACGGCTACGCTGTGTCTCGGCTTCGATGGCTTTCAAAGCCCGTTCCAGTTCCTCGATAGACATGGTGGTTTTGGCGATGGCCAGACGGTTCATGTACCATATCCCACGCTGGTGGATGTCCTCCGTCCAACGCTTCCGGGAATAGCGTACATCGGTCAGCAGCAGCGCCAACCGTTCGGAGGCCCACTGCATGTGGACCGCCGGAAGATAGTTGGAACCTAAGGAAATGAGGACGTCGGACATCATTTCTTTTCTTTGATGATACCGTGACGATAGGCGTAGAGCAGCTGGCGAAGGTCTTCTACCTGGGCACGGAGCTCACGGCCCTTGTCGGTATCGGCCACACGCATGCGGTGGGCAGACAACTCAACCAGCTGGGTGGTCGACTTGATGTCGCTGCCTCGTTGGATGGCATCGCTGGCAGAGGTGAACGGCTCGTGCTGTACCAGCTGGAAACCACGGGAATGGTACACCAACGTATAGCCGGCAATACCGGTTTCGGAATGGTAGGCCTCCGAGAAACCGCCGTCGATGACCATCAGCTTGCCGTTGGCCTTGATGGGGTTCTCGCCCTTGGCCACATGGACGGGGACATGTCCGTTGATGATATGTCGGTTGGGACCTGTCACACCAAAGGCGTCAAGGATGCGGTCGCACACATCTTCGTTGTCGCGCAACTGGAAGTAGTAGCCCTTATCCTCCTTGAAGGTGGTCTTGTCGGTCAGGAAATAGCGCTCGAAGGTAGCCATCTTGGACTTGTCGAACAAGGGGGAATCCTTGCCGCACCAAAGGTAGAGGAAGTAGTCGCGAGCAAAGAGTCGCAGTTCCTGGTCGGTATCGTTTTCGAAGGCTGCCCGCACCAGCATCCCGATGTTGTGCATCAGTTCGTGGCCGTGGTATTTCTCGCCCTTGTAGAGCTCGACATCCTTCAGGCTGCCGTCGGCATTCAACGGTATGGAGGCATGGAACAGCAGGTTCTGGTTGCAGATGGTGTACATGCAGCCGTGGGACAGCAGCATCTTGATATGTTTCTGCAGCTTCTCGCTGACACGGAACGAATGGTGCAGCTTCTCCATCAGTTGGTATTCCTCGGGAGTCAGCTCGTTGGGATGGTTGGGATCGATGGTGGGGAAGTGGCAGGAGCGCATGTCATACTCCTTGCCGTCGATGGTGCACACGCCGCGGTCGTAGTCGATATGCTCCAGCAGACAACGGTCTTCCATCTGCCATTCCGGACGGCGGTGGAAGATGAGGGCTTCTTTCTTGAATTGGATGACGGTGATGGCTTTGTGCATCTGGGCAGTCAAGCGCTGGTATTTCTCATCCATCGTATTGTCCTTCAACAGCTTGGGATAGAATTCCTCGCAGGGATCGTCGCCATAGACCTCCATCGCAAAGGTGGCCAGCGGCACGAGGTTGATACCGTAGGCTTCCTCGATAGTCGTCAGGTTGGCATAGCGCAGACACAGGCGCAGCACATTGCAGATACAGGCGTTGTTGCCGGCACCGGCTCCCATCCACAGGATGTCGTGGTTGCCCCACTGGATGTCCCATGAGTGGTACTGCTTCATGGTGTCGAGAATGATGTGTGCACCAGGGCCGCGGTCGTAGATGTCGCCGAGGATGTGCAGCTGGTCGATGGCCAGTCGCTGGATGACATTACAGATGGCCACGATGAAGTCGTCGGCACGTCCCGTGGAAATGATGGTATCGACGATGCTGCCGACGTACGCCGTCTTGTCGATGTCGTCGGTACGTTCGTGCAACAGCTCCTCGATGATGTACGAGAATTCCTTTGGAAGTGACTTACGGACCTTCGAGCGTGTGTACTTTGATGACACATCGCGACAGACGGCCACCAGCCGGTGGATGGTGATGTGATACCAGTCGTCGATGTCAGGTTCCGACTCCTTGATGAGTTCTATCTTCTCCTCAGGATAATAAATGAGCGTGCACAGTTCTCGGCGTTCCGACTCGCGGATGTCGCCCTTGAACAGTTCGCTGACCTTGCGGCGGATGTTTCCGCTGGCATTCTTCAAGACGTGCTGGAAGGCAGCACTCTCACCATGCAGGTCGGCCAGGAAATGCTCCGTACCCTTGGGCAGGTTCATGATAGCCTCCAAATTGATGATTTCCGTCGAGGCAGCTGCAATATTCGGAAACGATGTGGAAAGCAGCTGCAGATAGTGCATGTCACGTAGTTCGTTGGGATTCTTAGCCATATATCGTTTAATATTTGATTTTTAATCGTTCATCAACTTGTTTTCTGATGGAGCGTGTGGTTCCGTCATCCAAAGGAGCAATAGGCATGTAGCCCTCAGGGAGTCCCGTCAGTTCGTTGGTCACCTGCAGTACCCTGGAGGCGAGTTTCCACAGGCGTTGTTCCTTCAATTCGTCGGCCAGCAGTTCTTCGTTGCAGGCATGCTGACGCAGTTCACGATCGACCTCGATCAGGTGTTTGATGCTCAGCTGACGGCTGCTGACGAGTTTGCGGATGAGACGGAAAGTAGCCAGCAAGCGCTCGTTCTCGGTGGCAAACTTGTAGCCGATGGTTTTGCCGATGGTCTCGACGGGAGTGTAGCCTGCCGGCAGGTAATAGTCTGTCTTTTCAACGTCGATGTCAGGGGCGTCCAGTCCCAGGATGCGAATACCTCGTTGCAGGGTATCGGTGATATCCTCCTGATGGGCATAGCACAGCAGCAGGTGCCAGCGGTGGTCAGCAGAAATTGTCGGGAAGGAGACGCCGGTGTATTCGTCATCCAGATCCAACCAACGCTTGTCGCCAGTAATACCAACGGTGATAAGGGCTTTCAGAATCTTACGGGTATCATCGTCCATCAACTCCAACTGGTTGGAATTCATAATCTTCCGATAGACGTCGAAGGTCTGGGAAACCATTTCTTTCGGTGTAATAGACTGTGTTATGACAGCATTCTTAATGATGACCAGACGCGGATTCCAACCCAGATGCATCATGCTCTCATTCTCCATCTTACCCTGTATAATAACAGCATAAGCCCGACGGATAATGTTGTACTGGTAGAGCACAAGCTTGGGCCATTTCTCTTTCCAGCGGTTCTCTTCCTGTTCCCAAGGCTCCAGCCCTCCGTGTGGTGTGACAACGAGTCGGCTGCCCTGGCGCATGGCCATGTTGACAATGACACGAGAGGAATTACGCCAGCATCCGTGAAGGTGCAGGATGTCGTAATGTCCGCCCTGCAACAGCGTCTTTGCCTGTTCCTCCTCAGTAGCACAATGAATCAGGGGCCGTTCGGATTTGTACTGCGAACCGGCATCGGCATCAGCACCTTCGCTCAACATCTTGACATGCTGGGCAATCATCTCATTGTTCTGGGGATAGTAATGCAATATTCTCATGGTTCCGCTATCGTTAGGAGGTAAACCACACTTTCAGTCTCATCATCAACAACTGGCCGGCAGAGAGCTTCTGGTCGAAAAGATTGATGGCATCATAGACGTACGCTTTCTTCACGGCCAATGCATCATACAGTCCTCTGCGACGTTTCATCCACTTGCCGCGGTGCCCCTTGCCAGACTTGCGTTCGGCCTTCAGCACTATGGTACGCAGGTCAGACAGGTCGGAAGCGAGGACATGGAAGACATCTCCTTTTCTGTTGACATACACCAGTGACGACTTCGATTCGCCAAGTCCTGTCAACCACTCTGTTGAAACTGGCGGACGTTGGATATCAGCCAATACAATGCAGTCGCTTTTAGCGGCCTTGGCACCGATGTTTAGGGCAAGTCGCAGCCGACTGGGATTGATGACCACCGACTTTGGCAGGAACGTGGAGTACAGGACGTCGCTGTTCTCGACTTTCAGCCGTTTCAGCACATCAGGCGTATCATCAGTCGACATGTCATCCACGACGATGACTTCACCATTGGCCTCACGGGCTACCGATAGGAATGCCGGCAGGTTGGCTTCCAATAATCCTGCCTGGTCATGGGCTGCTATGATGATAGAAAACTTCTTTTGCTCCATAGTAGGTGAGAAATAATCATACTTTGGGACTGTCTTGGTGTCGCCGGCGACAATCAGGACATTCCCCCTTAACGACAAACGAAATGGAGTGGGGAGAATAGCCGTAGGGCAGTTCTATGTCAGGCAGGGGAACGTCTTCCAGACAAAACGACTGCTGGCACGACTCGCAATAGAAATGCAGGTGGCCATCGCCATGGGAACATGAACCGGCACTGCCACAGAGTTCATAGTGTACCACGCCACGTCCGTCACTGAAGGTGTGAACAGCCTCATGTTCCAGGAAGAGCGTCAGCACACGGAAGATACTCGACTTGTCCATCGAGAGCAGCTTCTGTTCCAAATCTGCCAGACTCATCGGATGGTCAGAACGCAGCAGTTCGCGATAGACCAGAATACGGTTTGCCGTGGCCTTGATGCCTTTCTGTTCCAGACGACTGGTGATCTCCTCGTGACTCATGATCGGTTGTGATTTCGTTCTAAATCAAGATGTCAGACTTCATCGCTCAGATAGCCTTGGGGAAGACGGCGGCAGTTGTATTGCATAGCCATGATCTCTCCATAGGCACCGGCAGAACGGATGGCCAGCAAATCGCCTCGACGACAGCGGTTTAGGTCAATCTGCTTGGCAAAGACATCAGTAGACTCGCAGATGGGTCCCACGACGTCATAGGCATCCTTGGGCTCCTCGCTTGTCACGTTCTCAATCTTGTGATAGGCCTGATAGAGTGCAGGACGGATGAGGTCGGTAAATCCAGCATCGACAATGCAGAATTTCTTAACACTTCCCTCCTTAATATATAATACGCGCGTGAAGAGCGTACCACATTGAGCCACCACGGCACGTCCCAGCTCGAAATGCAATGTCTGGCCTGGACGCAGTTTCAACTTCTTGGCATAAGTGTCGAAATAGGCCTTGAAGTCGGGTAGGGGAACACGGTTCGGATGCTGGTAGTCAACACCCAAACCACCACCAACGTTGATATGTTCCAATTGGATGCGATGACGCTCCAGGACCTGCTGCAACTCATTGACACGGTTGCAGAGGGCTTCGAAGTCGCCCATGTCCAGAATCTGGCTGCCGATATGGAAGTGCAGACCTACCACTTTGACATTTGCCATTTGCGAGGCCTCTTCTATGACTTTCAACATGTCGCGCATGTCGATGCCGAACTTGTTCTCAGCCAAACCGGTGGTGATGTTGGCATGGGTATGGGCACCCACGTTGGGATTTAATCTGAAAGCCACACGGGCCACCTTGTTCTTGGCTGCAGCGAGACTGTTGATGACCTCCAGCTCGGGAATACTCTCCACGTTGAAGCAGAATATGTCGTTGTCAAGTCCGAGATTGATTTCCCAGTCGCTCTTGCCTACGCCGGCATACACGATCTTTGAACTGGGGAAACCTGCCCGAATACTTGCTTCTATCTCTCCGCCACTGACGCAGTCAACACCCAGTCCGGCCTCGCGAATGATGCGCAGCAGCTTCGGGTTGGCATTGGCCTTGATGGCATAGTGCACCGAAAAGCCATCATGCTTCTGTGCCTCGTTGTTGATGGCGCGGAGTGTTTCGCGCAACAACTCCGCGTCATAATAATAAAATGGTGTCTGCAGGCGTTGCAGTCTGTCTATAGGAAATTGTCCTTTCATAATTTTTGTGTTTGGGGCTGCATGATAGTACCAAGCAACAATTATTTGAACAGTGTATTGCTAAGACTTTGCAGAGCACGCTTCTTGTCCTCCTCGCGGATGAGGAACGAGATATTGTAGTTTGAACCGCCATAAGAAATCATGCGAACAGGAATATTCTTCATGGCATCCATGACCAACGTCTCGAAACCGATGTTCGACCAGTCGAGGTCACCGACGACACAGATGATGCACATGCCCGTATCGACAGTCACGGTGCCATACTTCTTCAGCTCGTCAACGATTTCGCCAAGGTGGGCAGAGTTGTCGATAGACATCGAAACACCAACCTCTGAGGTGCATACCATGTCGATGGGGGTCTGGTACGACTCAAAGATCTCGAAGACCTTGCGCAGGAAACCCGTTGCCAGCAACATACGGCTGGACTTAATCTTGATGGCGATGATGTTGTCCTTGGCGGCAACAGCCTTGATCTTGCCATATTCCGTCGAGTTCGAAATAATCGTACCCTCAGCATTAGGATCCATCGTATTCAGTAGACGAACGGGTATTCCGGCATATTTGGCAGGCTGCACGCATGTCGGGTGAAGAATCTTGGCACCGAAGTATGCCAGCTCGGCTGCTTCCTCAAAATGGAGCTGGTGGACGGGCTTCGTCTCATCGACCACACGCGGGTCGTTATTGTGCATGCCGTCAATATCGGTCCAAATCTGAATCTCCTCAGCATTCAGGGCAGCACCGATGAGGGAAGCTGAGTAGTCGGAACCTCCGCGCTGCAGATTGTCAATCTCGCCATAGGCATTACGGCAGATATAGCCTTGGGTAACATATACTTGGTAACCTTCATTCTTTTCCATGATAGCATTCAGCTTTTCACGGATATAGGTGGGATCGGGCTCTGAGTTCTTGTCGGTGCGCATGAAGTCAAGGGCGTTCAGCAGTACTGCCTTGATGCCCTGCTCCTGCATGTAGTTGACAACCATATTGGTTGAAATCAATTCGCCCTGAGCAACAATACTTTTTTCTTCAAAACTGGTAAAGAGCTCCTTGGTGAACGAGCGCAGATAGTTCATCTCGCTGTCCAGGAATTCGCGCGTCTGCTGCTTCACCGCATCTGTCGAGTATAACTCGTCGATGTGTTGCACGTACTTACGTTCCAAACTGTTAATAACATCGTTGGCACCCTCGGGATTCTTCTTGTACAGATAGTTAGAGATTTCTACCAGCGAATTGGTAGTACCCGACATTGCAGAGAGCACAACGAATACGGGCTCACCAGACTTTGTTACTAACTCAGTTACTTCTTTCATGCGGGCCGGAGTTCCTACCGACGTACCGCCAAATTTCATTACTTTCATAGTCACTATTTCGTTTTTTATCTTTTTATCTTTTTTACTATCTTATATCGACAAGTCTTCACGGTCGGAATAGTCAGACACTTTCTTCGGCTCTATGCCATCGTCGCCATCTTCTTCATCTTCGTACAGCGCCATTTTATTGTAGCTGTCGGTGATGTCCTCCAGCCGCTGGTTGATGCAACGGTAGACGATGCCGGGAAATTCCTTCAGCAACGAGGTATTATGCGTAGTCATGACAACAGCTGTGCCCATTTGTGTCACACGGCGAAGCAGTTCGATAATCTGATGGGCTGTCTCCATGTCAAGATTACCCGTGGGCTCATCGGCTATGATGACCTTGGGCTTATTCAGGATGGCACGGGCAATGGCAATGCGCTGTTGTTCACCACCCGACAGCTCATGAGGAAAGCTGTCACCTTTCTCCTGCATGCCCACATCGCCCAGAACGTCGTCAATGCGCTCGTCAATCTCGTTCTTGTCCTTCCAGCTGGTAGCCCTCAATACGAAACGGAGATTGTCGCGTACGGAACGGTCACTCAACAGCTGGAAGTCCTGGAAGATGATACCCATCTGCTTGCGCAGGGCAGGGATGTGTTTCTTCTTCAGGGTGCGCAGGTCATGGTTTAGCACCGTGGCATTTTCTGCTTCGTCGACGTCCAGTTCGAAATACAACGTCTTAAGGAGCGTGCTCTTACCCGCACCCACACGTCCGATAATGTAAATAAACTCACCTTCATCGACGTGAAAGTCTACCTCTTTCAGCACCAGTATGTCGTCTTTCTGGTAGATGTTCGCTTTCTGATAATCTATTAACATTGCTTGTTATGTCGTTATGTCGTTATTCCGGTATTCCGTGGTTTCATCTACTTCATCTTGCCTGCCGCCTTGGCCTCACGTCGCTGGCGATCCCAGTCGGGATCATGGCGGCGGTGCAGCTCTTCAGCAACATCTTCGATGCGCAGACTTTTTTCGGTCAGCAACACAATGAGGTGGTATAACAGGTCGGAGGCTTCGTATACCAGATGGTCTTTGGTACCATTGGTGGCCTCAATGACTGTTTCCAGTGCCTCTTCGCCTACTTTCTGAGCAATCTTGTTGATGCCTTTGTTAAATAGGCTGGTCGTGTATGAGCCTTCGGGCATTTCCTGCTTGCGTTTGTCAATGAACGACTGTAGCTCGGAGAGGAAGGACAGGGGAGAGGCGTCGGACTGCAAGGGGGAACCTTGCTGCACGTTCTCTTCGCCCCAGCAGGTGTCGGTACCGGTGTGGCATGTGGGACCTATGGGATGAACGCGCACCAACAGCGTGTCGTTGTCGCAGTCTGTCTTCATGTCCACAAGATTGAGGAAATGACCGCTGGTTTCACCTTTTGTCCATAAACAATTGCGTGTGCGGCTCCAGAAGGTGACATGCTTAGTTTCCAGCGTTTTCTGGTATGCCTCTTCGTTCATGAAGCCCAGCATCAGCACGTTCCGTGTCTCGGCGTCTTGTATGATGGCAGGAACAAGTCCGCCCATTTTTTCAAAGTCAATATTCATATCTCTAAACTCCTTTAACTTCTCATATCCGAACGTTTATCCCTTCGTTTCTTAGATATTGCTTCAGCTCGGGAACGGGAATCTCCCCAAAGTGGAAGACGGAAGCAGCCAAGGCTGCATCAGCATGACCCTCTGCGAAAACGTCACGGAAGTGTTCCTTGCATCCAGCACCTCCACTGGCGATGATAGGTATGGAGAGCTTGTCACTCAATTCGCGAAGGGCTTCATTGGCATAGCCGTTCTTGGTGCCATCGTGGTTCATACTCGTAAAGAGGATTTCGCCGGCTCCGCGTTCCTGAGCCTCATAAGCCCATTCAAACAGGCCACGCTCAGTACGTTCACGACCGCCTTTCAGATAGCAGTGCCAACCGTCTTCGTCCAGACGGGCATCAATGGCGACAACGCATACCTGGGAACCGAAGCGGGTAGTTATCTCGTTGATGAGTTCAGGACGGCGGATAGCGGCACTGTTAACACTCACCTTGTCGGCACCGGCATAAAGCAGTCGCTCCACGTCCTTCAGTTCGTTGATGCCTCCGCCCACGGTAAAAGGTATGTTAATGGTCTCTGCCACGCGGGTTACCATCTCAGTAAAAGTCTTACGGCCTTCAAACGATGCTGTGATGTCGAGAAAACACAGCTCGTCGGCACCTTGTTCGCTATAGCTCTTACCCAGTGCTACGGGATCACCGGCACTGCGCAAGTTGACAAAGTTGACGCCCTTAACAGTCTCACCGTTTTTCACGTCCAAGCAGGGTATTATGCGTTTTGCCAAGCCCATAGTTCTTTCAAATTTATCTTACCTTCATAAATGGCTTTTCCGAACACTACGGCAGGAATACCGGCAGCGTCTAAAGCCTTGATATCTTCAATACATGACACACCACCGCTGGCAATCAGGTGCAGGTCGGGGTAAGCATCCATCACACGCTTGTAAAGGTCGATGGCCGGTCCTTGCAGTGTGCCGTCCTTGGAAATCTCCGTACACAGCACGTTGCGTACACCTGCGTCGATGTATTTCTTCAGGAACGGCAGCAGGTCTTCCTCGGATTCTTCCTTCCAGCCATTGATACTGATTTTGCCGTTGCGAACGTCGGCACCCAGTATGATTCGTTCCTCACCATACTTCTCCAACCAACCTATAAAGAGGTCTGGCTGGGTGACGGCGATAGACCCTACAGTTACCATGGAGGCTCCCGAAGCGAAAGCTTTCTCAATATCTTCGTCGGTCTTGATGCCACCACCAAAATCCACCGTCAACTGAGTCTGGGCTGTGATAGCCTTCAAAGCGGCATCGTTAACAATATGCTTCGACTTGGCGCCGTCAAGGTCAACAACATGCAGGCGCTTAAAACCGATACGTTCGAATTCGCAAGCCATGTCCAATGGCTCACCGTAAACGGTTTTCTGGTCGTAGTCGCCCTTCGTCAAGCGTACACACTGGCCGTTGATGATGTCGATAGCAGGAATCAGTTCTATCATAATTCAAGGAAGTTTTTAATGATGCGTTCACCTACCGCTCCACTCTTTTCCGGATGGAACTGGCAAGTATAGAAATTGTCCTTGTGCATTGAGGCAGAGTAGGGCAGGATGTAGTCGGCAGTAGCAATGGTCTCCTCGCACAACGGCACATAGTACGAATGGACGAAATAGACGTAAGGATCGTTGCCAAGCCCCTTCATCAATGGTGACTTCAAATCGTAGAGATTCTGCCATCCCATACAGGGCACCTTGTCTTCGTGCCTTGTCGGCTGGAAGCGTTTCACCTCTGCGTCAAAGATACCGATACATTCCGTGTCGCCTTCTTCCGAGTACTTGCACAGCAGTTGCTGGCCGACACAGATACCAAATACAGGTTGCTTCAGGTCACGAATGACCTCGTCGAGTCGTCTGGCCTTCAGATAGTCCATCGCTTCGCCTGCATGTCCCTGACCAGGAAACAGCACCTTGTCTGCCTGCTTCAGCTGTTCGGCATCATCCGTCAGCAAGGGTTCTACGCCCAGTCGTTTCAGAGCGTTTACCACCGAATAGATATTGCCGGCATTATATTTGACGATTGCTACGGTCATGAGAATATGATGGTTTTGTTCTTATACGTCAGGATCTTGCGCTGAATGTGTTTTGAGACGGCGTGCGACAGCACAATCTTCTCCAGGTCTTTGCCTTTCAGCACCAAACTCTCGGGGGTATCCTTGTGCGTGATGCGTGTCACGTCCTGTTCAATGATGGGGCCAGCGTCGAGCTCTGCAGTCACATAATGGCTTGTGGCACCGATAATCTTTACGCCACGCTCCCATGCCTGATGGTACGGCTTGGCACCGATGAATGCCGGAAGGAACGAGTGGTGGATGTTGATGATGTGATGCGGATAGGCGGCAATCATCTCATCCGAGATAATTTGCATGTAACGAGCCAGCACGATGAACGAGATATCCTCCTTCTTCAGCAGCTCCATCTCGGCCTGCTCCACCTCCTGTTTGTTCGAGTGGTCCTTCTTGATGCTCCACACATAATAGGGAATGCCGAACTGCTCGGCAACATAGCGCAGATCCTCGTGGTTCGACACAATGCACGGAATGTCACAGTTGAACTCTCCGGCCTTCCAGCGAGCCAGAAGGTCGTAAAGGCAGTGACTCATCTTCGATACAAAGATGGCCATTCTCGGACGTTTATCGCTGTAGTAGAGCGAGAACTTCATCTGGTAGCGCTGTGCATAGAGTGTTGTAATGTAGTCATAGAGCTTGTCACGGGGAATCAGAAAACCGTCCAATTCCCATTCTATGCGCATAAAAAACATGCCGTCTTGCTTGTCCACATACTGGTCAAGATAGACGATGTTACCCTTGTTATCCGTAATAAATCTAGTTACTTCCGATATGATGCCCTGCTGGTCAGGACAATGCAGAAGCAGTATTGCTGTTGGCTTCATTTTACTTTTTTTTGTTTTAAACTTCGTTTAATGAGTTTGCAAAGGTACAAATAAACGAGGAAAATACCAAAGGAAAATGTAAAAAAGTGGGGTGATGGTTTGTGCTTATGAAAATTTTGCACATAAGTTGTAGGAAATTGAAAAAAAGTTCGTAACTTTGCATGCTATGGAAAGAGAACGCTTTGAAACATATATGGAAAAGTATGCTGCTCAGATAGAGCAGATACGCCAGTCTGCCCACGAATTGCATGAGCATGTCAATCAGACGTATGGAGACTCGCTGCCATACGGCTATCACTTGGATATGGTGGTCAATGGCATCCGTGACTATGGTCATCTGGTATGTGCCAGCGAGGACGACATCTTGCCGTTGTTCTTTGGAGGCTACTATCACGACAGTATCGAGGATGCCCGTCAGTCGTACAACGATGTATTAAGGGTGGCCCGTGGCTTTATGACTGAAGAACAGGCGCTGATGGCTACTGAGATTGTCTATGCGCTGACCAACGACAAGGGGCGCAACCGTGCTGAAAGGGCAGGGGAGAAGTATTACCTGGGTATCCGCCAGACTCCTTATGCACCATTTGTGAAGCTGTGTGACCGTCTGGCCAATATCACCTATTCGTGTGCCGGTACAGACGCCGGTAACGTCCACATGAAGGAGGTGTACAAGAATGAAGTGCCCCATTTCCTGGCATCCATCAATCCTCATAGCAATGACTGTCGTCTGAAGGTTCCCCAGGAGACCGTGTTGAAATTGGCCGAGTGCCTCATCGATGACTTGGAGCGTGAGGAGACAAACGGTAAGGTTTGGTGGCATGAGTATTAATGAAGTATGATGTAAGAAGTTAG
Organism: Prevotella sp.; assembly: GCA_045131435.1. Taxonomy (GTDB): domain Bacteria; phylum Bacteroidota; class Bacteroidia; order Bacteroidales; family Bacteroidaceae; genus Prevotella. The sequence continues at coordinate 116,742 of JBGUQW010000042.1, forward strand.
AAGTAAGAGGTAAGTAAAAATATGGCAATAGGTAAGTGGATAGGAGGATTCCTCGGATTTATGACGGCTGGGCCGCTGGGTGCTTTGCTGGGTATTTTGTTTGGTGGCATGTTCGACTCCATGCTTGACTCAGTGAATACGCCCGATACACAAGGTACATTTGAAAATGCCTTTGGCAGGGCGCGACAGCAGGCTACGGCACGTGCTAACCAAGGACAGCGAAACAGTTTCCTGTTTTCAATGCTGGTGCTGGCCTCGTATGTCATCAAGGCAGACGGCAAGGTGATGCACTCTGAGATGGAACTGGTGCGTAACGTGCTCCGCCAGAACTTCGGCGATGTGGCCAGTCGACAGGGCGACGACATTCTGCGTAAACTCTTTGATGAGCAGAAACGGGTTGGAGCTGCTTCGTTCAGAAATACCGTCATGCAATGCTGTGGACAAATTGCGAGCAACATGGATCATGCACAGCGTTTGCAGCTACTGAACTTCCTCGTTCTCATTTCGCAGGCTGACGGACGCGTAGACCCGTCGGAAGTGACAGCGATGAAAGAGTGTGCCCAATGGCTGCAGATGTCCGTTGACGAGATTGACTCTATGTTAGGCATGGGCAAGGACGATTTGGCATCAGCCTATCAGGTACTGGGTGTCAGTCCTGATGCTTCTGACGACGAGGTGAAGCGTGCTTATCGTCGTTTGGCTCTTGAGCACCATCCCGATAAGGTGGCAGCATTGGGTGAGGATATCCGTAAGGCCGCTGAGAAGAAGTTCCAGGAGATTAATGCAGCAAAGGACCGTATCTGGAAAGCGCGTGGACTTTGAAGATGAAAGATTAAAAATGAAAGATTAAAGATTAAAGTTTGAAGCAACCAGCGATACAAATTCCCGAAGGGTGCCACGAAGTGCTGTTACATGCCTGTTGTGCCCCTTGTTCGTCAGCCATCGTCGAGTGGTTGCTGGCTCATGACGTGCGCCCAACCATTTTTTATTATAATCCAAATATTTATCCTCGGGAGGAGTACGAAACCCGTAAGCAGGAGAGCAAGCGCCATGCTGAGAATCTGGGTATCCGTTGGATTGATGGTGACTATGATCATGACAACTGGAAACAAGGCGTCTGCGGACTGGAGGGGGAACCAGAGCGTGGGCGTCGCTGTGAACAGTGTTTCGTGCTACGCCTGACAGAGACTGCTCGCAAGGCCCGCGAGTTGGGCGTCACCTGGTTTGCCACGACACTGGCCTCCAGCCGTTGGAAGAGTCTGGAACAGATAGAGCGTGCAGGTTTGATAGCAGAACAAACGGTTAATGGACACTGTCGTTTCTGGTCTCAGAACTGGCGGAAGGGTGGTTTGCAGGAACGACGCAACCAGCTGTTAAAGGAGTATGGATTCTACAACCAATTATATTGTGGATGCGAATACTCCATGCCCCGTGAATGATTAGGGTAACTGGAAGTCATGCACATATTTCTTGAGGTCGCTGACAGCTTCCCCGCGATTAGGCAGGTATCGTAAGATGACGGTGATGAGTCGTGTGGAATCGTCAATGACCTTAGCATAGTATTCAAAATCGCCTTCCTGACCAGTATGGATGCTGTATTTGTCGTCAGCTTCAAGCAGTTCTGCACCCATGCCCATCAGCTGCTGTCCTGGTGTGCGGAAGATATCGTCTCCCTTGAATAGCTGCTGTTCCATGAACGACAGCGACACGTCGTCATTGAAGAACACCTCCATCTGGTCGTCCTCCATCAATTGATGTCGCAGATAGCTGGGATAGGTGATTTCCATTCCGAGCATTTCGCTGTAATAGGTCAGGGTGTCGGCCTGCGACAGTTCGATGTTAAGACTGTCGTCGCCTGTAATAACATTGTTGAACGACTTGAGCCGTTGGCGATTACCACAAGATATGAACAGGCATACGAGCAAAAGAGTAAATAGGTAAATCGGCTTTTTCATGACTACATCAATAATCGTTCTAACTTACATTAATAATCGTTCTAACATAGGAATTTCAATACGTCCGCGATGGAGGGTCAAGAGGCCGTCGGCCTGCATGTCGTTGAGTGCATGGCTGATGTCGAGACGACTGTCGTTGAGGTCAGCAGCCATCTGATTCATCAGTATAAAGAATGTCTTGGGTCCTGCAGGATAGAGGCAGCGTGAGAACAAAAAGCGGGTAATGCGCTCGCGCAACGATCGTGGTGCCTGTCGCCACTGTTGCAGTCGCAGTCGCTGGCTCTCTGTCGCCATGATGTTGAGCATATTGAGCCTGAACACTAGCTGTGTCTCCAGCAACAGGAGGACCTCTTGTTTGTCGAGGGAGATGAAGTTACAGTCGGTGAGCGTCTTGAACGTCGAAGTATAGCGCTGTGAGATGCCGAAGAGGTGGTAGGGTTGTATGATATAGGGTGCTGAAACCTGTTCTATGACACGACAGCTGTGGTCGATGCTCTGGGTCTCGACAGTCAATGTGCCGCTGGTCAGGAAGATGAGGTGTGAACAGGCATCGCCCTCTTTCACCAGTCGTTTACCTGCTACCAGCTTGGAGAATCCGAACTTAGTGTGTCCGGCTACCTGCATCAGGTCTGCATGGCTCATACCCTGAAACAGGGTGAACTGCAACAATCGGTCGTAAATCTCCATTACTTCTGTATCTTATCTTTCAATGCAGAAGAGTACCACACACGGTTCTCGCCCTTTTCGTCGTAGATGAGGTATGCCATCAGGTCAGGATTGCGCTCCAGTACCTTCTGAGCGCTGTCGAATCCCATCACCATGAAAGCTGTGGCATAGGCATCGGCACGAGCACACTTGCTGCTGAGCACGGTGGCCGACAAAATGTTGTGCTGAACAGGATACCCCGTCTTGGGATCGATGGTGTGGGCATATCGCTTGCCATTCTTGTAATAGAAGTTGCGATAGTTGCCACTGGTGGCCATACATTTGTCGGTGACATTGATGATGGCCTGCAACTCGTTGTCTTCCTGTTCAGGGTCGTTGGTGGGCTTGGTAACGCCAATCTTCCAGGGCAGGCGTTTTTCGCTGATGCCTCGTGTGGAAATCTCACCGCCTATCTCTACCATATAATTGGTAACGCCCTTTTTGTCAAGCAGTTGCGCTACGACGTCTACAGCATAACCTTTAGCTATTCCTGAACAGTCAAGGGTTATCCGCGGGTCGTCCTTGACAACATGTTTTCCGTCGAAACGAACCTTCTTATAGCCAACAATGGCACGTAGTGAGTCAACAGCATGCTGGGTGGGCATTTCGCTGTTTCTGAAACCGAAGCCCCATGCGTTCACCAGTGGTGCAACGGTGATGTCGAAGGCCCCGTAGGTATCTTCAGAAACCTGTTGTGCCAGTTGGAAGACATTGATGAACATCTCGTTCGGCTCGTTCTTTTCATTGCGGTTGATGTTCGAGATGATGCTCTTTTCGTTGAACATCGAAAGGGCTGAGTCCACTTCCTGCATCTTGGCTACCAGCTCTGCCTCCAGGTCTTCTTCGTGCTGGTAGGTAATATGATAGATGGTGCCGAAGATGCTCCCAGCACATTTCTGGTAGGGCATGTTATGCTGCTGGCGAATGATGAGGACGGTGCCTACGATGAGCAGCATCAGGAATGGGACTTGCCATATAAGCCGTTTCTTTTGGCTGTTAGTCATAGTGTCTTAAATGTCAATAATCACATTGAAGTTGGCTGCTATTTGGTCGCGGTCGTTAATGCCAAAACCAGGCACATACCACGAATTGCCCAACTCTCCTTCGTCGTGGAACAGCTTGCGTTTGTATCTTACGTTCCATCCCAGATGCAACGGCCCGAATATTTTGGCATCGATGCCGAACACGATTTCAAGCCAGTGCATGTAACACTTCATGTCGCGGACTCCAAAGCCTGCCTCCGTTTTCCACACGGGGTCCGGTAGGTTTTCGCGGATGACGTCACACTTGTAGTTGGTATAGGCATAACGGAATCCGGCAAACATGCGGTTCTTCTGATGCTTCTTCTTCAGCAGGTTCCAGTCCATACCCAAACGGAAGTAAGGCGCTGACGTCTTATAGGTAATGCCTGTCACATCATCATTCTCGTGGTTGGCACGTCCCAGTCCTAACTCAAAGATGGGAAACCACTGGTCGTGCAGGTTCACACGCAGAGCACCCTCGTATTCACCGTGGTCACTCATCATCATCATACCAAGTCCTACCAGGTCGAACGATACTGAAAAGCCCTGGAAAAAGGCAACAGAGTCCTCTTCCATGACAAACAGCTTCTTCTGAGCGCGGGCAGGAGTGGCTGTCATCATCAACAGCAGCAGACTAACGCCGAGGCTTGAGATACATGTATAGATGCGTGTTCGTAATTTCATAGTCTACATGTGAATGTTGGATGGTTATCGAATCAATGATGTGATGGGTTGTCATGGTGCCTGTCAGGTCGTGGAAGTAAGCCGCCTTGCAGTCTACCGATTCGAAGTGCGGATAATTCTCCTTCCTGATGCGGAAGGTGTCTACCCATTGGTGTTGTTCCTTGGCGGTGTCTCTCAGCACCAGATAGAACTCGTCCTCAGGCTGGGTATAGCTGATGTCCAGCGAGAAACTGCTAGCCGATTTGCCAGTCAAGGCATTCACCCTCACTGTCAGCGTATCGTCCCCAGCACGTCGGATGAAAATCCATAACGAATCGGTATTCAACGTGTCGGGAGTGCCGTCCCCCTTTTTCAGCTCATAGTTAGTGTACACTAGGTTGTTGACAGGACAGTCGATGCTGAAACACCCGGCTAACACAATGGCCGTCAGGATAAAACAGACTATTTTCCGCATCTGATATGGTCTTCTATTTGATATTCGTTACGTCCGGCACTGTTGCGACTGATCAGGTCGCCCAGGAATCCGGCGAGGAACAGCTGCGTACCAATCATCATCATGGTCAGTGCAATGTAAAAATAGGGCGAATTGGTTACCAGTCGCATGGGGACGCCCTGATACAGGGCCCATGCCTTCTCGACGCCCAGCCATAGTGCAGAGAAGAAGCCAATAATGAACACAATGGTGCCCAGGAATCCGAATACGTGCATGGGCTTCTTGCCAAAGGTGCCCAGGAACCACAATGTCATGAGATCCAGATAGCCGTTGACGAAGCGGTTCCAGCCCATGAACTTCGATTTGCCATACTGGCGCTTCTGGTGGTGTACCACTTTCTCGCCAATCTTGTCGAAACCGGCATTCTTGGCCAGATAGGGAATGAAGCGGTGCATTTCACCGAAAACCTCGATATTCTTCACCACATCACGCCGATAGGCCTTCAGGCCACAGTTGAAGTCATGCAGGTTCTTAATACCGCTAACCTTACGTGCCGTGGCATTGAACAGCTTCGTAGGTATGGTCTTCGACAGCGGATCGTGGCGTTTTTGTTTATAGCCGCTGACGAGGTCGTAGCCGTCTTCTTTTATCATTTTGTACAGTTCTGGTATCTCGTCGGGCGAGTCCTGCAGGTCGGCATCCATCGTAATGATGACGTCGCCCTGGGCTTCCTTGAAGCCACAGTACAAGGCTGGCGACTTACCATAGTTGCGACGGAACTTGATGCCCTTGACATGTTCTGAGCGTGCAGCCAGTTCAGTGATAACGTCCCACGAGTGGTCTGTCGAGCCGTCGTTGACGAAGATGACCTCAAAGCTGAAATGGTTAGCCGTCATCACCCGCTCTATCCACGAATAGAGCTCGGGCAGTGATTCATCCTCATTATAGAGAGGTATTACTACTGATATATCCATTATTTGAATTTACAATTTGACAATTTTACAATTTACTATTTATTGAGCAATTTTGCTATTTTACAATTTACTTTTCAGTCTTCACTTTTACCTTCTGTGTCAGTGCAGCAATGGGCAGTCCCAGGAACAGCCCTGACATGATGTTGATGGTCAGCATGTTCAGTGCGAAGTCTATGGGACGCATGGCACTCATCAGCTTCAGTTGATCGTTCATTTGTTCCACCATGCCATAGCTCTGCAGCAGCTGGCGTCCATCCTCAGAATGTACTGACTCCGTCAACTTTGCCATCAGGAACCCTCCATCGATGAAGGCGAAGTAGATGTAGATGGCAGCTGCCAGCAACAGGCCGCCATAGAAGAATATTAAGATAGTGTATGCATACCCGCGTGCAAAAGAAATGATTCCCTCACGGGCGTAGTTGCGGAAGTGACGCAGTCTGCTGGCCGCAAAGAACGGTGATGCGATGATGAGCATCAGGGCCAGCATGCCCATGACAGGGCTGCTCAGTCCTTGTATGTAACAAATCAGAGAGCCTATCCACAGCAGCGCCATCAATGCCCCGTCTTGTCGGGCAAACGCTTTCAGTTGAACATATTCTTCCGGTGTCATAAGTATAAAGTCGTGTGCAAAGGTACGAAAAAGATTAAAGATGAAAGATGAAATATTAAATATTTTGCTCTGTTTGTGCCTAAAAATGTTAAAATTGGATTTTTTTTAATCTTTAATGTTTAATTTTTAATTTAATGTTGTACCTTTGCACCCGCTTTTGAAGAGACAAGAGTCATTTGTCCATCGACAAACAGTAATTTCACGGGCAGTCCTGTACGGCCAGCTCCCTCGGAATCCCCCAGGATGGGAACATAGCAAGGGTACTTGGTTGTAGCGGCGCGATATAGTAAGCTGCCCACCCGCCTCTTTAGCTCAGTTGGCCAGAGCACGTGATTTGTAATCTCGGGGTCGTTGGTTCGAATCCGACAAGAGGC
>JBGUQW010000043.1:0-7817 GCA_045131435.1 Prevotella sp.
ACCATCTTGATAACCTTTGTGTAAGCGCGACCATCCTTTGAGCCTTCGTGGAGGGTAGCGACGGTTTTCTTTGCCATGCTTTAAATAGATTATTTAATCTCCTTGTGCACAGTCATGCGCTTCAGGATGGGGTTATACTTCTTGAGTTCCATTCTCTCAGGAGTGTTCTTGCGGTTCTTCGTCGTGATGTAACGGCTTGTTCCGGGCAGTCCACTCTCCTTCATCTCGGTGCACTCCAGGATGACCTGAACGCGATTACCCTTAGCTTTCTTACCTGCCATAGTTGTTAGTCTCCTATTACTTTAATATCCTTCCAGTCAACAAAACCCTTGGCAACAGCCTGCTTCAGGGCAGCATCCAGACCTACCTTATTAATCATACGCAGACCAGCAGCGCTGATCTTCAACTGAATCCAGCAAGCCTCCTCAACATAGTAGAACTTCTTGCTGAACAGGTTAACGTCAAAGCTGCGCTTGGTGCGATGCTTTGAGTGAGACACATTATTACCAATCTGTGCCTTCTTTCCCGTAATCTGACAAATTTTCGACATTTCTATCTACTTTTTTTCTTGTTCCTAATTATAACTTACTCCAAACAGGGTGCAAAGGTACACATTTTTAATGAGAAATGAGAAATGAGAAATGAGAAATGGCTTACTCTTAATATTTTTTAACGCTCCCACTCTACTTTACCCTTGCTTTTCTTCCGTTTGGGTCTCTGATTTCAGGAAATCGAGGAACATCAGCATCGCTTTGTTGGTGGCAATGGCGAGGTTGATATCGCGTCCGTGGTCTTCCTGAACCTTCAGCGTCACCTGACGGTCTATCGTGCCGCATGCCAGCCAAATGGTACCCACGGGAATGTCCTTCGTGCCACCCGTAGGACCGGCAAATCCGGTGGCTGAGATGGCATAGTCGGTATTCAACGACTTGCAGGCCCCCTTTACCATCTGACAGGCCACTTCTTCGCAGACGGCAGTCTGCTCGTCAAGCACCTGACGGCTCACGCCCAGCAGCGATTCCTTGATTTCATCGACATAGGAGATGATGCCACCCTTGAAATACTTCGAAGCACCAGGCACCGCGATGATGGCTTCTGCGATTCGTCCACCCGTACAGCTTTCCGCCGTACTTACCGTTTTCTCCATTTCCCACAGCAGCTGACTGACTTCCCTGCTGATAATCTTGCTTTCGAAATCCATCTTGTAATTTACAATTTGACAATTTACAATTTATTGTTTGATTGACCGATTTACTGATTGAGCGATTTACTATTTAAAGGTGACTCTCGAGAACGCTGGTGCGTCAATCGGACAGAATTCCTTGTCAAGATACTTGTAGTACCCCACGATGCCTATCATGGCGGCATTGTCGGTGGTATAGCTGAACTTCGGGATGTAGATGGTCCACCCATAGCGCTTGGCATAGTCGTGGAAGGCATTGCGCAGACCGTTGTTGGCACTCACGCCACCAGCCACAGCCACATGCTTGATTCCTGTCTGCTTGACGGCCAGCTTCAGCTTCTTCATCAGAATGTCCACAATGGTCCATTCCAACGAGGCTGCGATGTCTTCCTTGTGGTGTTCGATGAAGTCGGGGTCGTCCTCCATCCACTTGCGCAGATTATAGAGGAACGACGTCTTCAGACCTGAGAAGCTGTAGTCGAGGCCGGGGATATGCGGCTCCGAGAACTGGTAGGCCTTGGGGTTGCCCTGACGCGCCAGCCGGTCGATAATAGGGCCACCGGGATAGCCCAGTCCCATCACCTTCGAACACTTGTCGATAGCCTCGCCGGCAGCATCGTCGATGGTCTGTCCCAGCACCTCCATATCGTTGTAGGCATTCACCTTGACAATCTGCGAGTTACCACCGCTGACCAACAGGCAAAGGAAGGGGTAAGGGGGAAAAGCCTCCCCAAGCCCCTCCGAAGGAGGGGATGTTTGATTTGATGAAGTGACGGAAGAATCGACAGCATGATGTATCCCAACACCCCCTCCTTCGGAGGGGTCGGGGGAGGCTATAAAGTGCGCCATCACGTGCCCTTGCAAATGGTTGACGTCAATCAGGGGAATGCCTAAGGAACGGGCAAACCCCTTGGCGAAGTTGACACCCACCAACAGCGAACCCATCAGTCCTGGGCCTCGTGTAAAGGCCACAGCCGACAGTTGTTCCTTCTTGATGCCAGCGCGCTTGATAGCCTCGTGCACCACAGGCACCACGTTCTGCTGATGTGCTCGCGATGCCAGTTCAGGCACCACGCCGCCATACGACTCGTGCACGGCCTGCGATGCCGTCACGTTCGACAGCAGCACGCCATCCTTTAGCACAGCAGCACTGGTGTCGTCGCAACTCGACTCTATACCTAATATATATATAGGAGCCTCCCCCGACCCCTCCGAAGGGAGGGGGGCCACATTCGCCTGTTGTTTACTATTTTCTTCCATATTTTCTAATTCTTAAGGAATTAATCTCCCCTCCTTCGGAGGGGTTGGGGGAGGCTTTAATGCGACAGCACCTCCACCCCGTGCTCCGTCATCAGCAGCGTGTGCTCCCACTGTGCCGAGGGCAGTTCGTCGTCGGAGATGACCTCCCAGCCATACGGGTCTTCGGAGTCGATAAAGACTTTCCACGTGCCCATGTTAATCATCGGTTCAATCGTAAACACCATGCCTGGCACCAGCAGCATGCCGTTGCCCTTCTGCTGGAAATGCGCCACCTCAGGGTCTTCGTGGAAGGCATTGCCCACACCGTGTCCGCACAAGTCGCGCACCACCCCGTAGTGGTATTTGTTGGCATGCTTCTGAATGGCCTTGCCGATGTCGTTGACGAAGCCCCAGGGCTTGGCGGCCTCCATACCGATTTCCAGACATTCCTTGGTGACGCGCACCAGCTGTTCCTTCTCAGGACTGGTCTTGCCGATGATGAACATGCGCGAGGCATCGGCATAGTAGCCGTCGAGAATCGTGGTGAAGTCGACGTTGATGATGTCGCCCTCCTCCAAAATATCCTCGGCCTTGGGAATGCCGTGACACACCACCTCGTTGATGCTCGTGCAGACGCTCATCGGGAACGGAGGCGTCTCCTCGTCGCCACCATAGTTCAGGCAGGCGGGTATGGCATTGTGCAGGGCACAGTAGTCGCGACAAATCTGGTCGATTTCCAGCGTCGACATGCCTGCGCAAATCTCCTTCTCCACAGTGTCCAACACGCCCGTATTGACGACACCCGCACGGCGGATGCCCTCTATCATTTCAGGGGTCTTGATCAGGTCCGGCGTAGGCACCAGCGCCCCTTTGTTTTCCAAATACATGATGCGCTTGTCCAGCTCCGAAGGCTGTTGTCCGGGCTTGCAGCGCCATCTTCTCTTTACCATATCAATACATCTTTTAGCCTGCAAAGTTAGTACAAACCGCAGACATATCCAAATTTTGGAGCAGCAAATGCAGAGAAAAGTTTACTTTTCCTCTGCTGAGTCGCGACAAAATTCGATGAAATCAAATTAATTCGTGTTTTTCTGAAAGAAGTGCACAATGGGGGTATCCACTGTGCACTCTCATGTAATGTAACAGAGGGACGGTTCTTTTGTTACGTCGGTTCTTTTGTTACACATTTCGCTGTAACGCCTGTAACGCTGTAACGCTTAAGCGTACTTCAGCTGTTTGTAGGTGTCCTTATCCGTTTCGATAATGAGGTTACGGAACTTCCACGAACGAAGGGTCTGAGGCACCTTGCTCACTTCCATGCTCCTTGAGGTGTAGAGATGCTCTAAGTCCTTACGGGTGAACACCTTACTCAGCGAAACCAGCAGGCTCTGAGGCTGGCTGTTGCTGGGACCGTTGAAGCGGTTGGCCTGGGTGACAGCATCGCCAAAGAACTCCATCTTGCACCACAAGTCGTACTCCAGCGACCAACGGATAAAATCCTCTATCGACTTCTCCCACTTGCACCCGTTGGCCACGTAGAGCACGCAGGCCTTCAGATAGGCGATGACATTGGCACGGAACGAGAAGTTCTCGTAGGTACGGCTCTGACTCTCAACGGCTTTCACCTTGCACTCCTCGTTCAGCTTCTTGGCCAGCTTGTAAGCCTCAGGACAGAAGATGGTGCCGGTGGCCGTACAGAGGTTGTCGATGTAGGGCTTCAACTCCTCTGCAAACTGCTCATCGTACTTGCCATACTTGGGGATAGGCGAACCGATAGGCTGGGCAGGGATGGTGCAGAAGTTGATACGCGACAGTGGTCCGTTCACCAGCACCTTGGCGAAGTACTGCCTACCCTCTTTGATGGTGGTGCAGGCATTCCAGTTGAACAGTACCTTGACACGCGCCGAAATGGACTGCGTACCCACGCGCGTCTGTCCGTACTCATTGCCTGGGTCGAAGGCCAGACACATAATCTGGAACTGCTGACCGCTCTTGCCGTTGCCCTTCAGCGCATCGAACAGCTGAATCTCGTTCAGCTTCACGTAGAGGAAGTGACCGTCCGACTCTTCCAGTCGCATCACGAAGGCTGCATTGGTCATGTCGGCATCGATGTGCTGAATCACTAGCCCATCAGGACGTTTGTCCTTCTTCTTGTTGGCACCTTGCGAGTTCACCTCGTCCTTCCACGCCTTCTCACGCGCCAGGTTCTGCTTGTCGCGCTCGTCTATGTCGGCCATGATGCACTTGATGGGCATGTCGATGCAGCTCTTGCCGGCACCAGTTTCAGCCATCACCACATTCATCAACGTAGCCTGATGCACCACACCGTCGATGTACTCGAAACCGACGTTCCACAAATGGGTTGCCAACGACGGGAACACAGCATGCGCCACCGTAGGCTTGTAGATGTCGGGCGTCTTCGAGGTCAGCAGCTTGATCAGCTTCGGCAGCTTCTTAGGCATCTCGGGTGGAACACTCGCACCACACAAAGGGTCAGACCCTTTGTGTGATTTTTCGATGCCCAGCTTGGTGAGCACGGCCTTCATCTCCGTCGTCAGACCCTTGGGCTGGTCCTTGGTAGCCGAGGCGATGATGCTGCGCACCTCTTGGTCGGAGAGTCCCAGGTGTGGCATCACGTCGAACAGCAGCTTGGCGTCGTTGTCGCAGATGGTACGCAGGTGGACGGCCAGCTTGTGCAGTCCGATGTTACGCTCACCCTCCTGAGGTTCACCACCGTGCTGACGCCACCACTCGTCGACGATGTCGCTGTAGGGGATGCCCTTGAAGGCCTCCCCAAGCCCCTCCGAAGGAGGGGGTGTTTGAAGAGTGTCACAGAGGGACGGTTCTTCTGTTACACCGGAATCATCTGTCCCCAGGCACTCCCCTCCTTCGGAAGGGTTGGGGGAGGCCTCTTCCCACGGCTTGTAGTGCTTGTTGGCTTTCTTCGCGCCTGCGGGTACCTCTTCTAATCCCTGCTGTTCACGCTGACGCAGCAGTTCGTATTCACGCTCACTCTCTTCGATGGTGAGTGGTTCCTGGAAGATGGCTTCGTCCAGGTAGAGCAGCTCGTCGCTGTCAGCGGTGACGGTAAACATCACTCGTTGCAGGTCGTGAGCCGAAGTGTCCATCTCTGTCTTCGTGATCTGAGCCACGCGCACCTGGTTTTCCAGAATGGTGCGCCCCATCTGACGACGGCAGACATAATGCAGTCCGAAACGTGCCGAGCGCGAGAGTTCCATGAGCTGGATCTCGTCCTTGTGCGCCAGGAATCGCTGTGCTATCTCCTTCGATTCAGCAAGCCCGTTGCAGTCAACGTCGCCTGCAAAGAAGCTGGAGGGATGGCAGCAGCCAGCCAAGCGGCCATCGGGTAGCAGGTCGTTGTAGTTGAACTGCACCAGACGCTTCTTGGCATCCTCGTCGCCTTGGTGAGCCTTCATCAGGTTCTCACGGTTAGACAATGTGTTTCGAATCGCGAAATACTCCTCTTTCGAGGTTACAGGAGTAGCCACCTTGTGGCCCTGCCTGTTCAGTTTAATAAAATTCATAATCTGTCAAATGTTTGAGCGTCTGAAAAGCGAAGGTTAGTAGAGCTCATTTCTTCCGGAAACTTCTCTCCGCTCATCATCTGACGCGATTTATTTTTAGTGCGGCGAACTTACTATTCTCTATGCTCAATGAGGAGCCGCCGCTTTCTCCCCACATCACAAATATTTCGCTGCAAAGATAGTATTCGATTGGTGTCACACAACATTTTTTCCCAAAAATCATATAATAGTTGGGATGATTTTTCTGAAACCCCTTTGTACAAAGGGATTGCGGGAAATTACACAAAATAAAAAAGGACTCTTCCTTTTGAGGGGAAAAGTCCTGATTATCGTGTTCGATCGAAAAAGTGCGTATTTTAGTGTTTTTCGATTGGCCGAATCCAGTTTTCGATTGGGCTATGACTATTGCTCTACATAATCTGCTACCCAGTCGATGTATGGCTCGCGACGGCTCTCGCCGATATACTTGCCGAAGGTCTTGACCTCTGGCGACAGGTCTTTCTCGTCCTTATCCAGATAGGCACGCGCCAAAGCCAAATTGCTGCCTTTCAGCACGCCAGCTGCCTCCAGCGCACCCACCACGTGAGCTCGAATCATCAGAATCTGCTTGTGGTCGGCCCATTTGCGTGCTATATACTCACCATGTTCGGACGCCATCAAGTTCGACACGAACGTTTCTCTCCACTCGCGCGCGTACCTCTTTTTATCTATACACATCCTGTCAAACCACTCCTGAGTAAGCATCGCCTGAAGATTCCTTTTGGGAGCAAAATAGTTCAGTGAGTCGTCACGCCGGCGCTCTATGTTGTGCGGAGATGCTGGACTGCCCTGCAGACGAGGCTTGTCGTATTTCTCCATGTCTTTCAGGAAACGGGCAATCTTCGGTTCTTTCAGGGCTTTGTCTACTATACGACGCTCCAGGACTGCCATACCCTCATGGTAGCCCAGAATCTGAAAGGCATCCTCCAAGCCATTCAGAACATTGTCGATTTCCTGTTCCGCTATCATCTATACACTTCCTTCAGCTTGCTAGCAGAACGACTATTTCAACTGGTCAAGTACTTTCTTTTCCAACGAGGAATTAGGCGTGAACTTGATTTTCACCACATGGTCGTACAGTTCCTCCCATTGCTGGCGTTGTTCCTTTAATACCGTAGGCACCTCGTCCATTGAAGACACCACAGTGTCGAAACATATCAAATCGATGTCCAAGGACTGTACAAAGTAACCTTCACTGCATTTTCCAATCTCGATGGTGACTTCCACCGTGTCGGCATACGACTTAAATCCGATGCCATAGTTTTTAAATGTCATTTTCAAACCGTCTGCCTGACCGTATTCGTCCCAAATGACTGGTTCGCCTTCATCGTCCACCACACCGTCGTATGTTCCGTCTTTCACCGATTCTTCCAATTGATTGATACGCTGAATGACAAGCAGAAAAAACTTTTCTACATCTATACGCATATCGTCCTCCGAGCACAGTACCACACAATCCGTCAGTTCCGCCTTGTTCCACACCACGCCTTTAGGCGAGTTAAAATACTGTACAATCGGATGGCTGTGCGTCTCCAGCGTATATGTACCATCTTTACCAACATGACTCTCGCCAACAATGTAAGTACCGATATGCTTGCCCACTTCGCCATTACAGTAAATGTAGTCGAAGGGTGCTTCCAATTTCATGATCTGAGCTTCCATATAAATCTGTCGTCGTTTACATAAATACACAATGGTCGGTTCCGCTGTGCCTTTTACACAAAGGGGTCTCTAAGTTTGCATTCTGATAGAGAATATCAGTGAAGAATTTGCTCAATACCGGCCAATTCCTTACCTTTGTTGTCAGAAGG
>JBGUQW010000044.1:0-1637 GCA_045131435.1 Prevotella sp.
GACGAGCGTCAACTTATCCTTGTAGTATTCAGAGGCGCGGACTTGCTGCCCGTCTATTGTGCGCACATCGTAGTCGTTGTACTTTCGTCCGCAAATCTGATAACCCACAGCCTCTTGCTCGGCAATGCGCTGATGCACGGGGTGGTCAGGATAGATCGTGGTGTATTGGCGGTGGTAAATGTCAAGCATAGCGGCAAGGCCCGTGTCATTGAAATGAAAGCCCTTGAGCCGCCCGTCGAGTTCGAACAGGAAACCGAGCATCGGGTGGGCTTTGTAGTAGTCAAGCGTCCATTGGTGGTATTCGTTCTCCAGTTTTGCCATCTTCTGCTTGTCGTTCTCGTCCAGTTTCTCATAGGCAGACATGAACTTCTCTTCGGCGGCTTGCTCCATAGCGTGCCACGCCTGATACTCCTTACCAGTAGATTGAATGTCGAACTTATCGTCGTCGAGCCGGATGGTCACGGTTGCGCTGTCCTCCATGAAGAACTCTCCTGTGCGGAGGGTCATTCCCTTCTCCATCACCTCGCCGAAGTCCACGATGTGCCACCGCTCTATCTGCGCATCCTCCACGTCGCACTCAAAGCATCCGTCCTTCAACTCGGGTCGCAGCGTACTGTTCTTCGGGTCTTCGCCATCGCGGTATATCCTTAGTTCAATGGGCGTCGTCCCTTCGGCCACCGTGCCAATGACGTGACACCTCACTTGTGCCTGCCCCGCCATTGCGACGAGGATGAGCAGGATGGTGATGATTGTTTGTTTGTTCATTATTCGTTTCATTTGTTAATGAATTGCAAAGCTTTCTTCCTTGGAAATCTTGATATAGAAATTTGCGTTCTCATCGTAAGGAGTATCTTCTTCGAGTGTAACGGTATAATAAACGTAGTCCGTGATACCATGCTTTTCGTACCAAAGCCGAGGCTCCGTTTCGGCATCACGCAATCCACAATACCATGTTCCACCATTGACGGGGATACCTGCGGAATAGGCTATCATAGGGTAGTCGGGGCCGTTGCCTGGTGTCAGCGTTTCCAACAAGATTTTCATCCTGTCGATTTTTACCGTATCCTCAAATAAACGCCTATTGCTGCCATCTGGGTAAAAGCAAGCTATTCGAAGACTGTCACTTCCCAGAGGCAATGCCATAAAGTCGAGCCTTTCAATGCTGTCGGTAAAAACAAGGTGCATCACATCTGGCAGGAGGTTGTGCTCAGTAAACATTCCATTATCACATGAGACTTTCTTCATCTTAGCCCTTTTGCCATTGAAGACACTCCTTAGGGTCACGCATAAATGCTGTACGCCTTGCATGGCCATATACTCTTGCATGACCGTTGGCAGCGAGTCCAATATGTCCTCGTAGCTTGCTTTGATGGTCTGCGCCTGTCCCGTCATTGCGACGAGGGCGAACAGGATGGTGATGATGGTTTTCTTGTTCATAATTGTTTCGTTTTATTGTTATACCTTTTTATTGTATACTACGTTTTCGCGGAAATATTTTGTTCGAGGCATTCATTTTCATGCTGTAACCGTCTCCGAGAGTTATTCCGAGCCACAAAGTTACAGAAAGTCCCACGAAAAAGCCCCCGACAAAACCGAAAATCGGATGCCGGGGGTGAAACTCTGAAACTAGTTTCAGT
>JBGUQW010000045.1:0-1660 GCA_045131435.1 Prevotella sp.
CTGGTGGGATTCCAATTATAAGATATGTCGTTTCTGCGGAGAGAAGGAACTGACGGAAGAGAACATCATGGAAAGTGAATATTTCAAGCACTCGCCCCATTACTACGTCATCGGAGCGATATTCAGCGACAATACCGCTCGCGTAATACCGTTGTAGCACGCTATTATCATATTCCACCATAAAAGGAAATGAACAATGAACAAGAAAACCATCATCACCATTCTGCTCGCCCTCGTCGCAGTGGCGGGGCAGGGGCAAGAAATCAAGAAAGTAGCAGCTACGCCAGAAGACTTCATGGAGCACATGGCCTTGTGTGGCTACGAAGTATACACCTATGACATTTCTTCTCTGCGCGACTCCGTGTCGGGCTTCACCATCGTCATCCGCGAGCATAATCAGCAGGGGATGATTGACGAGAAGAAACTCTACGGTTTCAGGACAAAGACCATGATTTCAGACTTCAACGAGAAAGACCAGCAGGAAATCTATGCGGAGAACGATGCCGACGACATGGAGCGCGGCATCTATCGCCTGGCCAAGACCCTCGCTGTTGGTTTCTCACCCGTTCAGTCGGACTCCATCGAGACCATCACCCTGCGTTCTTCTCGCAATGATGCCTCGCCATGGAAACTGACGCTGAAGCCTATTCCCGGAGCGCCCCAAACCGTTTACCGCTATCAGAAAGCGCCATACCAGCCCACTTCGTTCTCCCTTGACACCTTCATTCCCCTTGTCTTCTACGGCTCTTTCTGGTGGGACGAGCAAGCAAAAGGATGGCGTTTCTGTGGAGAAACCGAACTGACTGAGGAGAAAGCCAAGACCAGCGACTACTTCAAATTCTGCCCACACTATTATATCATTGGCGCAGTATTCCATAAATAAAACAAAATGAACATGAACAAGAAAACCATCATCACCATCCTGCTCGCCCTCGCCGCTCTTACATCAAAGGCGCAAGTGAAAAGTCATGTCATCGGTTCTGTAGCAGAGGGAACCACACCTGTGGAACTAGTCATCTATCGGGACGGGGAAGACCCGAAAGACAGCAAGCTACGACCAGTGGTGAAGGATGGACACTTCGAGTGTGATGTGGAGGATGCGCAGATTGAGCGATGGCACATTGTGGACTTCGGCGAGGTGATGGAGAAGGGCATGACCCTCCGCTCAGGGGAGTTCTTCGTGGAGGGCGGCGCGACCGTGACCATCCAGCTCGACGACGACAAATTCGACATCCAATCCACAGGCAAGGAGTATCAGGCGTGGCACGCTATGGAGCAAGCTGCCGAAGAGAAGTTCATGTCTGCCTATGAGAAACTGGACGAGAACGACAAGCAGAAGATGGCGAAACTGGAGAACGAATACCACCAATGGACGCTTGACTACTACAAAGCCCACCCGATGCTCGGTTTCCTGCTCGAACTCGACGGGCGGCTCAAGGGCTTTCACTTCAATGACACGAGCCTTGCCGCTATGCTTGACATCTACCATCGCCAATACACCGCACTCTATCCTGGCCACCCCGTGCATCAGCGTATCGCCGAGCAGGAGGCTGTGGGCTATCAGATTTGCGGGCGAAAGTACAACGACTACGATGTGCGCACAATAGACGGGCAGCAAGTCCGCGCCTCTGAATACTACAAGGATAAGTTGACGCTCGTC
>JBGUQW010000046.1:0-1553 GCA_045131435.1 Prevotella sp.
GGACGCAGTTTCAGTCCCTGGTACTCATGGGTTGGAAACAGATCGACTCTATGCATAATCGAAGAAATTGCTAAAGCCCGTGACATCCATGACGTCTTTCACCTCACTGCTGATTCCTTTCAGACAGACCTTCAGCCCTTTGGCGGCTGCCACCTTCTTGGAATAGAGCAACACGCGCAAGCCCGTACTGGAAATGTAGTTACATGCGGTCATATCGATCACCGCATTGCTGCCTTTCTCCAGAATGGCCAGAATATCATCCTGTACTTGCTGATAATTGAAAGAGTCAAGTTCTTTACCTAATTGATATACTTCTGTATTCATACTATCGGCTTTGAGTCTTCTAAGTGAGGGGAATGGGGGTTTGAACAGGCGTGGTGTGTAAATTCCAGTCCATGCAGTTGCGGACACGGAGGTCGGCGTATGGTTCTGCATTGAAGATGGTGGGATTGTTGGTCATCAGCTGCTCCGTGCCATAGAGGAAGGAGAACGGACGGGACTGTTCCATCGTCAGGTCGATGGCCTCTTGCAGCAGGTAAGCATTGTCGTGACAGTCGAACATAAAGCGATCGGTGTCGTGGTTATCTAAGAACAAGACCAACTTGAAATCGGCAGGATACTTGGCAAAGTGGTCCTTAATCTTACTGCGCAAGGTCTCGTTGCTCCTGAGGCCTCGGCCTGCATGGATTTCCTCCAAGAGGATGTCGCGATAGGCAAAGTCCAAAACGCCGTCCAGCGTATCTACATAGTCGGCCTGTAGGTCGTCTTGGCTAAAATGTTTAGTATCTTGTGCCAGGAACTCCTGCAATCTTGCATCCGTCTTGAAATACAGTTGGCTGGCTAACTGCGGGCCGATACCAAACGCCCACACCTCGCCGAACACAACGATGTCACTGCGGATGCCCTGTAATTGTTCGCGTAAGCTCTTTAGAAAACTATGAGGCTGACCCAAAGCATGGTCGATACGGAAAGCATCTACACCCATGCGGGCTAACCGTTTGGCCTTATCTATCATGAAACTGGCCACCTCGGAGTTCGTCAGATTGAACTTAGGAAGGTCGCCGAAACCCAGGAAAGATACGAACTCATCGCTGTCCTCCTTGGGATAGAAGAACCAGTCGCGGTGCTTGCCGCCGTTCTTTAAAAGCGACTGCTCGAAGATGGGTGCCTCATACCAGCAATGGTTGGGTACGAAGTCGCAGATAATCTTCAACCCCTTTTCGTGGGCTTTGTCGAGCAACTGCTGATAGTCGTCCCAAGTGCCAAAGTGCGGGTCAACCTCTTCGAAATTCAGGGTATGATACCCGTGATAATTTGCCGACTTAAAGATGGGCGAGAGCATGATGGCGTTGAAGCCAAGCTCCTTGATATAGTCAAGTTTCTCAATTACTCCCTGCAGGTTTCCCCCGCAAAAGACGTTCTCACTCTTTGGCGGCACCTGCCACCCTCCGTTGAATCTGTCGATCAGCAGATGATAGATCCGGATGTTATTAAACCAGTTATTCATAATCTTAAAATTCATATCCGAGGTTGATGAAGAAATAAGCTTTCTT
>JBGUQW010000047.1:0-1837 GCA_045131435.1 Prevotella sp.
TCGACCATTCCATCATCTTCTCCATCTGCGTCTGTTCGCCGATGGCCATCTGGTTGATGAACTTCTGGTCATGCAGACATTCGAGCAGGAATCGTCCAACTACCTCGTAAAACACCTTCCCTGCCAATCGGCTACCCAGCACACGCGATTGGATGAGCGGGTCTTTCATCAGCCGCTGGAGATACAGGAGGATCGGGTCGTAGTTGATGGCGCGAGGGAAGTCCATCTGCACATTGGTCTCAAACTCGAACACGTCGCCATTGGTAACAAAGCGTTCGAGCATCGTCAAATAGTCAGTCGGAGAAAACCTCGCTACATCCATAAGCAACTATCACTCCTCCAGCTTCTCCATGTCCTGCCTGGTGTGGGCAATTTCCGTGAACAGGTTCTTGACGAACTCGTCCACCTCCTTCTTATCGGTCTCCGACACGAAGATATTGCCGTGAATAGCGTCAGTCCGTTGGCGAATCTGCGTGCTCAGTTGCTCCAGCTCCTCGTAAAAGTCACGACCTGATACGCTGCCTTTCTTGGTTGGTAGCGTCTGCTGTTCCCCACGTCCGAGCGTCTCGATATAGAACCGCACACCGTTGATATAGATGCACTCCTCGTCGCGCGTCAGATAGACTGAGCTGGCACCCCGTGGCATATCGCTGCCGTCATACGTCCTGATTATGCTGCGCTGCGGATTGTTCGGGTCTTTGTAGATGATACCCGCCTGTCCCGCATTCTCTCTGCTTGCCTGCCGCATGTTCTGGTAGTCGGCTATCAGGACGTAGGTGTTACCTGTGTCGTGGTCGAGCAGGTGATAGTAATAGTTGTCGTATATCTTCTTGTTCGTGTCGAATAGCTGCATGTTTTGGCGGGCGCGGTTCGTGGCGCGGTGCTGACGGCTCACGCGGATGTCGTTCTCCAGGTTCTTCCGCAGGCTGGCGAACTGCATCGTCAGGTCGTTATATAAGGCACGGATGACGATAGCCCTGATACCCTCGCACTCCTCCGGCTCCTGCCACAGACAGTTATAGACGGGTAGCAGGTCATCAGCCGTCACCTCCTTTCGGTCGTGGACGAAGGCCGACGTGCGCAGCAGACGGACAATCTTCTTCCACCGGCGGTCGCTCACATAGACGTTATGTCGCTCGTCGGTCTGGGCGATGGTGACGCTGCCCAGCGACTTTCGGATGACGTTGATGATGCGCAGCACTTCATCCGAGACTGCCACCGTGTCAATAGCCTTGTTCCACTGGCAGTATTCCTCGTCCGAAATCTGCAGCCCGTCAGCCACCTCAATATCCCCGTCGGCAGTATTGTCGAGTAGCATTGCATTGAAGCTCTTCACCTCCTTGATGTTGCCGCACTCAATGCGGATGATGAAACGGTCCCACAGCGCCTCCAAACCCTCGCCCTGCGTCGGCAGCTCATTGCTGGCCGCCAAGAGCAGTTTTAGGGGCAGGTGAACCTCCGTGTCGCCATTGCGGAACAGCTTCTCGTTGATGACTGTCAGCAGCGTGTTCTGTATGGCAGGCCCGGCCTTCCATATCTCGTCGAGAAACACCACGTCAGCCGTCGGCAGATAGCCCTCCGTGTTACGCTCGTATTTGTCCGCGTCTTTCAGTTTGCTGATGCTCACGGGGCCGAATATCTCGTCGGGCGTGCTGAAGCGCGACATCAGATACTCGAACGACCGCGCATCCTTGAACGCCAGTTTCAGCCTACGTGCCACCATCGACTTGGCCACACCCGGCGGGCCGAGCAATATCACGCTCTCCCCAGCCAGCGCCGCCATCAGCGAGAGCGAAAGCTCCGTTTCCTTCTCGTAGATGCCCTTGTTGATAGTCCC
>JBGUQW010000048.1:0-2878 GCA_045131435.1 Prevotella sp.
CTTCTGGAACAGGTCGCGGAATTCATCGTGTACGATGTTCCCTAAACGTGAAGGTTCGTTCTTCATACCGTATCCATACAGATAGTACGTCGTGCTACGTCGCACCTCCGGCGCAATGTCGGCCACCTTCACGTAATACACTTCGGCTATGAGCATCACGAAGGCCACGGCCAGTGCTGTGCCCGCGATGTACATCGCCGAGTAGAGTTTCTCCTCGCGTATCAGGGCGAGGGCCTGTCTGAAATATCTCATATCATTCATCTCTTAGTGCATTGGTAATCTTAGACCCGATAATCTTCATTGCGGGGATGGCGGTACCGATGAGGACAGTACATAATATAATAATGTACACAACGGCGGAGACCACGAAGAAGTGGGGCCAGAAGTAATCGACCCACGTCTTATCGGTGGATAACATAGCACCTTGTATCGTGTAGAGCGTTTCGTAATATTCTCCACCATCATATTCCTGGATTCCGCTGTGAGCATAGTTCAGGTAGATGATACAGCCGATGATGACGGCGGCAGTGGCCAACAGAGCGTTACGCCACAGGAAATCGAAGAATACGCGCCACCGGGTGGCTCCGAATGCACGACGCACACCGCATTCCTCTGTGCGACGCTTGGCATGGAGCCATACGGTGCCAATGACGGCCAGCATCAGGTTGATGAGGAAGAATAGGGCCAGCGCGAGGCTGCGGTTCACCTCCTGCGTGCGTCCGTCGTCGAGTTCCAACTGCTGCAGGTACTCGTCGAAAGTCATGAGGTTGCTAATACGGTTGAAGCCCGTCCGCCCGCTGCGTATGAGGTCTTGGCCGTGCTCCTCGACAAAACGACTTGCATTCACGCCCTTTTTCAGGCGGATGACGTATTGGCAACTGGTGGTCTGTAACTCTTTGGTAGTGATAATCATGGAACGTATCGTTGTGGGCACCGACATGCGGAAGTCCTCCACCACGCCAGCTACTGTCACCTCGTAAGCAGGGTCGTAGCAGATGGTGAAATGACGGCCAACCGCATCTTCCGTGCCGAAGAGGGCGATGGCTCCCGAGCGCGTCAGCACCACTTGCCTATCCACGGTTTTAATATGAGAGAGTTCTTCATCCGACGGACTCCCTGGCAGGGGCTTTAGGCCGTAGGTCTCGAAGAAGTAGGCATCTGTGGTTAGCGTGACATTGGCCAGAAGAAGGGTGTCACCACCAGCACAACACTCATTGAAAGCCGCATGGCTGTAGCCCATGGAACCGTAAGGCTGGTCATAGAGACAAGCCGACTCCACACCCTCCACGGCCATCAGTTGGCGCAACATCTGGTCGCGGCGCTCTTCGGTCATTTCGAAGGCATCATGTAAGGTCCCGTCCTCATCGACGGTTGGTTCACCGTTCACCGCTGTCACGGCGTAGAGCAGTTGGTCGCTGTCATAGCCTAACGGCAGATTGCGGTAGTAAAGATTCACAATGGCTGGCTCGAACACCGCCCATGCCACGACGGTGATGATGACCAGTTCGAGGAACAGCCATGTATTCGCGTTCAGGATATTGTTCAGTATCTGTTTCATCGTTTTTCCATCATTGATTCCACAATAGGTTTTCTCAGACTCCACCATGCGGGCACCACGGCGGCTATTAGATTGAGCAACATAATGGCGGCGAAGGCACCGATGAAGAGCGTGGGCGCAAAGAGCATCTCGCCCTCTACGACGGGAGCCGTGGCAAGTGTGCTGTTGTCGAAGAACATGCCGAGGATTTCCCTGCGCAGGCCGTAGATGGAAAGCCATGAGAGCACGAGGCCGATAATGCCGCCGATAGTGGTCAGCACAAGGTTCTCGCAGATTACCTGGTTCAGCAGTGTTGTGCGTCGTGCGCCGAAGGTCTTGCGCACAGCCATCTCTGCGCTGCGCCGCTCCATGCGCCCTGCAACGATGGCGCAGAGGTTGAGCGCAGGCACGAAGAGCAGTACGAACAGAATGCTGGCGTAGTGCTTGACGAGTTCCCAGACCGTCACCGTGTCGAACGTGTGGTCGCGGTTCTCGGTGCGCAGCACGTGCATGGGATGTGTCTCCACCCCCTTGGTCAGCACCAATTTCTTCTTCACGCCCTCGCCGAAGTTAAACTCGTCCAGCACTTCGGGGTGCGCCTGCTGCATGCGTGCCGCTATGTCGTCGAGTTCCTGCTTCAAGGCCTGTAGATGATAGTTGTCCTTCACCGTACATACGAGGGAATAGAGTCCCCTGTAAGGGGTGCCGAAATGTACGCCAAATAGCGTATAGGGAGCGATGATGTCGACATAACTGTCTGGCGTCAGTTGGCTGCAGCCACGCAATACGCCCACAACTCGTAGATCGTAACTTCCCTCTATCGCGACCGTCTTCCCCAAAGCATCCACACCCTTACCATAGAGCCGTTCGGCAAGTGCGTCGCTGATGACGCAAACTGCTTCTTTCCCCTCCACCTCTTTTTGGGTGAAAGGTCGACCACTCACGAAGTCGTAGGCGTATATCTTGAAGAAGTCAGCACTGGCTTCATTCCGTATCACATCCACGTAGTCGTCCTTCCCGCGCACTACGAAAGTACGGCAGCGCCCTTCCGCTTTTCCCGTTCCCGCCGCCAACAACGTAGGCGAGCAGTACTCGATGTTCGGACTCTTCTGAAACCAGTCCTCAAAGGCTTTGGCGCTAAAGCCCGTCTGTCCTACGCCACCACTCTCGGCTTCGATGCGCATTCCCTCGAAATAGACCGTCCTTGCGCGGTTCGGCTCTGGATAGATGGGAGCCAACTTGATGTAATAGACCACGGCCATCACCATCGTAAAGGCAATGGCCAGCGCCGTACCCACGATGTAGATGCCGGAGAAAAGTCGTTCCTCGCGCATCATGGCG
>JBGUQW010000049.1:0-4313 GCA_045131435.1 Prevotella sp.
GGGCTGTGCTCATAGTGGTCTTGAGAACATTTTGGCAGCCTGTCCTTGGCACGTTCATACCGTTGTTGGTGGTTTCCACTTGCTCGACGGCCAAGAATCGGAGGAAGAACTGGCGGCTTTGGCTCATAGGCTGAAAGCAAAATATCCAGAAACGTTGTTCTATACCAGCCATTGCACAGGTGATAGTGTATTTGAGGTGATGAGAGACGTGATGGGTGAACAGCTGCAGCCATTCAGCGCAGGTACAATAATAAAAATAGAGAAATGATACAATGAATCCGATAGCCATCCGATTGCTCAACCAACAGCTTGTTGCCCCTCAGTTCAGTGACTCTGCCGAGGTGGTCAGCTACATGGGTGCCATGCAGGCGCAGGAGTATCGCATGATGCGGTGGGCTGTGGCAATGCGAACGCGCAGGCCGTCGTCGAAGGCTTTCAAGCGGGCTTTCGACAGTGGGAGGATTATCCGTCTGCACCTGATGCGGGGTACGTGGCAGTTGGTGGCCGCTGAAGACTATTGGATGTTGATTGGCCTCTGTGCGCCCAAAGCCATTGCTGTCACGAAGGGCTGGATGAGCAGCAATAAAATCAGCATTCCCGACGAGGAGCTGATGCGCGTCCGCGACATCCTCGCCCAAAGGGCTGCCGACTTGGGGAGTGCGACGAAAGAGGATTTAGTGCGTGCTTTGGCAGAGAAAGACATAAGAATGGATGCCCATCGACTGTCGTACCATATCCGCATGGCTGAGATGTCAGGAACGCTATGCAGCGGAGAACTGTTGCCGATGAAAGCCAGCTATGCACTTACAGCCAATAAGGTCAAGCCTGTGGCGCAGATGGATAAAGACGAAGCCTTGTTGCGTTTTACCCGCAAGTACTTCCAGAGCCGCCAGCCCGCCACATTGGAGGATTTCGTCTGGTGGTCAGGCTTGAACATCAGCGACTGCAGGCGAGGCATAGAACTCTTAGGCAATACGATTCACGTAGAACGTTGGAAAGACAGAGACTTTTACCTGACCGATGAATGCCGTTCACGAGGCTTCAGGAAGGGCAAGTTCCTCCTGATTCCTCCTTACGACGAATATCTTATCAGCTACAAGTCCCGCGACATTGTGCTCCCTCCTGAGCATCGACATCATGCCCACAACAACAGCGGCATCTTTCAGCCCGTCATCGCATACGATGGAACCATCTGCGGCAACTGGTCACCATTTAGGGATGACTGTCAGACAACATTCTTTGAAGATGCGTCTATCCCGCTGGACATCAGCGAGGCATGGCAAGTATATAAAGATTATCGTGAAAAATAGCCAGCATGGAGAAGATCAAGTGTACCATAGAGCGTATCACGTTCCAGAATCCTGAGAATGGCTATTCTGTCCTTCAGACCACCATCAAGGGCTACAGGGAGGAACAGACTGTTGTAGGCATCTTCCACGAGGTGACAGTGGGTGCTGTCCTTACCGTAGAGGGGAACTGGCGCGTTGACAAACGTTATGGCAGGCAGTTCGCGGCTGAAAAATGGACTGAGGAACTCCCGGCAGACATCATAGGCATTGAAAAGTACTTGGGCAGCGGACTGGTGAAAGGCATCGGGCCAAAGATGGCCAAGCTGATAGTGAAGCACTTCGGGCTGGAAACCTTTGAGGTCATCGAGAATGATGCCGACCGTCTGCTTGAAGTTCCCGGCATCGGCAAGGGTAGGGTTGGCAAGATTCGCGATAGTTGGGAGAAACAGAAGGACGTGAAGGATATCATGGTGTTCCTGCAGGGACATGGTGTTAGCTCCACCTATGCGGCCAAGATATACAAGCAGTACGGTAAGGAGAGCATCGAGAAGGTGCAGTACAATCCCTACTGTCTGGCTGATGACATCTGGGGCATCGGCTTTAAAACTGCAGATTCCATCGCAGAAAAGTTGGGTTATGAGAAGAACGATCCTCGCCGCTGCCGGAGCGGAATTCTCTATACGCTGGGCAAGTTGTCGGAGGACGGTCACTGTTATGCTGAGCGTGAACAGCTGGTGAAGTCGGCCAAGGAACTGCTTCAGGCCGAGGAGGAACCAATTACGCAAGCCCTTGACCAGATGATAGCCAGTGAGGACTTGATGCTCGACGATGAAGCTATTTTCCTGCCTCCGTTCTATTATGCCGAGGTGGGCGTGGCCAACAAACTGCGTCGGCTGATTGAAACGCCGATGGGTAACATCTTCGATAGTAGCGGAGCCATCAGCAACGATGTGGGCCGACAGGGACAGATAGAGTACGACGACGTGCAACTCTCAGCTATCCGCAAGGCCATCGGTTCGAAGGTGATGGTGCTGACGGGCGGTCCAGGCACTGGCAAGACCACCACGACGCTGGGTATCATCGCCTCGTTCGAGACCCTTGGCCAGCGCATATTGCTGGCAGCCCCCACGGGTCGTGCTGCCAAGCGCATGAGCGAGGCCACGGGCAAGGAGGCTAAGACCATCCACCGCCTGCTGGAGTTCAACCCTGCCGAGGGATACGGGCGTAATGACGAGAATCCGCTGGACGGCGACCTCTTGATTGTGGACGAGTCATCGATGATTGATATTATCCTGATGAACTCGCTGCTGAAGGCCGTGCCGCTCTCGATGCGCCTGATACTCGTCGGCGACATTGACCAGTTGCCAAGCGTGGGAGCGGGCAACGTGCTCCGCGACATCATCGACTCTGGCGTAGTACCTGTCATCCGACTGACGCGCATTTTCCGTCAGGCGCAGTCGAGCCGTATCGTCACCAATGCCCATAAGATCAACCAGGGCACCTTCCCCGATATTAGCAACGGGCGCACGTCCGACTTCTTCTTTATCAAGGATGAAGACCCGGAACAGGCAGCGCGTGACATAGTAAATATAGTCAAGAACCGCATTCCCAAGGCTTACGGCTATAGCACCAACGACATACAGGTGCTGGCCCCGATGCAGCGCAGTGTGGTGGGAGCCACGAACCTGAATATCGCCCTTCAGGAGGCTATCAATCCTGTGGGTGACAGCCTCTCACGAGGTGGATTCAAGTATCGCAGGGGTGACCGCGTGATGCAAATCCGCAACAACTACGATAAGGACGTGTTCAACGGCGACATCGGTATGGTGGAACACGTTGACATGGAGGAGAGGACGCTGACTGTTTCGTTCGACGGCCACAGCATCGAGTACGAAGACTCGGAACTCGACGAGCTGACGCTGGCATACGCAACCACTATCCATAAGTCGCAAGGCTCGGAATACCCCGTCGTGGTCATGCCCCTGCTGATGACCCATTTCGTGATGCTCCAGCGCAATCTCGTCTATACCGGCATCACCCGTGCGAAGAAACTCTGTATTATCGTCGGCACCACGAAGGCTCTGGCCTACGCCATCCATAATATGGTGGTGCTGAAGCGTAACACAAGGCTGAAGGAGCGACTAACAGATAAATCAAACAAGCAATATGAATAGAAAAGATATTGAAACATTCGTAGAGATTCAGAACCGTTTGCATACATATAGTAAGAATGTCCTGTCCATATTGGGGAAGGATTACCCCGAATGTGGAATCAGCGATATTGCCAGGGTAATAGGTCTTGATGTGATTGGCGATTATCTGCAACTCACCTATTCGAGTTTTCCATGTGTGTTACCCCTATATATTCCCCTCCAGTACGTTGAGACAGAAGACGTGGAAGGTTTCTGCAAAGCTCATGCTGAGAAGGTAAGGAAAGAGGGTAAGATGCTGAGTCAAGGAGAGTTTATTGAAAAGGCGTATCATAACCAGTGGATGAGATTTTATGAACTCTTTGATGTTCAAATGATTAACAGTGAAACCGATTTGGATAGAGCAAGGAACAAACTACATGGACTCATTGAGACAATGACCTATGTACTGCAACAGGCAAAACAGCAGGGCCAGACAGGTAAGAATGCGGATTATTTCACAGAGAAAGAACTACCCCAACTTAATGGTGCTTTCATTCAGTTCTTAGAGTGGGCAAAGACTGATTCGTTCTGGTCAACCCGGCAGAAGTCCGAAAGACAAAGAGCTGCTGAGTTCAAAGCTGAAATGCTGAAGGAGCAGAAAGAGACTATTAGGCTAATCAAGGAATGTGAGACCAGAGCCAACGAAGAGCTACAGATAGCAGAAGCGGTTCTGGAAAATATAAAGACTAAGTTATAATATCACCGAAAGCGTGGGCATTGGCGACTTATTTCTGTACGTGATGTATCATTGAAGTTTCCGAGGTTTCATGGCCACGCCGAATATAGCTGATGCTGTTAGATACTGCTGCCTGTGATGGGTGGCAGTATTTTT
>JBGUQW010000050.1:0-37815 GCA_045131435.1 Prevotella sp.
AAAGAAGTACAAGAGTTGGCAACAGTCCTGAAGGACGAGTATGGAATTGAGCCCGCTGCTGCAGCTGTTGCTGTTGCTGCTGGTCCCGCTGCTGGTGGCGATGCTGCTGCTGCAGAGGAGAAGACTTCTTTCGACGTTGTTCTGAAGGAGGCCGGTGCTGCTAAGCTTCAGGTTGTAAAGGCCGTTAAGGAAGCTTGTGGTCTGGGTCTGAAGGAAGCTAAGGATCTCGTTGATGGTGCTCCCGCTACTATCAAGGAAGGTCTGTCTAAGGACGAGGCCGAGAACCTGAAGAAGGCTATCGAAGAGGCTGGTGCCGTCGTTGAGCTGAAGTAATTCAGATTACAACAATAATTAATGGTTGGGGGCTCTCCAGTCGAGAGTTCCCGACCATTTTTTGTCTTTTTATCCTAGATTTTCTAGTTTCCCTAGATGATCTAGAAGAACTGGAACGTCTAGAAATAATTAATATTTATGGCAACAAAGCAAGTAGAAAACAGAGTAAACTTTGGCAGCGTCAAGAATCCGATGCCGTTTCCGGATTTTCTCGACGTGCAATTAAAGTCTTTCAAAGACTTCCTGCAGTTAGACACTCCGCCTGAGGAACGCAAGAATGACGGTTTGTATAAGGTGTTCTCCGAGAACTTCCCTATCACCGACACACGTAATAACTTCGTCCTTGAGTTCCTGGATTACTATATCGACCCGCCTCGTTACACCATTGACGAGTGTTTGGAGCGTGGTCTGACCTATAGCGTACCCTTGAAGGCTAAGTTGAAACTCTATTGCACGGATCCCGATCATGAGGATTTCGACATGGCTATTCAGGACGTGTTCCTGGGCCCCATTCCCTATATGACTCAGAATGGCACATTCGTCATCAATGGTGCTGAGCGTGTCGTCGTCTCCCAGTTGCACCGTTCACCTGGCGTATTCTTCGGCCAGAACGTACATGCCAACGGTACCCTGCTCTATTCCGCCCGTATCATTCCTTTCAAGGGTTCATGGATTGAGTTTGCTACCGACATTAATAATGTCATGTACGCTTACATTGACCGTAAGAAGAAGTTACCTGTCACCACGCTGCTTCGTGCCATTGGTTTCGAGACCGATAAGGACATTCTTCAGATTTTCGACCTTGCAGAAGAGGTGAAGGTCAACAAGAAGGCTCTGAAGGAAGTTGTCGGCATGAAACTGGCTGCTCGTGTGCTGAAGAGCTGGAACGAAGATTTTGTTGATGAGGACACTGGTGAGGTTGTATCCATCGAGCGTAACGAAGTTATTATGGAGCGTGAGACGGAGATTACCGATGACAACATGCTGGAAATTCTCGAGAGTGGTGCCCAGACTATTCTGGTACACAAAGACGAGGCTGTTGCCCAGGACTACTCTATCATCTTCAACACCCTGCAGAAAGACCCGTCTAACTCGGAGAAGGAAGCTGTGCTTTACATCTATCGTCAGTTGCGTAATGCCGACCCTGCCGATGATGCCAGTGCCCGTGAGGTTATTCAGAACCTGTTCTTCTCAGACAAGCGTTATGACTTGGGTGATGTCGGTCGTTACCGTATCAACAAGAAGCTTGGTCTGGACACCGATATGGATGTCCGTGTGCTGACCAAGGAAGATATCATTGAGATTATCAAGTATCTCATCCAGCTGATTAACTCAAAGGCTACCGTTGACGATATTGACCACCTGTCAAACCGTCGCGTACGTACTGTCGGTGAACAACTGAGCAACCAGTTCTCTATTGGTCTGGCTCGTATGAGTCGTACCATCCGTGAGCGCATGAACGTGCGTGACAACGAGGTATTTACGCCGACAGACCTGATCAATGCCAAGACTATTTCGAGCGTCATCAACTCATTCTTCGGTACCAACCCGTTGTCGCAGTTCATGGACCAGACGAACCCGCTGGCTGAGGTGACCCATAAGCGTCGTCTCTCTGCTCTGGGTCCTGGCGGTCTGTCGCGTGAGCGTGCTGGTTTCGAGGTGCGTGACGTACACTATACGCACTATGGTCGTCTCTGCCCGATTGAGAGCCCTGAAGGTCCTAACATCGGTCTGATTTCATCTTTGTGTGTCTATGCGAAGATCAATGAGCTTGGTTTCATCGAGACACCATATCGTAAGATTGAGAACGGTGTGGCCAATCTGAATAACGATGACGTCGTCTATCTGACTGCCGAGGAAGAGGCTGAGCACGTTATTGGTCAGGGTAATGCCCCGCTGCGTGACGATGGTACCTTTATCCGTCCTGTCGTCAAGTGTCGTCAGGATGCCGACTTCCCTGTCGTGCCTCCTACACAGGTCGACCTGATGGACGTTTCTCCGCAGCAGATTGCATCTATTGCTGCTTCACTCATCCCGTTCCTGGAGCACGACGATGCACACCGTGCACTGATGGGATCGAACATGATGCGTCAGGCTGTGCCTCTGCTTCACAATGAAGCTCCTATCGTGGGTACTGGTATCGAACGCCAGGTTTGTGAGGACTCTCGCACCATGATTACAGCCGAGGGCAATGGTGTCATCGACTATGTCGACGCTACCACTATCCGCATACTCTATGACCGCACTGAGGACGAGGAGTTTGTCAGCTTTGAGCCTGCCCTGAAAGAGTATCGTATTCCGAAGTTCCGTCGTACCAATCAGAATATGACTATCGACCTGCGTCCTATCTGCGACAAGGGTCAGCGTGTGAAGAAGGGCGACATCCTCACCGAGGGTTATGCTACCGAGAACGGTGAGCTTGCTCTGGGTCGTAACCTGCTGGTGGCTTATATGCCTTGGAAGGGTTACAACTACGAGGATGCCATTGTGCTCAACGAGCGCATTGTCCGTGAGGATATCCTCACCTCAGTTCATGTTGATGAGTACTCTCTCGACGTCCGTGAGACCAAGCGAGGTGCTGAGGAGTTCACTGCCGACATTCCCAATGTCAGCGAGGAAGCCACTAAGGATCTCGACGAGAATGGTGTCATTCGCGTTGGTGCCCGTGTTGAACCCGGCGACATCCTGATTGGTAAGATTTCACCCAAGGGAGAGAGCGATCCCTCACCCGAGGAGAAGCTGCTGCGTGCCATCTTCGGTGACAAGGCTGGCGACGTGAAGGATTCTTCACTAAAGGCTAATCCTTCTCTGACTGGTGTCATTATTGACAAGAAGCTCTTCACACGTGCCGTCAAGGACCGTAAGTCGAAGATGCAGGACAAGGTGACACTTGCCAAAATTGATGAAGAGCATCAGGCTAAGATTGATGACTTGAAGGACATTCTCATCGAGAAGCTTGCCACCCTGACTAAGGGCAAGACTTCTATGGGTGTCAAGGACTATACTGGTGCCGAGATCATCTCTAAGGGTTCCAAGTTCTCGATGGCAGCTTTGCGCAACCTCGAATATGGCGACGTACAGATTAGCGAGTGGACCAACGATGAGCACAAGAACGAGCTCATTGCCAAGCTGATCATTAACTATATGAAGAAGTTCAAGCTGCTCGATGCCGAGAATAAGCGTAAGAAGTTCGCCATCACCATTGGTGACGAGCTGCCTTCAGGTATCCTGCAGATGGCTAAGGTCTATGTGGCCAAGAAGCGTAAGATTGGTGTCGGTGATAAGCTCGCCGGTCGTCACGGCAACAAGGGTATCGTCTCGAAGGTGGTACGCCAGGAGGATATGCCGTTCCTCGAGGACGGACGTCCCGTCGACCTGGTACTGAACCCGCTGGGTGTGCCTTC
This sequence comes from Prevotella sp., assembly GCA_045131435.1. GTDB lineage: Bacteria > Bacteroidota > Bacteroidia > Bacteroidales > Bacteroidaceae > Prevotella. Next base: position 3,738 of record JBGUQW010000050.1, read on the forward strand.
TCGTATGAACCTCGGTCAGATCTTCGAGGCCATCCTCGGTGCTGCCGGTAAGCGTCTCGGCGTGAAGTTTGCTACGCCTATCTTCGATGGTGCCAAGCTCGACGACCTTGCCGAGTGGACTGACAAGGCCGGACTGCCACGCCTCTGTTCTACCCATCTGTACGATGGTGAGACTGGTGAGAAGTTCGACCAGCCCGCTACCGTAGGTATCACCTACTTCTTGAAACTCGGCCACATGGTTGAGGATAAGATGCACGCCCGTTCTATCGGCCCGTACTCACTCATCACACAGCAGCCCCTCGGTGGTAAGGCACAGTTCGGTGGCCAGCGTTTTGGTGAGATGGAGGTCTGGGCACTGGAGGCCTTTGGTGCCAGCCATGTGCTGCAGGAGATCCTTACCATCAAGTCTGACGATGTCGTGGGCCGCTCGAAGGCATACGAGGCTATCGTCAAGGGCGATCCCATGCCTACTCCCGGTATTCCTGAGTCACTCAACGTGTTGCTGCACGAGTTGAAGGGTCTTGGTCTCAGCATCAAGATGGACTAATCTGAGAAATTAAAGGTTAAAGATTAAAGATTAAAGATTGAAATATGGCTTTCAAGAAAGATACAAAAGTAAAGAGCAACTTTACCAAGATAACCATCGGACTGGCTTCTCCTGAGGAGATCCTCGAGAACTCATGTGGTGAGGTTACTAAGCCTGAGACCATCAACTACCGTACCTACAAGCCCGAGCGTGACGGACTCTTCTGCGAGCGCATCTTCGGTCCGACCAAGGACTATGAGTGTGCCTGTGGTAAGTATAAGCGTATTCGCTACAAGGGTATTGTCTGCGACCGTTGCGGTGTTGAGGTTACCGAGAAGAAAGTACGTCGTGAGCGTACGGGTCATATCGAACTCGTCGTTCCCGTTGCTCATATCTGGTATTTCCGCAGCTTGCCCAATAAGATTGGTTATCTGCTCGGTCTGCCCACGAAGAAGCTCGATGCAATCATCTACTACGAGCGCTACGTAGTCATCCAGCCGGGTGTATTGGCTAACAAGAAGGACGGCGAAGGTAATCCTGCTCTGGGTGCCCAAGTGTACGACCTGCTCTCTGAAGAGGAGTACAACGATATTGTCGACAACCAGATTCCGCAGGACAACTATCTGCTCGACGACAGCGATCCCAATAAGTTCATCGCCAAGATGGGTGCTGAGGCCATCTATGACCTCCTCATCAAACTCGACCTCGACTCGCTGAGCTATGAGCTCCGCGACCGTGCCAACAGCGACTCTTCTATGCAGCGTAAGAACGAGGCTTTGAAGCGTCTGCAGGTTGTCGAGGCCTTCCGTTCAAGTGTCGAGAAGGGCATCAATCGCCCTGAGTGGATGATTTTGAAGATTATCCCCGTGACACCGCCTGAGCTGCGTCCTCTCGTACCTCTGGATGGTGGCCGTTTTGCCACTTCCGACCTGAACGACCTCTATCGTCGTGTCATCATCCGTAACAACCGTCTGAAGAGACTCATTGAGATTCATGCTCCTGAGGTCATCCTGCGCAATGAGAAGCGTATGTTGCAGGAGGCTGTCGACTCGTTGTTCGACAACAGCCGTAAGTCGAGTGCTGTCAAGAGCGACTCAAACCGCCCCCTGAAGTCACTCTCTGACTCACTGAAGGGTAAGCAGGGCCGCTTCCGTCAGAACCTGCTCGGTAAGCGTGTTGACTACTCAGCCCGTTCTGTTATCGTTGTAGGTCCTGAGCTGAAGATGGGTGAATGTGGTCTGCCAAAGCTGATGGCTGCCGAACTGTATAAGCCGTTCATCATCCGTAAGCTCATCGAGCGTGGTATTGTGAAGACCGTGAAGTCGGCTAAGAAGATTGTCGACCGCCGCGAGCCCGTCATCTGGGATATTCTGGAGAACGTCATGAAGGGTCACCCCGTACTCCTCAACCGTGCTCCGACACTGCACCGTCTGGGTATCCAGGCCTTCCAGCCCAAGCTCATCGAGGGTAAGGCTATCCAGCTACACCCGCTGGCATGTACGGCATTCAACGCAGACTTCGACGGTGACCAGATGGCTGTTCACCTTCCGTTGAGCAACGAGGCCATCCTCGAGGCACAGATTCTGATGCTGCAGAGCCACAACATCCTAAATCCTGCCAATGGTGCTCCTATCACCGTTCCGTCACAGGACATGGTGCTCGGTCTCTACTACATCTCTAAGATCCGTCCGGGAGCCAAGGGTGAGGGACTCACCTTCTACGGTCCCGAGGAGGCTATCATCGCCCACAACGAGGGTAAGTGCGACCTGCACGCCCAGGTTAAGGTGATGGTCGACGACATCGTCGATGGCAAGCCCGTCAAGCACATGGTCGAGACCTCTGTAGGTCGTGTCATCGTCAATGGCATCATCCCAGAGCAGGTGGGCTACGTCAATAAGATTATTTCTAAGAAGAGTCTGCGCGACATCATTGCCGACGTCATCAAGAACGTAGGTTTCGCTGAGGCTTGTGAGTTCCTCGACGGTATCAAGAACCTTGGTTACCGCATGGCTTACGAGGCCGGTCTGTCGTTCAACCTCGATGATATCATCATCCCAGAGTCGAAGAAAGACCTGGTGGAGAAAGGTAATGCCGAGGTACAGCAGATTACCGAGAACTATAACATGGGTTTCATCACCGACAACGAGCGCTACAACCAGGTCATCGATACGTGGACACATATCAACAACGACCTTGGCAACGTGCTGATGAAGGAGATGACCGAGGCCGACCAGGGCTTCAACGCCGTATTCATGATGCTCGACTCCGGAGCCCGTGGTAGTAAGGACCAGATTCGTCAGCTCTCTGGTATGCGTGGTCTGATGGCCAAGCCCCAGAAGGCCGGTGCCGAGGGTGCTCAGATTATTGAGAACCCCATTCTGTCGAACTTCAAGGAGGGTATGTCCGTGCTCGAGTACTTCATCTCTACACACGGTGCCCGTAAGGGTTTGGCTGACACCGCCATGAAGACGGCCGATGCCGGTTACCTGACCCGTCGTCTCGTTGACGTGTCACACGACGTGATTATCAATGAGGAAGACTGCGGTACGCTGCGCGGACTCGTCTGCACAGCCTTGAAGAATGGCGACGAGGTCATCTCTACGCTCTACGAGCGCATCCTTGGCCGCGTATCCGTTCATGACATCATCCATCCTTCTACCGGCCAGCTCATCGTGGCTGCCGGACAGGAGATTACTGAGCCCATCGCACAGATCATTGAGGACTCTCCCATCGAAAGCGTCGAGATCCGTTCGGTACTCACCTGCGAGTCGAAGCACGGCGTCTGCATGAAGTGCTACGGACGTAACCTCGCCACCCGTCGTATGGTACAGAAGGGTGAGGCCGTCGGCGTCATTGCAGCACAGGCTATCGGTGAGCCGGGTACACAGCTGACACTCCGTACGTTCCACGCCGGTGGTGTGGCTGCCAACGCAGCCGCCAACGCCTCTATTGTGGCTAAGAACAACTCACGTATCGAACTCGAGGAGGTGCGCACTGTTCCCTTCGACGAGGACGGCCGGGAGTGTGAGATGGTTGTCAGCCGTCTGGGTGAGATGCGCTTCGTCGATGTCAATACGAAGATTGTGCTCTCTACCGTCAACGTGCCCTATGGTTCGTCACTATACTTCCGCAATGGCGACGAGGTCAAGAAGGGCGATAAGATTGCCCAGTGGGACCCCTTCAATGCTGTCATCGTTACCGAATATGCCGGTACGCTGAAGTTCCACGACGTCATCGAGGGTGTTACCTTCCGTGCCGAGACTGACGAAACCACCGGTCTGACCGAGAAGATCGTCACCGAGTCACGCGACAAGCTGAAGGTGCCTACCTGCGACATCATCGGTGCCAACGGTGAGGTCGTCGGAACCTATAACTTCCCTGTGGGTGGTCACGTTGTCGTCGAAGACGGACAGACTGTACCTACTGGTGCTACACTGGTCAAGATACCACGTGCTGCTGCCAAGGGTGGTGATATCACCGGTGGTCTGCCACGTGTCACTGAGCTCTTCGAGGCCCGCAACCCGTCGAACCCCGCCATCGTATCAGAAATTGACGGCGAGGTCACCATGGGTAAGGTGAAGCGTGGTAACCGCGAAATCGTCGTCACCTCAAAGAGTGGCGAGCAGCGCAAGTACCTCGTATCCCTGTCGAAGCAGATCCTGGTACAGGAGCACGACGCTGTACGTGCCGGAACACCGCTCTCTGACGGTGTCATCACGCCTGCCGACATTCTGGCCATCAAGGGCCCCACAGCCGTTCAGGAGTACATCGTCAACGAGGTACAGGACGTCTATCGCTTGCAGGGTGTGAAGATCAACGACAAGCACTTCGAAATCATCGTTCGTCAGATGATGCGCAAGGTCCAAATCAACGATCCAGGTGACACATCCTTCCTCGAGCAGGAAATTGTCGACAAGCTCGACTTCGCTGAGGAGAACGACCGCATCTGGGGTAAGAAGGTGGTCATCGACGCCGGTGACTCCGAGAACTTGCAGCGTGGACAGATTGTCACAGCCCGCAAGCTGCGCGACGAGAACTCTATGCTGAAGCGCCGTGACATGAAAATTGTGCAGGTGCGCGATGCCGTGCCCGCTACGTCTACGCAGATCCTGCAGGGTATCACCCGTGCAGCCCTCCAGACCAAGTCGTTCATGTCTGCCGCATCGTTCCAGGAGACCACCAAGGTGCTCAACGAAGCTGCTATCCGTGGCAAGAGCGACAACCTTGAAGGCATGAAGGAGAACGTTATCTCCGGTCACCTCATCCCCGCAGGTACTGGTCTTCGCGAGTTCGAGAAGATTATCGTCGGCTCGAAGGAAGAGTACGAGCGCATGCAGGCTAACCGCAAGAATGTCCTCGACTTCGCTGAAGAATCCGTTATGGAATAAGGCACTAATGCACGATAAAATCGTCAATCATCAAAAGAGGGCCGACTCATTTTCTGAGTCGGCTCTTTAAAAATACAAAAACCAATAAAAACTAACGCCTATGAGAACTTTGATTAATCGCATTCTACAGGATGGCCACTGTTTAGAAGGCGGCATACTGAAAGTGGATCGTTTCATTAACCACCAAATGGAGCCTTACCTCATGAAACAGGTCGCAGTGGAATTTATGAATCGCTTTGCTCAGGATAAACCCACGAAGATTCTGACAGTAGAGGCTTCAGGTATTGCTCCGGCAGTTATGTTGGGCTATATTATGGAGCTGCCAGTGGTATTTGCCAAGAAGACAAAACCATCGACGATGAGCGATTTCTATATGGCAGAAGGGCGTTCCTTCACAAAGCAAAGAGACTATACGCTCACTATTAGCCGCGAATATCTGAACGCTGACGATCGTGTACTCTTTGTTGATGACTTTCTGGCTTTCGGGAATACAGGCATTGGGGCTGTCGACATCTGCCGACAGGCTGGAGCCACGCTTGTGGGAATGGGGTTCATCATTGAAAAGGAGTTCCAAGGCGGCCGCAAACTGCTAACCGAAGCTGGTGTCAAGCATATCGAGTCGCTAGCCATCATCGAGTCGCTGGACAACAACCATATCAAGCTAAAAGGCGTGAAGGTCAGGAAGGTCAATGTCTACGAAGAAGCCAACCGCTGTCTGCTCTGTCAGGACGCACCTTGTTCCAAAGCTTGCAAGACAGGTGACCCTGCACGTGCCATCCGTGCCATTCGCTTTGACAACCACAAGCCCGCCCTACAGTGGGTAAAGGACTGTACCGATGGCGACCTGGAACGGGCTGAACAGGCCTGTATACACTACAACTGGCCCATCCGTATCAAGGAGATGCTGAATAGCATTCATCACGATGACGTTGCCCTTGAATGGTCAATGGTAGATAATCAATGGACTGTGGTCAATGCACCTTCGCTCGCCATCACATTCTGCGGCATACCGTGTGAGAATCCATTCTTCCTTGCTTCGTCGGCTGTCTGCACCAACTATGAGATGGTGGCGCGCGCCTTTGAAGCCGGCTGGGCTGGTGTGTTCTACAAGACCATCTGCATGCAGGAAATTAAGGAGGTGTCACCACGTTTCGATGCCATGCACAACAACGCCACACAGGGTGATTTCTATGGCTTCCGCAACATGGAACAGCTCAGTGAGAATCCCGTGGACATGGACTTTGACATCCTGCATCGACTAAAGAAGAACTATCCTCAAAAGGTGGTCATCGCTTCCATCATGGGCCAGACCGAAAGGGAGTGGATGGAGTTGGCCCAAATGGCCGAAGAGGCCGGTTGCGATGCTGTGGAATTGAATTTCTCATGTCCCCAAATGAAACATAAGGGCATGGGCAGCGATGTTGGCCAGAGCCCTGAGTTGGTAAAGGCCTTTACCGCCTGCGTCAAGAACAGCGTTCGAATACCTGTCATTGCAAAAATGACACCCAACATCACCCATATCGTCGAACCCGCTATGGCTTGTATCGAGGGTGGCTCAGATGCCATTTCAGCCATTAACACCATCAAGTCTGTGACGATGGACGCCGAGGCAGAGGTGGCAGGGCAACGCACAATCTCCGGTTATTCCGGCCGTGCGGTCCGTCCCATCGCTCTGCGCTACATACTAGAACTTGCAAAAATGCAGAAAAAAACTGAGCTTAGTGGAATTGGCGGAATTGAGACGTGGCGCGACGCCCTGGAATTTATCCAACTGGGATGCAACAATGTACAGGTTTGTACTGCCGTCATGCAGTATGGCTATCGCATCATCGACGATCTCATCCTTGGTCTTCAGCGTTACATGGCCAAGCGTGATATCAGTCAACTCAGTGACCTTGTTGGTGAACAAGTAACGAAATTCCTAAAGCCCGACCTTCTGGATCGCGAGACTATTATCTATCCTAGGTTCGACAAAGATTTGTGCATTGGCTGCGGACGTTGTGAGATATCTTGTAGCGATGGTGGCCATCAGGCTATTGTCTTCGACAGTCAGACCCGCCGTCCTCGTTTGATAGGTACTAAGTGTGTCGGCTGTCATCTCTGCCGGCTCGTTTGTCCTGCCGGAGCGATCGGCCAAACGAAAAGAGTTAGCAAAAAGCACTGACATATCATGATAAGAAGACTGTTATTAATAGGGGTTACTTTGTCGGCTATGACCACTCACGCAAAGTCGTGGACAAGCAGTGAAGTGAAACATATAATAAGGAAGGTGAACACTTATTGGCAGACCAACAATCCTGCAGAGACAAGGGCCTTCTGGGATAATGCCGCTTACCATACGGGTAACATGGAGGTGTATAAGCTGCTAAAAGACCAGCAGATGTTGGACTATAGCATCCGTTGGGCCCAGTATAACAATTGGAAGGGCGCCACAGAGCCTGACCCCGCCAAATGGAAATACAAGCAATATGGTGAAGGACAGGACTATGTACTCTTTGGTGACTGGCAGATTTGTTTCCAGACGTATATTGATCTCTATAACCTCGCTCCACAAAAGAAAAAAGTAGCCCGTGCCAAGGAGGTGATGGGCTACGAGGCGGACTCGAAGGCCAACGACTATTGGTGGTGGGCTGATGCACTGTATATGGTGATGCCTGTGATGACAAAGATGTATAAGTTGACGGGGGATGAGAAGTATCTGGACAAATTGTATGAGAACATCTGTTACTGTGACAGCATCATGCTCGACCATGAGACGGGCCTCTACTTCCGCGACGGGAAATACGTCTACCCGAAACACAAGACAGCCAACGGCAAGAAAGACTTCTGGGCACGTGGCGACGGATGGGTGCTGGCAGGTCTGGCAAAGGTATTGCAGGATATGCCTAAGACTTATAAGCACCAACCGTTCTTTGCAAGAAAATTCGTCAATCTGGCCAATGGCGTCAAACGCCTGCAACAGCCCAATGGTCACTGGACACGCTCAATGATGGATTCTGATCAGGCCCCCGGCTACGAGACTTCAGGCACGGCCTTCTTCTGCTATGGTCTGCTATGGGGCATCAACAACGGTTATCTAACAAAAAAAGAGTTTGAACCTGTCGTCGAGAAAGCATGGGATTACCTCTCTACCATCGCATTACAGACGGATGGGAAGGTGGGGTATGTCCAACCTATCGGTGAACGCGCCATACCAGGACAGACCGTTGACGCCAACAGTCAGGCAAACTTTGGCGTGGGTGCTTTTTTGTTGGCCGCCTGTGAATACTACAGATATTTAGAAACCAGTAATGTCTTGCTGACTTTCAGCAACGAAAGCGACCAACAGCGACAGGAAGTGGTAGAGGTTGATCTGCAAGCGGTTTGCCAGCAATTAGGCATCAGCACCGATGAAGAGTTTGTGATTGAGAATACTGCCGGACAAGAGATAGGCTACCAGAAGACCTACGACGGAAAGTTGCTGCTGTATATATCGTTACACCCCAATGCGAAAGCTTCCTATACGGTTTCAAAAGGCAAGCCCGCTGAAGCCAAGTCATTTGTCTTTGGAAAGATGTATACCAGTCGAAAAGATGATATCACCTGGGAGAACGATTTGGGCATCTATCGGGTCTATGGTCCTGCACTCCAGAATACTGGCGAGCAGTCGTTTGGCATCGACGTCTGGGTAAAGAATACACCGGATTTGGTGGTAGAAGACCGCTATCAGAAGGATTACGATGGCAATCTTCTGGAAGATTCTCTACGGAAAGCAGGTCAGAAAGTGGCGCTCAGGGAAATAGACCAGCGCACCTCGTTCCATTTGGATCATGGCAATGGTATGGATGCCTATGGTGTCGGTCCTTCGCTGGGATGTGGTGCACCGGCCTTATTGAAAAATGACCAACTGGTGTTCCCATACTGTTATCAGACCTACCAGATACACGACAACGGTCCTTTGCGATTCACCGTAGAACTGACCTATGCCCCCAATGCCGACGGCATCACCGAGCATCGTATCATCAGTCTGGACAGAGGTTCTCACTTCAACCGCATGAAGGTCTGGTATGACGGTATCGAAAAACCGATGACACTGGTCTCAGGCATCGTATTACACAGCGACGACCATCTGATACTGGGCAAGGACTATGTTCTGTATGCTGACCCAACAGACAATCCCAATCTGCATCAGTCACAAATCTATGTGGCTGTCTTGTATCCTGAGGGGGTCAGCGAGACCAAGATGCTGAAAGGCGAACAGAATCACGGTCTGGGTATTGTCAGCAAGTATCAGGGCGCACCCTATACCTATTACTTCGGTGCAGCGTGGAGCCTATACGACGTCCGTTCGCAAGCTCAGTGGCAGATGATTGCCGATGAGTTTTTATCCAACCTGAAACAGCCACTTACATATCATATTACAAAATGAAGAAGATAGTCCTACTGATGACAGCCTTTACGCTGTTCATGCCTTTGCAGGCAGCAAAGAAAGTAAAACAACCACAGCAAACCGATCGCGAATATTGGTGTTCTCTGGCCTGGAAAATGGCACAGCCTGTGCTGGAGAATATGGCTAAGGGTGAGTTGCAGAAGAATATGAAGACTGAGTTCTCGCCCTCGTTCGACAATCGCGACCGTAGCGTGGTATATATGGAAACCTTCGGACGCTTAATGGCAGGTATAGCCCCGTGGCTGACACTTCCTGATGATGACACAGCAGAGGGCCAACAACGCAAGCAACTCCGCGAATGGGCATTGGCGGCTTATAAGCATTCTGTTGATCCCGATTCTCCTGACTATCTCTGCTGGGGCAGGGCCGGTCAGAACCTCGTTGATGCAGCCTATATCGCAGAGTCGTTCCTGCGTGCTTGGGACGTGCTATGGATACCGCTCGACGATGTGACCAAACAACGCTATATCAGGGAATTTCAGAATATGCGCCATATCGACCCACCCTACACTAATTGGTTCCTCTTCTCATCAACCATTGAGAGTCTGTTGGCAAAGGCAAAGGCTTCCTTCGATGAGTTCCGCGTCAACACGGCTTGCCGTAAAGTCGAGGAGTGGTATGTAGGCGACGGATGGTATGCCGATGGTCCTGTGTTTGCCTTCGACTATTATTCCAGCTACGTTTTTCATGCGATGTACCTGGAGACCCTTCAAGCGATGGTCGATTCCAAGTACAACTCACGCTTGGACTATCAGAAATACTATGACCGCGCCCTGAAACGTGCCCAGAAGTTCGCTCTCATCCTAGAGCGTTTCATCTCACCTGAAGGCACGTTTCCAGTTATCGGACGCTCCACACCTTATCGTATGGCAGCAATGCAACCCCTGGCTCTGATGGCGTGGTATCAGAAATTGCCTTCCGACCTCAGCAACGGACAGGTTCGTGCCGCTCTGACCAAGGTGATGCATCGGATGTTTGACATCCAGAACAACTTCAACGAGGGAGGCTATCTGACGATTGGTTTCTGCGGTTCACAACCTGAGACTGCCGACTGGTACACCAACAACGGTTCGCTCTATATGACCAGCCTGGCCTTCATGCCCTTAGGTCTGCCGGCGTCTCATCCCTTCTGGACGGATGCCCCACAGCCTTGGACCCAAGTCAAAGCTTGGAATGGTCAGCCCTTCCCAAAGGACCATCGGTGGGCTGACGATATCCAAACCCGCGACAAATGGTAATCATCACTTCACCATCTTCTTGCCATTCTGTATATAGAGACCTTTGACAGGTTGGCTGATACGCTGGCCTGCGAGGTTATAGCAGGGGGCATCAGAAGTTGCAGTGGTGTCGTTGACAAGAGTGTGAATGCCTGATGCAGCCCCAGTGACAACGACCCCAATGTGCTGGGTGAATGAAGAAGAGCCGTCGTTGACGGTAACACTGGCTGTGCCTACTCCACCCGTATTCCCGGCAACTGCCGTCAGGAGACTTTCATTGATGGAAACCGTAAAGAGACCATTACTGGAGTTGACATGATAAGTAGGCGTGACGCTGCTGCCATTCTGTCCGTAGAAACCGGCGAAGAAAGGCTTGACGTCGAGACTACCCGTCGTACCTGCAGGAACCATTATATAGGGATGGGCCACAAAGTCTAAATAGTCTTCGAGGAGCGTCCAGCCATCATCGTCAGGATCGTCATTTTGATTAGCTTCGCTAGGATTACTGCCAACGGCCTGTTCCCACCAGTCGGGCATGCCGTCCTGGTCAGTGTCCCAGTCGGTTGCACGATGTTCCTCAGGATAGCTTTCCCAGCCACCGGGATGTTCGGTGATGTCGGCCTCGTTGTCTATCTCGCCTTTAATACCCGACTTCGATCCTTTATAGGTCCATGTGCCATCAAGCGTCTCGCGGACGTTGCGAACATGATGCTCGTCACGCATAGGCATCGTAGCTCCAGCATAGCTGGTGACAATCTTCAGCGCATCTTCAGCGGAATGGATGGTGGCATAGCTCTCGAAGAGTGGCGAGCTGACCACATAGTCGTAATCGGTAGGAATATTACCATTGGCATTATAGGTATCTCCCTGCTTATCGTAGGTCAGCGAATGGTTCTTTTCCTCGCGGATGTTTCCGCTGACGTAGGCCTGATCGGTGCCTAACGGATTGATAGCATTCTCGAACTGCTGGGTGAAGAGCACTTTATGTCCGGTATCGGTTCCCATCTTATAATAGTTGCCCACAAAGTTCACCATGTGGCAGTTGCCATCGGTAGTACGGCTCTTCCAGTTATAGACCACATTATTAAAGAGGTCGAGTCCACCAATGGGAATGTTGTTGGCATCCATGCCACCACCCATTGACCAGTTGCGTCCTGCACAATTGACCAACAGGTTATGGTGCCACGAACCGATACGTCCATCGATAGTGGCGGCATAGCCATGATTGGTTCCGTCTGCATAGTTCTTATGTCCGGCAATACCCAATGCCTCAGAAATGATGCTGTACTGGAACGAGACATTCAACGCCCCACGTCCAGATACGGTCTCGTCAGTACCCCATGCTGCCGTACAGTGGTCGACAATAGCGTGGTTGGCACCCGACATACCCATGGCATTACCTGTATTCTCGCCATAGACGCCCAGTCCTCGCTTGAAACGGATATGGCGGCAGATGACGTCTGAGCCGATATTGATATTCGAAGCCTTGATACAGATGCCCTTACCGGGAGCCGTCTGTCCTGCGATATAGGCGTAAGGCTTGGTGAAATGCGAACTGAAGTCGAGTTCGATGATACCGCTGACATCGAAAACAATATAGCGTGGCTCGTCAATCTTGGTAAGGCCATAGAGCAGGGTACCCTCCTCTTCCCCACCACTGAGGCTGGTCACATGATATACCCTGCCTCCACGTCCGCCAATGGCATAGCGGCCATAGCCCTCAGCCTCGGGGAAGGCCAGCTGGCGAGGCTGGAACGACCATACCAGACCTTTGTGTACCTTGCCGTTCTCTTCCACCTCGTCAACACGCCAGTAGTAACGCGTCTTGGAGTTCAGACCGCTAACAGTATATTCCGTATTCGTTCCCTCGTATTGCCACGCTGTTGCCTGTTCTACTTCGTCAGCACTCGTTCCGTAGAACAAGCGATGCTTTGCAGCTGTCGGACCTGCCGTCCAACGAAGTGTGCAGGAGCCATTGTCGCAATCGTAGTGATAGTCGCGACTGTTGGGTTCAGGATCTTGGGCCACAAAGGGAGATGTGTCAAGTAGCAGACCATTCAGCATAATGTTAGTAGTCTGGTACTCCTTGCCCGACTCGACAATAGTGGTGTACCTAATGTAGACGGAGTCACCCTCCTCCACCTCAAAGTCGACATAAGAGAACGTGGCATCAGCCATTTTCAGGTCAGTGACAGGATTCTTGACATTTACGAAATCCACATTGTCCTGTTTGACTTCATAGCTTCCCTCATTAACCTTTACCTCAACCTTAATCTTCGGCATGTCCCCCTTTTTGGCATCCTTCCACACATGATAGGCCATAGCGGTGTGGCTTCCAGACGTAAAACCCTTGATTTTCAACTCAATAGACGTAGGAGTATCTGTCAGATTGGGCGTATTGTCACCATCGGCAATGAAGGCCACAACGCCATCACCCAGCAGTCGCAGGCCTGTGGCACCGTCACGTCCTGCATTACACGTATTCTTGTTCCACTGGTCACGCAGGATATTGGCATTTCCTGCCGCTGCAACGGTAATCTCCATACCATTGTCAAGTGTTTTGGAAGATGATACCTCGTGGGGAATTTTCCACTCAATGTAGTCAGGTTCATGGGTCTGTGCTTCCTGCGCATTGCTGAAGCTGAAGTCAATTCGCTGTGCCGACAGACTCATTGCTGCCAGCACACTGACGGTTGTTACTAATAATTTCTTCATAACGTAGTCGATTTGTTCTGTAGTTTTGATAATATTTGGCTTAAAGACGGAGTGAAGGCAGCTTTGCACGCGTTTGCATTGTTAAATAATCATAAAACTTCGCTTTTTGGAGTCGTTTTTCATCTTTCATCTTTCATCTTTCATTTTTTAGTAGTACCTTTGCAGTCCGATTTGGGGAGAGACTTAGAATCCCCGTGAGCTGGAGTGTGAATAGCGGCGTCTTTGGCCGGACGTGGTGGTTCGTGAATCGCTGGTTCAAAAATCCGGATGTGGAAGTTGATTTCTGCGGAAGGAGCGTACGTTAGACTAACAACCGGGAGTTAGACCTCGGGAGTGAGTTTATGTGCGTACATTAATTTTATATGTAAAACTGTTTTTTAGTAGATTTTTTAAGAAATGAACACTTTAAGTTACAAGACTGTTTCCGTATCAAAGGAAGCTGCCCGTGAGCAGAAGGAATGGCTGGTCATCGACGCTACCGATCAGGTAGTAGGCCGTCTCGCTTCAAAGGTAGCCAAGATTATCCGCGGAAAGTACAAGCCCACCTTCACTCCTAACCAGGACTGTGGTGACAATGTTATTATCATTAATGCCGAGAAAGTGGTATTCACCGGCAAGAAGGAGACCGACAAGGTTTACACTCGCTACACGGGCTATCCCGGTGGTCAGCGTTTCAACACTCCCGCTGAGCTCCGTAAGAAGCCGTTTGGTGTAGAGCGCATCATCAAGCACGCCGTAAAGGGTATGCTGCCCAAAGGCCCCCTCGGTCGAGCTTTGCTGAACAACCTCTATGTCTATGAGGGTACAGAGCACAAGCACGAGGCTCAGAAGCCGAAGGCTATCGATATTAACCAGTACAAGTAAATTAAAGATTAAAGATTAAAGATTAAAAAGATGGAATACATCAATGCAATAGGTCGTCGCAAGAGCTCTGTAGCTCGCGTTTATCTGTCAGAGGGTACTGGCAAGATCACGATCAACAAGAAAGACTTAGAGGTATACTTCCCCTCTGCCATTCTGCAGTATGTGGTTAAGCAGCCGCTGAACCTGCTGGAGGTTGCCGAGAAATACGACATCAAGGCCAATCTGGACGGTGGTGGCTTCACCGGTCAGAGTCAGGCTCTCCGCCTGGCCATCGCCCGTGCCCTTGTTAAGGTGAACGCTGAGGACAAGAAGAACCTGAAGGATCACGGTTTCCTGACTCGCGATGCCCGTGAGGTAGAGCGCAAGAAGCCCGGTCAGCCCAAGGCACGTCGTCGCTTCCAGTTCAGTAAGCGTTAATCTGATGAAATTAGGAATTAGGAATGAGAAATCAGGAATTATGATTACCTGTTTTTCGCCTAATGACTATTCTGAAGAAACTGAATGAGTTTAGTATCTAAACTGACTGGACTCCAAGATTTGAGATAAGGAAACGAAGTAATCATAATTTCTAATTCCTAATTTCTCATTTCTAATTCCGACTACCAGTCGGCTGAATTAAAAAGAAAGTAAACAATTAAAAACAAAGAAGACAAAATGGCAAGAACAAATTTTGACCAATTGCTGCAGGCTGGCTGTCACTTCGGCCACCTGAAGCGTAAGTGGAACCCCGCAATGGCTCAGTACATCTATACCGAGCGTAACGGTATCCATATCATTGACCTCCACAAGACCGTCGCAAAAATCGACGAGGCTGCAGATGCACTGAAGCAGATTGCCAAGAGTGGCAAGAAGATCCTGTTCGTCGCTACTAAAAAACAAACGAAGGAAATCATCGCTGAGAAAGCTACCAGCGTAAATATGCCTTACGTTACAGAGCGCTGGCCGGGTGGTATGTTGACCAACTTCCCGACTATTCGCAAGGCCGTAAAGAAAATGGCGAACATCGACAAGCTGATGCAAGACGGTACTTTCTCAAATCTGTCAAAGCGTGAGCTGCTGCAGGTGACACGTCAGCGTGCCAAGCTGGAGAAGAACCTCGGTTCTATCGCCGACCTGACCCGTCTGCCCTCTGCCCTCTTCGTCGTTGACGTGCTGAAGGAGCAGATTGCCGTTCGCGAGGCCAATCGTTTGGGTATCCCCGTATTCGGTATCGTTGACACCAACAGCGACCCCAAGAATATCGACTTCGTCATTCCCGCAAACGATGACGCCAAGGATTCTGTCGAGACCATCCTGACAGCTTGCTGTGCTGCCATCAACGAGGGTATCGAGGAGCGCAAGGTAGAGAAGGCTGACGAGAAGGCTGCTGACGCTCAGGATGAGGCTGAGGTTGCTGACGACAAGCCCCGCCGTCAGGCTCGCAAGCCCCGTAAGGCCGCTGAAGAGGCTGCTCCCGTAGAGGCTCCCGCTGCTGAGGAAGCTGCTGCTCCCGCTGAAGAGGCTGCCGAGTAGTGTTGAATGACGAGTGTTGAATGAAGAATGGTCGGCTCTGCCGATTGTTTAATGAAGAATTCTCAATTCAACATTCAAACATCGCAGCAAAGCGAGAATAATTCAAAATTCCAAATTCAAAATTCAAAAATTAAACAAAATGGCTATTTCAATAGACGATATTAAAAAACTGCGTGCTATGACCGGTGCCGGTCTGGCTGACGTAAAGAAGGCTCTGACCGAGGCCGAGGGTGACTTCGACAAGGCAAAGGAACTGCTGCGTGAGCGTGGCCTCGCCATCGCTGCCAAGCGTTCTGATCGTGAGACATCAAATGGTTGCGTACTCGTAAAGGCCGTCGACGGCTTTGCTGCTATGCTCGCCCTGAAGTGCGAGACCGACTTCGTGGCCAACGGTGCTGACTTCATCGCCCTGACCCAGAGCATCCTCGACGCAGCTATTACTGCAAAGGCTAAGGACATCGAGGCTGTCAAGGCTCTCGACATCAACGGTCAGAGTGCTCAGGACGCTGTTACACAGCGCTCTGGTATCACTGGCGAGAAGATGGAGCTCGACGGCTACCTGACTCTCGAGGGTGAGAACATCGAGGTTTACGACCACATGGGCAAGCACACTTTGTGCACGATGGTTCAGATGAACAAGAATGCTGCCGAGATTGGTCACAAGCTGGCAATGCAGGTTGCTGCCATGAAGCCTGTGGCTCTCAACGCTGAGAGCGTAGACCAGAAGATTCTGGACGAGGAATACAAGACCGCTGTTGAGAAGTCTAAGCTCGAGCAGGTTGAGAAGTTCGTCGAGAACAAGCTGAAGAAAGCTGGCATCAACCCCAACCTCGTTGACTCTGAGGATCACATCGAGAGCAATATGGCTAAGGGCTGGCTCACTCAGGAGCAGGCTGACGAGGCTCGCAAGCTCATCGAGACCGCTAAGGCCGAGGGTGAGGCTCAGTTGAAGATGCCTATGATTGAGAACATCGCTAAGGGTCGTGTTAACAAGTTCCTTAAAGAGAGCTGTCTGGTTGATCAGGAGTTCCAGTTCGGCGACGGCGACAAGGCTACTGTTACCCAGTGGCTTGCCCAGCAGGACAAGGAGCTGAAGATTGTAGACTTCAAGCGCTTCACATTGGTAGCAGAATAATTCATCTGTTACTATTCGATAGAAAAGTGTTGGGATTCCAAAAGATTCCAACACTTCTTTTTTATGGTGCTCATGGGACACAAAAACACTAATTTTTGTTGTTTTTAATTAGATTAACAATTAAAATGGTGTAAATTACCTACTTATTATTATCTTTGCAGACATATTATAGCTAACATTACTTTTAATACAGTATTTTTTATGAACAACGTACCTAAAATTAAGATTGGAATCGTCGCCGTTTCGCGCGACTGTTTCCCTGAATCACTGGCAGTTAACCGTCGTAAGGCCGTTATCGCTGAGTATGAAAAGAAGTTCGATAAGGCTGACATCTACGAGTGTCCTATCTGTATCGTTGAGAGTGAGATTCACGCTCAGCAGGCTCTGGCTGATGTCCAGAAGGCTGGCTGTAACGCCCTCGTTGTATATCTTGGCAACTTCGGTCCTGAGATTTCTGAGACCATGATTGCTGACTGGTTCCAAGGCCCCACCATGTTCTGCGCTGCTGCTGAGGAGACTCAGAACAACCTGATTGATGGTCGTGGCGATGCTTACTGCGGTATGCTGAATGCCAGCCAGGCACTCTCTCTGCGTAAGACTCGCGCTTACATCCCTGAGGAGCCCGTAGGCGACGCAGCTCAGTGCGCTGAGATGATTCACGAGTTCCTGCCCATCGCACGCACTATCGTAGGTCTGCAGAACCTGAAGATCATCAGCTTCGGTCCCCGTCCCAACAACTTCCTGGCTTGTAACGCTCCTATCCGTGCCCTCTATGATCTCGATGTGGAGATTGAGGAGAACTCTGAGCTCGACCTGTTCGAAGCTTTCCAGAAGCACGCTGGCGACCCCCGTATCGACGATGTTGTGAAGGATATGGTTGCTGAGCTCGGTGGTGGCAACAAGATTCCTCAGGTGCTGCCTAAGCTCGCCCAGTATGAGCTGACACTGACAGACTGGATTGAGGCTCACAAGGGTTCTCGTCAGTTCGTGGCTATGGCCAACAAGTGCTGGCCTGCTTTCCAGACACAGTTCGGCTTCGTTCCCTGCTATGTCAACAGCCGTCTGACCTCTCGCGGTATTCCCGTAGCTTGTGAGGTGGACATCTATGGTGCTTTGTCAGAGTTCATCGGAACCTGCATCACTCAGGATGCTGTAACGCTGCTCGATATCAACAACTCTGTACCTCGCGACATGTACGAGGAGAGCATCAAGGGCAAGAAGTTCATCTGCGACGAGTACACCGACAAGGAGATCTTCATGGGCTTCCACTGTGGTAATACCGCTTCTTCTAAGGTTTGCAACTGCCAGATGTGCTTCCAGCGCATTATGGCCCGCGCTCTGCCTGTTGAGGTAACCAACGGTACTCTTGAGGGTGACCTGAAGCCTGGCAAGGCTACGGTATATCGTCTGCAGTCTACTGCCGACACCAAGCTCCGCGCTTACATTGCTCAGGGCGAGATTCTGCCAGTAGCTACACGCTCATTCGGCAGCATCGGTACCTTCGGTATCAAGAACATGAGCCGTTTCTATCGTCACGTCCTCATCGAGAAGCACTACCCACACCACGCTGCTGTGATGTTTGAGCACGCTGGTAAGTATCTGTGGGAGGTTCTCAAGTACATGGGTATCCCCGTTGACGAGATTGACTACAACTTCCCGAAGGGTGACTACTACCCCACCGAGAATCCTTTTGCATAAATTTTATTGAAGCATAATATTAACTGCCGCCAGCCTGATAGTCAGGAGGGCGGCAGTTTGCATACCAAATAAAAGCTGTGGACGGTTTACATGAAACTGTGGGTGATTTACAGCGCATTGTTTTTCGCTTTCTTATAAAAAAGGTGCAACCATCACGGCTGCACCTTCTAAATGAATCAAAATCAATCTTTTACCTAAATAGGACTAAATTTACTACTAACTATATTATTAACTGATAGTACATCAGATGGACATAAGATAGTCAATACTGTTCTTGGCCAACTTCAGGACGTTCGACTGGCAAGAGTTGTTCGTCGGGTTGGCACTCTTGTCGGGTGTGCCATCCTCGTTCTTCATCGAGAACTCGCAACCGCCGTTACCGATGCAGAGCACGGTGCCGCAGCCCTTCTGGAATCCCTCGGGAGCTTTCTCAGCACCCTTGGCCTCCCAGACGTTGAGCTGACTGACCCACGATGACTGGCTGTCCCATGTGCCGAGCGGATAGATACCGTAGTCGTTGGTCACCACATTGTAGCACTCCTCAGAGGTATTGTCGAGACCAGTCAGCTTGTTGGGAATGTCGAAGAACAAGCAGTTGTGGTCTTCAGTCCATCCTGCACCCTTGAAGGCGATGGCAGCAAAGCACTGGTCGCTGAGCTTCTCAGTGGGGATGCCGGCATAGATGGGGTGCGAGCTGAAATCTTTAGAGAAAGAGCCCGTGTTCAGGCATACGCCCATCTTCCAGACGTCACCATTGAAGCCGCCGACACCACATCCGAAGGCATTGCCTACACCACGCAGCAGCGAGGTCGGCAGACGGTTGATGGCACCGATGTAAGGAACAGCGTGCGACCAGAGCAGCAGGTTGCCACCGTTCTTGACATACTGCTCGATGCAGGGAGCTGCATTGCGGGCTACGTCGGAGAAGTTCCAGATGTCGTCGGCATTACCTGTCTCGATGTCGCGCAGCCAGAAGAGCATGCGGTAGTCAGCGATATCGTCGACGGTGCTGATGCTGCCCATGTAGACGTACTCGCCCTTCGGGTAGTTCTCGCGGAACCACAGCCATGCAGAGGCCTCGTCATCGTCACCGTTGGCAACGAGCTCGTCGGGAGTAGCATATTCTGAGAGGAAGGCAGGAATCTTACCACCAATCTTGGCAGAACCGGTGATGGGCAGTGCCTTGCCGTCGGCATTCTCGGCAATGAGGACAGCTTCCCAACGCTCTTTCATCACTACATTCTTCAGCAGATAAGAAGTACCAGTAACGGTTTCCTTAATAGTCCTCGAACCATCGCCATTCACCATTTGCAGAACATAGGATGTGGCATCGGGACTGGCCTTCCACGTCACCTGCAGGTCGTGCTGGTCGTCGTTGATGTCAATCTGCTCGAACTTCAGATCGGAAGGAGCAGAGGCACCCTTGCGGGTGAAGCTGGTCATGACACCCTTGGAGATGGCATCGCTGTTGGCATACTTGAAGAGGAACTCGTAGAGCTGGTTGGTCTCGAGGTTCTTCAATGTGAATGAATTGCCTGTGCAGGGCGTGAGGGCCTGCTGCTGGGTACCGTTCTTGTAGACGGCCACCTGCATCGTGGCACCGTTATTGGCAACAGGCCATGTCAGTGTATAGTCGTACTGGTTGTCGCCAGTGAGTGTACCAGCGATCTGCGTTACATCAGGACTGGCAATTTGCATTTCTCCAGAACCAGGAAGGTCGCGGTCTTGGCAGGCTGTCAATGCCACACAGAAAGCAAAGATAGCACAGAAATTTCTATATATTGATTTCATAACTCTTAATTGTTAATTCTTAATTCTTAATCGCAAAGCGATAACTCTTAACTCTTAATTCTTAACTCTTAACTCAAAATTAATAGCCCTTGTTCTGATGATAGAGTCCCTGTACGTAGTTCATCTGGTTAGATGCGATGGGGAAGTACTCGTTCTTACCAGCAGTGAAGAAGGCATCCTTGTAATAGAGGCCATAGGTCTGTCCGTCGTACTCGTCGGTCTTTTCAGTCTCAAAATACTTGTTAAGCGTAGTCGACAGCAAGCCCCAGCGACGCAGGTCGAAGAAGCGGTGTCCCTCCATAGCCAGCTCTACGCGGCGCTCCCAGCGTAGTGCCTTGCGGGCATCGTCCTTAGAGGCGAACGAGCCGTACAGGGCGATGTCGCACTGATCCTTGGCGTAGTTGATGAGCGATGTGCCGCTGATATCACGCTTGGCACGCTCGCGGATGGTGTTGATGATCTGCAGCGCTTCACCGTTGAATTCGCCCTTTTCAATGAGGGCCTCGGCACGCATCAGCATGACATCGGTATAGCGGAGCACATAGTCGTTCTGTCCGAAGGCCTGCCATGGGTTGTCGTAGTCCTCACCCTTCGAACGCTGCGGAATCTCCTTCATTGAGCAGTAGTAACCGTAGGTGTTCGGGGTACGGCTGTTGGCCTTGGTCAGCGTGAACTGTGCCTCGTACTTATAAGGATAGGTAGGCATGCCGACGGTGTGGAACAGACGGGGGTCATACTTGAACTTTGAGTCAGCACCGTTGACAACGATGGCATTGTGGTCCTCGTCGAAGTTGTCCATGGGCAGACCATTGCGGGTCTTGAAGGCGTTGACCAGGTTCTGTGACGGCTTGTGGAAGTCCCAGCCGCACGACCAGACACCCCAGACGCCATTCAGCATGTTCGACCAGTTGGCACGACCGTACTGGGTACCGTCGTCGGCCTTGTTAGAATGCTGCACGGCGAAGATGCTCTCCTTGGAGTTGGCATAGTCCTGCAGGAACATGTGTCCGTAGACCTCAAGATAGTCGTAGGGTGAGTTTTTCACGACGTCGGTGTATTCAATGACCTTCTGGATCTTAGCCTGATCGACGTGGCTGTAACCTGTAGTAGCCTCGTAGCCGTCACCGTAAGCCCAGTTCAGGTAGCACTTGGCCAGATAGGCGGCAGCAGCCACCTTGTGGGCGCGTCCGGTGGTACCGGGAGCTGCTTCAGCCAGGTTCTCGTAGGCAAACTGGAAGTCGTCGATGATCTTCTGCATCAACTCGTCGTGCGAGCTCTGGGGACAAGCCTCGATGGCGGCATTATCCATGCCCTCGATGATGAAAGGCACCTCGTACCACATCTGCTGCAGCTTGTAGTAGAAGTGGGCACGCAGGAAGAGCACCTCAGCTTTCAGCTGCTTGGTGGCGGTGGTCTCTTCCACCCTATTGATAGACTCTATGGCGCGGTTGCAACGGGAGATGGCACTGTAAAGCTGATACCACAGTTCGTCGAACTCACCACGGTCGGGCTGCAGGGTTGAGAAAATCTCCATGGGGTGATAGCCTGTATCGTTCTCACCCGAGCCCCCTTTCAGGCAGTCGTCGGCACTCATGTCACCGTAAGGCCAGAGGTTGAAGGGGTAGGAATACCAGTCGTCGCCCAGTTTGGCGTAGGCTGCGGTGACAAGCTTCTCAGGGTTGGAGAATGCCGTCTCTTCATCGAGCGTACCCTGCGGCTTCACGTCGTCAACACTACAAGATACTGCAAAAACGGAAAGCAGTAGGCTTGCGATATATATATTGATCTTTTTCATTGTTCTATGATTATTTATTTCTCATTTCTTATTTCTCATTTCTCATTTAGGACGAAGTCCGCATTAGAATCCCAGCTGCACACCAAATGTTAAGGAAGCAGTGTGAGGGTAGTTCCATGCCGTGTTTTCAGGATCGGAACAGGTAAGAGAGCTTGACTTGATGGTCAAGAGATTGTCGGCAGAGCAGTAGATACGAGCCTTTGAAAGCAGCACCTTCTTGGCCAGAGCAGTCGGCAGGGTGTAACCCAGCTGCAACGTACGCATCTTGATATATGATCCGTTTTCAACGAAGTAAGATGACATACGACCCTCGTCAGCACCGTTCGATGTGGTCAGGGCAGGAATGCTGGAACCGCTGTTGGCAGGTGTCCATCCGTCGACAACACGCACACCCTTGTTGCTTCCGGCATCGGTGATGCTCCAGAAGTCGGTCTGGAATTTCTGGTCGTTGATGACGTCAACACCAGATACGCCCTGCCAGAACATGGTGAAGTCGAAGTCCTTGTAACCCAGGTCGATATTGATACCGTAAGAGAAGTTTGGAACGGGATTGAAGACCCATGTGCGGTCAGCCTCGTTGATGCGGCCGTCGCCATTGAGGTCGGCATATTTCAGACCACCCACACGGGCACCAGCCTGTCCGCCGGCAAGCACTTCCTCGCGAGACTGATAGAGGCCCTCGACCACGTAACCGATGCGTGAACCATAAGCCTTCTCGTCCTGAGCCAGGTTGTGGTAGTCGTTATGTTCGTAAGAGTTCTTAGACTTCTCAGGCAGATAGGTCACCTTTGAGCGATAGAAGTCACCGTTGACAGTCACGTTGTATGAGAGACCGTAGGCTGTCTGATGACGATAACCCAGCGTGAGCTCCATACCCCAGTTCTTCAGCGTAGGACCGTTGATCCAAGTCTGGCCGCCAAAACCGATGGCTCCGAGGAATGCAGGCTGTACGAGCATGTCCTTGGTTTCCTTGAAGAATACGTCGTAGCTGCCATAGAGCTCGCCACCGAAGAAAGAGAAGTCGGTACCGAAGTTCCACTGTGAAGAAGACTCCCACTTCAGGTCTTCGTTGGATGACTGCAGCTTGTAGTAGCCGCTGGGCAGTGTGCCAGAACCCTGCAGGTTTACGTCGTAAGCAGTAGAGTTCTCACGGTCAGAACCGTAGTTGGCAGCGTAGAGACCGAAGTGGGCGGTATTTGAGTTCATGCCCTGGTTACCGGTCACACCATAGCTGGCGCGGACCTTCCAGTCGCGGAGCCAGTCGGCATCAATATGCTTCGAGAGACGATAACCGAGAGAGACTGAGGGGAAGGTACCATACTGGTTGTTTTTACCGAAACGGCTGGAACCGTCGTAACGGAGGGTGAACGAAGCCAGCAGCAGGTCGTTCCAGTTGTAGTCGAGCTTGCCGAAGTATGACATCAGCTTGTAGGTGTCGCCTGCACCGGTGACGGTCTGAATGCCTGTACCTGCACTGGGCCACATGTAGTCGTAGGTCTCCAGCGGATAGTCCGTACGGCGTGCAGAGAAGTCGACGTAGTTGTCCTGATGGGCCTCAATACCAGCAAGGATGTTGAGGTTGTGACCCTCGACAATGTCGAAGTTGTACTGCAGGGTGTTCGACCAGGTCCACTTGGTGCTGTGGGTCTGTGACAGCGTGCTGGCACTGGTGCTGTTCTTCACAACGTCAGAATCCCATGTATGCTGCAGCGAGCGGATGTTGCTGTTGGTATAGTCGATACCGAAGTTCGAGCGGAACAGCATGCCCTTGATGGGGGTGATGTCAACGTAGGCATTGGCAAAGATGCGCCACTTCTTCAGACGGTTGTCCTGATTATGGAACAACTCGCGCATGGGGTTCTGGCGGTCGCTCATACCTCCCACGGGACCAGAGAAGGTCACTCCGTCTTCCTCGTATACGGGCAGCGTGGGAGCCATCTTCAGAGCGTTCTCCAGAGGAGCACAGTCCACATTATTAGAATAAGAGAAGGTAGCGTTTTCACCAACAGTAACGACGCTGTTGATCTTGTAGCTACTATTGAAACGGGCTGCGAAATTCTCGAAGTCGGTATGCTTCAACACACCCAGAGCCTTCTTATAACCGGCAGAGAAGAGCGACGAGCCCTTGTCGGTAGCCTTCGACAGCGAGATGTCGTAGTTCTGCGTGATACCTGTACGTCCGATTTCATCAACCCAGTCGGTATCAGTGTAGCGCATGGTCTTCTTGGCATTCATATAGCCATCGTAGAAACCGCCTACGGAGTAAGACTCCATAGCACCCGTAGCAGGATTGTAGACGCTGATGGGTGTGCCACCGTCGACATTCAGTGCCAGACCGTAGTTCTGAGCGTAGTCAACAGGGTTCTTGCCATCGTTGAGGGCAGCCTGAACGAGAGCCGTAGCATACTGCTGGCTGTTCAGGAGCTCCATCTTCTGATTCATCCAAGCCATAGAGACAGAGGCGTTGAAGTCGATGTTGACCTTGTCGCCCTTCTTACCCTTCTTGGTGGTGATGACCACGACACCATTGGCAGCGCGAGAACCATAAATAGAGGCAGAAGCGGCATCCTTCAACACCTGCATGGTCTCAATATCCGAAGCATTCAGGCTGTTGAGCGAACCACTGAACGGCATACCGTCGACAATATAGAGAGGAGTCGTGCTTGATCCACCCATACTGCCGATACCACGGATGTGCACATCGGCCTCGCCAGAGGGAGAACCGTTAGAGGTAATGGTCATACCAGGCACCTTACCCTGCAGTGAAGCCATCGGGTCAGTGTTGCTGGTCTTGAAGTCCTTGGTCTCGACAACACCAACAGAACCAGTCAGGTCGGCCTTGCGCTGTACCTGATAACCAGTCACCACCACTTCGTTCAAGGTCTGAGCATCGTCCTCCATCGTCACCACCATACCGTTTTGGGCAGGCAGTTCCAACGTCTTGTAACCGATGTAGGAGAACACCAGCATCTTGCCAGCTTCTACCTTCAACTTGAAGTTACCGTCGAAGTCAGTCACGGTACCATTGCTGGTACCTTTCTCCATCACCGTAGCACCGATGACCGGTCCCATGGCGTCGTTCACTGTACCTGTGATTTCGCCTTGCGCGTACATTATTGTACAAAGCATCAAGGTCAGGAAACTCAGAATGATTCGTTTCATTTGTTTCATTTGCTTTTTTAATTTGGTTAGTACTCTGTTTCCGAATTCTGATGCAAATTTACACTCTTTTATGCGTAGAAGATAGAAAAGATGTTTCAATAGATGCGAAATATCGTTCAATGTATCAATTGTTGCAGGCTTTGAACGATTATTATCAGCCTATCTTCATATAACACACTATCTTTGCAGCAGATTCATACTAAGTACATAAAGAAGGTGTGGAACTTGTGTATCTCTGTTCGAACCAGGTCTGCGACAACCTCAGAATAGACGGAAATACCAGTCCACACCCTTTTTGTGTGCTGACGTCTCTCGCTACTCTGTCGTTCCGGGGTCGCAGTTTGGTTCGATGAGAGCGTTTTAGTGGTTGCAAAGGTACAAATAAAAAATAAATATTATGCCATTATCTACGAACTTTTTACGTCGCCAGGCAACATACCGAATTCCTCTTTAAAACATTTAGTGAAGTATGAGGGAGCTGTGAAGCCGACTTGATAGGCTACTTCACTAATGGATAGGTCGGAAGTGAGCAGTAGCTGATAGCCTCGGTTCAGACGAGCCGTACGCAACAGTTCCACAGGAGACGAGCCGGTAATGGCCTTAACCTTGCGGTAAAGCTGTACACGGCTGAGGCTCATACCGGCAGCCAAGTCTTCTACGCTGATGTCACTGTCGGCCAGACGGGCCTCTACGGCTTCTTTAAAGCGGGTGATGAAGAAGGAGGTTGCTGCAGGGTCGTTTTGCTCCTCGGATTCTTCAGCTGGTGCCTCGTCTTTTGGACTCTCAGTCTGTTCGACAGCTGGTGGAGTGGGAATATCCTCTGGCTTCAAGTTCCACAAAGTGTTCACTACACGCTCGTGTTGCAGCTTGACTTTACTGAGGTGGTAACGGTAGAACAGCACAATGGTCAGCAGTAGCAGGACTATCACACCAACGGCCATCCAATTGACGATGCGCTGGGTGCCCAACTCTTGAAGATAGCTGTCGGCTCTCTGGTGCAGCTGGTCGAGATAGTTCGACTGGCGCATAATCTCCTCGTTTTGCATTAGCAGCACGCGGGCATTGTCGCGAGTGACAAGAGCCGACATCATCATGGTTTCCTTCTCGAAATGTTTGCCTTCAAGGATGTCAATAGCGAGTTGGAGAATCTTGTCGCCGTGAGTGGGATAGATGTAAGAAGCATCAAGAATGGAGTCGCGTACCAACCGGATGCCACCATCCTCACCAGGCAAGCCGTCGATGCCGCAGTACTTTGTAAGTGAAAAGTGAAGTGTGTAAAGTGAAGAATTTGCTACCGCCCTTCTTGCCCCAATAGCCATACGGTCGTTCTGCCCGAAGACAAAATCTATGGGCTTTTCGCTATTAGCTATTGGCTCTTTGCTGAGCCATTGTTTCATGGCCTCATGGCCGCTTTCCTCTGTCCAGTCGCCTTGTAGGGTGGCGACGATGTCGATGCCGGGATAGTTCTTGAGGGCATCGGCAAAGCCATTGTGACGTTCGATGGCGGGTGACGAGCCTTTCAACCCCATGATTTCCATGACGCGTCCCTTGCCTTGCAACTGCGAGGCGATATATTCGCCCATCACACGGCCCATCTCGTAGTTGTCGGCGCTGATAAAGGCGGTGTGTTTCTGTGAGTTGGTCTTGCGTTCGAACACGATGACAGGGATGCCTTTGTCGTAGGCGCGGTCGATGGCGGGTGAGATGGTCTGCACCTGATTGGGAGCAACAATCAGCAGGTCAATACCCGTTGCCACGAGACTGTCAATCTGCTGCACCTGTCGCTCGTCGCTGTCGTAAGCTGCTGCAAACCGCAGTTCCACATCGCCCTGAAGATAGGCGCCCATCCGTAACTCAGCATTCTGTTTCTCACGCCAAATGTCGTCAGAACATTGGGATATTCCAATCACATAACGTGGTCGCTCACGAGTACAGCCCGTAAGGAAAATAAGTAGTACGGATAGAACCGTACCGATTGTTAATAGTTGTCGCATATTTGGTTCGTTAGTTAATGTTCTGCATGCAAAATTACAAAATAATCTGCAATGTTGTTCCTTTTTGCGGCAAAAAAACACAAAAAAATCCCCAGCAGGGACTGCCGGGGACTATCATTCAATTTCCTGAGGAGTCAGGAGACAGGAGTCAGGAGAGCAGGTCGGGAGGCAGAGTAGGCATAGCACCATTCTGGGTGCAGACGAAGGCAGAGACTTCGACAGCCTTCTTATGGGCCTCCTGTACGGGTTTGCCTTTGATGATGCTGGCACAGAACGAACCGGTAAACGAGTCACCGGCACCGACAGTATCGGCTACTTCTACCTTCGGCGTGTCCTGAAACGAGGTGAGTCCGTCGTTGGTAAAGACGTATGAACCGTTGGTGCCACATGTCAGCACAAGTATCTTCAGATTGTATGCATTCAATATCTTCTCGCAAGCGCTTCGCATGTCAAGGCCCTCATAACCGTACATGCGGTTGATGACCACCAGCTCCTCGTCGTTAATCTTCAGGATGTTGCAACGCTTCAGCGACTCCTCGATTACGTTCTTCGTATAGAACTGCTGACGCAGGTTGATATCGAAAATCTTCAGGCAATCAGCGGGGGTATCGTCCAAAAACTGACGGATGGTAGCCCATGACATCACACTACGCTGAGCCAAAGAACCGAAGCAGACGGCTTGGCAGTTTTTGGCAATCTCAGCTATCTCCTGTGTATAAGGGATGTTGTCCCATGCCACGTTCTCCTTGATTTCGTAGGCGGGAATGCCGTCACCTGAGAGTGTTACCTGTACTGTACCCGTAGGATATTTCACTCGAGGCAGCAGGTATTTCAGCTTGTGCTCTTCCAAAGCCTCGATGGTCTCTTCGGCAAGATTGTCCTCACCCAGTGCACTGATGGCGATGGTGTTGTCATTACCCAGGAACTGTCCTGCATGATAGGCGAAATTGGCAGGGGCACCGCCCAGTTTCTTTCCTTCGGGGAGTACGTCCCACAGGACTTCGCCGAGTCCTACTACATAACGTTTGTTAGCCATAATATTTGCTATTTAATCTTTAATGTTTTACCTGTGGAATATATGTGAAGAGGTAGATGACTCCGATAGCCATCACGATGACGGCACCGGCCTGACCGACGGCATCACTGGCAAAGCCCATCAAGAGCGGGAAAATGGTACCACCGAAAAGTCCCATAATCATCAAACCAGAGACCTCATTCTGCTTGTCGGGCACGGAGAGCAGAGCTTCGCTGAAAGCCATTGAGAAGATGTTTGAATTGCCGTAACCTACAAGGGCAATAGCGATATAGAGCATTGTTTTCGTCTGTCCGCCGAACATCAGTACCATACTGGCTGCCATCAGCACCACGCTGATGATAAAGAACCAGCGGGTCTTCAGCACACGAAGGAAAAACGATCCTGTCAGTGCGCCGATGGTACGGAAAATGAAATAGAGCGAGGTGGCAAAGGCAGCTTCATTGAGTGACATACCCACACGCTCCATCAGCAGTTTAGGCGCTGTCGTATTCGTACCCACGTCAATACCTACGTGGCACATGATGCCCAGGAACGACAACAGCACGATGGGCTTGCCCAAAAGTCGCAGGCAGTCCATGAATGACGATGATTTACCGTCGCTCATTTCTTCCTGTATGGGAGTTGACCACAACAACAGCGTAGCCAGCACACCCACGATGAAGTAGATGAGGAACAGCACGCGCCAGTCGTAGCCGAACGAAGGGATGACCTGTGTGGCACCCCACATGGCCAGATAGGGAGCGAGGAACGAGGCGATAGCCTTCACAAACTGTCCGAAGGTCAGCGTCGATGCCAGGTTCTTGTCACCGATAATCAGCATGGCCAGTGGATTGATGCTTGTCTGCATCAGGGCGTTACCTATGCCAAGTAGCGAGAAGGCCACGAGCATGATGCCGAACGAGTTGCCAAACAATGGGATGAGCAGCGACACGACGGTCACCACCAGCGAGAGCAATACAGTATTCTTGCGTCCGATCTTGTTCATCAGCATACCCGTGGGAACGCTGAAGATGAGAAACCAGAAGAACACCAGCGAGGGGAACACGTTAGCCACAGAGTCGCTCAGACCCAGGTCGGCTTTCACATAGTTGGAGGCAATGCCCACCAGATCCACGAAGCCCATGCAGAAGAAGCAGAGCATGACGGGGATCAAGTAAATTGATTTGTTCTGTTTCATATCGTTTTAATGTTTGATGTCGTAGATTGTTGTTTTGCCACCCTTCACCTTAATAGTATTATAGGGCTCCGAGGGGAATACCAGATTGGTCATGGCCATTTTGCCCTCTGCATCGAAGGCCTCTATCGAACAATGGTCGATGAATAGGCGCAATTGCTTGATCTGACCATGCGTGGGGGCAACGGTCACACAGGGGAATGCTTCGCTGAAGCTCACATCGCCACTCTTTGTACGATCCATCGAGAACGTCTGCTTCTGGGCGTCGTACTTCATAACAACCTGCTCACCCTTTGTGTTCGAGAGCACAATCTCCGTCGGACCTTTCGTATCTATGATGATCTCGCATGCCTCTGTGGGCTTCTTCACTTTGGAACCACGCAGTGCCAGCATCTCCTTCGAGGGAACCACGCTGACGTAGCTTTCCTCGCCATCCGTGAACAGACCCAAGTCACGAGGTATCGAGTTGGCACTACGGAACTGCTTCGTAGGCACCTGATTGGCATATTGCCAGTTCGACATCCATGCCAGCACCACACGGCGGTTCTCTGGGGCATTATAGAACGAAACTGTAGCGTAGTGGTCTTTGCCATAATCGAGCCATTTTGTCACCTTCGGCATCGACTCGCAGGTAAATTTCTTACCATCGAAATCGCCCACGAAATACTGTGTAGCACTTCCCCCAAACGGACCACCAGGATTGATGTTGCAGATGAGAACCCATTTTTTAATATTTAATTTTTCATCTTTAATTTCAAAAAGGTCCGGGCATTCCCACACACCGCTGTGATTGCCATACTCCTTGCCGAAGGATGATTCGTACTTCCAATCCTTCAAATCTTTCGAAGAGTAGATGCGCATCTCCTGACCAGCAGCCAAGATGAGGTTCCATGCCTTGATGTCCTCGTTCCAGAAAGCCTTCGGATCACGGAAGTCAGGAATGTCGCTGGTGGTCAGAACGGGATTGCCACTATATTTCATGAAGGTACGGCCACCGTCTTTCGAGACGGCCATCGACTGCGTCTGGTGGTGTCCGGCAGAGGTATAGAAGGCCACCACCTCATCGCCGTTTGTCACGCACGAACCACTGAAAATCGATCCCAGCCAATCCATTTCGATAGCCATCGGTTGTGCATCCCAATGAATAAGATCGCGCGAGGTGGAGTGTCCCCAAGTCATGTTTTCCCACTGAGATCCGTAGGGGTTATACTGAAAGTATAAATGCCAAACGCCATCCTTATAAAACATCCCGTTCGGATCATTCATCCAGCCATATAGTGGGGTATGATGATAAGCAGGACGGTACTTTTCGCGATTGGTCGTATCGAACGTATTGCTATACTTCATTTCCTTCCAACAGACAAATTCTCCTACTGCGCCCTTTTGTCTGCGGTCGCCGTGAAACTCAATATCCAGCAGTGTAGCACCCTTTAATTCATAAGGAACGTAATAGTCCACGCGATCGATGGCCAATTTCACGTTAATGCGTTGCGCCATGTCGTTCTGTCCATTCAGTACGGCAATGGCAGCAATGTCTTCCGACTCTTGAACGGGCAGCAGCAGAAACTTTTCTCCTTGTCTCACTTTCAGCATGGCATGCTTGTCGCCCAACACCGTCGGTATAACCTGTGCCTGAGTCAGAGTCACCATCACCGTTACCATCAACATTAAAATACTTTTTCTCATAGTCATTTCATTTTTAGTTTTGTTTTCGATGGCAAAATTACGTTTTTCCCCCATTCTACCCTATAAATAATGATACAAAAGATAAGAAAAAACGTTCATTGCACGAAAAATACATGCAATGAACGATAATTACTATTTGTCTTAGGCACGAAAAAACGTGCAATGAATATCATTTACCTTTTCATTACCCGTGCAATTCCAGCACGAAACGGGTACCCTTGGTAAACTGCGGGTCAATTTCCAGGTCACCATTCATCTTCAGTGCCATCTGCTTACAGATAGGCAGTCCTAGTCCGTCACCAGCAGTGAGGTCTTTAATCTCACGGAACGGCTTGAAGATATCCTCGCGTTTCTCCTCGTCAATGCCTTCGCCAGTATCTGACACCAGGAACTGGTAGGTATGCGGACCGCGTTTCTTGAAATCCAATATGATTTTTCCGTCTGCGGGTGTGTACTCAGCAGCATTCGCCAAAAGGTGCTGCAAGATGTGCGTCACATATTCCTTATGGATGGTGGCATTCATCTTGGGCGCATTCGCCATCAAAGAGACACCACTCTTCACACGATTGCGGAGGGGTTCTATCATGTTCTCACAGAACTGCTGGACTTGTATTTCCTCCATCTCGTCAGAGTTGAAAGGTGTATTCTCCAACTCCGACAACGTCTGGATATGCTTCGAGAAATCCATCAGCGCCTTGACCTCGGGCTGACGGTCATCGAGCTTCTGTAGCGTAGGATCCAGCTGGGCAGAGATGTTGCTGATAAACTTTGCCTTCAAAGCGTTGCTCTCGTTGGCCAGACGGA
Organism: Prevotella sp.; assembly: GCA_045131435.1. Lineage (GTDB taxonomy): Bacteria > Bacteroidota > Bacteroidia > Bacteroidales > Bacteroidaceae > Prevotella. The sequence goes on from JBGUQW010000050.1 coordinate 35,664, forward strand.
TGGTCTTCTTCTGCTTACGCGTCAACAGCATATAGCGCATCAATACCAGACCGCCAACCACTAACGCTGCGGCCAGTGCAGCTGCCACCACACAAAGGATGACGATAAACACCTGACGCGTAGTCAGCGAACTGTCCTTATCGGCTATCGTCGCCTCGTTGTCGGCAATCTGCTTCTTCAGCGCTTTGATCTCGTCAGCATGCTTCATGGCGTTGGCTGAATCCTTCCAGGCAATATAGTTGCTGTAGGTCTGGGCCACCAGACTGGCATTGTTGCTTCTGCGACCGTTGGCTATCAGCGTCTGGTATACCTCGTCCACCTTGCCATATTCTTTCTGAGCCGTCAGCTTGTCGGCCATTTCCTTGAAGACCTCATTACCTTTGGCGTTCTGTCCGAAGGTGTAGTAGAAGATGGCCTTGTTATACAACAGGTCGTTGCCCAGACTTTCATCGCTGGAGGTCTTTGCCTGGTTCTCCATCGCTGACAGCTGATCCTTTGCACTCTCATACTTCTTCAGCTTCATATACATCTGCATGCGCTCCTTGGTGGTCAGATAGTGCAACGAGGCCTTGGTGCTGGGAGCATCGTCCTTGCGTGCTATGATGTTTTGGTCGGCACGGCGCAACAGGTCGAAGGCCTCCTTCCAGTAGTTTTCCTTATAATATAATGTCGTGGCCCTTACAGCACATTCCACGCCCTGTTTCATCTTACCCTTGTTGACATAGTCCTCAAAAGCACGGATGAAATGGAAACGGGCACTGCCCAAATTACCCTTCTCTAAATCAGCCTCGGCACGTTGCTGTAAATCACTCTTCTGTACATCCTGTGCACTCACGAAACCACAGGAGAGGAGCAGACCAAAAAGCAGAATAAATACCTTTTTATTCATCATACAATAGTGTTTGTTAAACGATTTCGATTGCAAAGATACGATTTTTAAGTGAAAAGCAAAGGGCAAAGGGCAAAAAAATTACTTATGCCAATGAAAATTATCAATTATCAATTGTCAATTGTCAATTAATAGTTGTATCTTTGCAAACGTTATGAAGAAATATACAGATTTATTCATCGACTTCGACGACACCCTTTACGACACCCACGGCAATGCCGTGATTGCCTTGCGTGAGCTTTTCGACGCACTGCATCTTGACCAATGGTTTCCAAACCCACAGCTGTTCTATGACGAGTATTGGAAGGCAAATATCGACCTGTGGACACGCTATTCCAAGGGAGAAATTACGCGCGACTACCTGATTGTCGAGCGTTTCCGCCGTCCGTTGAGTTTTGGCGAGGGTCTGGAACCTACCGAACAGCTGTGTCTGAAGGCCAGCGACCTGTTCCTGGACTTCTGCTCCAACAAGCCTGGACTGGTGGACGGTGCCCAGGCACTGATGGACTACCTGCGCCAGCAAGGCTATCGCATGCACATGTGCTCCAACGGTTTCCACGAGGTGCAATACAAGAAGCTGCGGGCCTGTGGACTAACCAACTATTTCCATACCGTCATCCTCAGCGAGGATGCAGGAGCCAACAAACCGTCGCCAGCCTTCTTCGACTATGCCATGCGACAGTCGGGAGCCCGTCGTGACAGCACCCTGATGATTGGCGACAATTTCCAGACCGATATCCTCGGTGCCAAGCACTACGGACTGGCCACAGCCTATTTCAACCGCTTCCCCGACTATCCCGCCGAGGAGCCTGTCGACTATGAAGTCACTGCGCTGACTCAACTGATGGAGATTCTGTAACACATTGAGAATTCGCTATGCCGTAATCTTACCGATGCTATACACATGAGAAGTGCCTTCGGATGAGGCGGGTGTGCCTTTGGATGGATAATACTTGAACGCAGATTCTGCCTGTCAGAATTGTCAGAAAGAAAAGAAACCGAGAAACCGAGAAAACGAGAAAACGAGAACTCGGTTTTTGCACATTCTCGCTTTAGGTGGCAGAAGGAGAGTCAATCTAAGTATATATAGATTGTTATTAATTATAATTAATAATAATTATTAATACTATAATATACTATATATAATGCTCCTTATAAAGCTGTCAACAACGTCCCCAATTGATGCGTAAACCGTGAAAATCAAACTCTCGTTTTCTCGGTTTCTCGGTTTCTTTTTCTGTTTTTTTCGTTTTCTTTTTAGGA
>JBGUQW010000051.1:0-1695 GCA_045131435.1 Prevotella sp.
AAATAAGCAAGTTCTTTCTCATCAGTATCTGTATAATTTGAAATGTTGAATCTGGAATGCTCCTACGGGTATGCGCACATGACGACCTTGATGCGTCTGGTCGCCATTCAGGTGACGGATGATGTGCTGCTTGCCATCAACAATCTCCACCTCCTCGCATTTCGCTAACCCGATGCGCTGCTGAAAGGTAACCACCACCCCACTGCCTATCACCAGGTAATCCTCTTTACCCAGCCGAAGGATGATACAAGCCGTCTCTGGCCATTCCGCATCCTTCGCACCAGGTTCCCAACCCAGCGAGTAACTATGTTTGACGGTGAGACGAATCCCATCAGCAGTGACGATCTCAGCCTCACGCTGTTCGTTGTCGAGCAGCACGGCATCCATATCCTTCGTGCCCTGTCGCTCAAGAATCAACGGCTCTGTCTGCCGCAACAGCTGATAGGATGCCACAAGCGGTGACAGCGAAGAGCCTACCGACGAGAAAATATTAAGCTGATCGTCCTGCGAGAGATCCATCTGCTTCCAGTCGTTGGCATTGGAAGTCGTTGTGAGCGGATAGTCCTCGATGCTGAACGGACAGAACCCCATCGCCCCATGATGCCCGAAGGCGTAGAGAGCATACATCGCGTCTTTATCCTCTAGTCGTATCTCTGGCACGAAGAGCGGATTGTTGGGTAGGTGATATTTCGCCAGCCACGACTTGATGCCCTTGTCGTAGATATCCACACCCAGCACATCGATAGATGGAGCCCCACAATGCCACAGGTCAATAAGATGAGCCAACGGACCGCCCGACGGATATTGTCCAGGCTTCCGGTCGCGGCTGTTGAGAGCCACATTAACGTACATTGGCAGATTGTAGATTTCACGTCCCGCCTTGGCTATCTGCTCCACATAGGTGGCGTAGGTCCACGTCTGGAAGATCTCCTCCGTATAGATGTCATTCCCAAACAACTGCGCCCAGTTGGCACCAGCTTTAGCCTGCGGCTGCAATTTCTCTTTCAGATAAGGGTGCAGCGACTTCTGATACCTCTTCAGATAGTCGGTCAGCTGCTTGGGCACAGCGCTCTGGTACAACCGCGTCGCATCCGCCGAATAGTCGCGCGGCACCTCAATCATACCGATCTCATTCTCCACCTGCACCATGATCACCGTCTGCTCCAGAGCATCATGATCACGTAGATACGCCATCACATGACAGAAGGCACGCTTGTCGGCCTCCAGCACATTCTTACTCAGCGAAGAAGCCTCCTCAACGGGCACCCCTTCAGACGTATGGGCACGAGGGAAGCGCTTCACGTCTCGCTTAAACCACTCTGGCGCATAGCAACTCATCGAGTTTTTCCAAGCCCCAAACCACAACAGCACCACTTTCAGTTCGTTATGCCTTGCTTCGCTCAGAATCACGTCGAGCGTCCCCATGTCGAACTCACCTTCTTGGGGCTCAATCAACTCCCACGACACGGGAACGAGCACAGTGTTGAGTCCCATCTTGTGGAGATGCGAAAACGTACGCTTCACGTCCTTTGGCGTCGAGGCTGACGAGTTACCCAACTCACCACCAATCATCAGCATAGGCCTGTCGTTGACAACAATCCTAGCCGTACTATTATCACGATGCTCCAGGCGAGGCTGCCGTTGTGCCTGTGCTCCCATTGCCAGGATACAGAGCAGCAGGGAAATAAGCAAATT
>JBGUQW010000052.1:0-3265 GCA_045131435.1 Prevotella sp.
GACGGGTTTTACGCGCGGCACCATCTTCCACTATGCCGACACGAAGCTGGATCTGTTCCGTCAAGTGGTGGAATACTATGTGCTGGAGCGACAGGACATAGAGAGGAAGGTTCAGGTTGCCGACGGTTGTACGTTGCTTGATTTCATTGAGACATACGTTGCTGGTGTGGAGCAGACGATGGAGAGCCTTTGGGACATCATCGGTCGGGATGTGCCAAAGAAAGACTGCTGCCGTGCTTATCTAAACATGATTTCGCAGGTGTCGGTGCTACTGCCAGATGTGTATAGGGCATATCAGGACGCTATGGCGAAGGAGGAAAAGCTGTGGATGGAGGTGATAGGACGTGGCGTGGAGAATGGCGAACTGCAAAACGACGTGCAGCCCACCATTCTGGCCAAGATCATGATGAGCCTCTTCTACGGTCGCGCCTTCCAGGACTCACTTATTGACGGCATGGACCCGAAACTGCTGAAGGAGGAAATGCTCGCGGTGTATGAGAGGGTGAAGAAACGATAAGAGACTATTTCAGATACCTTACATATTCTTATTCTTAGTTAAAGTTTATACATACAGCATACAACTTTGTACGGTTTTGTAGTTTTGTTGTTTGGGAATATTCCCAAAACCTACATAATTGTATGAAATGAAAACAAAAACATTGTTTGCGTCGGCCCTGGCAGTGCTGGGGCTGACGGCGTGTGAGAAAGGACTCGGACGACAACACTGTGAAGGAGCGCGTCTTCGAGAACGTTCCCGTCACCCGCAACCAGGTGACCCGCTACACTGGCAGTTTTTTCGGTAATGGCGGCAGCGGCCAGACCTCCGACGGCACCTTCCGCCTCACCGCCGATCCAGATTGGGACAGCGTGAACGGCTACACGTTCTGATCTCTAAGCTTCGAGAGCCGAGGCAACTGCGCCCCGGCTCTCGTTGCTAAAAAATGTTCTGTTGGAAATACTGTGATATACTATGTGGGGAACGCGGGAACAAGAGCCTAAATGACTGCATTACAATGATTTGTCATGTTCCCACCTTGGGAACGAGCAATAAATAAAGTAAGCATTATCCCTTTCTTATGTACCTTGTCGTTCCATTCTGTTCCCAGACTGGGAACAAGATAACTCGCTGACAGTAAGGTTGGTAACATTGTTCCCTATTGTTCCCAACTATATATCCAATGATGTCTGCACTGCATCGCTTTCATCTTCCACAGGCATTCGTTCAAGATCAATGTCATACATCTCCTTGACCTTTTCGTAGTCGAAACAGTAGGCCCATTCCGAGAACTCCTTTTGCTTGAATGTCTTGTCACCATTAGGCTTGCTCAGATCGGGTACCGGATAGCCATTCTTGTCGAACTCTTTGAACCTGTACTTCTTGTCGCCCAGGTAATAGCTGGTGTTCTTCATATAGAACTCCAAGGACTCCTTCGGGATGAAGTTGTAGCCAATCTTACGGCATGTCTCTTGATACCGCTCAATCATACCGGCCTTGCGGATAAGTAGTATAGAGTGCGGCTCGTCCCATAAGTACTCCTTGCCATTCCGACAAGTCACGTTCTTTGTAAGGGCTATGCGGAAATGGCCGTCGGCAATGATTTTCTTGTCGGACAAGAGGTATTGCAGCACATTCCAGAAAGATGCCAGCTCGTCGCTGGTCTTGCAGGAAATGGCCTGACGCTTCACGGCATCCATGACAAAACGGCTAATGCTGGCGTAGTCGATATTGACATCCAACTCGTCTTTCAGCACCTTATAGGCAGCAAGAGGCACGGCCCAGTTCCTGGCAATGCGGGTGTGCTCTGTAGAATCTCCCACTTCCTTGAGAATTTCCTTGCTGACCTCGTCGAATGTACGCTCGTATTCCCGCTCCATCTTGTCGCGATGACTCATTATCTCCATGGTTAGATGAGTCAAGCCGCTCCTCCTCAGACCTGCAATTTTGTCAAACTCTTCCGTCTCTTCCGCACTGAACTTTGACTTTGAGAACGTGAGAAATATCGTCCGTGAGAACAATGCGGGGTCTTTCGTCGGCATCTCCTGACCAGTAATGATCACACCAGAATCCACTGCCGTCATCTCCTTCTGACCATCCTTGTTCATGGACATGCGGGTACGGCCTATCAAGTCCCAAATGCCCTTCAGAAATTCTATTTTGCTGTCATCAAGAGCGTTCTTGTATTCGTTGAATACGACCACGGCGTTGGCGGCAGCCGCTACTTCGTCAGACATTGCCGCCACCGTAGCATTATCGATGTTGATGGACTTCTTCTTGGTGAAGAATGCCGCTATCATTTCTGCCAGCGCAGTTTTGCCCGTCCCCATTGGTCCGAAGAGATCAAGGATGGGAAACCAACCAGGAGCTGTCGCATAGGCCACAATATCGTGGAATAATGATGCAACGAGAAACATGAAGGCAATTTGTCCATTGGCACCGAATACCTTGAACATCTGGTCGGTTACTTCACGAAGCGTGACCGATGAGCCTTCCTGGTGGACGAAGTTATGCTCGAAGAGGAACATCTTCCGGTCGTGGCGGTAGATGAGCGAGTGGGAAGGCAGATAGAAATTGCCCACATCTTGCAGCTTGACGATGCCGTATTGGTCGGCCTCATGCCACTGCTCGCCATCGAAGATGCCGTTGCCGAAAGCGAAGAAACCTTGCTGCTGCCAGCCGAGTTGCTTGATAAGGATTGCTGTGTCCATATTGGCGAAGAGGAAACCCTTCACCTTCTTTAAGTCGCTCTTGCCACCTGACCATACATAGTTGCCTATCTCGCCCACCTTAGCTTCAAACTTGTCGTTCGACACCAATTCCTCGGAGCGCAGCTCAATGATGTTCTTCACATGCTGGGTGTTCTCGATAGTAAAGATACGTCTTGACAGTGTAGGGTCTTGAACATGAAACATCGGTGTGAGAATGAAGTTCGACAGCGGTCTGATGCCGTTCTCGTCCTCTATTAAGTACTGACAATCCCTGATAGTAAAGCCGAACTCCCTGCTGTCGGCAGTGTTCGTGACAATTGGATTCCTACGCTTGTCTGTTTTTGCATTGACCTTCGACTGCTTCATGGCATTGTTCCACGGCTTCTTCTGTCCACCGGTATGCTTCTTCAATTGGTCGATATAAAAATCGACTTTGGTAGAATTGCCTATGCCTGTTAATATGTTGACCACAGTATGCAAGGCAATTGTCTGGTCATCAACAGAAGTGCTGGAAGCAAATAGCTTTTCGGCATACCATAGTATAAAGTCCTGCTCAGGT
>JBGUQW010000053.1:0-2745 GCA_045131435.1 Prevotella sp.
CAACTATGTGAAGATGGGCTTCGGTGAACTCTGCATCAGCACCCACCAGCCCGGCACGCAACCCGACCCAACCTGGGTGGCCGACAAGCCGCTGCACTTCCTCATCGTCTCTGCCATCGTCTACCTTATTATATTATGTACAGTCCTCATCGGCACGGCCATCCCTGCCGTAAAGATTATCGGGGCAAAGATTACCAATGCACTAAGAGACGAATAATATGAGATACTTCAGACAAGTCCTCGCCCTAATTCGCGAGGAGAAGCTCTACTCAGCGATGTATATCGCAGGCACGGCATTAGCCGTGGCCTTCGTGATGCTCATTGCCGAAGTGTATTACGTGAAAGTGGCCGACATCGCGCCGGAGGTGCATCGCAGCACGACGTACTATCTGGACGACATGACGGAATGGGACAAGGAAGACGACCAAGCGACTATCACGAAGAACATCCCGTATGAGATGTACCGTGACCTGTTCCAGAAGATGCAGACACCGGAGTGCATCGCGGCCGAGATGGAGATGTGGTCGAACACCTTGTTCGGCATCATGCAGGCCGACAGCGTGCATGAGTATTCCGTGAAGGGCAAACTGACGGACACGGGTTTCTTCCGTCTCTACCAGTTCCATTTCATTGAGGGTGCGCCCTTCACGCAGGATGACCTCGACAACAGGCGTAACAACGTGGTCATCACGGAGGAATTGCGCGACCATCTCTTCGGGCACGGGCAGAAAGCCGTAGGACAGACGCTGACCCTCGACCAACATACCTACCGCATCTGCGGCGTGGTGGAGACGCCCAGCGCGCTGACGGAGAAATGCGTGGCCGACATCTGGATGCCATGCACCGTCGAGGATCCGCTGAGAGACCGGGGCGTTCATGGCATGCTAATGCCCATGCGCCTCGCCTTCAACGTGCCCGCAGCCAAGCACGATGCCTTCCTGCAAGAACTGAAGGACATTGAGACTCGCTACAACGCCCTGCACAAGGACGAACCCGTTATCATGGCCGACCACCTGCAGTCGCACTACGAGCAAGTGTGGCATGACATCGGTTACGTGTTCAATGCCTGGGACGTAAGCCTCTTCTGGTATGTCGCACCCGCTATCCTGATGCTCCTTTTAGTGCCTGCGCTGAACCTCAGTGGCATGGTGGCCAGTCGCATGGAGCGCCGACTGCCGGAGATGGCTATCCGCAAGGCTTTCGGCGCGAAGCGGAGGACGCTGCTCAGCGAGGTCATTATGGAAAATCTCGTGCTGACGATTATCGGCGGTATCGTGGGGCTGTGCCTCGCGTGGGCGGCACTGTACGGCTGGCGTGACTGGGTGTTCGATGTATTCTCCGAAAGTGACAACCTCTACGGCACGGTGCCGCTGCTGAAGGGCGAGATGTTCTTCGGCCCCGCCGTCTTCGCCATCGCCCTGCTCATCTGCTGCGTGCTCAATGTCTTTGCGGCAACGATTCCCGCGTTGCTTAGCCTCAGACGACCGATTGTAGAATCCATGATGATTAAGAAATGAAACAGTTGAAAGATATCTTTGGACGCAAGACGTCCATCTGGCTCGCCCTCGAGCTCGTGCTCGTCACCTTCGCCTGCTGGTGGGCTTTCGACCCGGTCATCGTCACGTCCTACGTCACTAACCTGCCGTTAGGCTACGACCCCGACCGTCTGGTGCGCTTCGAGGTGGCGAGTACCCTCCCCCGACAGCAGTTATTCACCACCCAAATACCCATCGGACTCGAGGAGGAAAGTCTGTTGCATAAGGTACAGGAGATGGACGGTGTGGAGATGGCCTATTGCGCCTTCAACAACCCCATTGGGTCTGGCATAACAAGCATGGCCTACCATCTTATCCGCGACAACGACACCCTTAGAGTCACAAATTACGGATTCGGACGGGACGACAAGATGTTCGAGGTCTTCGGCATCCAGTCGCTGACACCCGAGGTGCCCACTACCGAATTGACCCGCGACGCCGTGTTTGAGCAGACCGTCATCCTCACGCGCTCCACTGCTATGGCACTCTACGGCACCACCGACGTAGCAGGGCGCATGGTAAAGGCGCATTATTATGGCTATAACGCAGACAAGCTAGACTATGAGTGGATGGTTAAGGATCTGCCCATTCGCGCCGTGGTGGAGGATGTGCGGTATGGGGTTTACGACCGCGACTATACCATCTTGTTTGTTTGCCAAGGCGCACCAGGCATCAATGTTCCCATCATTGCCCGATTGCGCGAGGGTGTTGATGCCCAGCATTTCATGGAGGAGCACCAACATGAGATGCAGCACGACTTGGTGACGGAGCACTGCTATGTCAAAAAGATGCAGACAGTTCGCGAGGGGGCAAAAACATATACCGATCGTTACGGCACCAGCCGCATGACGCGCCGTAACCTGCTCATCGCCGCGTTCTTCGCCGTTAATCTTGCCTTCGGTGTGTTCGGCACGCTGCTAATGTACACTCGGCAGCGCCGCGAGGAGGCCGGCGTGCGTAGGGCGTTCGGCGCTACGAAATGGAGCGTCTTCTGGGGCTTCATCCGTGAGGCGTGGCTGTTAACTACGATTAGCGTCACCCTCGGCTGTATCGTCTATTTCCAGTTCGCCGCCGCCCGTGGACTCTTCAAAGGTTTCGAGAGCTTTAACCCCGCCGTACGCTACTGGTTCGACGACTTCGGCACCCACTTCCTTGTGGTGTCCATCATCGTGTACCTTATCATATTGTGCGCCGTGCTCATCGCCACCGC
>JBGUQW010000054.1:0-47737 GCA_045131435.1 Prevotella sp.
GTCGGGATTACTGGACTCGAACCAGCGACCTCGCGCCCCCCAGACGTGTGCGCTACCAACTGCGCTAAATCCCGATCGTTTGTGCAAGGATGGTGCAAACCGAAGGCAGAAAACTTGTTTTTTGCTGAGGTGCAGCCCATCTTCGCGGGGGATTTCCTTCGAAATCGCCCGCAAAGGTACGGAGTTTTTTTGAATCCTGCAAATTTTCCCCCTACTTTTTACTAAAAAGTTTTTAAAATCGTGTATTTCCTTGCTCAGTCACCAAATAATTAGTACCTTCGCGCGTTATTAATATAAACGTAAAAAGAATAATAAGGTCAAACACGATATATGCAATACCAGCTAACAGCACCAAAGCTACTGGACTATACGGTAACGCTGCCTGCATCGAAGAGCATTTCCAACCGTGCGCTGATGATTTACGCATTGTCAGGACGGAAGGTGTTGCCCACCAACCTGTCGGACTGCGACGACACGAGGGTCATTGTGAAGGCGTTACGCGACAACCCCTACGAGATAGACATCATGGCAGCCGGTACGGCCATGCGTTTCATGACGGCCCTGCTGTCGCTGAGCGAGGGCGAAGAGCACCTGCTGACAGGTACGGAGCGCATGAAGCACCGTCCCATTGGCGTGCTGGTGGATGCCCTGCGCCATCTGGGTGCCGACATCGAATATGCCGGCGAGGAAGGCTACCCCCCACTGCGCATCCGCGGTCGTAAGCTGGAAGGCGGTCTGCTGGAGGTTCCTGGCAACATCAGTTCTCAGTATGTGTCGGCGCTGTTGCTGATAGGTCCCATGCTGAGCGATGGTCTGACGTTGCGCCTGAAGGGCGACATCATTTCGCGTCCCTATATCGACCTGACGCTATGGACCATGCGTGAGTTCGGTGCTGATGCCGAGTGGAGCGACTTCGAGACCATCGAGGTGAAGCCACAGCCTTACCGGGAACGTCCGTATCTGATAGAGAACGACTGGAGCGGTGCCTCGTACTGGTACGAGATGATGGCCCTGTCGGAGAACGATGACGACGAGCTGCGCCTGGAGGGTCTGATGGACGGCTCGAAGCAGGGCGACTCGTCGGTGCGCTACATCTTCAGTCTGCTGGGTGTGAAGACCATCTTCGAGACCACGGCCCCGGGTGTTCCCACGACGGTGACGCTGCGCCATTCAGGACGCTGTGTGCCGAGACTGGAGTACGACTTCGTCAACTCGCCCGACCTGGCACAGACGTTCGTCGTATGTTGTGCCCTGATGAATGTGCCGTTCCACTTCCGTGGCCTGTCGACGCTGAAGATCAAGGAGACCGACCGCATTGAGGCGATGAAGAAGGAGATGCGGAAGCTGGGCTACGTCATCCATGACAGTAACCAGAGTGAGCTGGTGTGGGACGGTGAGCGCTGCGAGCCCGAGCTGGAAGCCGGCATCGACACCTACGAGGACCATCGCATGGCACTGGCCTTTGCCCCTGCCGCCCTGTGCATCGAGGGTCTGCGCATCAACAACCCGCAGGTGGTCACGAAGTCGTATCCGAAGTTCTGGGAAGACATCAAAGCCGCAGGCTTTGGAATTAAGAGTTAAGAATTAAGAATTAAGAGTTAAATGCAGTTTCTGCTGATTGTCATCATATCACTTGTGGCACTGGGTGCCGTTGCTGCCCTGTTTTCGATAGGGGGCAAGGACGAGCCTATTGTCACGAAAGAGGGTGACTGTGCCTCGTGCAGCAGCAGAAGCGAGTGCAAGCTGGTGGAGCTGAAGGAAGACGTGAGAAGGAAGAAGGAAGAGGGAAGATGCAACCACATTCTCCAGACTGCAACCATCTTACTTCTTACATCATCCATCTTACTTCTCAGCGGCTGTTCGACGAAGAAGAATACTGCCAACACGCGTCGCTGGCATGCCTTTACAGCCCGCTACAACACCTACTTCAACGGTTCGCAAGCTTTCATAGAAGGCAGTTTAGAGAAGGAGAACGGCAACAAGGACAACCATACGGAGCTGATACCCCTCTATACTGTCAGCAACAAACAGAGCCGCGAACTGGGCAAGAGTAATTTCGACCGTGCCATCGAGAAGTCGGAGAAGGCCATCAAGATACACAGCATCAAGGCCCGTCCGGAATGGAAGAAGAGTCGCCGAAAGACAGAGAAAGACATCGAGTGGCTGACGCGCCGCGAGTACAACCCCTTCCTGTGGCGCGCCTGGCTGCTGCTGGGTAAGTCGCAGTTCCAACAGGGACAGTTTGAAGAGGCCGCCGCCACCTTCTCGTATATGATACGCCTGTATCAGGGTCAGCCGGCCATCAGGGGTATTGCCCGTGCCTGGCAGGCCAAGTGCTATACGGAACTCGACTGGCTGTATGAGGCCGAGGACGTGATAACCAAGCAGCGCCGCGACACCATGCACTACCGTGCTGTCACCGACTGGGACTACACCTATGCCAACTACTACATCCGCAGTCAGCGCTATGAAGAAGCTATCCCCTATCTGCGCAAGGTCATCAAACATGAGAAGCGTCGCAAGCAGAAGGCCCGCGAATGGTTCCTGATGGGACAGCTGCAGAGTCTGCTGGGTCAGAAGGAGAATGCCTACAACTCGTATAAGCACGTTATTCGCCTCAACCCACCCTACGAGCTGACGTTCAACGCCCGCATCGCCCAGACCGAGGTGATGGCCCGTGGCACCAAGAATGCCAAGGCCATGGTGAAGCGACTGAAGCGCATGGCAGCCTCGGACAATAACAAGGACTATCAGGACCAGGTGTATTACGCCATCGGCAACATCTGGCTGGCCGAGCGTGACACGACGAAAGCCATAGAGGCCTACGAAGAGGGTAACAAGAAGTCGACGCGCAACGGCATCGAGAAGGGTGTGCTGCTGCTGACGCTGGGTAACATCTACTGGGAAAAGGAGAAGTTCAGCGATGCCCAGCGCTGCTATGGCGAGGCTATCGGACTGCTGGACAAAGACCGTAAGGACTACAAGCAGCTGTCAGACCGTTCGAAGATACTCGACGAGCTGGTGCCCCATACCAGCAGTGTGGAGCTGCAGGACTCGCTGCAACGTTTGGCGAAGATGCCCGAGGAGCAGCGTCTGAAGATTATCGACCACATCATTGAAGAGCTGATCAAGAAGGAAAAGGAGGAAGAGCGCGCCCGTCAGGAAGCTGAGACGGAACAGATACTGCAGGAGCGGGAGGCCACAGGTAACAGGAACCAGCATCAGGACAATACACCACAGCAGCCGGTGGCACAGGGCAACGGACAGTGGTACTTCTACAACCCACAAGCCGTCAACCAAGGTAAGCAAACCTTCCAGCGCCAGTGGGGCAAGCGCGAGAACGTCGACGACTGGCAGCGCGTCAACAGAACGGTGGTGAATATGAACCCAGAGGAAACCTCCCCAAGCCCCTCCGAAGGAGGGGATGATGAAATGTCATCTGACTCACTATCAAATCAGACATCCCCTCCCTCGGAGGGGCTTGGGGAGGCTTCCCCTGCCGACAGCAGTGCCCTCGATCCCCACAAGCGCGAATACTATCTGGCACAGATACCGTTTACCGAAGAACAGGTGGCCGCCAGCAACGACCTCATCAAGGACGGTCTGCTCAACGCCGGCATCATCTTCAAGGACAAGCTCGACAACCTGCGCCTCAGCGAACAGTGGCTCACACGTCTGACCAACAACTTCAGCGACTACGAGCAGAACGACCTGGCGTGGTATCACCTGTTCCTGCTGTTCTCCAGACAGGGACGCACCACTGAAGCCGAGCGCTGTCTGGCCATGCTCAAGGCCGACTTCCCCGAGAGCCAGTGGACCATCCTGCTCTCCGACCCCAATTTTGTAGAGAACCAACGCTTTGGCGTACATATCGAGGACTCGCTCTATGCTGCCACCTACGACGCCTTCAAGGCCAACCGCCATGTGGAGGTGAAGTCGAACGCCCAGCTCTCGGAGAGCCGCTTCCCATTGGGCCAGCATCGTCCGAAGTTCCTGTTCATCGAAGGTCTCAGCCTGCTGAACGAAGGTGACGGAAAGGCGTGTACGGAACGTATGAAGAAGGTGGTGGAAGACTATCCGCAGAGCGAGGTCAGTGAACTGGCCGGCATGATACTGCGCGGCATCCAGCAGGGACGTACGCTGCATGGCGGCTCGTTCGACATGAGCGACATCTGGTCGCGCCGTTCCTCAGAATTGGGCAGCGACTCCACGCAGGTCGATACGCTGGTCTTCGAGCGTGAGACGAAATACGTGTTCCTGCTGGCCTACCAGCCCGACTCGGTGAACCAGAACCAACTGCTCTACGAGATGGCGAAGTATAACTTCTCGAACTTCCTGGTGCGTAACTTCGACATTGTCACCGACCAGGACCAGAACGGACTGTGCCGCATGCTCATCAGCGGATTCCTAAGCTACGACGAGGCACGCCAGTATGCCCACCAGCTACATACTGTCGAGGGTGGTCTGGCCGACCTGCTGCACCAGTGCCGGAGCCTCATCGTCAGTGAACAGAACCTGCGTCTGCTCGGTACCACCTACAGCTATCGCGACTACGAGGTATTCTTCGAACAGCAGATAGAGCCCGTGGAGATTTCTACACAGCCTCTGCTGGAGGAGCCTGAGAGCATCACGCAGGAGGAAGACCCAGACGACATCGACGAGGGTGAGGAAGAAGGTGGTGACAGTCCGCAAGCCAGTGATGACGACCTCTTCATGGATGGTCCTGCACCACAGAGCACCAACACCGACGACATCTTCGACGATGACTTCTGGAGATGATTCTATCGGAATAACGGAATATCGGAATAACGGAATAACGAAATATCGACATAACGACATGACTAACGGATTGTTACTTTGGGCTGACGACGAGATGGAGCTGCTACGCGCCCATCTGCTCTTTTTGGAGAAGAAAGGATATGAAGTGGTGACAGTCACCAACGGCACCGATGCCGTCGAGGAGTGTCGCAAGCGGACGTTCGACCTCGTGCTGCTCGACGAGATGATGCCTGGCATCAGCGGGCTGGAAACCCTGCAGCTCATCAAGGAGATTGCACCGCAGACCCCTGTGGTGATGGTGACGAAGAGCGAGGAGGAGGACATCATGAACCAGGCCATCGGACAGCAGATTGCCGACTACCTCATCAAGCCCGTCAACCCCAACCAGATACTGCTGACACTGAAGAAGAACATCCACCGGCGCGAGATTGTCACCGAGACGGTGCAGGCCGGCTACCAGCAGCAGTTCCAGCAGCTCAGTATGCAGATTATGGACTGTCGCACATGGCAGGACTGGACGGACGTCTATAAGCGGTTGGTACGCTGGGAACTGGAGCTGAGTCAGACGGAGTCGCAGATGACGGAGATGCTGGACATGCAGAAGCAGGAGGCCAACCGCGGCTTTGCCAAATTCGTGAAGCAGCACTACATGGACTGGATAGCCCCTACCAACCTCCCCCGACAGGGGGAGGCTCATGGCGCAGCAACCTCCCCCAATCGGGGGAGGCAGGAGGGGGCTCCCATGTTGTCCCCAGAGCTATTTAAGAATAAGGTATTCCCCTTGTTGAGCGAAGGCGAGAAGGTGTTTCTCGTGGTGCTCGACAACTTCCGCTACGACCAGTGGAAGATGCTGGAGGGTGAGTTGGCCGACCAGTTCCTAATTGACGAAGACGTCTACTGTAGCATCCTGCCCACTGCCACGCAGTATGCCCGCAACGCCATCTTCTCGGGACTGATGCCTGTACAGATAGAAAAGATGTTCCCCGACCTATGGGTAGACGAAGACGAGGAGGAGGGCAAGAACCTGAACGAAGAGCCTCTGATTCGTACACAGCTGGAGCGTTATCGCAGGAAGAACACTTTCTCATACCATAAGATCAACACCTCGACAGATGCAGACCGCTTCATGCAGCAGCTGAACACGTTAGCCAAGAACGACCTGAACGTAGTGGTATTCAACTTCATCGATATGCTCTCGCATGCCCGTACCGAGTCGAAGATGGTACGCGAGCTGGCCAACAACGAGAGTGCCTATCGCAGTATTACCCTTTCGTGGTTCCGCCACAGCGTCATCAGCGACCTGTTCCGCCAATTGGCACAGAGCGACTACCGCGTCATCATCACCACCGATCATGGTTCGATACGTGCCAACAATCCCGTGAAGATTGTGGGCGACAGGAATACCAACACCAACCTGCGCTATAAGCTGGGCAAGAACTTGGGATACGACGCGAAAGATCTTTTTGTCATCAAGGATCCGCACAAGGCCCAGCTGCCTGCTCCCAACCTCTCGACGAGCTACGTGTTTGCCACTGGTGACGACTTCTTCGCCTATCCGAACAACTACAACTACTACGTCTCATACTACCGCAACACGTTCCAGCACGGTGGCATCTCGATGGAGGAAATGATTATCCCCATTATCACGCTGAAGGGCAAGAAGCGGTAAAAACGGAATAACGGAATATCGGAATAACGAAATAACGAAAAAATGGAAATACGCATTACTGATATCGAGCACATTCGCGAGGCTGCACAGGAGTTTATCAAGCATATTGGCGACCACCGCGTGTTCGCCTTCTATGGAAAAATGGGAGCTGGCAAGACCACCTTTGTCAAAGCCATCTGCGAAGAGCTGGGCGTCAAGGATGTCATCACCTCCCCCACCTTTGCCATCGTGAACGAGTATACAACGGGAGAGGTAATTATCTACCACTTCGACTTCTATCGCGTCAAGAAGTTGGAGGAAGCCTACGACATGGGCTATGAGGAATACTTCTATAGCGGTGCCCTCTGCTTCATCGAGTGGCCGGAGCTGATAGAAGACATCCTGCCCGACGATGCCGTACGTGTCAGCATCAGCGAGCAGGATGATGGTAGCAGGGTGATTACCCTATAGCTATTTCACACGATAGATGCGGAACGACATAGGGGGCAGCTGGTCACTGACCACTGTCTGGCGCTTGTCGACAGTACAGGACAGGTTCCCTTCCTTAGGCGTGATGAGTTCCGGACGACTGATGCTGTTCTCGTCGTCCATGCCATCGTGACAGAGTGTCAGCGTCTTGACGGCACTTCCTGTCATAGCCTGCAGATTCAGGCTGACAGGCTGTTCTGTACGCGACGTGTTAGCCACCTTGACGATGACCTCCCCAGTATTCTTGTCGAAGGCAGCACTGGCAAAGAGCCCGTTCTGTCCCTCTTGGTTGGCTACAGGACGCTTGTCCATGGTCAATGGAAGCACGTGGGTGCCGGCATTGGTGGCATACATCTGCTGCACGTAGTAGCTGACGGTGCGGAACATCTGTGTCTGGTCGTACCATATCTGATCGGGGCGCCACTGCCAACCGTCGACATGTGCAAAGAGCGGAGCAGGGGTGGTCATGTGGACGATGTCGGCATTGCGCTCGAAGCCCGTCATGAAGGCGGCCTCAAGGATGGCTGCCTCGTAGTGGTTCCACTTCTTACCCTTGCCGTGACAGGCATATTCACCGGCAAACACCTTCGGACCCTTACGGTCGTAGCCGTCATAGCGCAGACCATGGGTGAGGAACCACTCCTCATCACGGTAGTAATGCTCGTCGACAAGGTCGGCCTTCAGAGCCTTCATAGCCTTCCAGCCATCCTCAAAGCGGAAGGTATTGTCAGGCACGTCCTCAGGCACAGGACCACTGGTACCTACTATCTTGATATTAGGATACTTGGCACGGATGGCAGCCACAAAGGGTTTCAGACGCTCGTAGTAGAACTCACCCCACTGCTCGTTGCCCACACCGATATACTTCATGTTGAAAGGAGCGGGATGCCCCATCTCTGCACGCACCTTGCCCCACTTCGAGTCAGCAGGACCATTGGCAAACTCGATAAGGTCGAGGCAGTCGTCGATATAGGGCTGCAACTCATCAAGGGGCACATGAGCATCTGCTTTCTCCCAGTTCTGATACTGGCAGGCCAGACCGACGCTCAGAATAGGCAACGGTTCGGCACCGATATCCTCAGAGAGCTGGAAGAACTCGAAGAAGCCGAGGCCGTACGACTGGTAGTAGTCGGGATAGTAGCGATGGTCGAACGTATGTTCCCAGCGGTTCTGGTTGAGCGGGCGGTTCTCGACAGGACCAATGGTATTCTTCCACTGATAGCGCGTGTCGAGGTCGGTGCCTTCCACGATGCATCCGCCAGGAAAGCGGAAGATGCCGGGGTGCAGGTCTGCCAGAGCCTGTGCCAGGTCGCGCCGCATACCGTTCTCGCGATTCTTAAAGGTATTGACGGGGAACAGCGACACATGCTCCAAGGCCACGGCGTTGCTGCCTTTGAGGAAGATGCGCAACTTGGCATGTTTCAGCGTAACAGGCGACGTGAGTGTCAGCGTGTACTTCCGCCAGTCGGCCGACGTGATGTCAAGCTCTTCCTCCACCAATTCCTGACGTTCATCCATCGACTGTTCGTTGATGAGCTGGACACGGAGGGCGCCATCGCCTTTGGGAGCCTTGGCCCATACAGAAAAGCGATAGTGCTCGCCCTGCTGGACTCCTATGCCGAAGTAGCCCTCATTGACCAGTCCCGTGCGACGGTCCTGATGACCTGGGGCGGAGAGAACAACATAGTGGGGACAACGCTCGAAGGGGCCGTCGTCACAGACGTCGACACAGCCAAAGGCCTGCCAGCCCATCAGATGCTGGGGAAACTCGAACGAGCGGTTCTTGACCAGCTCGCCATAGAGTCCACCGTCGGCAGCATAGTTGATGTCCTCAAAGAAGATGCCATACATCGTAGACTGTATGGGTGCACCAAGCTTCCGGGTGTTGATGTCTAATACGTTTTGTGCTGTCGCAGCATAACCGCAGACAGCACAAAAGATACAAGTCAAAAGTTTCTTCATAACACTTACAGCAGTGCTTCAAATTTCTCCTGGAGCTTAGTCTTGGACTGGGCACCGACAATCTTGTCGACCACCTGGCCGCCCTTGAAGAAGATGATGGTGGGGATGTTGCGGATACCAAACTCGGCAGCCAAATCCTCGTTCTCCTCAACGTCGCACTTGCCGACAGTGACACGACCATCGTACTCCTGTGCCAATTCGGAGATAACGGGACCAACCATACGACATGGACCACACCATGTTGCCCAGAAATCAACTACTAACGGCTGTTCGCCATTCTTCAAACTCTCGAAATTCTCGTTTGTGATTGTTACTTCCATAATCCTAATTTACAATTTGACGATTTACAATTTACTTTTTATTTCTCAATTTTGCTATATACAAATACCGTGCCAATCATTGGGCGTTAGTTGATCTTGTACTCCAACGCTTCGTTCTGCTCGATATACTGAATGAGGTCGTAGCGCAGATTGACAGTCTTAGAATTACTGCGCAGCAGCACGTGTTTCTTACCTGTAGAGTCGTGCAACAGGAAGTATATCTGCGTCTGACCAGGATTAGACGCGATGATTTCGCCCAACTCTGCCACCACCTGATCGTCCAGCTGATCGGTATTCATCGAGATGGTGATACGCTCGATGGCACGTTCCTTAATCGACTTCAGATACTCCACATTCTGCACCTTCAGCTGCATGATGTCACTATACTGGAAGCGGGGCTGAACCTTGGCGGTGACATAGACCGACGCGCCCTCGATGAACATACCGCTCCAACGTCCCCAGTCCTCACCGAAGAGAGCCAGCTCACCGGAACCCTCGAAATCCTCCAGCATGACAAAGCCACAGGGATTGCCACGCTTGTCGAAACGGGTGCGCACACTGGTCACGATGCCGCCGATGACGACATTCTCACGGTCTTTCAGTTGGTTGACATCCGACAACTCGTCGCACCGGGTGTTGCAGAGGTTGTCGAGCACAATCTTATATTCGTCCAGAGGATGGGCCGAGAGATAGATACCCACCAGTTCGCGTTCCTTGTTCAGACGCTCGATATCGCTCCAGCGTTCGTCGGTCTTGGGAATGGCAGGACGTTGTATTTCCACATCGTCGAAACCACCAAAGAGCGAGTTCTGTGCCTGCAGCTTCTCGGTCTGATAGGTCTGGCCGAAGCGCATAATAACATCAATGAACGTCTCACCCTTACCATTTTGGGCAAAGAAGTCCTCACGGCGGATGCCAAACGAGTCGAAACCACCACTGAGGGCCAATGCCTCAAAGGCCTTACGGTTGACCTGAGCGAAATTGACACGCTCCACAAAGTCGTAGATATCCTTGTAGAGTCCGTTCTTCTCGCGTTCGTCGATGATAGCCTGTGCCACACCATCGCCCATACCCTTGATGGCTGCCAAGCCAAAACGGATCTCACCATGCTGGTTAACACCGAATTTCTGGTACGACTCGTTGACATCTGGACCCAGCGTGGCGATGCCCATCTGCTTACATTCATCCATCAGCTTGGTAATCTCCGTGATCTGGTCGCGACGACGACTCATAATGGCGGCCATGAACTCAGCAGGATAGTTGGCCTTGAGGTAGGCCGTCTGGTAGGCCACCCACGAGTAGCAGGCGGCATGCGACTTATTGAAGGCATAGGAGGCGAAAGCTTCCCAGTCGCCCCAGATCTTATCGAGCGTCTTCGGGTCGTGCCCGTTCTTCTTGCCGCCCTCGATGAACTTCGGTTTCATGGCATCGACGATATCCTTCTTTTTCTTACCCATGGCCTTACGCAGGGCGTCGCTCTCACCACGAGTGAAGTCTGCCAGCAGACGACTTAAGAGCATCACCTGTTCCTGATAGACGGTAATACCATAGGTATCTTTCAGATATTTCTCCATCACAGGGATATCGTAGGTGATAGGCTCTTCGCCATGCTTACGACGAATGAACTGGGGGATATATCCCATAGGGCCCGGACGGTAGAGGGCATTCATGGCGATGAGGTCCTCGAAGACGGTGGGCTTCAGCTCACGCAAGTATTTCTGCATGCCTGCCGACTCAAACTGGAACGTACCAATGGTGCGGCCTTCCTGATAGAGCTTGAACGTCACTGGGTCGTCGATGGGGATATGGTCGAGATCGATATCAATGCCACGCGTCTGCTTGATAATGGCACAGGCTTCCTTCATCTCCGACAACGTCTTCAGACCCAGAAAGTCCATCTTGATGAGGCCCGTCGACTCGATGACGTGACCATCGTACTGGGTACAATTGGTCTTCGTGTCCTTGAAGTCGGGGTCGTCAGCAGTGCTGACAGGCACCCAGTCACTAATAGGGTCGCGACAGATGATGAAGCCACAGGCATGGATACCCGTACCTCGCACCGTGCCTTCGAGCATCTTGGCATACTTGATGGTGTTGGAGAGAGCAACGTCGTTGGAAGCCTCAGCCTCACGCAACTCGGGAACAGCTTTGATGGCATTGACCAGATTCATCTTCGGCGTCTTGCCGTCCACGTCGGGCAGACGGTCGGGTATGGCCTTGCACAGCGCATTGGAAACGGCCAAGGGCACCTTCTCTACACGCGCCACATCCTTGATGGAATTCTTCGTAGCCATCGTAGCGTAGGTGATGATATGGGCACAGTTCTCGTGACCATACTTGTCCTCTACCCACTTCAACACCTTACCACGGCCATCGTCGTCGAAGTCGGTATCGATATCGGGCAACGAGATACGGTCGGGGTTCAGGAAACGCTCAAACAGCAGGTCGTACTTTAGCGGGTCTATCTTGGTGATACCCAAGCAATAAGCCACCACGGAGCCTGCTGCCGATCCACGACCTGGCCCTACCATCACACCCAGTTCATCGCGGGCGGAATTGATGAAGTCCTGCACAATCAGGAAGTAGCCCGGGAAACCCATCGTCTTCATGATGTGCAGCTCGAAGCGGATACGGTCGTCAACCTCCTTGTTCCTATCCGTACCATATATTCTATCGGCACCTTCGTATGCCAGTTTGGCCAGATAGTCGGCCTCGAACTTGATGCGGTACAGCTTGTCGTAGCCGCCCAGCTTCTTGATTTTCTTCTCGCCCTCCTCACGAGACAGCGGATTCTCTCCGTTCTCGTCGCTGGTAAACTCGCGGAACAGGTCTTCCTCAGTGAACTTCTGCCGCCATTCCTCTTCTGTACCGAAATCCTCGGGAATGGGGAAGAAGGGCATGATGGGATCGTGGTCTATGCTGTATATCTCTACCTTGTCGAGAATCTCCAATGTATTACTGAGAGCTTCAGGAACATCAGCAAAGACGTCGTTCATCTCTTCGCGGGTCTTGAACCACTCCTGCTTAGAGTAGAGCATACGCGTCGGATCGTCCAGGTCCTTCGACGTAGCCAGACAGAGCAGATGGTCGTGGGCCTCAGCATTCTCCTGGTCCACAAAGTGGGCATCATTGGTGCAAACGAGTTTAATACCATACTCATGGGCCAACTCTATGAGTACCTTATTAGCCTGTTGCTGCAAGGGGAACGTCTCGCGATTGGCACGAATGGTCGGGTCTTTCACCTCATGGCGCTGCAGTTCCAGATAATAGTCGTCGCCAAACACACGGTGATACCATTCAATGGCTTCGCGGGCACCGGCAATGTTACCGTCAAGAATCTTCTTGGGTACCTCACCGGCAATACAGGCCGAGCAGACGATGAGTCCCTCATGGTAACGTTCCAAGTCTTCGCGGTCGGTGCGAGGACGCATATAGAAACCATCAGTCCACGAACGCGACACCAGCTTGATGAGGTTCTTGTAACCCTGATAGTTCTTGGCCAGAACAATGAGGTGGTAACCGCTCTGATGTTTCTTGTCATCGCGCAACAGCTTCGAACCATAGCGCGACACATACATCTCACAGCCGAAGATGGGTTTGAAGGGTTCCAGTCCTTCCTTCTTACGACCCTTGTTGATGCCACCTACGTAATCATGAAATTCCTTGATACCGAACATGTCGCCGTGGTCGGTCACTGCCATACCGCGCATGCCGTTGGCAACGGCCTTGTCGACTAGTCGTTTGATACTCGACTGACCATCGAGAATAGAGTAATATGTATGTACATGAAGATGTATGAAATCTTCCATAAAATGCTTGTTTTGGGGTTTTCGAGGCGTAAAGTTACTATGAAAAGGCGAGATAACCAAAAGAATAACGTGAAAAATTTGTAAGATTGATAAAAAAAGTGTACCTTTGCATATTGAAAAGAAATGTATTGAAACAAATCTCATGGGAGAAAGAATCAAAAAACTCAAGAAGATACGCATCCACCGCGAAGGTACCAATGAGCTGACGCTAAGCATGATGGCCCTGATAGCCATCGGACTGGTGTTGTGGTTCTATATCGACAACCCCATACCTTTCTGGCTGTTCGTCGTGGTATTTGGTGCTGCCTGGGCGATGGCTCTCAATTTCTACCGCTGTCCTATCCGCTACTTCAATGGCGACACAGAGAAACTGGTGGTTGCTCCTGCTGACGGTAAGATTGTGGTGGTGGAAGAAGCTGAGGAGAACGAGTACTTCCACGACAAGCGTTTGATGATCAGCATCTTTATGAGTCCGCTGAACGTTCACGCCAACTGGTTCCCCGTAGACGGTAAGGTGAAGTTTGTTCACCACCAGAACGGCAACTACCACAAGGCTTGGCTGCCCAAGGCCAGTGAGGAGAACGAACATGCCGACATCATGATTACCACACCCGATGGTCAGGACATACTGGTACGTCAGATTGCCGGTGCTTTAGCTCGCCGCATTGTCACCTATGCCAAGGATGGCGAAGAGTGCTATATTGATGAGCACTTAGGTTTCATCAAGCTGGGTTCACGTGTCGATGTCTATCTACCGCTGACAGCTAAGGCTTGTGTGACGATGAATCAGCCTACTATTGGTGACCAGACAGTCATAGCAAAGCTGGCATAATGTTTAATCTTTAATATTTAATCTTTAATGTTAAAGAAGCATATTCCCAATACGATTACCTGCCTGAATCTGATTTCAGGATGTATAGCAACTTATTTTGCTTTCCAGGGCGACTATACGCTTGCGCTGATGTTTATCGTCATCGGTGCCGTCTTCGACTTCTTTGACGGCATGGTAGCCCGCCTGTTGCAGGTGTCGTCACCAATTGGCAAGGAACTTGACTCACTGGCAGACTGTATCACTTTCGGCTTTGCACCGTCGGCTATGGTGTTCAGCCTTTTGTCGTCATTCCCCACTCATAACGTCATCGTCCCCTTCCTGGCCTTTATCATGGCAGCTTTCTCAGCCTTGCGTCTGGCCAATTTCAACCTTGACGAGCGTCAGGCTTTGGGATTCATCGGACTGCCCACACCGGCCAATGCCCTGTTTTGGGGAGCACTCATCGTGGGCAACGGTGACGTTCTGGCAGAATTGCCCTATGCACCCTATCTGATACTGGCTGGCACCTTCGTCAGCTGCTATCTGTTGGTGAGCGAGATACCGATGTTTGCCTTGAAGTTCAAGACATGGGGATGGAAAGGTAATGACATCAAGTATATCTTCCTTGTCACCTGCATTCCCTTGCTGATTCTGCTAAGGGTCAGCGGCCTGGCTGCCATTATTGCATGGTATGTCATACTCTCTATCGTTAACAATTCACATCAAAGAAAATAACTATTCCCCCACCCTGTGCCTATGCTTAAAGGTTTGATATGGATTATCCTCTTTGTATTTTTCCTCATTGTATTCTTTGTCCTGCTGTCATGGAGTATCATTGTTAAGACAATCAAGAACATGCGCCGGGCCGTCCAGGACGCTGCGGACTTGAAAGAACAGCGCATGCGTGACGAAGTAGGCCGTCAGCGCCAACAGTACAGCCAGCGCCAACAGCCCAGAAATGCGCAGTCGGCACAGAGCACTCAAAGTACCCAGTATTCCCAAAGCACTCAACGTGAAGAGCCCCAGCAAGAAAATGCCCGTCGCACACAAACGGCAACGGGCGAGACCATTATCGACCATCATCATGAGAAGCGTGAAAGCCGCAAGATATTCGACGACGCCGATGGTGAATACGTAGAATTCACAGAAGAGGCATGATAACTAAGCCGTAACGGCTTAGTTATGCACTAACGTTCCAATTTCCTCACCATCCATTACTTTCTTCAGGTTTCCTACTACGTCCATGTTGAAGACGTAGATGGGGAGATTATTGTCCTGACACATGCAGATGGCAGTCAGATCCATCACCTTCAGTCCTCGCGCGAGTACCTCTTTATATGTTATAGCATCAAACTTCGTGGCTGTCGGGTCCTTCTCGGGGTCGGCAGTATAGACACCATCCACGCGGGTACCCTTCAGCATGACGTCGGCCTCAATCTCGATACCACGCAGCGACGAGCCTGTATCAGTTGTGAAATACGGGCTGCCCGTGCCTGCCGAGAAGATGCAGACGTAGCCCTGCTCCATAGCCTCGATGGCCTTCCACTTGGTATAGAACTCACCGATAGGCTCCATGCGAATGGCTGTCAGTACCTTGTTCTTCACACCGACAGCACCCAGAGCAGAGCTCAGTGCCAACGAGTTGATGACAGTAGCGCACATACCCATCTGGTCGCCCTTTACACGGTCGAAGCCCTTTTGGCTTCCACTGAGTCCGCGGAAGATGTTACCACCACCGATGACGATACCTATCTGCACGCCCATCTCGCTCACTTCCTTAATCTGCTTAGCGTAGTCACTCAAACGTTCCGGGTCAATGCCGTAACCCTGCTTACCCATCAGGCTCTCGCCTGAGAGCTTCAATAGAATTCTTTTAAATCTTGCCATAATCTTTTCAATTATTCGTTATTTCGTTATTACGTTATTTCGATATTTCGTTATTACGATGTCAGGCTAAATGATAAACTGCACCTCCTTAAAGGCATAGCGTCGTTCCTGGCCGTTATCGTCGTGCAGCACGAGATGGCCATCGTCCTCCACATCTATCAGTTTAGCCATGAAGACGCCGTCCTTGTCTGCATACGGATGATAGCCCTGCCGGCGATAAAGCATGGAACAATATTGCTGATGAAGATCCTGTCCCAAATACTTTTCAAAAGCACGCAGAATGTCCAGCAACAACTGCTCTCGGTCAGTCTCACGCTCATAAATCTGCCATAGCGACACAGGATTAGGCGCATCACTATGAAACTCGCGCTGGTTGATATTTAACCCTACGCCAATGATACTGTCCTTGATGACGTTGCCCTTAAGCGTATGTTCTATCAATATGCCGCAAATCTTACCATTTCGCCAGTATATATCGTTGGGCCACTTGATGCTCAAGTCGCCAATGAATTGTCCCAATGCTTCACAAATAGCCAGTGAGATGGCCATGGAGATGTAAAACTGCTTGGTCGCTGGAATATCCGTGGGATGGATAAGCATCGAAAACAACAGGTTCTTGCCCCGTTCCGATTCCCATCGGTTCGTGCCACAGCCCCGCCCTGCCGTCTGATAGTCAGCCCAGACGACTGAATCACGGGAAGTGTCACCGTGCTCCTTCAGCCATCGGTTCGTGGAGTCCGTCTCGTCAATATGAATGATTTCCCATTCCATGATGCAAAGATAATAAAAAAATGAGAATTAAGAATTAAGAGTTAAGAAAAAATGTGTATCTTTGCATCATGGAAGAAAAAAATAAAGACGAACAGTATATGCGGAAGGCCTTGGCCGAGGCACAACAGGCCTTCGACGAGGGCGAGATACCCATTGGTGCGGTAGTAGTGTGTCAGGACCATATCATTGCCCGTGCCCATAACCTGACGGAGACGCTGCACGACGTGACAGCACATGCGGAGATGCAGGCCATCACTATGGCAGCCAACGAACTGGGCGGCAAATACCTCACCGACTGCACCCTTTATGTCACCGTAGAGCCGTGCACCATGTGTGCTGGGGCCCTCGGGTGGTCACAGATACCTCGTATTGTCTATGGCTGTCGCGACGAGAAGCGAGGCTACAGCGACTATGCCCCTCGTGCCCTGCATCCCAAATGCACCGTTACCGCCGGCGTCCTCGAAGACGAGTGCCGCCAGCTGATGCAGCAGTTCTTCAAGGACAAAAGGTAACTTCTGCTGTATCTCAAACAGCGTCTTTGCTCATATCATAAACATGATTATCAAACTTTTGATAATTATAATTTTGATAATTGCAGGAAAATGTTTAACTTTGCAGGCAATAAGTATGTAAATATCAGTATATGAAGAATCCGTTTGTAACAAAAGGCTATGCAGGCCCGGAATATTTCTGTGATCGTGTCAAGGAAACCGAAGACTTGCTGAAGATGCTTACCAATGAGAACAACATGGCACTTATCTCACCGAGAAGACTGGGTAAGACAGACCTGATTAAACACTGTTTTGCACA
Source organism: Prevotella sp. (assembly GCA_045131435.1). Classification (GTDB taxonomy): domain Bacteria; phylum Bacteroidota; class Bacteroidia; order Bacteroidales; family Bacteroidaceae; genus Prevotella. Next base: position 17,287 of record JBGUQW010000054.1, read on the forward strand.
ACAAGAAATCAAAGACACATATTACACCTTTATTATTGATATATATGCAACTAACTCTTTAACAGATTTCGTGGAGGTGTTTGGCAGGGCTATCTTTGAAGAACTGAAACCGTTGGGAAGAAAGGTATGGGAACGTTTCTTTAATAGCATCAAATCAGTTCAGCAGCAGATCTCTTTTGACATTAACGGCAATCCTGTTTGGGGAATCGGTCTCGGCAATTATATCAATCCTGCTACGACTCTTGAAGAGATATTCAAGTATTTGTGTACTGCTGACAAACCCTGTCTGGTTGCCATTGATGAGTTTCAAAAGATTACAGAATATCCTAATGGACAGAATGTCGAGGCGGCATTAAGAACTCACATACAACAATGTCCCAATGCCACTTTCCTCTTTTGCGGTTCAAAGCGGCACCTGATGACAGAGATTTTCCTTTCACCCTCACGTCCGTTCTACCAGTCGGTGGTAACTATGGGCCTGGATGTCATTTCAGAAGATAAATACTCCGCTTTTGCCATTAATCTGTTCGAAACGTACGGCAAATCACTTGATGCAGATGTTGTCCAACAAGTGTACCAGCGATTTAACGGTGTTACTGCCTATCTGCAAAGAGTGATGAATGTTTTGTTTATGAACACGCCGAAAGGGGAACACTGTACAGCTGATATGATAGATGATGCCATTGAGTTCATCATCAATCTAAACGCAGAGCATTATGAAATGCTCTTTAGCCAGATGTCAGAAAAGCAACGTATCACTTTCATAGCGATAGCCCAAGAGGGACGGGCAAGAAATATATCCAGTGGTCAGTTCGTTCGCAAGCATCGCCTTGTTTCTTCAAGTTCTGCAGTCTCAGCCGTCAGAGGATTGATGGAAAAAGATTTCATTACATGCGAGCGTAACGAGTATTATGTTTACGACTACTTCTTTCCTATTTGGATGAAGAAGAATGGATATATTGTCTGATAATGCCGAAGTATTTGAAATTAGTGCAGGAGTATGAAAATAATACGGGAGTATTTTTCAATAAGGACCACTTAATTTTCAATAAAGGCATCTTAATTTTCAATAAAGGCATCTTATTTTTTAATAAAGCCATATGCGATAAGCAAGCAGCCCACCCGCTTATCGCTCGAAGGCGACGAGCGATAAGCAGAAGAGCCACGAGGAGTTCACTCGCGGGCCACGAGCGATAAGCAAGCAAGGCGCGAGCGATAACCTAAAAAGACAGGGCAAAAAAAGAAATCGGGAGGCAAGCCCAGCGGCTGCCTCCCGTTTTTATTATCTGCTTAAATGCTATTTACTCTGGATAAAACTCATCCCAGCCATAACCTAAGCTACCAGCCGTTACAAAGAACTGAAGGCCAAGAACGACCACACCCTTATAATTGCCAGTATACATGAAGCAACCATAGTCAGGATCGAAAGCGAAACTGTCATCCTCCTGCCAGTAGCCTAAGTCACGTACACTGACAGTACCATAAGAACTGAAAGTGAACGGAGTGGTCTGGGCCTCAACGCGGAAGAACTGAAGCTTGTCATTCTGGTCTTCACCAGTCTTGTCAGTCAGGCGCAGCAAGAGTGATGCACCGAAGCCATACAGGTTCTTAAAGCGATAGAGTGTAGGATCAGACTCAAGCTTCTGGAACAGAACACCAGTCTTTTTCTCCTCAACACCCAGACGCTGCTGAGCCTTCTCACAGAAGTTATAGGTGCCCGTAGCGACATCCATCCAATTCGGACCACTGAATAGAATCTTCGTAGACGTCTTCTTCCCAGCACCTACGGCAACAGCCGTAATAGTGTAATCACCCTTCATGTCTGTTGCAACCACGTCGGCATATTTACCGCTATTTTGCTGGTCGGCCACCAATTTGCCTTCTGTTCCGTTGGCAACAACATATTCAGCATATTCAGCATCACTCATGGCGCGAGCCTCCTTGTCGGCGGTTTTCTCTGCCAGATAATATACATTCTCAGTCTGTTGGTTGACAGCCAAACGAAGTGCCAGATCGTTATCAGCGTCGTATGGCTCTTGGACAGTCGACTGATAGATGGCAACATGCGGAGCACCGTCGCCACCAGGGGCTACACCCTGCTCGTCTTCCTTACAAGCCGTAAAAGCCAGCAAGGTGAAGAGAGCAATCATGGAACTTTCAAAATATCTTTTCATATTCGTATGTTCTTTTTGATGTTTATTATTTCCAAAATAGTATTCTCATAGAATTTAGAAACCAAACTTCGGTGAGTTACCCTTAGGAGCAATCGGCGTGGGATTGTTGGTACAAGCCGGATTGTTGTTGGTTTCACTCTGTACAATACAAAGGTTCATCCAGTCGGGGGTTTTCTCTGAGTTCCACTGATAGTTGTCAATGTGATTAGTTCCCTCATAAGAACGGATGATACCCTTCTGCAGACGCTTGATGTCGAAGGTTGCGAAGCCCTCACCCCACAGTTCTACACGGCGCTGCCACCATACCTCATTCTGGAATTCAGAGGTAGAATTGTTGTAGTAAGCCTCATTATGGTGACCATATTCATAGTTGGCATCACGGGTCTTTCCGAATGCTTCGAGCAAGGCTTTGCCACGAGCAACATCCTGCATACCGGCAGCCTCAGCTTCAATCAGTTTCATTTCCTCGACACGCATCAAGGGAACTGCAACGGTGAAGGCCTCATACTGATTGTCGTGAATACCATCCTTCGGACGGAACTTCAAAGGCATGCAACCCACGGACTCACGGGCAGAAACGGCATAACCCGTATTATACACACCCAGAGGATCGTCTGTATATGGACTCAGGGCAGTAGTAATAGCGGCTGCACCTTCGGCAGTCTTGGGATTAGCGTTGCCAATAGCGTCATCGACAGCAGGATCTATCCAGCACATACGACGGAAGTCTGTAGCAGGAATGGTGCTGAAGAGATGGGCATCGATACGCTTCGGACCTACATAGTTGGCAGAATAGCCACACTCAGAAGCACTTACCTCGATAATCATCTGCGAACCCCAGCTTGAGTCGGCATCGTTATCGGTGATATTGGGGTCAGTAGAACGGAATGTCAAACCGAACATCCAAGCGTCATTAGGTTTGTTGAACCCATCTTTCTGCGACAGATACTGCTCCTGGGTCATCATGGTATAACCCTCCATGGCCTGCTTGGCATATTTCTCGGCGTTAGCCCAGTCCTCCATTGTCAGATAGGCACGAGCCTTCAGACCATAAACCACGCTCACGTCAGGAGTATATACATTATCACGTTTGTAGTCAGCTAACAATGTCTCAGCCTTATCCAAGTCGGCAAGGATGAAAGCCCACATAGCCTCATTAGTGGCACGGGGGTTAGCGGGTTCAGAAGTTGACTCTGTCACGATGGGCACAGTCTCAGCTTCTTTGTTCTTGGCATAGGTCTCAGGAGCATACATACGGGCCAGGTCCATGTAGAACATAGCACGCATAGCGTAGGCGATACCTGCCCCCGACTTCTTCTCATCAGCAGGTTCAGCGCCAGCCAGCGAGATAACGATGTTACAGTTCTTGATCCACTTGTAATAGTAACGCCAAGGCAATTGGCAGACGGCATAGGTCGGGCCTAGGCCTGTACCGCAAGTGTACCATGTCGTATACCATTCAGAACCACTCGATTCTGCGGCCATATCCATACCCATCACGTCGCGCTGCAAGAAGAACGAGGGATAACCAAAGTCCCAGGGATAGTTGCTGCTGCCACCGTATGTGAACTGGCCATTGAGCGAACTAGTGATTGACGATACAAAACTATCAAACGAACCAGGGGCATTCGCTGCCTGTTCAGCTGTTACGTAGCTTGTCTGAGGGTCAATCTCCTTGATACAGCTGGTAGTGGCCAGTGTCAGAACGGCCATAGCAGCTGCCATGTATGACTTATATATTGTCTTCATAATCTTTCTTTATTTCTACTTGTTTCTTCATTTCTTTAGAATGACACCTGAATACCACCCATAATGGTACGCATCAGAGAGTAAGGAGTCAACGACTCGGTAGCACCGTAGTCATAACGTGGGTCAAGACCCTTGCGAGCACTCCAGAAACAGAGGTTCTCACCCGTTACATATACACGAATCTTGTCTAACGACAATTTAGAAGTAAGCTCCTTTGGCAGTGTATAACCCACTGCAAACGACTGGAAGTTCAGGTAAGCAGCAGAAGCCAGGAAACGGTCGCTGGTAGTTGCAGTGTACTTGTCACCATAGAAGAAGCGAGGAATATTGCTGCTGGTGCTATTAGGAGTCCATGACTTGAGCAGGTCAACATGGAAGGCGGAACCTGCATCGCCATCGTTTTCCCAGTTCTGCATCAAACCAGCATACTGTGTATCGTAAATCTTGCCACCAATCTGGAAGTCGAAGTTCAGCGACACGTCGAATCCGTAAGCCTTCAGCATTGTGCCGAATCCACCGTATGCCTTAGGTAGCATCGACTCACCGGCATAACGTGTAGCCTCACCGATATTCGTGGTTGTACCAGACTTCTTGCTACCAGCCTTGGCAGTATTGTTGGTGATGGGGTTACCGTTTTCGTCGAGTTTACCACCTGCTGGCGACAAATCCTCGTCGTACCAGTAGAGAGCCTCACCCTTATCATTCACACCTGCATACGAATAGGTGAATGGGCAATAGAGCGAACCACCCTCTTCGTACCACATCTGAACAGAACCGTTGTTGGCACCGCTGCTGACAGGAATCCAAGTCTCAGCAAAACCACCATTTACTTTTATCTTGTTCTCAGGGAGCTTCAGAATCTTCTCCTTATTATGAGTAATGTTGAAGTTGACATTCCAAGTAATATTCTTGTTACGGATAATGTCACCGCTCAATGTCAGCTCAACACCCTGACTGCGCTTGTCACCAATATTGGCGTAGTAACCTGTAGCACCAAAGCTCTCAGGAACAGAGAACCAGAACAACAGGTCGGTGGTCTTCTTGTTGTAATACTCAATACTACCGGTAAGGCGGCTCTTGAACAGCTCAAAGTCAACACCGATATTCAGAGCAGTCGTAGTCTCCCAGGTGATGTCTTTGTTACCAATACGCTGGAACGAAGGTGTCATGGAAGTTGTCGTAGAGGCAGAAAGGTTATAGATGTCTGTGTAAGACCAAGAGAATGGCAGACCATCGTTACCCGTCTGTCCTAATGAAACCTTCAGTTTCAACTGGTTTACCCAGTCAGCCTTGAAGAAGTTCTCCTTGTTGATGAGCCAGCCGGCACCAACGCTCCAGAAGGAACCCCAACGGTTGTCCTTAGCAAAGCGGCTGGAAGCATCGCGGCGGAACGAAGCATCAGCAAAATACTTCTCGTCAAAGTTATAGAGCAGACGGCCAAAGTAACCTTCTACGTTATACTCTGAAGTATAAGAACTTGACTTGTACTGATTGTTGGCAGCAGCATTGATTTCTTTTACGTCAGGGGTGAACAATCCCTGAGCCGTAGCCGACAGATAGGTAGTCTTCGAATCATACCACTCATGACCGAGGATAGCCTGAACAGAGTGGAGACCGAACAGCTTATTAAAGTTCAGAGTCTGAACATGGTTCTGACGGTAAGAGTCGTTTTGAGTCTTGCCAATCTCACCATTTACACTAACCTTCGGGCCGTAAAGCTGGCTCTCGTAGTCAGAATAATTGGTATGTCCCCAAGTAATAGTGCTCGTAGCATTGAAGCGCAGCCAATCGGTGAAACGAATGTCTGCCATTGCAGTAGCGTTCAACTGGTTAAACTGGCTGGTGACATCATTATAAAGGTTGGAACCGAGAGGGTTACCTGTCTGCAAGAAAGCACGGGCATTGGGATAGTCCGTACCAGGACGTCCGTAGTCATACTGAGGATTGCCGTTGGCATCGGTACGGATGACAGGATTGCCGTTGGCATCCAGCACACGTACATAGATAGGATAGATAGGAGCAATACGAGTCGTATAGTAGCTCAAGTTAGTAGAGCCAAGTTGATACTCGTCATTGTTAGGATTGCTGACAGTCTTGCTGTTCACATAGCCAACGTTAACACCTACGTGGAGCCACTTGGTGAGGTCATAGTTGGCTTTCATACGGGCATTGAAGCGCTTGTAGCTTGAATTGTCGATGATACCATCCTCATCCAAGTAACCTGCAGAAATATAGTAGTCGCTCTTGTCTGTACCACCACTCATATTCACTTCATACTCCTGACGGAAACCAGTCTTGTAAGCGGCATCCGTCCAGTCATCGGGCTGATACCAATAGGTTTCACCACTCTTGTCTTTCTGAGCATAACCCAAGGTAGCATTAGGATTCAGCTTGCCATCCATGCCGATGAGCTGCTCGCCATCGGGTACGGTATAAACCTGATAACCCAGATACTTAATCATGGCACTGTTGGCAGCGACATTAGCATCAGCAGCCGACATTCCCTGCTCATAGAAGTAGTTGTTGTATAGTCCGGAATAAGCCAACTCGTAGTACTTACCAGGATCGGTAATCTTATCATACTCCTGAACGGCACGGCTGTTGGCACCCCAACGCATATTCACATTAATCTTCGGAGCCTGCTTGTTACCCTTCTTTGTAGTAATCAAAATAACACCAGCAGCACCACGAGCACCATACAAAGCAGCAGAAGCTGCATCCTTCAGGACAGAAACGGACTCAATGTCTTCCTGATTGATATTACTCAAAGATGCAGGATAAGGAGCGCCATCGACGATAATCAGAGGGTCGGTAGAAGCATACATCGAGGCAATACCACGGATGTTGATCTTACCCTGCTCTGAACCAGGAGCACCAGAGCCACCACGAATCTGAAGGCCAGGAACCGAACCAGCCAGTGCATTAGCGACATTCGTCGTCACGTGCTGGTCAAGCTCAGCAGCTCCCACCATAGAGGCAGAACCCGTGAACGACGATTTCTTCTGTGTGCCATAAGCCACCACAATCACTTCGTCCAATGCTTTGCTATCGCTGGTCAACACAATGCGCATGTTGGGACGGGCACTCACCTCGATGGGCTCCATACCAATGTAGGTGATACGCAACGTGTTCTTACCGACAGGACATGTCAGCGAAAACTTACCATTAGCGTCAGTAACGGTACCTACCTGAGTTCCCACAACGAGTACGGAAGCGCCAATAACTGGCTCTCCGTCCTCTTGAGATGTCACGGTACCGTTAACCTTTGTCTGGCCCAAGGCTACTCCTACCATGAGGAACAGACTGGCCAGAAGCATAGTTAATCTTTGTTTCATAAATCTCTCTCGTTTAAATATTAATATTAAAATAATGTAGTATCTACATCTTGCAATTAGATTAACGGCAAAAAAAATTAGCGTTTCGTTGCAAATTGCCTGCAAAAATAGCAATTTTCAACGAAACGCCCAAATAATTTATTAATTTTTTTTAATTTTACCCTATTTAATTAACATTAGGAAGGCGGGAACTAATGTCTAATGACTTTTTTGTTGTTAAATATCAGCATACCCTTTGTCGTTGGAGCCACACGCTGGCCCTGTATATTATAATAGGTACGCGCGAGACTTTCATTGTCAGTTGTTATGTTTTGAATAGCTGACGAACTACCTTTATCCACGACACTGCCAGTCAGGTAAATCTCTTCGATAATGCGACCATACAACACATCAGTGCCATAGATGCCTTCAATGTCATAATACTGACCATCAAAGATATTGGGCACAGAGAGTCCCTCGATACCAAACTTCTGCAAAAGACGGATACGCCTGTCGCCCAGATAAGCCCACAAACCATCGTAATCTTCCATCAGCCGTACGCCACGAAGCAGTACATAGTCAGAATAGTGTGACGCATCAAGGTCATCAATGCTGACCTCATGGGGCTGAACCTCCTCATAACCCGTTTGGACAGAAAGACCGCTGACGTCCATTCCTTCTTCCGGTGCTAACGCCTGCATCATGCCGTTCTGCTGACCAACGAGCACACGCACCTGACCACTCAGGATATCGTTACGCTGCAAATTGAGGCCAGAATAGGAGAACATGACGCTGGCCTGGCCGTCACGGATATAGGCATCGTTGCCATCGACGTAGAGTACTTCGGCATTATTCAGCTGGAGTGTCACCTCCTCGCCAACAGTCTCTGACAAGAATTCGGAGAGGTTGTCTGGCTTCTGTGTCTTTTCAGCATGGAAGGTAATCATGCTTCCAGATTGGGTAATTGACGACAATTCACACCTGCTCGGTTCGCCAGCCCATGATTTCAGGTTGGCAGGTTCGGTGTCACTGCCCAGCTCGGTCACATTCCACGAACCGGGGAACACGTCGTAGGGAGAGTTCTTATGGAAACCGCCGGCTGCCCTGACAATCGTATAACAAGGATGCGATGGTGAAACATTCACCTTATTCTTTTGCCACTGCTCCGGATCTGTCTCGTCGACATGGTGCACCAGCATACCGCTTCCAGGCAGGAACTGATCCCACTTGAAGTCATTCTGCTGACGGTTCTCTATCAAGAAGTACTCGTTATCAGTTGGCGTATTGAGCCGATAGCCCTTGCCCTGAAGGTAAAGCGGTTCCAGTTCGTAGTCACCGCTCTCGTTCATCAATGGCGGGGCTTCATCAAGAAAACCGACAGCCCAACGTTCGTATAGCGAATAGCCCACCGGAGAACGCGACTGATTAGCATAGCTGCCTGCAGCCATGACCGACCAGGATTCGGGGGTGTCTGCCTCGCCGCCGCTACCACTGCCATCTGAGTCGTAAAAGTCGAACAAGCCCAATACGTGACTGAACTCATGACAGAAGGTGCCGATGCCATCCAAATGCACGGTTTCCGGATGCTGTGTCCAGCCATACAGTTCCGTCGACGATGCATAGTCCCACAGGCGGATACCATCCTTGGTGACATACCACTTATCCTTAATCACATAGTAGCGATGAGGCCAGAACAGGCGACTGTCGTTGCCGCCATAGTTGGAGCCATAGCCGGCAAAGACAAAGAATATCATGTCGACATAGCCGTCGTTGTCACCGTCATACTGGCTGTAGTCTACGTACGGGTCGGCGGCATCGACAGCGGCATTCACCAGAGCTTCCTGGTTATCGGTGCCCTTGGCTGAATACTGGCTGTAATCAATGGTATAGGGGCCGACAATGTCAAACTGAGGCAGGAACTTGCCGAACGAATTGTCTTTGAAATAGTCGACCACGCTACCGGTGCACTGCTCATTGTCGTAACCGGTATATCCTTCCTGATTGACCATGTTACTGATGACCTCGTAGTAGTCATCGCGTGAGAAAGCTTTGTCGTTGAACTGCACCAGAATGATCAGTCCACGGAAATTGTTGTAGTTATACTCTCCTGCTCGGCGGGCTGCTTGTGTACGTCGCTGTCCGCGCTCTACAGCGAGTTTCTTGGCAGCAGTCACTGTATTGACGGCAGGTTTCAGGTGCTTGCTGATGCCTGACAGGAACACACATTCCGATTCTAGGCGGACTTCGGCATCGTGTGCCACCTGCGCAGTGGCCTCCAGTCGTCCGTCCTTCATCTGGGCATAGACATAACAGCCCCTGTCGTCCTTTACAACCGTATAACCGTCAGCCGTCGTCGTATAGTTCAGCCACTCATCACCATGCAACCGCAGGGTGACGAACGAACCATCGGGCTGTTGCACCTGAACGGCTCCCGGATGGGCCGGCACTGCCTGCATGCTACCCACGCTGAGCAGCATCACAAAAAGCAACAGACAAGCTCTGACGGATTTATTCATTGTCAATTACTTAATTACCGCCTTTTTACCATTCACGATATAGAGGCCCTTCGATGGCTTTGTTACGCGCTGACCGTTCAGATTATAATAACCATTAACCATGACCTCTGACCCCTGAACCTCTTTAATGCCTGTCGGAATCTCGTTGTCATAGAAGGTTGCCTCGAGATTGTCAACATAGCAATAGGCAGAAGCCTTCGTCGAAAACATCGCCACCTGAATCTTGCTGTTGGCGGGAATGTCACGGTATGAGAGTGACGCCTCCTCGTTCTTCTTGATATCAACCTGTGTCTTGCCATCAGTATTCTTCAAGTAAGCGAAGCTGCCACCATCCGTGCTGACCTTCAGGCCGACCTTCACTGCCTCAGTGCCATTCTTCACGGTAAAAGCCAGTGAGCGGACACCATTTTCAAAGACGGAAGATGTCAGCGTGCCCGAGCGCATCAGCTTGACGACATTGCTGCCGTCCACCTGTTCGATGCTGGCATTGTTCAAGTCCCAAGTGCAGTAGACACCCTTCACGCCAGTAGCACCGGATTCTGATACTGGCGACTGTTCGAAGTCCTCTATCACAGACTGATAAGCTTCCTTGCTGGCCGTAAAAGTCACGACGCCACCTTCCTCAGTGATATCATAGAGATCCAACGTTGCTGGCTGGCCGGCCCACGAGACAAGGGCTGGATTAGTTGTACTGGTCAGATCGACGACTTTACCATTATTCGGGGCCGTCGTCACCATCACAAAGTAGTTGTGGTTGGCATTATCGTTCACATTGTTCTTTTTCCAAACATCGGGATTTGACGTGTCTGCACGCCATACCAAGAGACCATGGCCAGGCAAGAAACGGTCCCAACCCGTCTTCTGACGGTTCTCTAAATAGAAGTCATCGTCAGTAGATCCTGTCTTCAGAATATAGGCCTGATTACCCGTGGCAAAGGCTTCCAGACTATAGTTGCCGGCCTCAGTCAGAACGGTCGGTTCGGTAAAGCCCAACACGTGACGCTCGAAGGCATTATAGCCCACAGGGGTCAGACCGTAGTTCCAGTCTGCACCACCAGCCATCACGTCATAAGCCCCTGGATCGTTGCTCACGCCATTCTCTTCATAGTCGGTATCATAATGGTCGGCCAGACCCAGCACATGGCTGAACTCATGGCATATAGTACCAATGCCGTCCAAATACTGGTGCTGGGCCTTCTGGCTCTCATAATCCTGAATCTCTACGCTACAAGCATAGCGGCCGAACGACTTGCCGTCGTATGTTGGCATACCTAACCACGAAGAATAACCGGTCCAGTTGTTGGCATGAGGCCAGAGATAGCCCGGGTCGTTACCCTGAACATAGCTGCCATAGCCGGCAAAGATGAAATAGACCATGTCGATATAGCCGTCGCTGTCCAGGTCGTACTGCGAGAAGTCCACGTCAGCGTTAAGCTTGTTCAAGGCACTCTTAAACATTTTCACCTGTGTTTCATTAGTAACGTCCCTACCACCTACATCAGTCGCCTTCATGTCAAGCTGTACGGGACCAACCACGTCGAACGTTGGGTCAAAGATACCCATCGAGTTGTCGTAGAAATAGTCGCGGGCACTGCCTTCCACGTTGACAGGATAGTTTGTCTTGCTATTGTCCGTATAGTTTTTCTCGCTGGTCAGCTTCTGATAGAATTCCCTGGGATTTTCCGTTTTGAACTTGAAATCGGAGTATTCTACCAGCACCACCAAACCCTTGAAGTTATCGTAATTGATACGCTTCCAAATGGAAGTGGGAGAACGGTGCGATGCTGCACTCTTGACATAAGCGGGGGCATACATCTGGGCTGCCATCTCTTTGCGCTGGCGTTGACTCTCCGACATCTTCGGAGCCACCATCTTCTTCCGGTCAGCCAGGAACGACAGATCCTGGGTCGTACGGGCTTCCGGGTTACGGGCAATCACCTCGGTAGCCGTCAGCTGTCCGTCGGCTCCCTTCTCGGCATAACGGTAGAAACCGTCCTCGCCCTTCACCACCGTATAGCCATCAACAGTGGTGGTAAAACTCAAAAACTCATCACCACGCAGACGCAGGGTAATCACTGTGCCGTCGGGCTGTTTCACGTCAACGGGCTTCGACAGTGCTGGTCTTGCCCACACCGATGCCGTACTCAGCAGCATCGCCATCAATATCATTGTCAGTTTCTTCATATCCTTTAGTGTTCTTTTTTTATTCATAATTCAGCAAATCACACGATGGCTTCACAAATAATCTTGTCGCCAACGGCCACATCACGTATACCTGGCTGCTTGTTCTTATTAAAACAGAAGCTAACGAGATAGCCTTGTTGCACGTTAAAGAAGTCCAGATACTCCTTCAACTGCTGTTCCCCACGCTCGTTATAACTATTACCACGCCATATCTTCAGTTCTACTACAAATTGCTGACCACGGTAGTCTACAACTAAGTCACTACGGGTGAGATTGCGCGTTTCTGGCTCTATGTAGTAGTTGCCAACACCATTGATGATGGGACGCAGATAAGTAAGGAATATCTTTCGCCCCCATGACTCTACAAACTTATCGTCATACTCAGGGCGGTAAATCTCATTGAAGTGTACAGAGAAACGTTCTATCAGATGACGCATGTCCAAATGACCATCCAGGATGAACTGGTTCTTGTCCAACTGGGCCTGAGAATTCATAGCGGAGCCATTCTCTTCTCCAACAAAAAGATTATACAGTCGGGTCTCCATCAGACGACATGTAACAGCAACTGTTCCATTCTCGTTTTTGATGAAGCTGAACATACTGGCAATCTGCATATAAACCTCATCCGTGGAGAAGGCGATCTTTTTACCCGAGAAAAGAATGTCCTTGAGCAAATCACGCAACTTGGGAAACTCATCGAGTTTCTTCATCATGTCATCAAATAACGTGTTACGCTCTATCAGAATATCATGAACTGCCTGTAGTACACCATCCTTGTCCCATGTATAGCCATTCTCGTCAATAATCTGACAGAGACGGCTCACGAGGAAAGGATAGCCGGAAGTATAGTCATAGATGAGTTGGGCCATCCGTTGTGTATCAAACTGCATGTCATGATCCAGCATGTAACAGGAAAGCATTTCAGCTATACCATCAGCATGAAGACTCATGTCAACATTGAAAGGGGCAGCAATATTCCAAGGTGAGTTATATTGGTGTTGTTCCTCTGGTCGCATCTTCAACTTCAGGTTCTTGATGTCATAGACGCCGGCAAGGATTACCGACTGAAAGGTTGGAACCATATTTCGCATGAGATACATCTCACGCAGCAAGCCCAAGAACTTGATAAACTGCGGATAGTTGCCAGCAGCATCAACTTCATCGATGAGAAGAACCACACGGTCAGTAGAGCATAGTGTTGCGATTAACTGTGTATACTCCTTGGTGCTCGTCTGCTTTTGTTCGTGGCCAACAGCCTTATGTAACAATTGTACAGAGGAATCAGACAGGTTTCTGATGGAAGTCCAATGAAGCGGAAACTCCATTTTTTCAAGCGAAGCATAGAGCAAGGTCTCCAGACTTTCAAAAGCACTATCTGGCAAAGACTCGAAACTGATGGAGAAAACGGCATACCCTTTGTCCGACAGATGCTTTTGAAGAAAGCTAAGTGTCGTGGTCTTACCATATTGGCGACCACGGTTGATGGCAAAATACATCCCATCCTCCACCATTTTGGCAGCGGCATTAACCTGCCGATCAATAGGCACCATATAGTGCTGGTCGGCAATCATTAACCCTGTCGTGTTAAAACGTTTCATCTTATGACACACATAATGCCTTGCAAAGGTAGTGCAAATCGAGCGAAATGCAAAATAAATTAATATTTATTTTCATTTCCGAGATGCAGCCTACCCTCTCGCATACGAGAAAGGTAGTGCAAATTGAGCGAAATGCAAAATAAATTAATATTTATTTTCATTTTGTCCTCACATGACCACCTCGGCGGATGCGTTTGGCCAAATGACCCGTTTCGTCGTAAATGGACACTTGTTCAAGTACGCAATCATCGGTAAAAGGACGTGAGATGCGTCCTTGACGGCTTTGCTGACGATGCCCGACGGGCATATATTTGCAGGCGATACCCGTGACATGATTCTGCACACTGAACTCCTCGGGATTGTCAACACAGACACTGCGGATGCTCAGATAGAATTTCCCCAGTGCCCCCAGATTGACGACGTTACCCATCTTCAGGCTTCTTTCCACCACTTTTTCCATGGCTATGATAACCGCATGGACGTCTGCTCTTGATACCGAACAGCTATAGCCCACCTGACGTGCGATGTCGTCCAAGGACATCTCCGAACCGCGCAATGTGTGCGCATACCACTTGCCATACGACTTATTGCTTTTAATCTTGTTCTGTCGCAATGTAAAACGTAAGCTCATAATTCTTTATTTGATACTTGTTAATAACTTTGTTCTTGCTCCCGCGCATCAGAGAATAGTCCCATCAGAACCTAAAAATAGCCTCATTAGCGTGGACAAAGTTACGAATTATCTTTGACATAACAAGCGTTGTTCTTGCCAAATATTATCATCGTCTATGACATTTAACTTATTTTACATTACAATATCAATTATTTTGCTGCGCAATATCATTTATATTGCTTTGTAAAATAAATGATATTCCAAAGAACGAAATAATTGTTGGCATAAAAAGGGCCACTCCTTGTCATAAGCAGCAATGGCATTCGACATAGTAAAGGCAGGCTTTTTTACTAACAAAAGAGCATAAAAAAAGTAATCGGGAGAACCGTGTGGCTCTCCCGATTGATATAGTGGATGTAAGTAAGGTGTTTACTTAGCAATGAACTTGCGACCGTCGCGGACTAAAATGCCCTTCGCTGTCTTACGATCTACCTGCTGACCCATCAGATTGTAGGTTTTGGTAGTCTTCATATACTCCTCACGCGTCATCGTCTTTTCTTCAATTCCATCAGGATGTGCAGCATCCCACATCTGGAAGTTTCCGTCGTTCAATTTGAAATAAGGACCTTCGAACCAAATCCAACCATAAGCTCCACCTAATGCTTCGCTATAATTTGAAATTCCAACAAACAAACTGGGGAAGCTAATTGTATTGCCCTCCAATGTTCCTGTCATTTCTGTCAAATCCAAATTCGGATGCCACTTGTCATCATCTTGTTTCTCAGTGCCTACCACATGGATATAACCAAAATCAAAACCACTTTGAACACCATACAACTTGTCATAAAGTGGTTGGCCACATGCCATATGGACAGTACAGTCATCATCAATTGTAAAGTCAAGTTTTGTGTCAAAGAAACCATAAAGAGTGACAGACTCTTTATAATCCTCGATAGCAGCCTCTGCCTCTACCTCTGTCCAATCATTATCGTCAAAGACATATTTATATTTAACTTGACCATTGGTCTTCATAAGAACAGGATTCATAACCTCTCCACCTGTTCCCAAACCTGTTCCTGTAGTATGGTCGATATAATAATATACCCAAGAGTCAGAGGAGCAATAGAAATTGCCATTTTCATCTCCTTCAAAAAAGACACCATTGGTAAAATGATCTCGTTGACCATTCTCATAGACCAGTCCTAACATATAAATATCATAGTTATATGCTCCTTCTTCCTCATCAACACCTTCTACATGAAGGACAATCTGCTCAGGAATCCAAATAGTGGGACCATCTTCGCTCTCTTCATATACCGCATAGATACCATCCGTTTTATGCCCACCGAATGCACCTGCAGGTATAAAGATGTTACAATTAACAGTTTCAGTCTGAACCTGATCATTATCATCTACATACTCAACTTCAATTGGATGGTCTGGAACAGAATAAAATGTCTCAATAGATGCGCCTACGAATCCTTCCACTTCTTCGCCATCATACTTCTGAATGAATGTGCCAAATACATTCTCGTCACCGTCAGCTCTCTTGGAAGCAAATTTCTTTCCTTTCACAGACTCTGCCTGGAAGGCCATTACAGAAGCCTGCTGAAGTTTTAACTCTTTCTGAGTCTTTCTGGCATCAAACTTTGATGTAAACTTCTTCATCGGAAGACCGGCCGCTGCACTCAGAACAAAAAATACTAAACCAAATGATAGTAAAATCTTTTTCATAAGCTTAAACATTTAAATTGTTAATAAATAAGTTCCCTAATTGTAATTATACTCTCTGGTCTTGTTTAAAAAAGGACCAGAGAGTGATTATGTTATTTATCTTGATAATATGAACTATCCATAAAATAAGTAGGAGTAGAAAGAAGAACTAATACATTGTTTCCATCTTTAACGTCACGCAATTCAATGTATTTGGGCTGACGTTGATTGTCACAAGACAACTTAAAGGTATGTCCATAAATCGTTCCAAGAATGTCCTTCCATCCATACTTGTTATAATAGTCTTGTCCTGCTTTATTCTTTACAGAACTCTTGTTGGCAAATGTGATTTCATCTCCAGCTTCATTTGCATTATAAGAATAACCCCAATAAGGAGCATCTGTAGAAGTAGTCATGCTAGCAGCCATTTTTCCATCACTGGTAAGGCCAAAGGTAGAGGTATAAATCTTTATCTCATCTTTATTCTTACCAGCTGTCTTCAGCTTAGCCAACATTGCATCCCAATAGGGTTTAGCAAGACTTCCAACTTTGTCATAGGTCATGTACCAAGTTCCTGTAACCAAACTTTCAGCCAAAGGCGGAACATAACAGTTAAGCTGCAAGTTTTCATTATTACGGAACTTAAAATAATCGCCCGTTTCCCCACGAACCAAACCATCAAGTTCAAAACCATTAACTGTAACAGGACTGTAGAAATAGAAGCCGTCCTGCTTGACGATATAGGGTGCTGAAACGGTCACCTTCTGATCGGTTTCATCCTTATAGGTGAAGACGAAGCAGCGATAGCCGCCATTCATGGTGGCAGTGACCTCCGTCTCGCTCTGATAACCGGGACCAGCCAGGGTATAAGAACGGGACATCATGTAGTCCTCCGTCTCCTTGGCATCATTGATAATGCTCTCCCACGACTTGTCGGCAGGGATGGGCGTCATCACGATACGGTTGTTATGCTTCTTGCCACGCAGGATGATAGAGTCGTTGGAGGCCTTCATCACACGGAACTCGAAGTCGCCATACAAGCCCTCGTCCTTATCGTAGTTATAGTCGGGGTTGTTAGGCATTGAGTAGTAGTGGAAGGTCTCGTTATAATCGTCGAACGAGAGAACGGTACCCATGGACTGCTCAATCTTGAAATGACTGGTAGAGGTGATGCACTTGCCATCGGCATCAAGTCCGGCCTTGTGGTTGGCACCCCACTTCTCGCTGCCGAAGGTGGCATTGGTGCCGTCGAACTTCACCATGACGTTGTATCCGCCAAAGCCAAGAGCACCGTAATACTCCATCAGCCAGCCGTTGGGGGCAGAAGCAAGCACCTTCTGGACATTCTCAATATTCGCCTCGGAACGCTGCGAAGCCTGCTCTTCGAAAGTATCGTCTTCTTTCAGCGAGCATGCACTGAAGGCCATCACGACCATGCAGGCAGCAAAGATATAATATAGCTTTTTCATACGCCTCAATGATTATTTAAGTGTACGTAAATCGAGGGTGACAGACTCTGCCGAACGGCGCAGCACAACGTCGCGCAGATGGTCGAGGCTGATTCCCCAGCTGTTGATAAAATAGGTCTTCATCAGATCGAGCTTCTGGTTGAGGATGGCAGTGCCTTCCGTTCCTGCAGCAGTCAGAATCTTGTTCCAGCCCTCAGGAGTATTGGTGATATAGGTGGCATAAATCTCAGCAAAGTCCTCGTTGTACTCGCTGGAACCGTAGCCAGTCACGAAACCTTCTGCAGCCACTTTCTTGTCATCCTGGTTGATCCAGTCGGTAGCATGATAGTGCTCAGCACTAATGGTGCGGAATGAGGGATCATACTCCTTCTTCTGTGTCAGGATGTGGCAGAACTCATGGTGCATGGTGTGGAAGAACCAGTAGTTCATGTCGATGGGTTTCACCTGATGGCTCTCGTAGGGGTTGGTGGTGTTGATACGCGGATTGTCGATGTCCAGCTCGTTGACACCATAGAGCATGACCTTCAGACCACCCTCAGCAGTACCAAGCACCTGCGAGCCGTTAGTGTTCCACTTGTAAGAACCGGTCAGCTGGATGATACGGGGCACATAGGTCTTCATGAAATCAGCACCGACAGCCTCGACGTACGACTCAATCCATACGTGCTTCACCAGAATGGCCAGCGCCTTTGACTGTTCGAAGTCGGCCGGGATGACGTTATAGGAACGGTCTGACTCGTTGTCGCTGTAGCGATACTTGAAGTCGATGTTGTACGGCTTGCGATAGTTCTCCTCGAGCCAGTTGTCAAACTCGTTCTTCTGCTCTTTCGTGACATCCTCGAACACGCTTGTGCTGTTCAATTCTTCATTGTCACAACTGCTGAACACAACCAGTCCGGCCATCAGCAGCATTAAGCTTATATTCTTTATTTTCATATCTGTATCAATTGTCAATTATCAGTTTTCAATTGTCAATTACCAATTACTCCTCGTCCTCAGGGTTGACATATTCAGACTCTGTAGAGGCAATGAAGGCCTTGATTTCCTCATCCGACTGACGGGGGTTGCCAGGCAGGCCAGCAGCCTGTACCGTATTAGGAATCTGGATAGCACCACGCAGGTCGCCACGGATAAAGACGATGGGGTCTTCACCGGCTACGGGGTGCGTGTACTCAATACCATAGCGCTTGACATCAGCAAAACGCAGTCCATGGAATACGCTCTCGATGCGCTTCATGTGCAACAGGAACTGCAACATGCACTCCTGGTCGCTGCCCTCGGCGTCAATCGTAAAGCCCTGCGGATGCATGTGCTTGCGGAACGAGCGGTCACGCCAGCCGTCAGGTGTACGCTTAGCATAGTCGACACCTTCGACATAAGCCTTGATAGAGGCAATCGTCATGACGGGACGCTTGGTATTGCCTTCTTCCTCCTTACAATGGGTGCGGATCCAGGTGTTGATATCCTGAAGAGCCATGTCCAAGTTGCCTTTCAAGCAATAAGCCTCGGCACGCTCCAAGATGGTCATGTCGCCTGTGAAAACAGGGTCAACGATATGTGCATAACCGATGCCAGCCACCTTGTCGGTGTACTCCCACTGCTCGTCAAGGGTAGGAAATGCCACACACTGGTTAGTACCATACAATTTGTTGGCATAGATAACGGTATTGTTGCTCGAACCGCTGCCCCAAGGCATATCTACCCAGAAGGTTTCATAGGCGGTGATGTCATAGTTATGAGCAAAACGTGAACTGGTTGCTGCTGACAAATAGCGTCCGGCAATACTATAGGTAGCCAATAACATGAGGTTAGCCTGCTCCTCGGAACGAATCCAGCGGTTGGCGAAGTCATCACGGCCCAAAGAGCGGTAAGGCTCGTAGTCACGCATGACTGCTGTAGGCTCGTTGCCCAGCACCTGATTGGCATACTGGATGGCCTTGTCGTAGTTCATGTAGTAGAGGTTGAAACGGGTAGCGAAGGCGTAGGCGGCCTTGGTGTTGAAGTGGTACTTGGGAATGGTGAACTTTCCGGAAGCCTCTTCAATATAGGGCAGAGCCTCCTCAATATCCTTATTGATAGCCTCGTAGAGCTGGCGCAGTGTGCCACGCTCATACTGGGCATTGATGTCCTGCTCGGGAATCAGCGGATAGGGCAGGCCCAGGTACTCGTCGGCCTTCTCAGGATTCCAGGCCATACAGAAGGTCTGTGCCAGCTGGAACATGCTATAGGCACGGATGAGCTTGGCCTCGGCCAGGTCACCACGCAGCGACTCAGGGTTTCCGAGACCCTCAATGCCTTGAATAGCCTCGTTGACAGTAGCCACGGACTCATAAAAGCCTCCCCAAATCAGATAAGGTGAATCATTACCCTCTTCAGGCGTATCCTTCAGACGGTAGATGTCCTCGCAAAGTACGGGTGAAGAGTAGGCACGCCCATTATCACCGACATTGTCGGACATCATCTCAACAACCACATTGTTTATCACTGTAGGATAAGCTGAAGTCAACAACTGTGTAATCTTCAGATTGTCATTCAACTCAGCGCGCTCGTCGGGTAGTTTGTCAAGGTAATCGTTACAGGACGAGAGTGCCAGCACTCCCAGTCCCATGACAAACATCTGATATATCTTATTCTTCATAATAATTACCAATTTTCAATTATTAATGTTCAATTATCAATTTAGATTCCCAAACGGAGTGTGAATGTAAACTGACGAGCCATAGGCACGGCAACACCACCGGAGTTGAAGAACTCAGGATCCTGGCCGTTCAGCTTCTTGTCAGCATAAATCAGGAAGAGGTTGGTAGCCTGCAGCTTCATGCTCATGTTGCTCAGACCGATATGTCCTATCCACTTCTTGGGGAAGTCGTAAGCCAGCGAGATTTCCTTCATACGGATGAAGTCACCCTTGGCAATACGGTCGGTAGAGTAGTTATAGGCATTGTATGCATAGCCTAAGCGTGAGTCGTTCTGAATCATACGCAGGTCGGCCATAGCAGGAATCGTGGTATTGGCCTCGTCGCCGGGAACCACCCAGCGGTTGGCAAACTCACGCGGCATGGCTGTGAGGTCTGAGTAAGCCACAGAGAATGACGGGTCGAGGCGCACGACATTACCGAAAGCATAGGTAATGAAGATATTCATGTGCCAGTTCTTGTAACGCAGCGTGTTACCCAGCGAACCCGTTACGGTAGGATCTGTCGGACCCTCGTAGATGAGGTGGCTGGTGTCATACGACTGGAAGTCGATGTCGCTGGTAACCAGGTCGCCGTTCTCGTTGATGAATGTGGGAAGACCATACTGGTTCAGACCCTTGAAGTCCATCGAGAACAGTGAACGGTAAGGATAGCCTTTCTCCGTGAAGCCATTACCTGTGATGAGGTCGATGACACGGTTTCTGGAATCGAAGTCGGTCACCTCACAATGGGTGTGCGAATAGATGAAGTCGGTAGACCACTCGAAGGTCGGGGTCACGATGTTACGGGTCGAGAGGGTGAACTCCTCACCGTGCGACTTCATGGTAGCGACGTTGGCATACTTCACAATCTGGCCACCGACACCTGTGGTACGCTTCGGACCGATCAGGTCGTAGTTGTTACGGGTGTACCAGTCGAAGTCGAAGTTAATGCGGTTGTTCAGGAAACCTAAGCTCAAACCGACATTGAACTCGTGCTTCTTCTCGTAAGTCAGCTCAGGATTGGCAAAGCTGCTGATTTCCAGACCAGACTCCTTGTCGCTGGAATAGGGGCGCCAGGGGTTGTAGGCTCGGATAATCACCATCGAGTTGGTTACGGCGGGCTTGTCACCTGTCAGCGAGTAGCTGGCCTTCAGTGTGGCGTGTGTCAGCTTGTCGGTGAAGGTACGGTAGAACCAGGGCTCCTCGTGGGCGTTCCATGCTGCCGACACGTTCCATGTGGGCAACCAGCGTGCACTGGTGGCACGTCCCAGACGGTTACTACCCTCGTAACGGATGGTTCCGTTGATGATGTAGCGACGCTTCCAGGAATAGGTGGCAGTACCGAAGAACGACACCTCACGGCTGTAGCCGTTATTCAGTGCATAGTACATATTGTTCTCCTCACTGGCCTGCTTGAAGTAGTTGTAGTTGAAATTGCCCAGCTGACCCATGTCATAGAGCACGCCGACCTTGGTGTTCGATGTTGCCACACGGTCGATGTTGTTGATTTCCATACCACCGTATGCGTTCACGATATGGTCTTCGTTGAACACGTCGTTATAGCTGGCAGTGGCACGGAAGTCCCAGCTGTTCATCTTGTAGACGGTCTCACGGTGGAAACCACCCTCAGGCAGTACTGAGATAGGCAGTGCGTTGAGCACGTCGGGGTCGGTATAGAGCCAGGGGTTACTGTCGCGCATGGTGGCATCGTCCATCATACGGAAAGCCATAGCCTGGTTACTGGTCTCCTTGATAAAGTGCTGCTGTGTGGTCGTCGAATACTTGTAGGCACCGATGGCACTCAGCTCGACAGTACGTACGGGCTTGTACTTCAGTTCACCCTGGAACTTCAGGTCGACGACATCCAACTCCATGTAGTTGTTCTGCAACTCGTGGTGGATATTGAACGGCGCATAGTTGCGGATATAGAACTCGTTGGGATCCAGCGTACGTGACGAGTTGATAGCATACGAATAGGGGTTGATATCGAAGTCACGGCCTACGGCACCGCTCACCACGTCGACACTCTGGTTCGACGTACCAGGAGCTTCCTGCTTACGGTAGCTGGTGTTACCAATCAGGTTCAACGACACCTTCTTGTTCAGGTTGTAGTTGGCATTGATGTTGGCGGTATAGCGCTCCACCTTGCCACGCTCACTCCATCCCGGGTCGTTC
Source organism: Prevotella sp. (assembly GCA_045131435.1). Lineage (GTDB taxonomy): Bacteria > Bacteroidota > Bacteroidia > Bacteroidales > Bacteroidaceae > Prevotella. The sequence goes on from JBGUQW010000054.1 coordinate 39,469, forward strand.
ATGATAGAGAACGAGGTGTAGTACTGTGCCTTGTCCGTACCGGAACTCATAGAAATAGAGTGGTTGTGCTGGATGGCGTTCGAGAACAGTTCCTCAAACCAGTTGGTGTTACGCATCTCGGCCTGACGAAGGTAGTCGTACATAGCCTCACGGGTGTTAGCCAGCTTGAAGTCGCCAGTAGCGGGATCGTACTCGTTCATCAGGTGGTACATCTTACCGTACACACCGCTGGAGCTGGCACGATAGCTGCTCATGAACGACAGGAAACCATTGTTCTGCATCTCACGGTAGACAGACATCTGCTCCTGAGAGTTCATGATATTGAACTGTGAGTAGCTGGGACGCAGGCGCATCGTGTACTCACCGGTATAGCTGATCTTCGAAGAACCGGACTTACCACGCTTGGTGGTGACGACAATCACACCAGCCATAGCACGGGCACCGTAGATAGAAGTGGCACTACCGTCCTTCAGAATCTGGAACGACTCGATGTCGTCAGCATTCAGACCGGCAATGGCACTGGAAATCAGCGTTGCGGCATCACCCGACGACAGCTGGTCGGCATCGACCTCCGTCACGTCTTCCATGATAACGCCGTCGACCACCCACAGGGGTTTCGAGCTACCATAGATGGACGTAGCACCACGTACGCGAATCTTTGGAGCAGTACCAAAGGTACCCGACACGTTCTGAACCGAAACACCGGCGGCGCGGCCTTCCAGCGAACGGGAGATATCGGCAACACCGTCAAGCTTGGCTTTCTCAGCGTCCACCTTCGTCGTGGCACCCGTAAACAGGCGTTTGTCCTGCTTCATCATACCTACTGCCACAACCTCGCCAATAGTCTGGGCGTCAGGCTGCAGCGTTATCGTCATACCATCCTTGGCCTTCACGGTCTGTGAAGTCATACCGACGTAGCTTATCACAAGCTTCTTGCCGGCAGGTACGGCGATGGAAAAATGACCGTCCATATCGGTCTTAGTACCTTGTTTCGTTCCTTGAACCATCACGGTAGCCCCGATACACGGTTCACCGTTGTCTTCAAAGACAGTACCTGAAATCTTGTTCTGCGCCAGTGCCATTCCCAAACTCAGGAAGAGGCCGAACAGAATCAGAGTCAACTTTTTTCCCATATACACTCTCTTGTATTAATTGATGTTTATTAATTTTATGTTCGCGTACATTATTATTATATTCCGCCGAGGGCAGACAATACAACTTGCAAAATTAATACCTTTTTTTATAAAAAACGAATAAATTTATAAAAAAGATACATAAGAGGGCAGGAATTTAACATTTTCGTTAAATTCCTGCCATAAAAGCTTGTTTTAACCTAAAAAACTAACACGTTGTCAAATCCGTGTCAGACCGGCGTGCTATTTCACCTGCACCACCAGATATTTGCTGGTCGACCAGAACTGTTCGGGCGACGTAATGCGCAGCACATACTGGCGGTTGGCGTCACGCTCCAACGTATAGCTCGATGCGGGATGCGGTGTCAGCATCTCGGCCGAACGTGAGTAGAACTTGATTTCCTTGTCCACACGGATGTCAATCTTCGTAAAGTATTCCTTGTTGAAGTTGCCCTTCAGCACCTCACCGTCTTCCAGAATACCCTGCTCTTTCAGCTCACGTCGCGTGCCGAAGACGAACCAGGCCGTGTGCAGCTCCTTATCCTGACTCGAAATGGTGGCAGCCTTCTGCTTCGTGTCCTCACGCAGCTCCTTGACATTCTCCGACAGGTCCGACACCTGTTCCGTCAGCTCCGTGATGTGGATGTCCTTGGCCTGAAGCTCAGCCATCAGCTGCTTCATCTGACTGTCCTTCTCCTCCAGCTGCTTCTGCAGGTTGTCCAGCGTACGACGCAGCTGGTCGCCCTTCACTGAACTCTGACGCAACTGACTACGCAGCTTATTGATGAGCTCGCGGTTCTGTCGCATGGTCTGCTGAATGAACGTCATATTCTCCTGGATACGCTCCTTCATGCTCTCTCCCTCACCCTTGCGGGCCACGCTGACGCGGTCCTCAGCAGCACTGATGGCACGGAAACCCTCCTCAATGTCGTTCATCGTCGACATCATGTCGTTGATCTCGTTGTCCTTCTGTTCAATCACACGGTCCAGCGAGTCACGCAACTGCATGACAGCCGTATCGTCCGACTTCTTTCCCTGATTACAAGCCACCATAGCCGACAGGCACAGGGCAAAAACAATTAATTTCTTCATAATAATATTTACAATTTTTACTAAACCATTTAGCATCTTAGCTTTTACCAGCCACGACAAGCACAAACTCGCCACGCGGCTCATGTTCCGTAAAATGGGCAATGACCTCAGCCAGCGTACCACGCACCGACTCCTCGTGAACCTTTGAAATCTCACGACAGGCGCTCGCCTGACGATCGGGGCCAAAGACCTCGCTGAACTGCTGCAGCGTCTTCAGCACACGGTAGGGCGACTCGTAGAACACCATCGTGCGCTCCTCGTCCTGCAACGATGCCAGCTTCGTCTGGCGACCTTTCTTCTGAGGCAGGAAACCCTCGAAGCAGAAACGGTCGCAGGGCAGACCACTCGACACCAGTGCCGGCACGAAAGCCGTAGCGCCAGGCAGTGTCTGCACCTCGATGCCAGCCCGCACGGCCTCACGCACCAGGAAGAATCCCGGGTCGCTGATGCCTGGCGTTCCTGCATCGCTCACCAGTGCCACCGTCTGTCCGGCCAACAGGCGTTCCACGATGGCTGCTGACGTGCCGTGCTCGTTGAACTTATGGTGCGACAACAAATGCTGCTTGATGTCGAAATGCTTCAGCAGGATGCCCGACGTACGGGTATCCTCCGCCAGCACCACATCGGCCTCTTTCAGCACCCTGATGGCGCGCAGCGTCATGTCCTCCATGTTCCCCACCGGTGTAGGGACAACATACAATATGCCCATTTACAGGACAAATCTACTTCTTGAGGAACGAGGCAATCCAAAGGATGACAACGGCGCCGACAATGGCAGTACCCAACTGCCCCAGCAGACCGCCCCACTCGACGCCCAGTACTGAAAACAGCCAGCCGCCCAGCACACCGCCAAACAGGCCGAGCACCAGATTCATGATCCAGCCGAAGCCGCCGCCTTTCATCAACTTGCCAGCACAGAAACCGGCGAGACATCCTATAAGAAGTGATAAAATAATACCCATAATGTAAAATGTTAAAGTTACGGCTGCAAAGGTACAAAATAATAATGAAAAAATGAAAGAAATCTCAAATCTTTTTCGTACCTTTGCAGGTGAAAACCTATCTGACGTATGAAGAAGCACTTGTTATCTCTCCTGGCCGTGGTGGTGTCGCTACATGTCGGGGCACAGACGGAAGTCGGCAGTCAAAGACTGACGGGTACCGATGCCGATGTGCATCAGACGGATGTCAGCAAGCACCTTCAAGCCGACTCCATAAGCTTCCAAACAGAGATGATGCAGCCCGGCATCGCTGCACCTGGTGCCCCTGCCGTGCAGAGCTATACCAATGTGACAAAACAAGGCGGGGCGGGACTGCCGTTATGGAAGGGAGCATACGTCGGATTCTATGGTATGACTGACCAGAAGCCTGGATTGATGACTACGGAGATGGGGTCGATGGCACTGCATCAGGACCTGGGACGATGGCAGATTACGGCAACGGCGATGGCCAACAAATACTGGATGCCTTGGCAACGCTCGCTCTACACACAGTATGGTGTGGGTGGCAATGTGGCCTACCTGCTGAGCAAAGCCGTCTCGCTTCATGCCTTTGGCTATTACTATGGCAACCAGATGCAGGTAGGAGCAGCCATGAGTCCCTATATGAACACTTCAACGTATGGAGGCTATGCCGACTTCCGCTTCAGCAACGTCTTTGGCGCCGATGTGGGTGTACGACGTTATGTAGACCCGATGACTGGCCGATGGGAGACGTCACCCATCATCAGCCCCTATATTAATATTGGTGGCGGTAAACTCCAGTTCCCCCTGGGTGACATCCTGAAGTCTGTCGTCTGGGGGGCTGAAGAGCGTCACCGCCAGCAACGCTGGAAAGACCAGAACCCCTTCAACGCACCAGGTTCTATGGGCGGCGCACCTGCTCCCCAGCCCTCCAGACCGCTTGTGAGACCAGGCGCCAGACCGTGAAGAACAACCAAATAGCGGGTGGCTATTTGTGTTGTTCAGCATACAGGACGGGCTCGTCCATTACCTCCATCTCATAGATCAGCTCGAATGGCGACGAGGCATCCTCGCGGTGGTAACTGCTAACGGTGTTGACGCCGCTGAAGGGTATCAGCGAGTAAACCATTCTGTCTACAGGCTGTTCAAAACAGTTGGCAGTGGCGTTGTAACGACTGTATTCAATCATGTATTTGCCATCGGCCACAGCATAGTCGTAGCAGGCCGTGCATGCCCAGCTGTTCAGGAGATCGTCCCAGCGATAGGCCACCTTATTGGTCAGGATACCGTCTTCAGCATAGGTGTAGTCATACTTCAGATAAGACTTCAACAGCAGGACGTCGTTTTCTGCGTACTCTTTCTTATAGACATACATCGTGGTGATGTCGTTTCCAGTGTAATCGACATTGTAGACATACTCGCTGTTGGCCTTCGATGTCATTTCGTTGTGTACATTCTTAATGGTCTCAGAAGTGAGAACTTGTGCTTTAGCTGTCAGGGCTGCTATGCACATCAGGATTCCTGTGATTAACTCTTTCATAATGTTGAAATTTTAAAATTAAACTGTTATTTGTTATCCCTTAGACGCTACGGCTTGCAGATTTACTACACACTTTGCATCTTTTTTTTTCGTTCTTTTGCCTGTTAGACGTCAAAACATCATGAAAAGTTGCAATAGCTGTAATCTACAATTAAAACATTTAGAGTCCCTTAAAAAGGAACCGCTATAATGTAGGGATAAAAAAATAAGAAATTGTGGCGCAGGGGTGATTTTTATCGGCTTTTCTTTTGCTTTGTCGATAATTATTCGTAATTTCTCTGTTTTTGCTTCTGTGGGCTTGAACCACATCAGTGGCTGTGACAAGTGGTATGGCTATGGCGTAAAAGCGTGCTTTTAAAGCCGGAGGCATGACACTGGGCACAAATGCTCTCAAGGAGCATCAAGCCAACAGAAGGGTTTTTATGGTTTTTGTTTTCATTATTCGGAACTTGCGAAAGTTGAGTAAACATTTAAAGAAAGTTTGGTGGTTTAAAAAGAAAAACCTATCTTTGCATGCAGAAATTAATTGTTATGTCAGACAAACAGGTAGTAGTATATCACGGCAGTAATAATGCATTTTGGGGCCTACACCTACCATGATTCTCTGAAATGCCGATGCACACAGGGTTTGAAGCACGTTAGGTCTCGTTTGACACCCCCCATACACGTACCATAGAGGTCACATAGACCTCACCGAAACTGTCAGCTGAATTGTTTGTTTTATTTCCTCTGGCGATGGGAGGTGTATGGGAGGTGTATGGTACCTCTATGGTACCTGTTTCACAGCACCTCACGTGGCTCCGAGGCCTTTGTACAAAGGCAATGCGGAAGACGACGTGAGGTCTCGGCGCTTTTTTGCGTTATCGTCGCCGAAAAACGTGTATGCCACAAGAGCCAAGTTCCCTCGGCACAAACATCAGGTTTGCCCTAGGGAAGCCTCATGTTCCCACGGTGGGAGAGCCCATCTTCCTTGCCACAAGAGGCTATCTTCCTTGCCACAAACGACACTCTTGCGTTAGGGTTACAAGAATCTCACAGCGTGCCTGGCACCGTGTGCCTTGTCTATCAAACCAGTACGACATCAGAACTACTGTCTACTGATTCAGTTAATAAAGAGAAAAAGTGTCTAGTGAAATCAGGAAAAGTCAGACTTCATAAATGACCCTATCAAAACCCCTTGCTTACATAATCCAAACACGGTAAATGAGTATCTCAAACACGGTGTTTCGGTTATGTAAACAAGGGGCTATGGTTATGCTAAGTAGCGAAAAGGATAAAACTTAGTTACGGCTCGAGGGCTGGAGCACTGGCGCCACCGGCATTCAGGATGTAGTTCACGACGGTGACGGCATCAGTAATCGTCACGTTGCCGTCGCCGTTGGCATCGCAACGGACAGCCTCAGCATTAGTCAGCACATTCAGATAGTACTTCGCCGTAGCAGCAGCATACTCCATATTACCGTCTGTAGTAGCGGTAACAGTCGCAACACCTTTGCCGAGAATGGTCACTGCACCCGTTGTTGGGTTGATAGTGGCCACGCTGGTATTATCAACGGAATACTTGGCAGTCAGTCCGTCACTCATCGTAAGCACAGGAGCCGTGAACGGCTTACCGTATGTGGTTAATGCGACTTCACGGTTGAAGGCAAATACTGGTGCATCACCTTTACCCACAGCAGTCAGCGTATAAGAGGCCGAACCAGGCCAGTAGTCGGCAGAGCCAGCGAAAGTAGCCTTGATAGTTGTCGTGCCTGCTTTCAGGATGGTTAGCGCACCTGTAGAAGCATCAACGGTTGCTACTGAGGGGTCGCTGCTGCTATAGGTGACAGTCAAACTATATGGATTCGTCAGCGTCGGCAACTCGTAGGGTTCGCCGTAGGTTACCTCTAGATGGTCTGGCGAGAATGCCAAGCCACAAAGTTGCTTAGAGTCATCCTCAATAACCGTCCAGCCTTCAGGTATGCCATTCTTTCCACTTTCCCAACCTGTAAAGCCAACAGCTTTAGTAAATGTACCTGTACTTCTGACATTCTCTAGCCATCTACTACACGCCCCCTCAGGGATATCCGTAGCTAAACAGGTCACACTGTTTAGTTTATAACATTGTCTAAACATGCCACCATAACAAGACTCAACCAGCTGCTCAGCTAACAGGTCCGGCGCTTTAGTCAAGGCCTCACAAAAGCGAAACATATCATAATAACAATATGAAGCCAACGTTGTCGCGGGTAATTCTGGGGCAGAGACCAGATTTGTACAGCCTCCGAACATAGTGTTATAGCAGCTCCAAGCCAGTTCTACTGCAGGTAATGCAGGTGCTGTAGTCAGGCCACTACAATGATTAAACATTTCCCTATAACATGATGTGGATAACTTTGTAGCAGGCAACAGCAATGGTTTGGTTGGATGCATTATAAGGTTAGGGTTATCGGAAAATAAACTATGAAAAGTATAGTCGGCCGACAATGTCTTCAATGTTTCAAAGCCAGAAGATTGAATAAGGCTCATGATATTCCCATACACATAGAAGTCAGCATTACAATGGATGTTTGTCGCGATAGATTCTATAGAACCACCATTTTCGAATTTAGTACCACCGTAGTAAGCATTGTTTCCATATAATGACATTTTGTCACCTGCCGTCAGATTCACGCTAATAGTGGCATCACTCGCCCATGTGAGAGCACCATTGTTGACAATGTAGCCAATGGTCAAAGTTTGGGGGTTGGTAATCGTCACCGTTGCATTCTCGATGGCCTCGATGGTCAGCGGCGTTTCAATGTCGGGTTTGGGAGCGTCAATCTCCACCCAGTCTGTGATGGTGGCTGAGGTGAGCGACGAGCGTACTTCGTGCTCAGCTATCACTGCATAATCGGGACTGACGACGGTAGCATTGTCGCCAACAGTAATCTTTTTCAGCAGACAGATGCTGCCTATGTCACCCTTGGCCTTGATGATGCCGTAGAGCAGTTCCAACTCGCCCTTATAGTTGTAGGAACCAGAACCGACACCGCGAATACCGCGACCGGCGGAACTGCTTGACTGAGCAATGAGCGCCGGCCCCTTCACCGTGAGCTTGGCAGTCTGGGCCTTATAAGAATAGTAATCGCTGCCGATATAAACGCCGTCCTGACCTTTGGCACGCAGCGCACCATCGCCCGTCAGCGTCACATGGGTGTTGAGGTCAATGTATAATCCGTTACCGCTTGTGCTGGTAAGGGAGCAATTATCCGAGACGTCAATATTCAGCTCGTCTTGAGTAACTTGCAATACATCACCTGTGTAGTTAATAAAGATGTCTCTCATCGTCAGCGTGTTCGTCTCGCTGTCGTAAGTCAAGATGCTGCTACCGCCACCCGTCACGCCAGCGATGGTCATCAGATTGTCCTTGTTCGCGTCGGTCACCTGCGTGCCAGCAATGTAGATTCCATACTCTGCTGCCTGCGCCGTCAGCGCCGTCAGCATCATCATCATGAGAATAAATAATTGCTTTTTCATAATTATTGGTTTTTATTGTTATGGCTTTTTGTTCTAAACCAGCA
>JBGUQW010000055.1:0-61682 GCA_045131435.1 Prevotella sp.
TATTACATCTATTTTAATTCTACTTTGCCTCTACATTACATCTACTAAACTTCTATTAGTTCCCATGCTTGTCTCGACCCGTTCCCATGCTTGTCTCGACCCGTTCCCATGCTTGCCTCGACTCGTTCCCATGCTTGTTTCGACTCGTTCCCATGCTGGAAACAAAGTGTTTCCTTGGGAGAAACAAAGTGTTCCCATGCTGGGAACACCCCCTAAAGTGCCATCGGAACGACTCGGAGGTGGCATCGGAACGACCGGAAGGTGCCATCGGAACAACTCAAAAGTGGTGGTCGAATGAGCTTTATGGCCTTCAGGGCAGTGTCAAAGACAACAATAGATGAGTTGGTAGACATTCGACAGAGTTTATGTAGGGGTAATGTAGAGGTAATGTAGAGGTAATATAGAGGTAAAACAGATAAAGATATTGATGTAAATCGTTGTAAATGCCCAATAAAATCGGCACCCTTGCATGCAATTAGCATATATTTAGTAGAGGTAGAACCAAATTTGTTACTGGCTCTGCGAGAAATAATGAAAAAAAAATGGGTAAATCCTAATAATTCTCAAAACATCATGCAAAGATAATGATTTTACGGCATTTATGAGTACTTTTGCAACAACATTTAAATGTATTTGGCAAATGGACATTGCAACTTTTTGCTCATATCATACGTCTAACAAATAAAAACTTTTAAAGAAAACGATTATGATACTATCAACAACCCCACAGATTGAAGGTCGCCCCATCCGTGAATACAAGGGCGTAGTGACAGGCGAAGTCATTATTGGTGCTAATGTGCTTAAAGATTTTATGGCTGGTCTCACCGACTTCTTTGGCGGACGCAGCAGTTCGTACGAGAAAGTACTCATCGAAGCCAAAGAATCTTCCATGCAGGAGATGATGCAGCGTGCCCAGGCTCTTGGAGCCAATGCCATCGTTGGCATCGACATCGACTACGAGACCATCGGAGCTAATGGCTCCATGCTCATGGTTGCCACTAGCGGTACAGCTGTAGTCATTTGATGAAGATACTATTCTTACACGGATTCTATGCGAGTGGCCAGTGTGTGCCTGCTGTAGCATTAAAGGAAGCATTTGAAGGCAAGGCAGAGGTGCTGACACCAGACCTGCCGATGCATCCCAAAGAGGCTATCAACTTTATTCGTGACCTGATTGACCGTGAGAAGCCTGACGTACTGGTGGGCAACAGTTGCGGTTCGTTCTTTGCGCAGATGATAGCACCAATCGTCGGACTGCAAGCATTGCTGGGTAATCCTCACTTCAGGATGACAGAATTTCTGAAGCCAAGAATTGGTGCACACCAATACAAGTCACCACGCAAGGATGGCAAGCAGGACTTCGTCATCGACGAGCAACTGATAGCTGAGTTTGCAGAGTTGGAGGAGCACCAGTTTGACAACTATAATCCAAAGTATAAGGAACGTATTTGGGGAATCTTTGGTGAACAGGATACACTGGCACACTTCGAACCGCTGTTCCTGGAGTATTACAGCCACTCGTATCACTTTCCAGGCGGCCATACGCCCACAGCTGAAGAAGTGCACAAGTACTATGTGCCGCTGATAGAAAAACTGATGATGCTATTATCCTCGAATAGAACAAATTCCTTGGTTATACGCTGTTAGTCTGTTACCACTTCATCGAAATGCTCCTTGCCCCAAGCAATAAGAGCCATCATCGCAGTCAGCGCCTAACAGACTGGCTGCTGATGCCAGACCTTGCACCATATCGAGAGATGATTCTCCACAAGAATGCCGAACGGCTATTAAAATTGAAACAATGAATAAAAATATAAAAGGAAATATGGCCTGATGGCAGCAGGTGCCTTCTTTGTGCTAATCACTTTCAAATTGCTCATTTCTTACTAAACTATCCTAAAAGTGGCTACAAATTTACGAATTATTCCTCAATAATCGCTATCTTTGCATTATGAACAAAGAAACAATAAAGTTTTGGGGGCTTTCCCTTATTTTGACCCTTTGCTGCTCGACGGTTTTTTCTGCTTGTTCCATTAGTGACAACCCTACAGACAAACCTCTTAATGGCAAGGTTGCGGAAATTAAAGAACGTGGCACTCTGCTTGTTGGCACTACAGGCGATTATCGCCCGCTTTCTTTCTGTGAGGATGATGGTACTTACTGGGGCTTCGGCATCGAGGTTGCCAAGGAGACAGCCAAGCAGCTGGGTGTTGAAACCACATTCGTCAAGACCTCATGGCCTACGCTGACTGCCGACGTGCTGGCAGAGCCTCAGCTATTTGACCTTGCCATAGGTGGCATCACGATTACTGACGCCCGTAAGGAAACCATGCTGATGAGCGAGGGCTATCTCGCCAATGGCAAGACCATACTCTGCAGAAAGTCGGAGAGTGACCGTTTCAAGTCGCTGGCAGATATCGACAAGCCAGAAGTGCGCGTGATGGTGAATCCTGGAGGACTGAACGAGAAGTTTGCCAACGCTAATCTCACTCATGCCACCATCATCGTCCACCAGAAGAATGAGGAAATCCCTACCCTCGTAGCCGAAGGAAAAGCCGACGTGATGATAACAGAGATTACCGAAGCGCCCTACTATGTGCAGACTGACACCCGCCTTGCTGCCCCGCTTTTGAACGATCCATTTACTCATGGAGAGATTGGAGTATTGATGCAGAAAGGACAGGACGATCTGATGGAAATGGTAAATAATGCCATCCGACGCATGAAGTCTGACGGCACGCTTCGTCGTTTGCATGAGAAGTACGGATTGGTGTATGCTTATTAAGAATTAGAACTATGGACTATCTGCCCAAAGACCCTGCCATTCTGGTTTCGAGCGTCAACATGCTCCTTCGTGATGAGGAGTTTGACACGCTGGAATCTTTGTGCTATGCCTTCAGCAGAGAACCCAAGGAGATTAAGGACTACCTCATGAAGTACGGCTTTGTATGGAGCGAGCGTCAGAAACAATTCCGCCCCGTCAGCTACGATCAATGATGAGAAGAAATGCTATAAGGAGAAGAACTAATATGAAGAAACTGATTACAATTTGCCTACTGGCAACCATGCTTCTATGCTCTTGCGGCTCTAAAAGCACCAAGGAATCACCGAGCAAGATAACGGCAGAAATGGCCTTAGAAGGCGTAAACAATTACTGCCATAGTGAGTATGACTGGAGCATGGCCAAAGATAATCCAGACATCATGGGTGTGGAGATGGGTGAAGAGACCGATTCTGCCTATCAGGTGGTATTCCGCAGTTATACTGGGGCTCTCGTCAATTTTTACATCGAAAAAGCCAGTGGCACAACGAGGATGGAAGAATATGTCCCCGCTCTTGATGTCAAAAACGAAGCAGGAACGATTAATCTGTTCGATTACTTAGATAAAGTCAGCGCAACTGACGATGCCTGTCAGTTTGTAACCATTACCGACGTGGTGCCCGATGTGATTCTGGAGATCCGTTACTTCGGCACATATAACTTTGTGGGAACCCGCATCGACGGCTACGAGGAGCCGACGGCACTACTCACTCGTCAGGCTGCTGACAGTCTGAAGGCCGTCAGCGACGACGTGAAAGCCCATGGCTATCGCCTGAAGATCTACGATGCCTACCGTCCGCAGAAAGGCGTTGACCACTTTGTGCGCTGGGCAGAGGACATTGCCGACACACTGATGAAGCCTTACTTCTATCCAGACCTCGACAAGAGTGTGCTCTTTCCTCAGGACTACATCTGCCTGAAGAGCGGCCATACCCGCGGCTCCACCCTCGATCTGACGCTATTCGATATGGCAACGGAGAAGGAACTCGACATGGGCGGTACTTTCGACTGGTTCGGTCCTGAGAGCCATCCCGACTTCTGCGGCAATCCTGAGACGGGCGAGTACACGGGCGACAACAGCAAGAGTCCTGCCAATCCGAAACGCAGCATCACCCCCGAGCAGTTCCATAACCGTATGATTCTGCGTCAGGCCATGCTCCGTCACGGCTTCAAGCCTTTCGACACCGAGTGGTGGCACTTCACGCTGAAGGACGAACCCTTCCCAGAAACCTATTTCACCTTCCCCGTCAAACAACTATGAATATGGAGAATTTTGAAGAGAGATGCCTAAACCGCGAAAACGACTCTCGGCCTGCTCCACCATTTACCTTCTCATTTCGAGAGTTTGTATTCCAAAGGTGTCTTATCGGCAAGGCGTTTAAAGAACTTGCTGAAGAAGGCGGGATTAGGAAAGTTCATCTCGTCTGAGATTTGAGCAATGGACTTGTCTGTGTGTTTCAGTTCAATCTTGATGTGTTCGATGAGGGCGCGATCAATCCATTCTTTGGCAGTGGTGCCGCTGGCTTGGCGGATAACAGTGCCGAGATAGCGCTCTGTGAGACACATCTTGTCGGCATAAAAACTGATTTGATGTTCACGTGTGGCATGCTGATTTACCAGGTAGATAAAGCGGTCGAAGATGGTCTGTTCACGACTCTGTGATACCTTGAGCAAATCTATGTGTTGGCGATAGATTCCGTCGTAGTGATGCATCATGGCAGCAACAAGACTGCTAACAGTCTGACGGTTATAGTCGGGCTGATGAACCACATGCCAGATGGTGTCGATAATGTGGCGAGCTGTAGCGATATCACTCTCGCCGACTTTGATTTGGAAGTCGCGAACCTGTCCGTTGAAGGCTAATGGCATCTGCCCGGATGCAAAGGGCATGGGAAAATCCGTGAAGAGGCCTAATCCATAGACTTCGATTTTACCATTGAAACTGATGGGACTGATGATGGTGCCGGGGCCATGGAATACAATGGTGCCAGGAGTAATATGTCGTTCGACAAGGTTGATGTTGACATGTATCTCACCACCAACGAAGATTCCTAAGCGGTAGTCGTCGATGATGAATGGCGGCTGACTCTGTCCGATGACGAGCATAAAGATGCGAGGGTCGCCATAGACGATGCCCAATTCATTGCTGATATAAGAATGGTCATGTATCTGCGCATAGTGAGGACCAAGGATGTCCTTCATGCGCGAGTAGTTCATCAATTTTGGCTGGTTTCTCATTATCGTTACTGTTTAACCAGCTGCAAAGATAATAATAAATAGCAAATTATCGGCCTTTTTATGCGGAAATCGAACAAAAAGAACATTTTTGTACTTCAATGGATAGCGATAGTATCAGAAAAAGACATTACCTTTGCATCAGAATTAAAAAAACTGAAGTATGAGAAAATTGCTGATAAGTTTATCATTTATCATTTTTCATTTATCATTTAGCGTAGCGCAAACCCTCGAGGAGTGTCAGCAGGCAGCAGAGCGGAATTATCCGCTAATACGGCAGTATGGGTTGATAGAGAAGACGACGGCGCTGACGGTGTTGAACATCCAAAAGGGATGGTTGCCACAAGTGTCAGCCTCGGCTCAGGCAACGTATCAGAGTGATGTGGTGGCATGGCCCGATGAGATGCGGGGGATGCTAGGACAGATGGGGCTTAACTTCGAGGGACTGAAGAAGGACCAGTATCGTATTGGTATCGATGTTCAGCAAACGGTTTTTGATGGAGGAGCCATTAAGAATCAGAAGGAGATAGCTCGTCAGCAGGGAAAGGTGCAGGAAGCTCAGAACGAGGTGAATCTTTATAATGTACGCAAGCGCGTTAATGAGATATACTTCGGACTATTGCTGATTGACGAGCAGATTACGCTAAATAAAGACCTTCAGGAGCTATTGGCACAAAACGAGAAGAAGCTAGCCTCGATGGTGAAGAACGGCACAGCAGCAGAGAGCGACTACCATAACGTAAAGGCAGAACGACTGAACGTGGCTCAGCAGGCAACAAGTCTGCAAGCGCAACATCAGACATTGATAAGGATGCTGAGTGCGTTTTGCGGGATAGAGGTTAAAGAGGCGGTAAAGCCCAAAAGTACACAAAGTACACAAAGAGAACCGTCCCCTTTGTGTACTCGTCCAGAGCTGAAGGCGATAGATGCACAGCTGAAGTTAGCGGATGCTCAGGAGAAGGCCCTCGATGCAGTACTGATGCCTAAGTTGGGGGTGTTTGCACAAGGGTATTATGGCTATCCGGGCTATAACATGTTCGAGGACATGATGAGTCGCAGGTTCTCTTGGAACGGGATGATTGGGGCTCGACTCACCTGGAACATCGGAGCCCTCTACACCCGCAAAAACGATAAGGCAAAATTGAATGTTCAACGTTCAATGTTCAACGTTCAACGTGAGACGTTCCTTTTCAACAATAATCTGGAGCAGATTCAGCAGAACGAGAATATTGAGCGTTACAGGAAACTGATGGCCGACGACGAGGAGATTATCACCCTGCGTTCGTCTATCCGCAAAGCGGCAGAATCGAAACTCTCGCATGGTATTATCGATGTGAACGACCTGGTGAAGGAGATTAATAACGAGAATGCAGCACGCGTCGGGCAGTCGATGCACGAGATTCAGATGCTGAAAGAGATATATGACCTGAAATATACAACGAATCAATAACGATATGAAGAAACTGATAATAATGACAGCAGGGCTGGCAGTACTGGCAAGCTGCGGAACTAATGAGAAGGAGTATGACGCTACGGGCACGTTCGAAGCAACGGAGGTGACGGTGGCAGCAGAGCAGAGCGGAGCGTTGATGAAGTTCGATGTGAACGAGGGTGACGAGATTACGCTTGGTAAAGAAATAGGGTTAGTGGACACCACACAGATATGGCTGAAGATTCAACAGGCAGGAGCAACCAAGGAGGTCTATCAGAGTCAGAAACCTGATATGGAGGCGCAGATAGCTGCGACACGTCAGCAGTTGGCAAAGGCCAAGCAAGATCAACAGCGCTATAAGGAACTGGTGGCTGATGGTGCCGCACCCAGCAAGATGCTCGACGATGCAATAAACCAAGTGCAGGTACTGCAGAAGCAGTTGGATGCGCAGATTTCATCGCTAAGCACCAACACCAATGCGCTGAATAAGCAGATGGTAGCTACAGATGTGCAAGTGAGTCAACTGCGCGACCTGCTGCAGAAGTGTCATATCGCTGCACCTATTAAGGGTACGGTGCTGGAGAAATACGTCGAGAAAGGAGAGTTTGTTGCCGTTGGTAAACCGCTGTTTAAGATGGCTGATACAGAGATGATGTTTTTGCGTGCTTACGTCACTTCAGCACAACTGAAGGACATCAAGGTTGGTAAGAAGGCAAAAGTCTTTGCCGATTATGGTGACGGGCAGAAAATAGAATACGAAGGAACGGTCTCTTGGATTAGCAGCCGTTCGGAATTTACCCCAAAGACCATTCTGACGGATGATGAGCGAGCCGACCTGGTTTATGCCCTGAAAGTCGCCTTCAAGAATGACGGCTACGTGAAGATCGGCATGTACGGAGAAGTCTCTTTTAAGTGAAAAGTGAAGAGTGAAAAGTGAAAAATTGGCTACCGCTGCTTTATGATTAGCGTCGACGTTCAACATATATCGAAATCTTATGGCAGGGTGAAAGCCTTGCAGGATGTGTCGTTCTCTGTTGGCAAGGGCGAGGTCTTTGGACTCATCGGGCCAGACGGAGCAGGCAAGACATCGATGTTCCGGATACTATGTACACTATTGTTGGCGGACGAGGGGACGGCCAGCGTGGATGGCTTCGATGTGGTGAAACAGATGACGGACATCCGTAAGCGCGTAGGATATATGCCAGGACGGTTCTCGCTGTATCAGGATCTGACGGTAGAGGAGAATCTGAAGTTTTTTGCCACACTCTTTGGTACCACCGTTGACGAAGGTTATGACTCAATCAAGGCTATCTATTCGCAGATAGAGCGGTTTAAGGACCGTAAGGCAGGGGCATTGTCGGGCGGTA
This sequence comes from Prevotella sp., assembly GCA_045131435.1. GTDB lineage: Bacteria > Bacteroidota > Bacteroidia > Bacteroidales > Bacteroidaceae > Prevotella. The sequence goes on from JBGUQW010000055.1 coordinate 7,856, forward strand.
TGAAGCAGAAATTGGCACTCTCGTGTGCGTTGGTGCATCAGCCGAGTGTACTCTTCCTCGACGAGCCCACGACAGGTGTTGACCCTGTCAGTCGTAAGGAGTTCTGGGAGATGCTCTCGATGCTGAAGGAGCGCGATATCACTATCGTGGCTTCTACGCCTTATCTCGACGAAGTTCGCCAATGTGAACGTGTAGCGTTCTTGAGCGAAGGGAAGGTTAAGGGAATTGACAAGCCAGAGTTTATTTTGGATGAATTTAAGACGATTTTCAACCCGCCAGGCCTAAATCATGTGGACAGGTCGCTTGATAACTACGGTAGTGCCGTAGATCAAGGACCTGTCCCCGTGATTCAGGTGGAACACCTCGTAAAAGCTTTTGGTAACTTCCATGCTGTGGATGATATATCTTTTACAGTTAGAAAAGGCGAGATTTTCGGCTTCTTGGGAGCGAATGGTGCGGGCAAGACGACAGCAATGCACATGCTGACAGGACTGAACCAACCTACAAGTGGTACAGGACGAGTGGCAGGATTCGACATCCGGACGGAGCATGAGCAGATTAAGAAACATATCGGTTATATGTCGCAGCGGTTCTCATTGTATGAGGATCTGACGGTGGCTGAGAACATCCGTCTCTTTGCAGGCATCTACGGGATGCAGAAAGACGAAATAGCGCGCAAGACCGACGAGCTCTTAAAACAATTGAAGTTCGAGGATCATAAAAATGATCTCGTAGGTTCGCTACCTTTGGGTTGGAAGCAGAAACTGGCGTTCTCAGTGAGCATCTTCCACGAACCGGCCATCGTGTTCCTTGATGAGCCGACAGGTGGTGTTGATCCTGCTACCCGTCGTCAGTTCTGGGAGCTTATCTATGAGGCAGCTGCACGTGGCATCACAGTCTTCGTGACAACTCACTATATGGACGAGGCTGAGTATTGCGACCGTATATCGATTATGGTGGATGGTAAGATTAGTGCGATGGGGACGCCAGAAGAGCTGAAGCATAATCTCCATCAGCCCGATATGGATCATGTGTTTACCTATTTAGCTCGCGAGGCAAAGAGAGGAGATTAGCGTATGAAGCAGTTTATATCATTTGTCATCAAGGAAGCCAAGCACATCCTGCGCGACAAGCGTACGATGCTGATACTCTTCGGCATGCCCATCGTAATGATGCTCATCTTCGGCTTCGCCATCACCAACGATGTCAGGAATGTGCGCACGGTGATGGTGACCTCGCAGATGGATCATTTGACGCAGCAGGCCGTAGAGCGACTTGCGGCGTCGGAATACTTTACCATTGTCAAAACCGTCCCTACGCCGAAAGAGGCAGAATGGATGATTCGCAGTCAGAAGGCTGATATAAGCCTCACCCCCAGCCCCTCTCCGAATGGCGAGGGGAGTGGTTACACCTGGCAAATCATGGTAGATGGCGCAGACCCCAACATGGCCCAGCAATGGACAACATACGCACAGGCTATTCTCTCCCAACCTAATGGAGGAAAGAACTATTCACCCCCCTCGCCATTCGGAGAGGGGCCGGGGGTGAGGCTTCTCTACAATCCTCGAATGAAGTCGGCCTATAACTTCGTGCCTGCCATCATGGGTATGCTGTTGCTATTGATTTGTGCGATGATGACCTCCGTATCGATTGTCCGCGAGAAAGAACGTGGTACGATGGAGGTATTGCTCGTATCACCTATAAAACCGCTGATGATTATCGTGGCGAAGGTGGTGCCGTATTTGTTGTTAGCTCTTGTGATTCTGGCGATCATCCTACTGATGTCGGCTACCGTGCTCGATGTACCGCTACAAGGTTCATTGGGATGGATACTGATTGTATCGCTCATCTATATCCTGTTGGCACTATCACTCGGGCTGCTTATTTCGAATATCGCTCAGACGCAGTTTGTAGCTCTGCTCGTATCGGCAATGGTATTGCTGTTGCCTACAGTGATGCTCTCGGGCATGCTGTTCCCTGTAGAGTCAATGCCAACTATCCTGCAATGGATATCGGCCATCATCCCGCCCCGCTACTATATCCAGGCCATGCGCAAACTGATGATTATGGGAGTGGGGATTCAGGAAGTATGGCAAGAGGTTGTCATCCTTATCGGTATGACGACCCTTTTGCTCACCATCTCGCTGAAAAAGTTTAAAACAAGGCTAGAATAATGTTCAATGTTCAATGGTCAATGTTCAATGATGATTAAGTATTTGCTTCAAAAGGAGTTTCTGCAAATTCGGCGCAACTCGTTTATGCCGAAGATTATCTTCATCTTCCCCATCATGGTGATGTGTGTCATGCCGTGGGTGATGAATCAGGAGGTGAAGAATATCCGCGTGGATGTGGTGGATATAGATCATACTACGCATTCGCAGCAACTTGTGCACCAGATTGAGGCCTCGAATTACTTTATCTTTAATGGGCAGAAAAAAACCTATCAGGAAGCCATGAAGGATATCGAGACTTCGATGGCTGATATTATCCTCGAAATCCGCGATGGTAAATATCTTATTGCAGCCAATGCCGTGAATGGTACGAAGGGATCGATAGGTAGCGCTTATTTAAGTCAGATAGTCTCAAGGGCCGCCACTGCACCTTCTGCTTCCTCTGTGCTTACCTTATACAACAAGTTGCAGAGTTATAAGGTCTTTATGATTCCCGCTCTGATGGGAATCCTGATGATGATGCTTTGCGGTTTCCTGCCGGCCTTAAACATTGTGGGCGAAAAAGAAAAAGGTACCATTGAACAGATTAATGTCACCCCCGTTTCTAAGTGGTCGTTTATCCTCGCCAAACTCATTCCTTATTGGATTATCGGTTTGGTGGTGCTCACGCTCTGTCTCGTGCTCTCATGGCTCGTCTATGGTATCACCTGTCAAGGGCCTCTCCTACTCGTCTATCTATTAGCAATCCTACTGGCGTTGTTCTTCTCGTCGTTCGGACTGATTGTGTCGAACTATAGCGACACCATGCAACAGGCCATGCTCGTCATGTGGTTCTTTGTGGTGTGCCTGATGCTGCTCTCGGGACTCTTTACTCCTGTGCGCTCTATGCCTGATTGGGCGTATCTTACTACCTATATCAATCCCATGCACTATTTCGCTGATGCCATCCGTACGGTTTTCGTACGAGGAGGTGGGCTACAAGCCATCGCCCATCAGGTATTTGCTCTTTTCTGCATCGCCTCCGCTATGGCTGTTTGGGCCGTGCAGAGTTATAAGAAAAACAGCTGAATATAGGCCAAAAACATACGAAAAGGAAAAATGTAAAAAAAAACCCGCAAAATGTGTAACGCATCTGCAGAGATTTTGCCGTACCTTTGCACCATCAAATCAAACATTATACGTTTACATAATATGTCTTTACTACCTTACATGGATTGCCTACTGCTACCGTATTAGATGGGATATCGCGAGTGACAACAGATCCAGCACCAATTGTTACGTTGTCCCCGATAGTGACACCTGGCAGAATGGTGACACTGCCTCCAATCCATACGTTATTTCCAATGGTAACAGGCTTTGCCCACTCCTGACGGGTATTCCGTTCTATAGGGTCTGTGCTGTGGCAGGCGGTATAGATGCTGACGTTGGGACCGATAAAACAATCATCGCCAATGCTGACAGGCGCTTCATCGAGAACCGTGAAGTTGAAGTTGGCAAAGAACCGCTTGCCAATGCTGATCTGTTTGCCATAGTCGCAGCGGAACGGCTGATTGATGAGGAAATTATCGTCGCCAGTATGCCCCAGCAGACCTTTCAGAATCTCCTTCATCCGCTGAGTCTCTGATGGACGGAGCATGTTAAACTCATACAAGATTTCTCTTGTATTCTGCAATTCTGCAATCAATTCTGGCGTTGCGGCATCATAAACCATTCCTGCCAACATCTTCTCTTTTTCAGTCATAATACTCTCATATTCCAATAAATTTCATAAACAATTATAATTCTAAGGTGCAAATATACGAAAAATGCAGCAAATTCACTAACTTTGCCCTGTTATTACAACATAGTTTAAGAGATTACATAAAAAGGAAAACTAGTTACCGTGTTGTGGATTTGGAAGAAACTGTTTGATTAGTATGAATAAAGTACGAATTACAGCCATACGCCAGACGGTCTATCCTGACCTGATGGCAAAGTACGAGAATCCTATCGAGCATACTTGTGATGTCAGGGAGGGTCAGCAATGGATCTCCGAGAATGGTGAATGTCCTGATGGGATGTGCCCTGCAGCATGGTACTCCATGCGGGAGTTCGTGGAGTCGCTAGCCAAAGGTGAGGGGAACTTCTACGATGGCTGGATGAAAAACCCGATGAGTGCGATGATAAGCTGTAATGATGGCTTCCGTCCGTTCAGCTTCTATATTGAGACAATTGACGATTAACATATTCCCAAAGAATGAAACGTAAACTGTTTTGCGAGATATGCCCATTCACCTATCGCCTGTCGATGGAGAAAGAAATCTTGAAGCGTCACCTGAAGGACTTCCTTCACAAGACCTGTTTCGCCAAGGAAAGGACTGAGGACTCCTTGCCTGTCCTCGTCTATCAGCACAAGTCACTCATTCGCCGCAGACTGGGCAATGTCAATATGCAGTTGCAGGAGAATAAGGCTACCAACCTTGCCTTGGCTGTTACCCATATCGACGGTCTGCTGATTCGTCCGGGCGAAGTGTTCTCCGTATGGAAGCTTATCGGAAGAACCACTAAGCAGAAAGGCTACAAGGAGGGCCTGACCATTGCCAAAGGACAGCCCTCGCAAGGCATTGGAGGTGGAATGTGTCAACTGTCGAACCTGATTCATTGGCTTGTGTTGCACAGCGACCTTACCATCGTTGAGCATCACCATCACGACGGCTTAGACCTCTTCCCTGACTTTGGCCGTCAGATTCCCTTCGGCACAGGCACCAGTATTTCGTACAACTACATCGACTACCGCGTAAAGAACGAGACCGCCAACACCTACCAACTCAGACTGTTGACTGACGATGAATATCTGTGTGGCGAACTCCGTGCCATGGAACCTCAGCCGCACACTTTCCATATTCATGCCGAAAACGAACACTTCTCTCGCGAAAACGGCACCATCTACCGAAACGGACAAGTCTATCGCGACATTATAGACCGTGTGTCAGGCCAGCATCTTGAGAGCCAGCTCATCCGCACCAACCACGCCAAGGTCATGTACGACCTTCCGCCAACAGCCATCATCAAGGAAGTCACCATCAAGGTCACTTCCCCCAATCTCAAGTCAGCAGAATACAAACTACATATTACACAGTGATAAAATGACAGAAGGATATCATGTAAAAGAGTACGGACAGCCCGTGAAGCGGTATGTCCAGACAATGGATCTGAAAGATGATCCGAAATTGATTGCGGAGTATAAGCGTCGCCATAGTCAGGGTGAGGCGTGGCCAGAGATCTTGGCCGGAATCCGAGAAGTCGGTATTCTTGATATGCAGATATTTATTCTCGGCACGCGGTTGGTGATGATTGTGGAGACACCCGTAGAATTCGAATGGGATAGTGCGATGGCTCGTCTTGCCACATTACCCCGTCAGCAGGAGTGGGAGGACTACATGGCCATCTTCCAACAATGCGCTGAAGGCGCTACCAGTGACGAGAAGTGGCAGATGATGGAACGCATATTTTATTGTTTTGAATAAGTTGAAAATAGAAGCCATGCGCAAGGAGGTGGCCACGCAGAATATCATCGATACCGTCAGTAAGAATCAAGTTTTTCATTTTAATCTGTTACTACTTCATTGAAATGCTCTTTGCCCCAAGCAATAAGTGCCATGATGGCTGGCATGAGTGACTTGCCTGTGTCGGTCAGCGAATACTCAACGCGGGGAGGAACTTCGGGATAGACCTCGCGATGCACCAGATGGCTCTGCTCCAGGTTCTTCAGACGTGTAATCACCTATAATAATACGCGGGTTCGTCACCACGTTTTTAATGAAGCAAAGACTTGGAATCTTCGGATTCGGGAAAGCCTCATTGGGATTGGGTCTATTTTTTATTTCCATATTTTCCGTTTTATTCATCGTTTACCCAAATAGTGTACCTTCTTTCGCTATTTATTCTTTTGTTAATTTGTAAACTGCCATTGTAGGTAGAATGACCAAAAGTAATAGTGTAATCTCCACTAATGCGTATGATCCGAAATAGTCAACCAATGTCTGGAACTTCAGAATTTCATCAACCAGAATGACTAAGAAGACAAACCAGCAGAGACAGAATATCGCAGCATACTTGAGCTTTCGTTTCCTTAGTTTCATTCGTTGATATAGTTTTTGGTGGACATGTCATAATACAAAGCCTCTAACTCCTGCAGAGTCAGGCTCTCCAAGGAATGCTCTATCTTCCGTATCAGCTCGTCGCGACGATAGTCGTCCGACTGTCCAAAACGTCCTGTGTATGCCATATCTTACTCTCCTATGATTGTTACGACCAGTTTTCTTGACCCACCGTAATTCCTATACTCACAGAAGTAGATTCCCTGCCAGATTCCCATGTTCAAATGTCCATCGGTAATGGGAATAGTCAGGCTAACGCCACTCAATGTTGACTTGGCATGAGCTGGCATATCGTCTACACCCTCTAAAGTATGCTCGTACTCAGGTCTGTTCTCAGGAACAAGACGGTTGAAAATGGTTTCCATATCCACTCGCACATCAGGATCTGCATTTTCATTGATGCTCAGTCCGCAACTCGTATGCTTGCAGAATATATTGATGACGCCCGTCTTAGGCAACTTGGGCAGTTGACTCAGAATCTCACTGGTCACCAGATGGAACCCGCGAGACTTTGGTTTTAGCGCTATTTCTACTTGCTGAATCATAACAACTTCATAAACTATCCTAATTCTTGATGCAAATATAGCAATTATTCCTCAATAATCAGTAACTTTGCAAATAAATTTGCACTGTTATGTCCGCTATTGGATGCCTCGCGTGTCAATGAATGGCGAAAGGAGGTTGGACTTCCACCTATTGAGATAAAGTAACTTATGATGATAAGAAGAGCAAACGAAGGAGATATTAAGCGTATTGTTGAGCTGTTGCATCAGGTAAATATGGTGCATCATGTGTTGCGTCCTGACCTGTTCAAGCCTCACACTACGAAATATAGCGAGCAGGAACTTTCCTTACTGCTTGAAGATGGAAGTAAGCCCATTTTTATCTACGACGACGGGACTTTGTTAGGATACGCTTTCTGTCAGGTGTCCGAAATAAGGGACAACCAACTGTTAGAAGACATCAAAACACTGTATATTGATGATATCTGTGTAGACGAAAATGCTCGTGGCAAACACATAGGAAAGTCTTTATATGAATATGTACGCAACTATGCCCAATCCATCAAATGTAATAACATCACCCTCAACGTATGGGAAGGCAATGATGCCGCATACCGTTTCTATAAGAACATGGGTATGCAAGTGCAGAAAACCACTATGGAAATGATATTGGAAACGGACTAAAAATAGAAAGAAATTTATTTCGGCTGCAGGCTCTGGCGGTACTCGCTGGGCGACTTCCCCAAGTGCTTGGTACAGTAGCGGCTACGGCGCAAAAATACACATTATTTTATATATAAACAAACGATTTGACATAAAAAGTCGAAAATGCTCACGCTCGGCCATTGATACGAGCATCATGGCACTCGCTTAATCGCATTTTTCGGTAAAAAGTGAAAATCATGACGCTTTTTGTGAAACAATAGTATGAGAAATTCGTCGTACCTTTGCACCGTGAATTCAAACTACAAACAAATATGAATATAAAAAGTATCATTACAGCCGCAATGGCACTGCTCGCATCGACAGCATGCAGTGGCGGCGCTAAGCAAGAGAAAGTTATGAAGACAGAAGGTAAAGCAATTGTAGTATTCTTCTCGCACGCGGGAGACAACTACGCAGTAGGAAACATTGAGGTGGGCAACACGAAGATTGTGGCCGACTATATTACAGAGTTGACAGGTGCCGACCAGTTCGAGATTGTCACGCACAAGTACGACGGAATGGCCTATACGCCACTTATCAATCTGGCAAAGGAAGAGGCAAAGAACGGTGAGCTGCCAGAATATGAGGGCGACGTGGACTTGAGCCAGTACGACACCGTATTTATTGGTGGTCCCGTATGGTGGGGCACCTATCCGCAGGTAATGTTCACCTTCTTCAAGAAACATGCTGGCGACCTGAAGGGCAAGACCGTCATCCCCTTCACTACGCACGAGGGCTCAGGCCTGGCCAATTGTGTGGAAGACGTGAAAGCGGCTTTCGCTGGAGCTAATGTCACTAAGGGTTTCAGCATCTACGGACATGAAGTGCGTAGTGAAAAAGCAAAAGTGGAGAAATGGCTTAAAGGTTTAGGATTTTAATTGAGAAGAAATATGGAATACATAAAATTGAGTAACGGTGTTGAGATGCCCCTGCTGGGCTATGGAGTGTTTCAGGTGATTCCTGATGAGTGTGAACGCTGCGTAAGCGATGCACTGAGCGTTGGTTATCGTCTGATTGATACGGCTCAGGCCTATCAGAATGAAGAAGGTGTAGGCAATGCGTGGCGCAAGAGTGGCATCAAGCGTGAGGATTTGTTCCTCGTGACTAAGGTATGGATTTCAAATGCTGGCGAAGAAAAAGCTGCCAAGAGCATCGACGAGAGCCTACGCAAGTTACAGACGGAGTATATCGACCTGCTGCTCATCCATCAGGCCTACGGCGACGTGTTCGGCACTTGGCGGGCTATGGAGAAAGCCTATCGTGCTGGAAAGGTTCGTGCCATTGGTGTCTCGAACTTCCAAGCAGCCCGTTTCTTCGACTTTGCCCACTATGTGGAGTTAAAGCCGATGGTAAACCAGTTGCAGTGCAACGTAATGATTCAGCAGACGGGCATCGAACCGATTCTGGCCGAGACCGATACGAAGATAATGGCATGGGGTCCGCTTGGTGGACAGGCTGTTGACGGCATCGTGAAGAGCGAGGTGCTGGCCAATATCGGTGCTAAGTATGGCAAGAGTGCCGCTCAGGTAGCTCTGCGCTGGCTCACCCAACGTGGCATCGTGGCCATTCCTAAGTCAAGCCATAAGGAGCGCATGGCTCAGAACTTCGACATCTTTGACTTCTCTCTGACGGCTGACGAGATGGCACAGATTGCTACCATGAACCAGTACGACACGGGCAACATCAATTTCGCCGATCCTCAGTTTGTGAAGTATCTTATCGAGAATTACGGCTAAAGTGTATAAAAAACTGAAATAAATAGCATGAAGGTATTATTAATTAATGGTAGCCCCCGTAAAAAGGGCAACACATTCCTGGCGCTGAGTGAGGCCGCAAAGACCTTGGAGCAGCAGGGTATAGAGACTGAGATTGTACAGATTGGTGTAAAACCCGTTCGTGGCTGCATCGCCTGTGCACAGTGTAAAATCAAACAACTAGACCGTTGCGTGTTCGATGATGACATCTGCAACCGCATCTCTGAGAAGCTGGACGATGTGGATGCGCTGATTGTTGGCTCACCCGTATATTACGGACAGCCCAACGGCTCAGTGCTGTCGCTTATCCAGCGTATGTTCTTCTCGGCAGGTGCTAAGGTGGTGAACAAACCCGCTGCCGCCGTCTGCGTATGCCGTCGTGGTGGTGCCACAGCAGCCTATCAGACCATGAATATGCCGTTTGAGATGATGAATATGCCTGTGGTTACCTCGCAGTACTGGAACATCGTGTATGGTCGCGAGGAAGGTCAGGCAGCACTCGACACAGAGGGTATGCAGACCATGCGAACGATGGCCAACAACATGGCTTGGCTGCTGAAGAAGATTCATGCTAACGGAACGCCCGACTATCCTGAGCGTGAGGAGTGGCAGCCGATGCACTTCATCAGATAAATGGAGCTACCAGAGGTTACAATTCTGTTACGTAACCGTATTGTAACAAGTTTTATTTCGCGGCTGATGGAAATCATGCTAAATTTGCACTCGAAAATAGAATAATTCGAGTAAGCAAATGGAAACAACGCAAGATTATTTGATGGTGTCGCTGAAGCTTTTGGGCGCATTGGGACTGCTCATCTACGGCATGAAAATGATGAGCGAGGCACTGCAGAAGCTGGCGGGACCGCAGCTGAGACACATACTGGCAAAGATGACGACAAACCGGCTAACGGGGATGCTAACGGGCACGATGGTGACCTGCGCCGTGCAGTCGTCGTCGGCCACAACGGTGATGACGGTCTCCTTCGTATCGGCCGGTCTGTTGACGCTCTCGCAGGCCATTAGCGTCATCATGGGAGCGAACATCGGCACGACGCTCACGGCATGGATCATGTCGCTGGGCTACAACGTCGACCTGACAAACGTCGTATTCCCTGCATTCACGATAGGTATGGTGCTCATCTATCGCAAGCGCCACCGCTATATGGGCGACTTCCTTTTCGGCATCGCCTTCATGTTCCTTTCGCTGGTGATGCTGAGCGCGGGCGGCAGGGAGCTCGACCTGGAGCACAACGAGTCGGTGGTGCGATTCTTCGCCTCGTTCGACACGGGCAGCCACCTTACCATCCTCGCCTTCCTCGCCATTGGCACGCTCATCACCTGCATCGTGCAGTCGTCGGCCGCCGTCATGGCCATCACCATCCTGCTGTGTTCTACGGGAGTATTACCTATATATTTAGGTATAGCGCTGGTGATGGGCGAGAACATCGGTACCACAGCAACGGCCAATCTCGCTGCCTTAGGGGCTAATACTCAGGCACGGCGTGCAGCACTGGCTCATCTGCTGTTCAACGTCTTCGGCGTCATCTGGGTGCTCTGCGTGTTCTACCCCTTCGTCGATATGGTGTGCTCACTGGTGGGCTACTACCCCGCGATGGCGGGTCAGACGGAGCGACTTCCCGTCGTCCTCGCCATGTTCCATACCTGCTTTAACGTCACCAACACGGCCCTGCTCATCGGACTGATTCCACAGATGGAGCGCATCGTCTGCTGGTTGCTGCCTGAGAAGCCACAGCCCGAACTGGAAGGACTGAACATGAAGTATATCGAGGCAAGCCTGATACAAACACCAGAAATCGCCGTACTACAGGCACAGAAAGAGTCGGCGCACTTCGCTCAGCGTGTGCAGCAGATGTTTGGTATGGTGCGCCAGCTGAAGGACGAGAAGGACGACAAAGCCTTCGTGCACCTTTATAGCCAGATTGAGCACCAAGAGGACCTGACTGACCGTATGGAACTGGAGATAGCCCGTTTCCTGGAGCAGGTGAGCCAAAACCATCTGAGCGACGAGACCAAGATGAAGGTGCGCCAGATGTTGCGTGAGGTTGGCGAGTTGGAATCCATCGGTGATGCCTGCTATAACTTGGCGCGCACATTGAATCGTCAGCGTGAATCAGGGAAATCCATCCCTGTTTCCTTGGGACATCAACTGACAGCCATAATGTCACTGTGCGACGACGCCCTGTCGCAAATGGTTACCATCATGTCAGGACACCGCTACGAGCATGACATCCGTGAGACCTACCGCATCGAGAATGAAATCAACCAGATGCGCCAACGACTGAAAGACGACAATATCCGTGCCATTAACGACCACGAATACGACTATGCCATTGGCACCATCTATACCGACCTCATCAACGAGTGCGAGAAGCTGGGCGACTATGTGGTCAACGTCGTTCAGGCAAGATTTGGAAAATAATTTCTTATAATTCAAAGATTTTTTATAACTTTGCAGCCAGATGACACAGAAAAAGATTCTTGTAGTAGATGACGAGCAGGATCTGTGTGAGATTCTGCTATATAATCTGAAGGCGGCAGGCTATGAAGCCGAAGCGGCTTATTCGGGCGTGATGGCGATGGATAAAAATCCTTCCCAATACGACTTGTTGCTACTCGACGTGATGATGCCTGGCATATCAGGCTTTGAACTTGCAAAAAGGCTCAAAGGCGATGAGAATACTTCGCGTATACCGATTATATTTCTGACCGCAAAGGACACAGAGGACGATACACTGAAAGGCTTTGGCTTAGGGGCTGACGACTATGTGACGAAGCCATTCTCCGTGCGCGAAGTGGTGGCCCGTGTAAAAGCGGTGCTCGCCAGGACCCAGTCAAATGCTCTTGCAGAGAATTTTATTTCTTTCGAGGGTCTTGTGCTCGACCTCAACAAGAAGACAACGATGGTTGATGGAGAGAGCGTGAATCTTACCAAGACTGAGTTCGAGCTGTTGGGACTGCTTCTTCGCCATCGTGGACAGGTGTTTTCCCGCCAGCAGATCTTTGATGCCGTATGGCCTGAAGACGTCGTAGTTAGCGACCGCACTGTAGATGTAAACATCACCCGTATGCGGAAGAAGATAGGTCACTATAGTAGTTGCATTGTCAGCCGTCAAGGATACGGCTATGTGTTTGAGGCATGAAGAAATTGAGTGAAGGCCGGAAGATGTTCGTTAGCGTGATGGTAGTATTTGCCGTCTATGCGCTGATTTTTATCCTATTTGAGGACTACGACCGGACGCATTTGGAACCTTTTGAAGAGGTCAGCGACTGGCACCTGCTGCTGTTCTCGCTCGTGGTGATGGTGGGGTTGGCGTTCCTGCTCCACTGTTATGCCCGAAGAATGGACGAGCGCATCAGTCGCGAACAGGCCGCCAAGGAGAACCAGATGCGCCGCGAACTGACGCAGAACATCGCCCACGAACTGAAGACGCCCGTGGCTAGCATCCTTGGCTATACAGACACTATCCTCGACAATCCGCAGATGTCGTCTGAGACGCAGCGACAGTTCATCGAGCGCACCAATGCGCAGGCCCATCGCTTGACAGCCTTGCTACAGGACATCTCGACACTAAACCGAATGGACTTCGCTGCCCACCAGTTGACGATGGAGCGCACCGACGTGTCGGCTATTGTTGGCGATATCGGCGCAGAAACCGCTATCGCCCTCGAAAAACGCAACATGACGCTCAATAATTGCTTGCCACAACATATCGTCATCCAGGGCAACCCCTCGCTCATCTACAGCATATTCCGCAACCTTGTCGATAATGCCATCAACTACGCCGGCGAAGGAAAGACGATAGAAGTCACAGCTGAAGACCAAGGCCCTCATTGGGCATTCACATTCCGAGACAACGGCGTGGGCATCGCTGAAGAACATCTGCCCCGCATCTTCGAACGTTTCTACCGCATCGACAAGAGTCGCAGTCGCAGCATTGGCGGCACAGGTCTTGGTCTGGCTATCGTGAAGAATGCCGTCCTCCTGCATGGCGGTACCATTACTGCCTACCTCGCCCAAAACGGCGGTCTTCAATTTGAGTTTACACTAAAAAAAAAGAACAGACATAGTTCCATAGACTAAAAGGTTAGGCACACCACATCGCCGTCAACGAAGGCCTGGAGAATGCCTACGCTCCCCTGACAGAGCAAGACATCAAGGAGATTCTTTTGGCAAGTCTTTAAAGGAGGACGTTTTCTTACTTCCCTTGTGAAGGTGTAATGATGCGGTAGTTTCCGCTCAGGTGCATGAATGCGAAGAGGCGGAGCAGGCCGTCATAGTAGGCATCGAAATAGCCATCGTCGAAGGGCTCGTGCTTCGCATTCCAGAGTGCATCGACAAACGCCTTGCTCTTCTCATGGGAACACATCACCGAGGCAGCAGCCGTTGTGGCTACGAGGCCGATGCTGTGGCGCAATTTACGGAAGCCACCGGCTCCGAGGATTTCATTACCCTCAGGCAGTGTACCGTCAGGACGATACTGGTCGAGGAAGGTATCGATGCCCTGTGAATAGAAGAAATTCTGGATCTTCTCACCATACTGGCGCTGCCACTCGCCATCGGCACAGCTCCACTCGTAGTCGAGGGCGATATTCATGGGTACGCGCCAGGAGTCGTAGCGGAAGTTGTTGTTGCCATTTCGGCGGGGAGCCTCGCCCTGGGGACGCTGGGGCATGCCCGGGAAGCGCGGCATCTGCATCTCGCTGCCATCATACTGGCACTGGTCGCCATTCAGACCAGTCTGTTCGTTGATGCACTTGTGCAGGAACTCACGACTCTTCTGAGCGCACTCTTTCCAATGGTCGCTACGGCCGTCACCGCCCCATTTGGCCCACACCTCGTAGAAGGCGGGAATGTGATAGCTGGGATCGGTGAAGCGCTGACCGAAGCCATCGGGGGTGAAGGTGATGAGTTTGGTCTCGGGGTCGATGAGGTACATCATCTCTTTGGGCTGGATGCAATCGAGGATGTGCCGGGCCTCGGCCTTATAGTTGATGCCGGTATCGTCGCCCCAACGGTTGGAGGCGAAGATGAGTGCCGTGATGAAATACAGCTCACCATCGCTGGCAGCACCAGCAGCATTCTTCGTACCATCGGTCTTACAGCTCCAGGCAAAATAGCCCTCACGCGAGCCACTCTGATGCTGCATATACTTCTTGGCCCAACGCCACAGACGGTCGAAGATGTCCTTTTCGCCAAACTGTACAGCCACCATCATACCATACGACATACCCTCGGTACGGGCGTCGTGGTTCTTGATGTCGCTGACGTAGCCCATGGAGTCGCCTACCTCGAAATAGACCTTGTTAGGCCCACGGAACACGTCGTTAAACACTTCCTTGAGCTTTGCGTCGACATCGGCCTGGCTGTAGCCCATCTCCACAAAGACGTTACGGTATTTACCTGTCTCGAAACCTCCTCTTGTCCAAGGAGTGAAGGCCATTGCATTGGCCGTGAGCATCATCATGGATGCCATCAGAATAGTTTTAATCATGTTAGTTGGTTGATGATAAATGGTAAAGCGGCCATAGACACTGGCCATAAAGCCGATAGGAGTCAAGAAGCTGTGCGCGACGGACGGGACGGATGCGGGAGTCACGGACACCACGAACGGTGAAGTCGTAGCGCGACTGGTTGCCTTGATAGTCGCGCAACAGGTAGGTGATATGGTAGGGGCGCTCTTCATTGAAGGTGACGATGCCCCGCTCGAAGTTTGTATGCAGGATGGGCAGTCGCAAGCCAGGTTCGCGGAATGACTTCATATACCAGATGTGGGTGCGGCGCCAATGGTCGTAGTCGCCCCATTGGTTCACCTCCGGCTGACAACTGATGGGGATGCCGCTGACATCGGACCGGAACACCTCACGACCATCGACGAGCAGACGGGTTTCGCGGACACCATAATGATTATAGGTGGCTTCGCTATAGTCGTCGGCCCACAGGGCAAAGCCTACCCTGCCCCATGCCGTAAAATCACGCGACAAGGTCCATGTGGTATGTTGTTTCTTGGTGTCGGGCTGTCCAAAACCGAAAGTCTGCTTGCTCATGCCCCCATTGAAGACACCCTCGTTCTGCTGTGGTATGGCCATGAAGGAATGCGCCTGAGGTGCTACGGTGTCAGCAATAAAGGATGCCAGTTTCTCCATGGGGTCCACCATCACCCACGTTTCCGTATCGTGCAACTCCAGATGCAGGTGAGGACCGGTAGAATGGCCTGTATTACCACTAATGGCTATCATGTCACCAGCCTTCACTGGCAGCTGCTCAGGGGTATAGCGGAAGTCGAGGGTGTCGCGCCATCCTGTACGTTCAAAGAGTTTCTCATAAGGCTCTGCAAAGCGTTTCAGGTGACAGTAGACGCTGGTCAGTCCGTCGGGATGGCTGACGTAGATGGCATTGCCAAAGCCATACTTGTTCACAGTGATACGACTGACATAGCCATCGGCAATGGAGAATATCTGCTTACCCTCCACATTGCCTGTCTTGACATCGATGCCTCCGTGGAAGTGCCACGGACGGGGCTCACCGAAGTTGCCTGCGAGCACAATCTCGTAGTCAACAGGAGAAGAATAAGCTATTGGCTCTTGGCTATTAGCCGCTGGTTCTTCACCACACGACATCAACAGCCAAAAGCCAAAAGCTAAAAGCCCAAACAAGTTTGGCTTTGCACTCATCAATTCGCAGCCTTAAAGCTCATGTCGAGGCCCTTCACCGAGTGCGTCAGGGCACCTACGCTGATGAAGTCGACACCCTGCTCGGCATAGTCGCGAATGGTATCGAAAGTGATGCCACCCGATGACTCTGTCTCGTAGCGTCCGCCAATGATGTCAACAGCCTTCTTCGTGTCAGGCACGCTGAAGTTGTCGAGCATGATACGGTCGACGCCACCGTGGTCGAGCACCTGCTGCAACTCGTCGAAGGAACGTACCTCAATCTCAATCTTCAGGTCGAGGCCCTTCTCCTTCAGATAGGCATGACAGCGGTCGATGGCGTTGACGATGCCGCCGGCAAAGTCCACGTGGTTGTCCTTGAGCAGAATCATGTCGAAGAGTCCGATACGATGGTTGCAGCCACCGCCAATCTTCACGGCCTGCTTCTCGAGCATACGCATGCCTGGTGTCGTCTTGCGGGTGTCAAGCACTCGGGTCTTGGTGCCCTTCAGGTGCTGCACATAGCGGTCAGTCATGGTGGCAATGCCACTCATGCGCTGCATGATGTTCAGCATCAGACGCTCCGTCTGCAACAGCGAGCGCACACGGCCAGTGACAATCATGGCAATGTCGCCCTTCTTCACACGAGAGCCGTCGCCCATCAGTACCTCGACCTGCATGTCGGGATCGAAGCGGTGGAACACCTCCTTGGCAACCTCAACGCCAGCCAGGATACCATCTTCCTTGATAAGCAAGTGCGACTTACCCATTGCGTCCTCGGGAATGCAGCACAGGGTGGTATGGTCGCCATCGCCGATATCCTCTGCGAACGACAAGTCGATGAGTCTGTCGACCAATTCCTTGACATCCATGTCATAGTTTGGTCTGTAGAAATCAATACTCAGCATAAGCGTCTTTTTATCTCTCAACTTTAATCAGTTCTTCTTCTGGTCGTTGAACAGATAGACACCGATACCGATGCGCAGACCGAAATTGCTATAGTCCTTGTGGTTCTTGAACGACTGCTCGTAGTAGAGCTCGGGCTCAATGGTCACCGTACGGCTCACGAAGAAAGCATAGCCCACCTGTACGCTGGGCATGAAGTCGTTGTAGCTATTACCGTCGATGGTGACTTCTTTTGTCTGCTGTGTCACAGGATCCAAAACATTTTCTGTAATGGACTCAGCGCCAACGTGCTTATAACCTAATGACAGTCCGAGGAAGAGTCCGTTCTGCTCGATGTAGTAACGGCCACCGATGCCACAAGAGAAAGCAGCAGGGGTATCCTTGGACTTCTCGTACGACAGCTGGGCAGTAGCCATAATATTATCCCACAACAGGTAACCTCCCTTGGCCTGAACATTCACATGACCCTTTGTCAGACCACTGTAACCGAGGTCGAAGCCGGAGAATGATGCTCCGCAATAGAATTTACCCTGTTCAAACTGTGCATTGGCGGCTACTGACATCATCAGTGCCATCACGAATAAAGCAATTTTCTTCATAATCTTTAATTATTTATTTAAAAATCTTAATACTTACTGATACTGTTTCTCTCGTTGAGTTTGATATTTTCCGGCAAAGGTACGAAAAAAAATCAAAAATCAAAGTTCAAAGTTCAAAGTTTTTTGTACCTTTGCACTCGAAATGAGACGATTAACATTATTTTATATATTCCTACTCTTTGGTATCACCTTCCTGAAGGCTCAACCCAAGTATGAAGTACGTGCCGTTTGGCTGACCACCATTGGAGGCATCGACTGGCCACGTAGCTATGCTCATGACGGCATGGGCATCGGTGAACAGAAGCGCCAGCTCACTACGATACTTGATCAGCTGAAGCAGGCAGGAGTCAATACGGTGCTGTTGCAGACGCGTGTCCGTGCTACCACCATCTACCCTTCCGACCGTGAACCTTGGGACGGCTGTCTATCAGGAAAACCGGGTCGGTCACCAGGCTACGATGCCCTACAGTTTGCCATCGACGAATGTCACCGTCGTGGTATGGAGCTGCATGCCTGGGTGGTCACCATCCCCATTGGCAAGTGGAACACCTATGGCTGTCAGCAGCTACGCAAGCGTTATCCGTCACTTGTCAAGAAGATTGGTGAGGAAGGCTATATGAACCCTGAACTCTCAGGGACTGCCGATTATCTGGCTGACATCTGTGGTGACATCACACGCCGTTATGACGTTGACGGCATCCATCTTGACTACATCCGCTATCCTGAGACATGGCGCGGCAGCAAGTCGGCATACTACATCACACGTATTGTCGAAGCCATCAACAGAAAGGTAAAGCTTTACAAACCATGGGTTAAGTTAAGTTGCTCACCCATAGGAAAATATGACGACCTTGCCCGCTATTCCTCGCGGGGATGGAATGCACGGCGACAGGTTGCTCAAGATGCCCAGGGCTGGCTGCGCGACGGTCTGATGGATCAGCTCTACCCCATGATGTATTTCCAAGGCAACAACTTCTATCCTTTCGCTATCGACTGGCAGGAATACAGCTACGGACGTACCGTGGTTAGCGGACTGGGGGTATATATGCTCCACCCCAAAGAGCGCAACTGGCCGCTTGACGAAGTAAAGCGCCAACTCAACGTCACCCGCCAGATTGGTGTGGGACATTGCTACTTCCGTGCTAAGTTCTTGTTGGACAACATCAAGGGGGTCTACGACTATGTCTGCGACTTTGATCGCCATCCGGCACTTATTCCACCCATGACATGGATGCACCAGTCCAAGCCTCTGCCTCCCACCATGCTTCAGGTAGAACGCACCACTCAGGGTGACATGCTCACATGGAGTGGAGCACGCGATGGCAGCAACGGGCCCTACCTATTATATAATATATATGCTTCTACGGAACAGCCTGTCGACATCAACAATCCTGCCAATCTGGTAGCCACACGTCATCTATGGCAACGGCTCTCCGTACGTCGCAAGCCCAACAAGGCTCCCCTCTATTATGCTGTTACGGCGCTTGACCGATATGGAAACGAGAGTGCCCCGGTCAGTGAACCCACCTCATCACAGCCCGTTATTGGCACCTCTTCACTGATTGCCAACGACGGACGGTCACTGAAAGTCAGCCAGCGTGTCGATGCCGACTATCTGGCCATACTCACCATGCAAGGCTCGATAATACACACCTGTGCCAACCGTCCGCAGATTGACATCCGTACCCTACCCAACGGCACCTACGAATTGCGTACCCTCAATCGCAAGGGTATCATGCACCGTTTGGGGTTCTTTATTATCAAACGATAGCAAAAATGGCATGTTGAGTTGACAAAAAGCAAGTAAAACGGCTCTTTTTACTTAATTCTTGATTAAATATTTGGTCAAATGAAATAAAAAGTGTAACTTCGCGCCCTAAATAAGTAACAATCGTATCAAACAACAATAAAAAACATTCAAACAATGAAGAAGTACAACTTTAACGCCGGTCCTTCGATGCTTCCCCGTGAAGTCATTGAGAAGACCGCTCAACAGTGTCTTGATTTCAACGGTTCAGGTCTCTCTCTCATGGAGATCAGCCATCGTGCCAAGGACTTCCAGCCCGTCGTAGATGAAGCTGTGGCTCTCGTCAAGGAGCTGCTTGACATTCCTGAGGGCTATTCAGTCATTTTCCTCGGTGGTGGTGCCAGTCTCGAGTTCTGCATGATTCCCTACAACTTCCTGATTAAGAAGGCTGCCTACCTGAACACTGGTGTTTGGGCCAAGAAGGCCATGAAGGAAGCTAAGCTTTTCGGTGAGGTCGTTGAGGTGGCTTCTTCTGCTGATGCCAACTACACCTTCATCCCCAAGGACTGGAGTGTTCCTGCTGATGCCGACTATCTGCACATCACCACGAACAACACTATCTACGGTACTGAGATTCGCAAGGACCTCGACGTGAACGTACCCCTGATTGCCGATATGTCATCCGATATCTTCTCGCGTCCCATCGACGTGAAGAAGTACGATGCCATCTATGCCGGTGCTCAGAAGAACCTAGCCATGGCTGGTGTTACCATCGTGATTGTCAAGGACGAGAAGCTGGGACGTGCTCCCCGCGAGATTCCCACCATGCTGGACTACCGCACTCACGTAGACAAGGGTTCTATGTTCAACACACCTCCTGTGGTGCCCATCTACTCGGCACTGGAGACCCTGCGCTGGATCAAGAAGAACGGTGGCGTAGAGGCTATGGACAAGCTGGCTCAGCAGCGTGCAGAGATCGTCTATGGCGAAATCGACCGCAACAAGATGTTCCAGGGTACAGCTAAGGCTGAGGACCGTTCACTGATGAACCTCTGCTTTGTGATGGCCGACGAGTACAAGGAGTTGGAGAAAGACTTCCTCGACTTTGCCGTATCAAAGGGTATGGTCGGTGTTAAGGGTCACCGCTCTGTCGGTGGTTTCCGCGCTTCTTGTTACAATGCCCAGACCATCGAAGGCTGCAACGCCCTCGTTGCCTGCATGAAGGAATTTGAGGCTAAACATTGAACATTGAACATTGAACATTGAACATTATGCGTGCCGACAATCAGATACTGATAGACAGTAAGGCTTTTGCTCTTAGAATCATTAAGCTATATAAGTTTTTAAAAGAAGAGAAGCAGGTCTATGTTTTGTCTAAGCAGATCTTGAGAAGTGGTACTAGCATTGGTGCCAATGTTCGAGAAAGTGTCAATGCTCAAAGTCGAATGGATTTTATTAATAAATTAAATATTGCTCTAAAGGAAGCAAACGAAACTGAATATTGGCTTGAACTATTGCATGAGTCGGACATTCTGGAAGAGAAACTTTTTGAATCAATCTATGATGACTGCAAGAAGATTGTAGCCACCCTGACAAAAATCATCAAGACAACGAAGGGAAGCGAATAATAATGTTCAATGTTCAATATTCAATGTTCAATGAATAAAATGAAAGTATTAGTTGCAACAGAAAAACCTTTCGCAGCAGCTGCTGTGAATGGTATCAAGGCAGAAGTTGAAGCAGCAGGCAATGAGCTTGCGCTGCTTGAGAAATATACTGAGAAGGCTCAGCTGCTGGATGCTGTGAAGGATGCCGACGCACTGATTATCCGTTCGGACAAGGTCGATGCTGAGGTACTTGATGCTGCCAAGCAGTTGAAGATTGTGGTTCGCGCCGGTGCCGGTTACGACAACATCGACCTGGCTGCTGCTACCGCCCATAACGTGGTCGCTGAGAACACGCCCGGACAGAACGCCAATGCCGTAGCCGAGCTGGTATTCGGTCTGCTGGTAATGGCCGTTCGTGGTTTCTACAACGGCAAGAGCGGTTCAGAGCTGCTGGGTAAGAAGCTGGGTATCCTGGCATTCGGTAATGTTGGTCGCAACGTGGCCCGCATCGCCAAGGGCTTTGGTATGGATGTGTATGCTTACGATGCCTTCTGCCCTGCAGAGG
Organism: Prevotella sp.; assembly: GCA_045131435.1. Classification (GTDB taxonomy): domain Bacteria; phylum Bacteroidota; class Bacteroidia; order Bacteroidales; family Bacteroidaceae; genus Prevotella. The sequence continues at coordinate 29,221 of JBGUQW010000055.1, forward strand.
TCATCGAGAAGGCTGGTGTTCATGCCGTTGCTAATCAGGACGCTCTCTTCGAGACCTGCGACGTGGTTTCGCTGCACATCCCCGCTACTCCTGAAACCAAACAGAGCATCAACTACGCACTGGTAGGTAAGATGAAGAAGGGTGGCATCTTGGTGAACACTGCCCGCAAGGAGGTTATCGACGAGGCAGGACTTATCAAGCTGATGGCAGAGCGCGAAGACCTGAAGTTCGTCACGGACATTATGCCCGATGCTAACGACGAGTTCCAGAAGTTCGAGGGTCGTTACTTCTCTACTCCCAAGAAGATGGGTGCCCAGACAGCCGAGGCTAACATCAATGCCGGTATTGCTGCAGCCAAGCAGATCAACGCCTTCTTCAAGGACGGCGACACCAAGTTCCAGGTGAACAAGTAATAACAAGGTATAACAAAAAAGAGCCTGACACTTCAATATGTCAGGCTTTTTTTATTTCCGTACTTGATTCTTACTTCATCACAACCTTTTTCCCGTTTACAACGTAGACACCCTTGCGGGGATTCGTCACGAGCTGACCGGACAGGTTGTAGATCTTGTCGGATTGTTCAGGGGAGTAGCGCAGGGTCTGGACACCTGTAATGGGTGATGATTCCGCTGTGACAGTACACCCCCAGGCGGAAGTAATGGTTCCAGGCTCTTCGGTACCGTCTTTCTTGATTAAGGTGGCTTTTTTCACTTTGGCTGTAGTTGGTCCTACCAAAGTCTGAAGCGTCACACGGTTAACTGTCGAACCCAACTGGGAAGCATCAAAATTGACAGTTGTGGTGGCAGCTGTCAAAGCAGTATACTGCTCCTTGAATTTATCACTGCCGTCACTGTTCTTTCCGTCTTTGTCACCATATACCTTAACCTGTAGTTTACCAGCATATCTGTCATTATCCATTTCGACACGGATACCACTGTATTCACTAAGCTTCAAGGATTTGGAACTTCCCCAGTCACCATACAGGAATAACTCAGCCCACTCTTGGTTATAGTTTACGACGTAGTTCATCTCGAAATCATCCTGCGTCGGATACTTACCATTCCAGTCGCCACCATGATAGGCTACAGTGAGGTTTTTAGCGAGGTCAGGCTGGCTGAAGGCAGGCAGGTTACGCATAGCACCATCCGAGATACCCATCCAATAGAAGGTAGCAGCATTGTATTTCATGGCTTCCTTGACAACGTATACAGCAAAATTCAGATAATCGGAACGTTTGGCATCATAATCTGTAACAGCAGCATCGACATTACTGGTAGCCCACTCGCCAAGGATGACGGGAGTACCCTTGTCGATGAAATAGGTCTTCAGCTTTTTGAACATGTCGCTGATATCAGCTTTACCTGTCGAGAGGTTTGGATAAGCATGAACCTGAACGGCAAGATGTCCTGTGCCACCCGGGTCTGTAGGAAGCTTCAGCTCAGACAACGGCTCTTGCAGATGCTGGTTCCATGACCCTGAGCCATTGCTGGCGGCATAGGTATTGATGACGAGGTTGCGCTTCTGGTTGTTGCCACCAGTGGCGCGTACTGTAGTCACAAACGACTTGGCATAGTTGTTGATGGCATTGTAAGAGTCGGTAGCAGAGGTAGCATTATATTTGCCTTGAGCATTATACGAGGCAAAACACCATGAGTTTAAGTCGTCAAGCATCTCGTTATAGCCCTCGAACAACAGGTGCTGGTCATAGTCCTTGAAGGTCTCGGCAATCTGCTTCCACAGATTCTCATACTTCGTCTTCGTATTGTTATATGTATTCATGCTGGCATGAATCCAATGGATGATACTGGCATTCTTGCTGTCGTCGCCAGTATCGTGGTGGACGTTGAGAATACAATACATGCCGTTGTCGAGGACATAGTCCACAACCTGCTTGACACGCGCCATCCATTCAGCATCAACCGTGCCGTTGGCATTCATGTGGTTATACCAGGTCACAGGCACACGGATAGCGCCAAAGCCAGCCTCCTTCATCATTTTCATGAGCTCGGGCTTTGTGACGGGCTGTCCCCAATAAGTTTCGGAATCGAGACCCTGATGGACGCCATTGCCATTGGCATCGAGCGTGTTACCGAGGTTCCACCCCACCCCCATGTTCTTCACAGCTTCAGCAGCAGTCTCGAAACTCTGTGCATGAAGCCCCATTGTTACCATCGTGGCACAAGCCACGAGAATTGTTCTTGTTCTCATCATAATTCGTATATTGGTTAGCTATTTTATTTTTACCTTCACACCCTTGCTCTCGTTCTGCATACGGTCGAGGGCTGTCACAACATAGACGCAGGGCACAGACAGCGTAGCAGGAACTTCATAGAACGTCTCACGCGTCAGTGTCACCAGATGCCGCGTATCGTCAAGGTCGATGCTCTCACCTTTCTCAAAACGGTAGATGGCATACTGCACAGCCTCGTTCTTCCAGCCACTGCCCTTGGAGGGCAACCAGAATATCACACGCTGGTCGTCCACACGGAAAGACTTCACCTTACGCGGCTTCTTGGGCGATTTGTCATCAATATGACTCATGGTGGGCTGGAATGCCGGTGTGCTCCAATAGACATTGCGCAGCGATGTGCCATAGTTGCCCACATTGTCGACAGCCGCCTTGGCATACCACAGCACAGTACCCTTTACACGAGGCAGCTGGCGATGGAGTGTCATCTTAGCCGACAGTTGGTGACGGTTGTTGTCCCTGAGGTCGGCATGTTTCACCGTACGTTCCACATCCTCGCCAATATAGAGGTCGGTATTATTCAGGTGATCGTTCCACCAGTGGATGAGCTCATCATAGTCGGCCGCCTTGTTGCCAATCTCCCAATATATCTGAGGTACACAATAGTCCATCCAACCCTTCTCATCCCACAGCAGCACGTCGGCATAAAGGTCGTCATAGTTCTGCAAGCCATTGGTACGACTGCCATTGGGATCGTTCTTCTGGTTACGATAGATGCCAAAGGGCGAAATACCAACCTTTACCCAGGGCTTGGCATCGTGAACGGTCTGATAGAGCTGCTCGATAAAGAGGTTCACATTATGACGGCGCCAGTCACCACGATTGCTGATGCCATAGTCGTTGGCAGCATAGTCAGCAGCATCAGGAATCTGCACGCCAGCCACAGGATATGGATAGAAATAGTCGTCGATATGCAGACCATCGACATCATAACGGGTGACGATGTCCCTGACGACGTCACAGATATAGTCGCGACAGGCCTTGAGGGCAGGATTGAGCAGCGTCAGACCATCGTACTCGAAAGTCCACTCAGGATGCTGCACAACAACATGATTGCGGGCATTGGCATGAGCCACCTTTGTCTTGGCACGGTAGGGGTTTATCCAGGCATGCAGCTCCATACCGCGACGGTGACACTGGTCAATCATCCACTGCAGAGGATCCCAATAGGGGGCAGGTCTCCTACCCTGCTCTGCTGTCAGGTAATAGCTCCAGGGCTCCAGCTGACTCTCATAGAGAGCATCACACTCTGGACGCACCTGGAAAATGATGGCATTACAGCCATCTTTCTGCAACTCGTTAAGCTGATAGGTCAGCGTGCGCTGCATCTGTTCGGTACCAACACCCTTAAACTGTCCGTTGACACACTGAATCCAGGCACCACGGAACTCTCTCTTCGATTGTGCTTGAACGCCCGCAGTTACGAGCATCAAAAGAATGATCGTTTGTAATATTTTCATAGTCAGCTATTTATACACCTTCATGGCGCGATCCATTTCACGACGGTCTTCCTTCTCTTTTAACGTCTGACGCTTGTCAAACTCCTTCTTACCCTTACACAGCGCAATGTCCATCTTGGCACGTCCGTTCTCATCGATAAACACCAGCAGAGGCACGATGGTATAACCTGTCTGCTTGGTAGCTGATGCCAGCTTTTGTATCTCACGGCGCGTCAACAACAGCTTGCGGTCACGTTTCATCTCGTGGTTGTTATAAGAGCCATAGAAGTACGGCGATACGTTCATACCCTTCACCCACAACTCACCGTTGATGATGGTACAATAGGTATCTACCAGCGAGGCCTTGCCCAGGCGGATGGACTTGATTTCCGTACCCGTAAGGACAATACCCGCCGTAAAGGTCTCGATGAAGAAATATTCAAACGAGGCCTTCTTATTCTTGATGTTGACAGGACTCTTCTTCCTGATTAGTTCCTCTTCTTTATTCATAATGCATCATACTTCATGCTTAATGCCTAATCATTTAAAACACGCGCAAAACGTTCCAGATTGGCATCAATGTAGTGTGCTATCTGAGACGTCCACTCCTCTTCTTCTTCAACGAACACATCATCCATGTCATCAAATTCAGGATACTGTTCGAACAAAGCCATAAACTCCTCATCAGAACAGTCACGCTCAATAGTGGCACCATACTTATTATACAAGGTATGGGCATCGTAGATGAGTTTTGAAAGGGCGCGCATTCCCCACTGCTTGACAGCCTTGGCAAAGGGATTCTTGAAGATGAAAGGACCGTAGCCGTTATGAATCAGCTGTACGAAACCGCCATCCATCACCTCCTCGTGAAGCATGTCCCATGCCAGCAGCGTAATCTGGTCGCTGTTCAGCTGTGACATGGTGTCTGCAGTGAGTTGACCGCCAATAGCAGTCTTGACAGCATCGACAAAAACACCAACGAAAGCATCCATACCTTCGCCAGCAGCCTGTCGTATTGTGGCATCGCTAATTGTTACTTCAATCATATTTTTTTGCAAAGATAGTGCAAAAAATTGATTATGCGAAATAAAATAGCATATATTTTAAAAAACACCCGCCAATAAAGTTATTGACGGGTGTGATATGGGGAGTGTCAGCCCTTGCTTAATAGAACTTAAAATAGTTCTTGGCGTTGTTATAGGAGATGTCCTCGACCATCTTACCCAGCAATTCGCGATCATCGGGCAGCAGACCCTTCTCAACATCATTGCCAAGCAGGTTGCAGAGGATGCGACGGAAATACTCGTGGCGCGGATAGCTCAGGAACGAACGGCTGTCGGTGAGCATACCCACGAAACGTGAGAGCAGGCCCAGCACTGAGAGGGCATTCATCTGACGGATCATGCCATCCATCTGATCATTGAACCACCAGCCTGATCCGAACTGAATCTTGCCGGGCTCACCACCCTGGAAGTTACCCAGCATAGTAGCGATGACCTCGTTGGCACAGGGGTTCAGCGTGTAGAGGATGGTACGTGTCAGCTTGCCTTTCATGTTCAAGTTGTTCAGGAACTTTGACATGGCCTTGGCAGTCGTGAACTCACCGATGGAGTCGAAACCGGTGTCAGGACCCAGCTGGTTGTACATGGCCGTATTGTTGTCGCGGATGGCACCATAGTGGAACTGCTGTGTCCAGCCGGCATCAGCATCCATCTCGGCCATGACGGTCAGGAAACAGTTCTTATACTGGCGAATCTCGGTGTTAGAGAGCTGCTGGCCGCGAAGAGCCTTCTCGAAGATGGTCTCAATCTGAGAGTCGGTATACTCCTCGTCATAGAACTCTTCAATACCATGGTCAGAGAGCTTCGAGCCCTGCGCCTCGAAGAACTCATGACGCTTCTTCAGGGCATCCACCATGTCAGCAAACTTGGTAATAGTCACGCCACTTACCTGTTCCAGCTGATTGACATAGGCACTGAACTCTGGCTTTTCAATGTTCATGGCCTTGTCAGGACGCCAGGCGGGAATCATGATGGGATCGTCTGCAGCCTTGTGCTTGGCATACTCAATGTGGTTGTGCAAGTCATCGACAGGATCATCCGTCGTGCACACACATTCCACGTTATAGTGCTTCATCAAACCACGGGCACTGAACTCGGGCTGCTTCAACTTCTCGTTACACTCATCGAAGATCTCACGGGCTGTCTTAGGACTCAACAGCTTCTCAATGCCGAAGGCGGTCTTCAGCTCCAGATGTGTCCAGTGGTACAGCGGATTACGAAGGGTATAGGGAACGGTCTCTGCCCATTTCTCAAATTTCTCCCAATCGCTGGTGTCCTTGCCGGTGCAATACTTCTCATCAACACCATTTGTACGCATAGCACGCCATTTGTAGTGGTCGCCACCCAGCCATAACTCAGTGATGCTCTTGAAACGATGGTCGTTGGCCACCATCTCGGGAATCAGGTGACAGTGATAATCGATGATCGGCATCTTTGCCGCATGGTTGTGGTACAGATCCTGGGCGACTTCAGTCTCCAGTACGAAGTTCTTGTCGTTGAATGCTTTCATAATTCTATTTTTTTTGTTTGTTTTAGATAATGTTCGAAATGAGGTGCAAATATAGCGTTTTTTTCTGATAATTGCGAAGGAATTGACACTTTTCGGAAAAAAAACAACGTAAACGATGACGGGGAATCACAGAGAAACAACACACCGCGATGGAAAATAATGCAGTTTTTTGAGAAAAGTCTTGGCCATGTCACTAACATTTATTACATTTGCACTTCCTGCAAAGCAGCGGGAGATGATAACGGAATAAAGTAAAACGAAAAAAAATAATAATGGCTAAAGAACAGTCTCAAATAAAGGAACGGCAACGGACCAACCTCCGTGAGCCACGACGCTATAAGGTCATCATCTACAATGACGACTTCACAACGATGGAGTTTGTGGTGATGATACTGAAAGAGGTATTCCTGAAGAGCGAGGAGGAAGCAGAGGCACTGATGCTGCAGGTGCACCATTCTGACAAGGCGGTGGTGGGCATCTATAGCTACGACATTGCGGTGTCGAAAACCCGCAAGGCGACTAATATGGCACGCGAGCAGGGCTACCCGCTGAGACTGACTGTTGCCCCAGAGGAATAACGCTTATGGCAGAGATAAAACAGACATTGAGAGCATCGAGGGCACTCAACAAAGCCTACGAGTGCTGTAAGGAATACAGGCATGAGTTTATAATGCCTGAGCATCTGCTATTGGCGCTACTGGAGGAATTTAATTTCAATGCGGCAGTGAACATCTTCTATAGTCCATACCAGTTGGAAGACCGCATTAAAGAATATCTTGAGAGCGTAGAGTCGTTGCCAGAAGGGACTGAATACGTTCCAGAGACCTCTGCGCAGATGGGGAGGGTGATAGAATTGTCTGTTGAGCAAGTGGCGTCGAGCAGTGCCGAAGCGGTAGACATCCCTCATCTGGCAAAAGGGCTTCTGGCACTTGAAGATTCGTGGGCTGCCTATTTGCTCAAAGACTGTCTCTATGGCAAAGAGGCTAATTTCATGAGTCAGCTGATTAACTTCTGCGATTTCGACGATGAGCTTGAGGATAGCAAACAGTCGGGAGACAAAGCTGCCTGGAAGAAACTGGTAACCTGCATGAACGACCTTTACAAGCAGCAGAATCCGCTGATTGGTCGTGAACAGGAGCTGCAAAGAACCATCCAGGTGCTGTGTCGCATGGACAAGAACAATCCGCTGCATGTAGGCGAGCCGGGCGTAGGCAAGACGGCACTGGTGTGGGGCTTGGTACAGATGATTGCCGAGGGCAAGGTTCCTGAGCGACTGATTGGTAGTAAGGTTTATATGCTAGACATGGGAACACTGTTGGCTGGAACACAATATCGTGGTGACTTCGAGAACCGCATCAAGATGATTATGGACGGTGTGGCTGCCGACCAGGACTATCCTGCCGAGCCCGTGGCCAATATCGTATATATCGACGAGATACACACCTTGGTGGGCGCTGGTGCTACCAGCGACAGTGCGATGGATGCCTCAAACATGCTGAAGCCCTACCTGGAAGCAGGAAACATCCGATTTATTGGCTCTACGACCTACGAGGAATATAACCGTTATTTCTCAAAGTCTAAGGGCATGATTCGCCGTTTCCAGCAAATTGACATTCCGGAGCCTACCGTTGACGAAACGAAGCATATCCTGCGACAGTTGCAGCCCAGGTATGAGGAGTTCCACAATGTGAAATACGACGACGAGGCCATTGATTTTGCCGTAGAGGCGAGTGCAAAATACGTAAACGACCGTTTTCTGCCCGACAAGGCCATCGACCTCATAGACGAGGCAGGAGCGAGCTTTGAAGTAAGAGATAAGAAGGGTGATGTAAGAGTGACGAAGTCACACATCGCTGATGTGCTGGCGAAGACGTGTAAGGTGGACGCGCTGGCGATGGCTGAAGAGGATGACATCACCAAGCTCTCAACGCTCAATGCTCAACTCTCATCGCAGATATACGGACAGGACGAGGCTATCCGTCAGGTGGTAGAGGCTGTACAGATGTCCCGGGCAGGACTCATGGACGACAATAAGCCACTGGCATCACTGCTCTTCGTTGGACCTACTGGTGTCGGTAAGACAGAGGTAGCGCGGGTGCTGGCCAAAGAGTTGGGCATCGAACTCATACGCTTCGATATGAGTGAATACACGGAGAAACATGCGGTGGCGAAACTGATTGGTTCGCCTGCTGGCTATGTAGGCTACGAGGACGGTGGTCTGCTGACAGATGCCATCCGTAAGTCGCCCAATGCCGTGCTGTTACTCGACGAGATCGAGAAGGCGCATCAGGACATCTATAACATCTTGCTGCAGGTCATGGACTATGCCCGACTGACGGACAACAAAGGTCACAAGGCTGATTTCCGCAATGTGGTACTGATTATGACCTCCAATGCCGGGGCGCAGTTTGCCTCTGCAAGCATTGGCTTCAATAGCAGTGTCAGCCGTGGCGAGGCGATGATGAAACAGGTGAAGAAAACCTTTAAGCCTGAGTTCCTGAACCGCCTGTCTGGTACTGTGATATTCCACGACATGGACAAGCAGATGGCAACGCTCATCCTGCAGAAGAAACTGCGCGAACTGGATGTCAAGCTCGCAGCCAAGCAGGTGAAGATGACGCTTACGCCAGAGGCTTTCGACTACTTGTTGAAGGAGGGCTTTACGGCAGAATATGGTGCCCGCGAAATGGATCGTGTCATTGCCCAACAGCTAAAGCCGCTATTGATGCGCGAGATCCTCTTTGGCAATCTGAGACAAGGTGGCGAAGTGACCATTGGAATTCTCAATTCTCAATTGTCAATTGTTAATGTTCAATGTTCAATGTTCAATGTTAAATGTTAAATGTTAAATGTTCAATGTTAAATGTTCAATGTTCAATGTTCAATGTTCAATGTTCAATGTTCAATGTTCAATGTTCAATGTTCAATGTTCAATGTTCAATGTTAAATGTTCAATGTTAAATGTTAAATGTCAGTCTGGCAATTGGATGAAGAGCTCTGGTTCCCCAATCCGCTATGGGGCGAGAGTGACGGACTATTAGCCATTGGCGGCGACCTGTCCGTTGATCGCTTGGTGTTGGCATATAGTAATGGTATCTTCCCGTGGTATGCTTTCCAGATGGAGAGTGAGCCCCATTGGTATTGTCCACTTGACCGCTTTGTTATCTTTCCCAACGAGATTCACATCAGCCATTCCATGCATCAGTTGCTGCGCCAGAAACGGTATGAAGTGACCATCAACAAGGACTTCGAGGGGGTCATTCGGGGGTGTTCAACAGCACAGAAACGCCAGGAAGAAGCAGGCGCATGGATTGGGCCGGACATCATCGAGGCATACACCGAAATGCATCGTCGCGGCTATGCTGCCAGCGTAGAAGTATGGGAAGGAGTACAGCTTGTTGGAGGACTCTATGGTGTCACGCTTGGCAAGGCTTTTTTTGGCGAGAGCATGTTTTCGCTGGTTCCCAATGCCTCAAAACTCGCACTCATCCATCTGGCCCAGTATATGCAACAGACCGGTGGCAACTTGATTGACGTTCAGTTTGAAACACCGCATCTTCGCTCCATGGGTGGCCGGCATATCACCTACGAGCAATACATGAAAATCATTAGGGAATAAAGGATATCACTTGAAAATATTTGAGGGCATTAAGAATGCCATCATCATCGACAGAGGTCGTGACATAGTCTGCCTGCTGCTTCAAGGCGTCAATGGCGTTACCCATGGCAACACCAATACCTGCCTGCAGAATCATCGAGGTATCGTTGCCACCATCGCCAAAGGCCATCGTTCGACTGGGATCAAAGCCCTCATGTCGGGCCATGGCCAGAATGCCCTTACCCTTGTCGGCACCGTTGGCCGTGATATCCGTAAACTCCGGATGCCAGCGACCTGAGACACACTGGGGCATGCGGGCCATCAGCTCTGGCTCGTATTCAGCAGGGAAAAACGGCGTCAACTGCAGGACATCCTGCTGGAGCACGACATCTAATGGCGAGGCCTTGTCGAGGTTTTTTACAGCCAGCATCTGACGGAAGATACGGTCTACGTCACCTTTAGGGTCCAGCACTGCCACATCCTTGCGCCCCACCACAATCAGACTGTTGCCTTTCTCCTTGCAATCATCGATACACGTCATCACATCGTCCTTGGGAATGGGCTGGCAAGTGACGAGCTTATCGCCCACAAAACACAAAGCACCATTGGTGGTGATATAGCCGTCTATCAGATGCTCAATGGCCCCCAGATTAGTGATGATGACAGGCGGACGTCCTGTGGCGATATACACCCTTGACCCATTGGCCTTTGCTTGCGTCAGGGCAAGGATGGTTGATGGCGGAATCTCGTGAGTCTTAAAACTCACCAACGTACCGTCAATATCGAAAAACAAGGCATATCTCTGTGTCATAAAATTCCTTCGTTAGTTTCAATGTAGCGAATTCACAAAGAACCGTTGAAATTCGCTCTCATCATCCAATTAGTCTCATAATCTGCTTGTCAGTAGCCTCGGGCAGCAGGGTTCGGAAATGTGACAATAGTCGTTCGTATGATTCCTGTGGTGTACGGGAACAATGAAAACCGTCACGTCCCATGAGTACCTCAGGCGTTGTGAGCAATGACCAGCCCCAACCATATTCACGTCCATGCTTATCGGTGGGATAAACGAAGTCCTCAGTAACAATCAGACACGCCATCTGCAGACGAGTCACATAGCCATCAAACTTACTTCGCATCTTGGGGCCATCGAAACCACAGGCAGCACGCAGTTCACGGGTAATGAGGCTGCCCTGTTCGCGAAGCGTCGTAAGGATAACATCATCGATAGTCCCCTCAGCAGGCACAGGATATTTGCTGCGACGGTAGTTGCAGAAATCGGGCCACCACTCGCGACTGATGAATCCCGCCTTCTTATTGAAGAACTTACCATACACGCAGCCACCCTCCGATACGACAGGCCCTTTCCACTTCCACAATGGCCAGTCCCATCCGCCATCAGGGAACACCATATAGCGGCAGTCGTCCGTCACAATGTCCTCTGCGGCAAAACCCGGGATGCCGCTATCCAGCAAAGGCAGGAACCCCACCTCTTGAATGAATGCCGTCAGCTGTGCCGCTGAATATATCTCGTCATGCTTCATCACTTTTTCTTAGGTTTAGGTTTCGGCAGATCCTTACACGTCTCTCGAACAAGCTCTGACAGATAGTCTCGGTCATCTACATCTGCGATATAGAAGTAGTCTTTTGCTCCTTCGTATGGCGGACGCAAGTCAATTGTCCGCAATAGTTTTCTTCCTGCTTCCGTCGGTTTCAGATAGAAACTATCATCGCATATCAGTCCAAATATCTTGCCATCACAATAAATCCCATAGTCTCCAAACATCTTCTTGGCGACAATCTCTCCTGCCCCACTACACTGGTCAGCAATATACTGCACAAAGTCTGCATTACTAGCCATAGCTTATTTGTTATAGCATCTTTCTATAACGTTCCATTCAATAAACTTTCCCATATCTTCTTATTATAACGACAATATTTGCTCCGCATGCTCCTTGGTCTTCACCTGTTTGCCAGCAAAAATCTGTTCGATGATGCCCTCTTCGTTGATGATGAAGGTGGTGCGGATGGTTCCCATGGTCTTTTTGCCATACATCGACTTCTCGCCCCAGGCACCCATGGCCTCAAGCAACTCGTGGTTGACGTCAGCAATCAGTGGGAAAGGCAACTCGTACTTCTCCTTAAACTTCACATGCGAGGCGGCTGTGTCCTTGCTCACACCCACCACTTCATAGCCTGCTCCTTGCAACTCTGTATAATGGTCACGCAAGCTGCAAGCCTCAGCGGTACAACCGCTCGTATTGTCCTTCGGATAGAAGTACAGCACCAGTTTCCTGCCCTTATAATCACTCAGACGGATATCCCGTCCCTGTTCATCCTTGCCCAGAATCTCGGGCGCCTTGTCTCCAATATTCATCATATAATTATTTGTAATAAGCCTTGTGCCACTCTGCAAACTTCCTTAATCCCTCACGCAAAGTTATTTTTGGCGTAAACCCGAAGTCGCGTTCTAGGGCGGTGGCATCTGCATAGGTGGTGGGGACGTCACCGGGTTGCATGGGGACGAGTTCCTTGTGGGCATCGAAGTCGAAGTCCTTAGGGAGTACACCGGCACGTGTCAGTTCTTCCTGGAGAATCTGTACAAAATCGAGAAGGTTCTCTGGCTGGCCACCACCGATGTTGTAGACGGCATATGGTGGAATGGGCAGGCCGTCTTCTCCATTCTTGCGCTCAGGCGCACCTTGCATCACGCGAACGATGCCTTCTACGATATCATCCACATAGGTGAAGTCTCTGCGGCAGTTGCCGTAGTTGAAAATCTTAATAGTCTCACCCTTCAGCAGTTTGTTGGTGAAACCGAAGTAGGCCATATCGGGGCGTCCGGCAGGACCATATACCGTAAAAAATCGCAAACCCGTGGTGGGGATATTATACAGCTTTGAATAGCAATGTGCAAACAGCTCATTACTCTTCTTTGTGGCTGCATAGAGGCTAACAGGGTTATCCACTCTATCATCCGTACTGAACGGCACTTTCTTATTTCCACCATAAACAGAACTTGAAGATGCATAAACCAAGTGCTCAACAGGATTGTGCCTGCAAGCTTCGAGAATATTATAGAATCCCATCATGTTGCTCATGATATAAGCATCAGGATTCTCAATACTGTAGCGCACTCCAGCCTGAGCTGCCAAGTTCACAACCACATCAAACTTATGCTCGGTGAACAGCCGGTCAATCAGTGCCTTGTCGGCAATATCGCCCTTGACAAACGACCACGAATTACACGAATCTAACGAATCCAGCTCCTTAAGACGATATTCCTTTAAAGAAACGTCGTAGTAGTTGTTCATGTTATCGATACCAACGATGGTGGCGCCAGTCAGGTCCTTCTGCAGGCGTTTCACCAGATTGCTACCAATGAATCCGGCAGCACCTGTCACTAAAATGGTCTTATTATTTAAATCAATCCTTTCCATATTTTTCTACTGCTTGACTTCGTCGAGCCTGCTTACGCTCGGCATGCTAAAATTATATTTTGCCTGCTCTCGCTAAATCGCAGGCTTCGTAATACGTATCTAAACTTCCGATATCAAATCGACCCGCTGACATGGGCCAGGCGTGCATGGTGGTATGCTCCACCATATAATGCGCCAGATTGCCTGGGGCATCTTTGCCACAGCCATTCTCCACCGAATGACGAACTAACTCCAAATCCTTCTTAAGATAGATATAGAACGGTGGCACGGCCCAGTGACTCTTCGGCACCTGTGGTTTCTCCTCCATGCCCAGAACCTTCATCTCAGCATCCAGCTCCACTACTCCAGTTCGCTGAAGTTTCTCTATCGAAGGCTGCTCATGGCACATGATGCAGCTCGTTTGTTTATACTTAGCAAAATCCACAAACTCCTGGAAGCTAAAGAACAGCAGATTATCCGCTGCCACCACCAACAGGTCATCATCAATCTGCAACTTATCCATCGCAAACAGCAAGTCGCACACAGCACCCAGGCGAGTGTCATTCGTCTCAGTTCCATCATCCACAATGGTAATAGGTTTCTTATATCTGACCACGGATTGCTCGGATTGAACGGATGTTTTATTATCCGTATCATCCGTGAGATCCGTGTTCGCTTTAACCCATTCCTCAAATATCGGCGCAAACTTATGATTCGTAATGATGATATGCTCATCCACCTCCGGAATCTGGTCGATATCATCAAGCATTCTTCCCAAGATCGTATTCTCACCTATCTTCAACAGCGGCTTCGGAAAGTTCTTGGTCAACTCTCCAAGCCTCGTTGCATAACCTGCCGCAATAACTATACATTTCATACGCTAATTCTTTTTTTCTTTGAACACGGATGACTCGGATTGAACGGATTATTTATCTGTGTGTATCCGATAGATCCGTGTTCGTTAAACAAAACGCGCGCCGTCATCAGGACGGACCCAAAACACCTGGAAAGTTTTTTCATACTCCGGGAACTGCTCCAAATAGCGTTCCGTCAGCACCTTCTCAATCTCTGCCTTGTGGGCTGGATCAACGAGAGCAATACATGCCCCCTTGAATCCCGCTCCCGAGAATCTGCCACCATACACGCCAGGCAGTGATCGCATAATCTCGTAGATTGCTATCAGTTCTGGTGAGCCACACTCATAGTTATGAATCGAACTCTCACACGAGTCAAAGCTCAGCTTTCCAAACAATTTCAGATTTCCCGTTTCCCAAGCCGTTACTCCCTGTCTCACTCTGCGATACTCGCTATAAAAATGCTCAGCTCTACGTGCAAACCTCGCAGGCATCGCGATACGGGTTTTCTCATAGGTAGCTTTCGGGATATCTCTCAAGAACGTCTTATCAAACGTCTTGAGCGGCTGGTCGGTATACGCCAGCATGTTCCAGGCAGCAGTCTTACATTCATACACGCGGAGGTTATAGTCCGAATTCACCAGACTACGCGTCAATCCCGAGAAAAAGATTCCAATCTCAAACTCAGGCATCTCAGGATTCCGCTTGATGATACGCCACTCGTTTGAGTCGCAATCAAGAAACAGCAATCCATCCTTCTTGCCTAATGCGATACATGCCTGGTCGAGCAATCCGTTATTCAGTCCGATATACTCGCGCTCTGCCTCCGAGGCAATCTTCACCACCTCAAACGGCTGAAGGGTGATATCATTGGCCTTGGCAAAAGCCATCACATAGGCTATCAGCACGGCAGCACTCGATGAGAGGCCTCCCACAGGCAGTGAGCCCTGAATGACGCCCTCGACTCCATGCTTCAACTCGAAACGCTTACGTAGTGCAAACTTGGCACCTCGCGCATAGTCGCCCCAGTGCTTTTCACGCACCTGACTGGGCTTATCGATTTCAAACTCCACGTCACCCTCAAATGTCCGCGAAGACAGTTTCACGACACTATCCTCCCGAACGTCGAACCACAGGTCTACGCCTTTGTCAATCGCAAATCCCGTCACCAGACCATGCTGATGATCCACATGTGCTCCCAACGGACACACACGATACGGACTAAAAATATGATACTGATACGCTTTCATGTGTGCAAAGGTATATATTTTTTCGATATTCACCAAGAAAAATCACTAAATTCCAATTCACTTTACCGGCTCCATGTGCAGGGTGACGTGCGTTTTCTCTCCGAAGCGCTCTTTCAACTTTCGCTCAATGGAAGTAGCACGTTCGTGGACAACAGATAGCGGCAGTTGTCCATCCATCCGTACATGAGCCTCGATGGCAATGCGGTTGCCAATGCGACGGGTACGCAGATTATGCGGCTCTTGCACATCGTCAAACGACTGGATAATCTCCACTATCTCCTGTTCGGTCTCTTCAGGCAGCGAACGTTCAGTCAACTCACCGACACTGGTCTTGAGCAACTCGTAAGCCACCTTCACCAGCATCAGTCCTACCACGATGGATGCCAAGGGATCGAGCACCGTCCATCGTTGTCCCAGCCAGATGGCACCACCGATACCGATGGCCGCACCTATAGACGAGAGCGCATCGCTGCGATGATGCCATGCATTGGCAACCATCACCTGCGAGTCGAGTGCCTTCCCCTTCCGTGCAGTATACTGATAGAGCAGTTCCTTGATGAGTATCGACAGAAGGGCCGCCCACAGGGCTATCCACCCAGGACTCTCCAGCTGTTCACCACACCACCAGTCCCACAGTTTTGTTGAGCCCGACACCACGATACCTGTTGCTGCAGCCACCAGTGCCAGACCTATCAGGAACGAGGCAATGGTCTCGAACTTACCGTGTCCGTAGTCGTGCGACTGGTCCTGCGGCTTGGCACTGATGCTGACGAACACCAATACCAAAAGGTCGGTCACGAAGTCCGACAGCGAATGGACTGCATCGGCAATCATAGCCGAGCTATGTCCCATCACACCCGCAATAAACTTAAACGTCAGCAGTGCCGCATTGCCCGCACTGCCAATCAGCGTCACCTTATATATTTCTTTTTCTCTGCTCATTGTATCATTTTCTGTATTCCGACCACCTAATTAATAAACCAACATCTTGTTTAACTTATTCCAAAAAGCTTTGACGGTGATACGACCTGGAGAATCGAACTCAGGCTCATGTGCCATCCACGAAATCAGGAATAGGGATACCTGCAAACGGACTTATCAAAGGTTTCTTACATCTTCCATCATCCATCTTACATCTTCCATCATCCGCCATCCACTCTTTTCTCTCTGTCTCCGACATCTTCTCAATAGCATAGCGCAACATCGTGCGAGGCATCTCGTGGGCATGTTGACGAAGGAAATCTCGAAGCAAGTCCATGCTGCATCTTTTCCCCATCTCACGGAGCATCCAACCTACAGCCTTATGCATCAGGTCATGCGGATGGTGCAGATGAATCTCTGCATAGCGCAAGCACCAAGACGGATTCCCCATCTGTGAGGTCTTCCATGAACAAACGATGCTCATGCGTTGTTTCCAAAGATTGTCGCTGGCTGCCAATTCATCCAGCACCTTGAGCTTATAATCCCTGTCGCCAAGGTCTGAAGGCAACATTAGCCAATGGCCAAGTATTTTATGTACAGAAAGGTCAACCAAATCCCAGTTATTCGCCTGCTCTGCATACTTTAGATACATCGTCAAAATCTCATCGCGCTTCTTGATGGCCTCAGTGTCATTCTCTAATCGCTTAATCGCAAGCTTCTCAAACTTATTCACAAGTATTAGCAACCCGCACAACCTCACCTCATGCCATTTCGACATCAGTAGCTCCGGCACTTCATCAAGTATAATATCTCGAGCCACAGCCTTTACGACTTCTCTTGTCTGTGGCACCTTCAGCCCCAGAAACTCATCGCCATAGCCATACTCACCAGGTCCCGTCTTAAAGAACCCCATGAGTATCCGCTGCTGCTCCTCATTCCGCATCGACTCCATATACGCGATAATTTCCTTAGCTCTCGTCATAATCCTATAACTTTTCTATAAACGATACCTTTGTCGACTAATTACTTTGCAGGAAAACACGAAGTCTGGCAGCATATTCCCCTGGGTAGTCCTGATAGGATACCGCATGCTGCGAGCCTTTAGTAATCCAAAGCTGCTTGAATTGTGGTTTGGCTTCGTAGAGCGGATGAACCATCCACGAGGGTACGAAGTCATCGTTGTCGCCATGAATGAGCAGCATCGGATATTTACACTTGGCAATCTGCTTGATGGGCGCAGCCTCCTGGAAACTCCAGCCATAGTGCAGCCGACAGAGCAGCGAAGTGGTGTGGAGCAACGGGAAATCCGGCAAGCCGAATTCCTCTTTCAGCTCGTAGGTGAACTCATCCCACACGCTGGTATAGCCGCAGTCCTCTACGAACTTCATGCTGCGAATACCTGCAGGCATCTCCTCGCCCGACACATTCATCGTGGTGGCGGCCCCCATCGAGATGCCGTGCACCACCATCGTATCTGCACGGAATAGCGTCATCCAGTGCATCACATCCTCTCGGTCCTTCCACCCCATGCTCACCGCATTACCTTCACTGAGTCCGTGAGCATGCAGGTCGGGCACCACGACATTGTAGCCCATCCGCTCATACAGTCGGGCTATCATCAGCATGGCTATGCCCTGTTCGCGCCAGCCATGAATGGTGATGGCCGTCTTCTGGCTCTGTGGTTGCTGACGGATGATGTAGGCATGATGCTTCTCACCATTCTGCATCACCACAAAGGTATCCTTAAAGGCATGGATGTTGCGCAGGCTGTCCAGCCACAGCCGCGTCTCGGGATACTCCTCAAAGAGTTGCACAAATCGCTTGGCCGTATCCTGCCGCTCAGGATTAGGAGCCAGTGCATAGTCGAGCATATAGTAGCTGCTACCGATAGTCGTTAGCAACAACAGCGCAAACAATGCGATAATCACAATAGAAATCTTTTTGACTATCTCGTCGTGCTTCATTTCCTAATTCGTAATTCTTAATCGCGAAGCGACAATTCTTAACTCTTAATTCTTAACTCTTAATTGATGTCTGGCTCCCATAGATGCCTCCCCATATCCACATGCCCGTTGGCCTTGAACCTCACGCCTTCCTCTTCCAACAGCGTCCTCTGTCGTGACCACCCCGGAGCCGTACGCCCAGCGATATTCACCACCCTGTGGCAAGGCAGTTTCTCTGCCCCAGGCGTATAACGGAGTGTTCTCCCCACCATCCTCGCATGACTGGGCCATCCAGCCAAGGCCGCGATGTGTCCGTATGTTGTCACCCGTCCACGAGGTATCTGACTGACGATGTTCAGCACATCCTCGCCAAACGCCCTCGCCTGCTCTGCTGTCATCCTATCGGGATAGTCCTTCATACAAAGTCTGCATAACTCGCCATCGCCTACTGATTGTATCGGTTCTCGATTACCTCCCAATCAACTATCTGCCACAGCGCAGCCAGATGGTCAGCACGACGATTCTGATAGTCCAGATAGTACGCATGTTCCCATACATCAAACGTCAACAGCGGCTTCAAGTCCTTCTGAATCGGGTTAGCCGCATTTAGTTCTTGAGTAATCACCAACTTCCCGTCCTTATCTGCAGACAGCCATACCCAGCCAGAGCCAAATAACGTAGTCCCCTTCTTCTGAAACTCCTCCTTGAAGGCCTCGAACGACCCGAAGTCTCTCACTATCGCCTCAGCCAGCGTTCCAGTAGGAGGTGATTTCGGATCCGCACTAAACTGCTCAAAGTACATATTGTGGTTCAGTATCTGTCCCGCATTATTCAGAATAGCTCCCTCACTATTAAGCACCAACTCTTTCAACGCTTTAAGTTCGTCGAAGCTCCCCTCGCCCTTTGGAGAGGGGTTAGGGGGTGAGGCTAGCCCATTCAGATTATTCACATATCCCGCCAAATGCTTTCCATGATGGAACGCAATTGTCTCTTTACTAATCACCGGCCCCAAAGCCTCCGGTGCGTATGGCAATGCCATCAATTCAAACTTTCCCATACCGACAATAATTTTCAATTCTCAATTATCAATTTTCAATTATAATTCAAGTATCTGCTCGGCATGCTCCTTGGTCTTCACCTGCTTGCCAGCAAAGATCTGCTCGATAACACCCTCCTCATTGATAATAAACGTGGTGCGGATAGTACCCATGGTCTTCTTGCCGTACATCGACTTCTCACCCCAGGCACCCATGGCCTCTAACAACTCATGGTTGACATCAGCAATCAGCGGGAATGGCAGTTCATGCTTCTCTTTAAACTTCACATGTGAAGCGGCAGAGTCCTTGCTCACACCCACTACCTCGTAGCCTTTGCCTTGTAGTTCGCCATAGTGGTCACGCAGACTGCAAGCCTCAGCGGTACACCCACTCGTATTATCCTTCGGATAGAAGTACAACACCAGCTTTCTGCCCTTATAATCACTCAGACGGATATCCCGTCCCTGTTCATCCTTGCCCAGAATCTCGGGCACTTTGTCTCCAATAGTCATATCAATTTATTTTAAGTCATTATTACTTCTTACATCATCCATCTTACATCATTTCCGGTTCCCAAAGGTGCCGTTGCATATCCACGTGCCCGTTGGGCTTGAATACGACACCTTCCTTCTCCAACAGAGGACGATGCTGACTCCACCCCGGAGCAGTGCGACCTACATTGTTCACCACCCTATGGCAAGGCAGTTTCTCAGCCCCAGGTGTATATCTTAGAGTCCAACCCACCATCCTTGAATGACTCGGCCATCCCGTCAATGCCGCAATATGCCCATAGGTAGTCACCTTTCCACAAGGTATCTGACTAACGATGTTCAGCACATCCTCGCCGGACACCCTCGCCTGCTCCGCCGTCATCCTATCGGGATAGTCTTTCATACCTCCAGCCCCACTGATGGCCACACGCTTGCCATTGATACAAGTAGGCGTACCATAATCCATCGGTTTCACGGGCCTAGACATCCAGTCCAAAAGATTCTTAAGATGCCCAGGATAGCTCATGTTATACTCTGGCGTGAATATCCACAAGGCATCAGCCTCAGCAATCTCCTTACGGATTCGGGCCACAACTGCAGGCTCCGGCTGCTCAATGTCCTGATTCAGCAATGGCAGATTGCAGTAATCCAGTTCCTGAACCTCAGCACGATTGCCAATCATCTTCTTAGCCACATTGGCCACCTGGCGGTTAAAAGATTTCGCCCTCAACGAGCCGATAACAAACAGAATTTTCTTCATATCCTCCAGTTTTTTAGTTATTATGCGCCAAAGATACAAATAATTATTTAGATTATCCTCAAAAAATGATTTTTTTCTTCATTTCTCATGCAACATTTTCCCTTTTCTCATACTATAAGGGTAGAAATTCAAACAAAAAACAAAATGATTATGAAAGAATGGATGGAACCAATCAATAGCGAACTGCCCTTGGCAAAGGCATTCAACCGCATCATTTCAGACCTTGAGCTGCTGCGCATCATGACCAATCCCCGCATTTTCAGCGACTCAACGGACAAGGAGTAGCGACACAATCATAATATGTCGTTATTTGGCCGCAAAGGTATGATTTTTATTTCATTTGGCCAAATAACGACACTTTTTCTAATTCCCAGTACACTTTTTCTTAAAAATAGGCAACTATTTATTCCCTCACCCGCCATCCTCCACCCTTTTTATTCCCTCAACCCACACAAATTATTCAGCCGCATAAAGGCTCATTTACCTCCATGCGGCTGATTAATTCTCAAATTCAGCAGTCACAGACTGCTACTTTTTTTTCAGTTGGTTACAATTTGTAACCGGCTCACTTCTTCAGAAAGAAGGTATTCATCTCATCCACGGTCAGGGTGCCACTGACAATGTGCTATTGCTTGACATCACGACTTAGTTTAGAGCAGCCTCCAACTTCGTGAACTCGTTCACGCACTCCAACTCCTCGCCGTCCAGACCAGCCTCGCGGGCGATGCTATCCCAATTGATGGCAAAATCGCGGGCTGTCGAGCGCCAGGCCACATCGTGCGACTTCTCCTTGATCTCGTCGTACGAGAGCGAAGCGTACTTCTCAATGGCATTGGAAAGCGCCTCCTGCTCATTGGCTGAGAGTTTGTTCAGGTCGGCATCCACAAGCGGACGCACGTACATCCAGTTCTCCACTTGGAAGTACTTGCCAAGGCCCTCGGTGTCCGGAAGATAAGAATCGCCACGGACAATCTTAAGCATATCGTACAAGCGCGAAGGTACCGGACCTGCATCCATGGCGATGTAGGTGTCGCCCGTGATGGGACGCCCCCAGTCTGCCAGGTGCTGACGATCTGCAAAATAGATTATCTTGAAGATTTTATGAAAGTCCTTGCGCTGCACGCGGTTGGCCACGTAAAGCAACGCATTCAGGGTCTTCGTCTTGTCAAACTGTACGTCCATATTTCCTTCTCTTATATAAATTTTGCGATGATAAAGTCAGTGCAAACCGAACCGACGGAGCAGCGAGAGCAAAGCGATGCTCGCATCAGCTCTGCCGAGTCGCGTCGGAGGTCGACGACCGTCAACGCAATGAATTGATATTCAATTGCTGAGGTGCCGCCTGACTTCGCGCCCTTTTGGGTGCAAAATTACGAAAAATATCTCAAAACGCACTATTTTACCAAAAAATAATTTTCAAAACGCACTATTTTACATCTTTCCACACTTCAAAACGCACTATTTGTACCCGTTTTTCTTCCCTCACTCAACCAAAAAAGGCCCGCTCACCTCCTGGGTAAGCAGACCTTAATCACAACTACCTGTCCCCTCTGTTTCACAAACAAAATTGCACATAGCGACACTTTTTAATAAAAACATGCTGATGACCATGAAAAAACCTCAGCTCGCGAGGGCAAGCTGAGGTATAAAAACACTGTTGAGAGTTTAGTGTTGATTGTTAAGAGTGGCGTACTCCTTCTGGGCATCGAACAGAGGACAGGATTTGGCTACACGGGGGAAGTCGCGGTGGCCTACAATCTTGGCCAGAGGATAGGCCTGTTTCAGGTCTTTGAGCAGGAACCAGAGAGCGGCCTTCTGTTCAGGAGTACGGGTGTCGGCATCGCGGCCACGGTCATCCATGCCGCCAATGTAGCACACGCCGATGGCGTGCTGATTGTAGTGCTTTACGTGGGCACCAGCGAACTTCTCGGCCCGGCCGGGATGTATCGATCCGTCCTGATAGATCACCCAGTGGTAGCCGCAGCAGGCCCAGCCCTTGGCCTGGTGGAAGTTGTCGAGGTCATCGACTGTGACCTTCTGACCGACCTTGGTGTAGCTGCAGTGGATGACAATCCACTTCACGTCCTTCATAGGACTCATTGGTTTCAGTTCTTTCATAAACGAACACGAATTTCACGAATTAGACGAATTAGATCCAGTAGGGAGCGCAAGACTGCACGGCGATGGTTCCCAGTACGGTGGTGATGATGGTGGCAATATATTTCAGGACGTTAGCCACTTTGGTCCAGTTGACTTTTATCATAATCAAGAATTTGAGAATTAGTGAATTGGGTTACGAACACGAATTGCACGAATCTGACGAATGAAGAGGTACGATGCGAAATGTGCAGGCGGCGTACATACCATGATATAGTTTAGTGTTGAGAGTTTAGCGTTTAGAGACAGTTCACAAGTCTGGAGTTTCTAAGAGCTCTCACGTGGGATGGCATCGCCTTACCCCGGACACATCTTACATCATACCTCTTACATCATATATTAGGGTTAGTCGCCAGATTCTTCAGGCGGGATGTTCATGACGTTGTCATGGGTCTCCTCGAAGACGACATCCTTCAGGAGCGTCTTGGCGACGACATACTTCTGCTTGACGACACCATCCTTGATGGTCTGGCCGACGACGACGCGCTGGGTCTCGGGCTGGAACAGGATGCGGCGGGTGGTGATGCTGGCAGCACCGCAGTCCTCGAGCTTGTTGACGCCGATGCTGGAGAAGCCGACCTTGAAGATGCCGATGCCCTTGAGGTTGACTTTCTGGCCCATCTCGAAGTAGTGCTTCATGGCCTCGCCCAGTTCGGTGAGCACGGCGATGATGTCGCTCTTCTTGACGCTGGCCTGGGTCTGGATAAACTGTGCGAGCTCGTCGGTGCCGACGAAGCCCTCGTCATAGACAGCCTGAACATAGTACTTGCCATAGGCAGGTGACTTGGTGTTCTTGTTTTGGGTCTTGATGTACTTTTGACTCATAGAATAACAGATTAAAAATTAAAGATGAAAAATTAAAAATTAAAATGTAAAAATGTAAGAATTAACCGATAACCATTAACCATTAACCATTAACCGTTAACCGTTAACCGGTTGCTGCCTGGTGAGGGTCTTGGAGATAGGCTTCGTGTGCTATCCGGATAGTCTTTTTGCGTCATGGAGATAGGGTTTTACCCCTATAATGGATTATCCCTGACTCCCATATGAGCCATCTCTTTCACCCGTGGAAGGCATTCCTTTCGGTTGCATCTCTCATGCATGACAAAGGTACAACATTCTGAAGTGGCGTTGACGAACACTGATGAACACTGACAGAATAAGACGAACACGTTCGCAACGACACACTTCGATCTTTAGTCGAAGAATCACACGAATCACACAAATTACACGAATTTGATGTGTTTGCGCAGGGGCTCGGGAGGATCTTCAGGGAGCGTGATGCCATAGTCACGGCAGACGTAGTCGAGGGCTTTGCCACGAAGGATTTTGGCCTTGGCCTTACAACCGAACTTGGTGAGCTGTCTGCGGCGGGACTGGAGGTAACGGTAAAAGGTGCTGTAGGAGACGTCGGCCAATTCGGCCAGTTCTGATTTGCTATAGGATTGTTTCATAATCATCAAAAATTTAAGAATTTAAGAATAGTCTCACACGGAAAGGTATGAGTGTGGCGATGCGAACTGCGAGACATTAATAAAGACAAGAATCTGTGGGATCCGTGATATCTGTGGAACCTTGACCTTCGAAGAGGAAGTCGACGAGGTCGATTTTGCGGTGTTTTTGGGCCTCGGTGGCGTGGAGCTCCAGAAGCCCCGAGATGCGCAGGGGGTAACGAAAGGGGTATTGCTTCTGGGCCTGCTGGGCAATGGTGTACCACTGTCGGAAGGTGTCGCCCGTCGTGTCCGTGTCGGGAAATATCACCACCTTATAGTCCGTCAGGGGCTGCAGCATCTCCGCATTCAGCATCTGCAAGCCACCGCAGGCCAGCCATGCACAGTCGGGCATCTGTTCACTACATATCACCGCCGTCTTCTCACTCTCTACCACGCACACCGTGGCCCCCGGCGCCTTACTGCTCAGCAGGTGCTGCCCGAAGAGGCAGCGGTGCAGCGCCCAGCCCTCGGGCAACTGTCGCTTCAGCAGCGAGTGCACCCAAGTAGGGTTGCGCTCCTTAATGCGGTGACAGTCCGTCCGGTAATACATCACCTTGCCAGTGCGAATGCGCTGCTGCTCGTCAATCTGCCAGAACACCACGCCCCCATCCTTCGATACCCCCAGGTGGTACTGCTCTGCGGCATGCTTCAGCTGCTGGTAGGTCATGTAATTGCAGCTGAGCAACGACTGGCAGAACACTGAGCTCGTGCTCCGCACCTTCTTGACCAGATCAGGATTCAGGGCGATGATGTCTGACGTCTGAAGGCTAATGTCTGAGGTCACACATCCTACATCTTCCATCATACTTCTTCCATCTGAATGAATTTCAGCGATGCTAAATTCATTCATCAGCCACTCGCAGGCTTTGGGGAACGAGAGGTTCTCGTTGTCCTGCACCAGGCGGATCACGTCGCCGCCCTTGCCACACACAAAGCACTTATAGATGTTCCGCTTCTTGTTCACGTGCATCGACGGATGCTTATCGTCGTGATACCAGCACTTGGCGCGCCTGGTCAGTTGGCCCATGCCATAGAGACTGATGCCCAGTTTCTGGCACACATCGAAAATCGGTAGCTCCCTGAGCTTCTGAATGGTCAAATCATCGTACATCATACTTCTTACATCATACATCATACATCATACATCCTACTTCTTACATCATCCATCATACATCTTACATCATCCATCGCCGAAGGTGAAGTCTAAGCCCCATACGTAATTCTCTCTACGAGAGAGAATGTAGTATGTGGGGGCGTTAGGCCTTCACCGAAGGCACCTCTAAAACGGCAGATCCTGTTCCACGGCATCCACCGTCGGTTCTGGCGCCGGCAGCAAGTACTCCTTCTGTCCAAAGGGATTGGTGCTGCACAGAATAATCTTCTCGTCCACCGCCTGTCGCAGCATCTCCAGGTGCAGTTTGTCCTTCACTGCGTTCGTCTTGGCGTAAATCTCCGTCTTCAGCGCGTTCTCCGTATAGGCCTGCCCCGGCTGCATAATGTCCGTAAACAGCAACTTCACATCGAACACGTGCTTGCGCCCCACCTTGTGGGCATACTTCGGGTTCAGGTCGGCATACGGCTTTCCCGGTCGCCCACCCTGCTTCTCCATCCTGGCCACCGCCTTGCGCTGAGCCTCCAGCTGAGCTTCCACCAGCTGTTTCTCCGTGCATCGGTATGGTATGCCATCGTCGCCCACGGCAAAGCTCAGGCCGTCAGCAATGTCATACTTTCGCGTATCCGTCTGGCTCCATGTAAAGATACGCTCGCAGCTCTTGGCACACTCATACACCTCGAACGCCTTGTTCTTCAGCTCCGTACCAATCCAGCCGCGCAGGTTGCGGTCTTCCATCGATTTGTTCTGGTGCAGCACGCACACTATGCAGCAGTGGTGCTCCTGAGCCAGATGCATCAGTCGCTCCACCACGTTCTGCGCCACCACCCCATCGTTGATGTCGGCCACCAGGTCGCGGATACCATCGAGGATCACCAGGTCCGGCCTCCTGTAGCGCACCGCAGCCTCCAGCATCGGAAGTCGCTCGCTCACCGCATCCCGACGCACATTAAAGACGTCTAACAGAGGGCTGATGTCAGATGGATGAGAACTGATCATCCGTAGTATTCGGTTCTTCAGGATATCCTGCGTCGATTCGTCGCTCTGCTCCGTGTCATACCACAGCACGTGAAGCTTTCTTGGCTCGATCCTTTGTACGGAGAGCACCTCGTTGCTAAAGCATAGTGCCATCAGTATGGAGCATACAAACGTCTTTCCGCTCTTGGCCTTGCCCGACAGACCTGTCAGCTCGCCCCGGGCAAAACAGGGCTTGCCGTGCAGCCTGAACAGAAACTCCACCGGGTGCAGTTCCTTGTCGGGCGTAATGCGCCGCTCTTCCAGCCGCCTCAGCCTCTGTTCATCGTCAGTTGAAAAACCCGCAAGGGCTAATTCACACTGAATTAATTGTGCCGCCTGTTGGTTTAACATCATACCTCAGCCATCATACATCCTCCATCAGCGTGCGCTCCACGCACTCCTGCGCATTCAGATCCTCATCCTGGTAGATGTAATCGGAGAAGAAGAACCAGTTCGAGTTAAAGTCATCCAGCCCCATGTGTGCTGTCAGGCGAATCAGACAGCTCACCATCAGTGCCGCCTCGTGCTCCGCTATCCTCTTGTTAAACTCATTGCTGTCCTTCACTGGCAGCAGCCCTTTGTCAGCATCGTCCAGCACTCGGCTTCTCTGAAACTGCGCCTTCAGCCGTTCATACAGCTCAATGCATCGTTGTTCTCTTTTGTTGTTCATAATTTCCAAACTATTATCTGTTATCTATTAATGATTAACTGAAAAAATATTCACTATTTCTCCATTTTCTGCACAAATATCGGAATATTTTTGTACTTTTGCGGCCGTTTTGTGACCGGCATGTCGGTCCCATTTTTAAATTAAATTAAGTAATAATGAGTCAATTTAAATTCACTCCGTCCTTCCTTGCCATGCTCAAAGATGGCATCGATGGCATCGCACAGGCCACTGTGCGTGACCTCTGCGCAGCCCATGTTGGCAAGCATACGCAGAGTCGTATTCGAAAAGTGACGCCATAGCCCTCTGTCAGGCTTACGTCGCAGTGCGTTATCTCCTCTCTCAGCAGCGCCAGCCGCTCACCCGCCGCCAGAAGTGGCTCCTCATCGCCCGGCTGCTCGATGCCCTTGAGCGCGATTTCCGCGCCATCTATCCCGACTGCGACCCACCCTTCGCCGAAGGCTTCGAAGAATCCCTTCGACAAATGCTGATAGACAACAAAAAAGACTTCAAATAGACACACAAAAAATCCCTGCTTGGATTCTAACTCCAAACAGGGATTTCTCTTTCTCCTACGAAAATATCTTTATATCGCCTTCAGCGTAAACGCCATATCGAAATTAATAGGCATATCAGTATTGAAATACTTTTTCCATGCTTCCTCCTGATGACTCGTCTCAGATATCTGCGTTGGCGTTTCTTTCTTGAATCGCTCATATACAGTTCCCAATATCTCCAGTTCTTCATCACTGAATTCTGCCATCACAGGCGACAGGTTAGAAACCAGCATCGTTCCCTCTCTATCATTCGATAGCTGCACAATCTCCTGATTGATATCATCATAGAAACTGTAGATTCTATCCCATCTTACGGGCACTGGTCCGTGTTGGATAGCCTTATATCTAAGACCGGTCATGCCCTTTCCGCGTTCCCTATACGAAAGGAAGTCTGTATAAAACAGCAGTTTGTTCATTTTTGTAACAAAAACACCATGTCCCTTCTCTATGAAGTACAAAAGGATGTTTTTTATCTTTGAAATAGACAGTGCCGTATAGCCGCTACTGATGTCACGGCGTCCCCTTCCAAACACATAGTCAACCACTACTGGCGAGTACTTCTCCTTATTCCACACACCCGCCTTGGCCATCAACTTTTCATACTCCTCGTCAGAGAACTGTCCCCTTGCATTCTCTACGAAAACGCGGAATATCTCCGGATTCATAATCGACATCAGCACCTTGCCGTTAGCTTCACTTGGCATATCCCCGTTCTCATACAATCGGTATTGGTTCTCTCCAAAACCCAATATCTCCGACATCTTAGCCGCCGAAAGTCCATAGTGCTGACGAATACGCTTAATCTCCTCTGGGAATGGAATACCATACTTGGCACGATATTGGTTGTATATCTGCGCCAAGTTTGCCTCATCCAGTTCTGATGTCGAAAAGCGCTCATGAGAGTCCTGACATTCATAGAACTGATGCACGAAATGGAAAGTCTCTTTCCTGAATACAAGAGTCGAAGGCTCACTAAGGAGCGCAGCTACACCTCCCGTGAATGGGCTTGTCATTGTCTTTTTAATCATAACGCCTCAACTTGTTCCTTTGTTGCCATTAAGTATTTTAGAGTATTTGTTTCATTTGCACTGCAAAAATAGTGCAAATTCAACGAAAAAGCCAGATATTTACAATATTTAACTCAGATTTTCCACTAAAAAGTTGGTTTTACTAAAAATTAATAGTATTTTTGCACTCGAAAGGACAGTTGCAGGAGTTCATCATACGATGCCTTTGTGTGATATGGCAGATTTATTATCTATATACTTGTTATTAATTCATCAGCCACTTCCACACTGGCACAACTGGTATTCCATCTTCAGTGCCTTCTTCATCATACGTAATCAGCAGGCACTTCCATTCCGCGTGTGCCTTGGAATACTTCACCAGTGGCGGCACCTCCCTGTTGTAAGTGGTCTCCTCCTTGATGCTGTACGACACCTGAATAGCCAGCCTCTCATCAGGCACAATGAAGTCTATCTCTTTATCCGCATTCAGATAAAACACATTCTTCTTGCCAAAACGCCTGCACAGTTCCACCGCTACCATATTCTCCAGTAGCGATGTCTCTGAGTTCATCAGGAACAGGTTCAGCAGACCGTTGTCTATGAAGTAGTACTTCTTCTGCGTCTCTTTCTCAGTCAGCTTCCCCACCTCATTTTCTATGGGCAGTATCAACCAGCTGTCAGAGGCAAAATCTGCATAATCTATCGTAGTAGGCACGCTGATGGGCGACCCCGTTGCCACAATCACGTTCTTCAGCCTGTTAAACGACAGCGGCTGCTTCACGCTCTCCGCCATCTTCTTGATCAGGATGTTCAACACCCTGTCGTTCTTGATGTTGTTTCGGGCACAGATGTCACCCAGATAAATCTTCTGATACAGGCTCGACAACATAGCCCGCTTATTCTTAAACGACAGAATCTCTGGCAGGCCACCGTAGTAGAAGTACTCGTTCAAATGACGCTTGACCTCGCTTCTCAGAATAGTGTCATACTCCCAATGCTCCTTCAGCTCCACCTGCTGCGCTGCCAAATACTCTTTGAACGAATATGGATAAGCATCATATATGAAGAACCTTCCACCCAGCGTAGTTGCCACCTCTTTGCTCAGCATCTTCGCATTGCTGCCCGTCACATAAACCCTGTATTTCGCATCAGTCAACCTCCGCACAAACTTATCCCAGTGCGGAATATTCTGCACCTCGTCGAGAAACACCACAGGCTTCTTGCCATACAGTTCCAGATGGGCCTCCAAGAGACTGTTGAAGTCCTCCGTTTGGAATTCAGCCAAACGTTCATCCTCAAAGTCCACAAACAATATCTCATCCCATCCCTTTCCTGCTGCCTGTAGCTGACGCACACGCTGATACAGCAAGTACGACTTGCCTGCATGTCTAACGCCAACAATCACATAGTTGCCGTTCTCTTCGAATTCTATGGGACGGTTCACTATCACCGCCTCATCCACTTCGCGCTGCTTACTGACCAGGCATTGTTTGATGACATCTTTACTGACACTCATATTAACTGCGATTTATAATTATCGGGCATTTTTATTAAGTTTGGTTTACAAAATTACATTTTTTCTATAAA
The DNA here is from genome assembly GCA_045131435.1 of Prevotella sp. GTDB lineage: Bacteria > Bacteroidota > Bacteroidia > Bacteroidales > Bacteroidaceae > Prevotella. Next base: position 59,345 of record JBGUQW010000055.1, read on the forward strand.
ACACAATTAACAAACACCCAAAAATCGATATGTTTTTACTATTTTTCACCAAAACAAGTTGTTTCAAGGCACAAAAACGGCATTTTTTAGGTAAATCCCCGTCAAAACACCGCTCCCTGCATTTACTCATTTCCGCATATATGTAGTTCCATCAACCATACTGGTTAATTCGTTTAAACTCCTCACACAATGCCAGCCTCCCTCACCCGCCTATACGACCATCCTGTGTGGCTCATCACCTGACGGATAGAGGCGCCCTCCGCCTTTGTGTCCAGTACGATTCGCGTCTGTTCCTCCATTGTCAGTCGCTGGAACTCAGCCACGCGCTCGTTCTTCTTGTTGTAGTAATACACATAGCTGCTCGCCAGACTCTTGATTACCTCCGCAATCTTCCAGTCCTTCTCCATCACCAGCAGGTGGAAGTGGTTCATCATAAGACACCATGCGTAAATCACACAAGTACGTATGGGTAGCAGCCTCCCGTCATCATCATGCTGGAACGGCAAGTCCGCAAGAATATCCATAAACCGCCGGCAATCCTCATCATCGTCGAAGATAACCTGACGATTTACCCCTCGCATCATCACATGGTAGATGCCACAGCCGCTTTCCTTTCTGGCACTCCGAGGCATGGTACTTATATGGTATTGACAACAATTCTTAGCTTAAGCTACACTTAGATAACGATTCCTGAGGGAAAGGCAAAGGGGACTGGGGATTTCGAAAAGAATGCTATCACAAATCACCATTTGTCATACCTTCGTATTATTTCCGTGACTCCGTCTCTCCGTAGATTCGTAATTCCATTATAATATAATAGGGATAGACTGTCACGGTTTCAACAGATTTATGGGAGCCACATATACACCATCCTCACGCTTATACGCACCACCTACAGCTGTCAATACCAATAGAAATGATGGTGCTTTCTCATCACTCTTTTCTATGATTTTATTTTGGAGAGTCTTCAAAGATTCAGCTCCCTCGTTTATCAAATCGTCACCACCAAGCTTAATTTCTATGCCACCCCATCTGCCATCTTCCAGATGTACCACGGCATCACACTCCAATCCTGCATTATCGCGATAGTGTTTCAAGGTTCCACCCAGACAGTCGGCATAGACTCTCAAATCTCTTACGGCGAAGTCTTCGTAGAATAGTCCAAAGCTGTTCAAGTCCTTCATCAAGTCTCCCGGACTCACACCAAGACTGCGACAGGCTATCGACGTATCAACGAAATGTCTGGTCGGCGTACTTCTAATCGATGTCTTTGATCTGATGTTTGGATTCCATGCATCCATATCCTCAATGATGTACAAATCTTTCAGGGCATCCATATAATCATCGTAAGTCTTTGAGTCCATCGTACGCTCATTACTTTGACGAATGTCAGAAATGATGGTCGAAACAGCAGCCTCGCTGGAAATGTTTCGGGCATAACTTCTCAATATCATCCTAAGAACCTCTGGTTTCTTATTCCGGAATCGTTCGTTCTCACTGTCCTCGAAGACAAACAGTCCGTTATAATAGTTCTTTGTTATTTCGATGGCTATATCTCGTGGAGCCAGCACCGAAATAGGCCAGCCACCTCTGCATAGCAAGAATGCAACATCATCCAATGTAAAGTCTGCATTCATGTCCCATGGAAAATTCTTACCTCCTTCAAACAAGTCCTTCAGCGATACGGTACCTTTCGACTCTTTTGACTCCCACAGCGTCATCGGACGCATCGTAAGTGGAGCTATTCTGCCTGCACCAGTATGATGAATCTCAGTCTTGTCCGCAGGCGTACTGCTACCTGTAAGAATGTATTTTCCGAACTGGTATTCAAAATCCAAATCATCTTTTACCTGGTTCCAAATATCTGGCGCTTTCTGCCATTCGTCTATCAGTCTTGGCTTATCTCCGTTAAGCATGGCTCTTGGATTCATTCTCGCCATAGCAATAGCCTGTTTCGTGTTTAGTTTCACGAAACTTTTCTGATATAACATACACGTGGTTGTCTTTCCACAGAACTTTGGTCCTGCCACAAGCACTGCTCCAGATGACTTCAGTTTCAGTGCAATTGCATCTTCTATAAGCCTTTGATAATACATAAATCTCGATTTTTGCGGCAAAGATACAAAAATTCCCAAGATTTTCAATGAAAAATTCCCAAGATTTTCAATTCCAACTCTATTTTTGTGCATAAAATTGGCTAAAACAAGTAATTTATAGGGATTTCTTCATTTATGGAAGCCAAAAGGCAGAGAAAAGCCAGCCTCATAGGCCGACTTGAAGTGGGCCTCATGGAATTTCTTGTTCAGTCTGTCAAAGAGCTCCTTTGCATCTGCATGCT
>JBGUQW010000056.1:0-8463 GCA_045131435.1 Prevotella sp.
AAAGAAAAATTGTAATTATCTGCTAAATAAGAATAACCATCGCAACAAAGTCAAAATGAAGATTATTTGAAAGACCAACTTATTAAGTCTTCATCTTTCATTTCCAGAGTCTCCATACTCATGGAATTCCTATTTATGCTACAATGGTGACATTCATATACCATATCACGATACCTAAGTTCAAGATAGAAGTGCAATTTTCAGGTAGAGGCGAAGCCAAGACTAATACCTGAAAAACACCGAGGGGTTTGGGGGCGAGCAGCCCCCAAGAGAGGAGAGAGGGAGCTGATTTCAATCTGGCAATGCAAAAAACAATAATGGGAGACCAGAATCTCCCAGAGATTAATTAACTTTGCATTGCTTATGTACAAACAACTAACCTCGGAGCAAAGGTACACAATTTCTGTGTTACTACAAAGGAAATGCTCAAAAAAGTCAATCGCGGAAGCGATAGGTGTCCATCCTTCCACTGTCACGCGTGAGTTGAAGCGCAACTCAAGCCAGCGTGGGGTGTACAAATGGGACTGGGCACAGAAGAGGGCTGACAAGCGCAGCAGGCGCCAGCCGGGTAACCGTGCCATCAGTAAGGCTGTATGGAGCGAAGTCAGGCACCATCTTGTGGATGACCAGTGGTCTCCAGAGCAGATATCCGGCTATCTGGCAAGAGACGGGATAAGGATATCCCATGAGACCATCTACAAGTGGATCAGGCAGGACAAGCACGACAGGGGGACCCTGTACAAGCATCTCAGGCACAGACTCAAGCACCGCAGCAGGCCAGTGGGGGCAAAACGGGTAAACATCCCCGACAGGGTCAGCATACACGAGCGGCCCGCAGAGGCGGACGGCAGGAGGTTCGGTGACCTGGAAATGGACACCATCGTCGGACCGAACAACCAGCATGCAATAGTCACCGTCATAGAGAGGAATACCAACAGACTGTTCATGGAGAAGCTCAAGTATGGAAAGGACGCGGAGCAGCTTGCCCGTGCAGTAATCGCCATGCTCAGCCCTTTCAAAGACAGCATACTGTCCATAACGACAGACAACGGAACGGAGTTCACATGCCATAAGATGATAACAGAGGCTCTCGGTGCACAGGTGTACTTCGCAGACCCGTACTCATCATGGCAGAAGGGAGCCATAGAGAATGCCAACGGACTGATACGTCAATACATCCCAAAGGGCATGCCGTTCTCAGAACTTGACGAAGGGGACATAGGTGAAGTGAACCCAGAAAGTTGGACACAACTTAAAGGTTCAAATGAAACGTAGTTACAGTCTAGAAGAAAAGTTATGTGCAATTGGATTTGTATTCCAAGGAGAGTCTGCTCGTTCTGTCTCTCGTAGATTTCATTTAGGTCATCACATTCTTTACGAATGGTTAGAAAGCTATAAACTCCAAGGAGTTGACGGTCTAAAATCTCATGGCCACAAGAAAAAAAGGTTGTCATATGAAGAAAAATGCAAGATTGTTCGTGAATATAAAGAAAGTAATTTAACTTTGTACCAGCTTTCTGTCAAATATGGCATATCCAACTCTACGATAAGTGTATGGGTAAAGTTGGCTGAGAGGGGAGGATATGGAGCACTGGAATCTCATAAATCCAGGCAATCTAAAACTGGTAAGCGTATGGTTAAACGACTTCCTAAAGAAGAGTACGAGAAAGAGAACGAGCGCCTTCGTAAAGAAAATGAGCGCTTAAGGCTGGAGAATCTCCTGCTAAAAAAAGTGAGAGCCTTAGTCGAGGAAAGAGAAGCCCAAAACAGAGCGATTGGGCGCAAGCCATCGAAGAACTAAGGCGTAATGAGCATGCAGATTTAGATGTCCTGCTGGAGCTCAAGAAGATGGCGCGTAGCACGTTCTACTATCATCTCAAGCATGGCAAGAAGAAAGACAAGTACAAAGAAGTAAAAGATATGATATACACCATATTCCATAAGCACAAAGGTCGTTACGGCTACAGGCGTATAACGCTGGAGCTCCGTAATGATGGGCGTCTTATCAATCATAAGACGGTCAAGAAGCTTATGGATGAACTTGGACTGAAAAGCGAGGTGAGGAAGGTGAAATACCGCTCCTATAAGGGAGAAGTGGGTAAGACAGCTCCCAATATCATCGACAGGGACTTCACTGCTGAGAGGCCTTACCAGAAGCTAGCTACAGATGTAACCCAGGTGACGATAGAAGGGCGTAAGGCTTTCCTCTCACCGATACTTGACATGTGCGATGGCGAGATCCTTGCATATTCAATCACAGAGGCACCGAACCTGGAAATGGTAATCACTATGCTCAATCGAATGTATGAGAGCGTAGATCTCCCTAAAGGTGTCGTATTGCACTCTGATCAAGGCTGGCACTACCAGCACGCAGCCTATCAGAATAGTCTAAAGAAACATGGCATTATCCAAAGCATGTCTCGTAAAGGGAACTGTCTGGACAACGCCATGATGGAGAACTTCTTTGGTATCATGAAGTCAGAGCTGCTATATCCAGGTAAGTACACATCTATGGAAGTCTTCATAAAAGACCTGAAAGAGTACATTGACTATTATAATAAGGAGAGAATAAAGCTCAGACTAAAAGGAATGAGCCCAGTACAATACCGGACTCAATTCCTAATGAGCAATAGTGTTTAACCCGTCCAAACTTTGGGGTTCACTTCAAACCTGTCCCTGTGATTCCATTTTTTTGAAAATAATGCAACGTATTTTAAAAAAAAGTTGTAACTTTGCGGCAGATTTTAATCAGAAGATATAAAACCATTAAAAAAAATGAGAAAAAAACTTTTACTTTTAGCTGCAGTTCTTTCTGCAAGTGCAGGTATTACATTTGCACAAGAAAAAACCGTGTATAGTGACGACAACAACATCACTTACACCTACTCCGCAAACTCTGATGTTACAATTACAGCGCAAGGTCAAAGTAGTTTAGACAGCGAGAACAACAGGGAGAATATAATATTGGGGTCAACATTATCAATCGACTATGTAGCCTACACAAGGGTTGCAAACCGCAACAGAGACATTAAGTTGACTGTATCAGACATCAACAACTATTCTATTCTCCCATCACAATTGCAAAGTTTCACACGCGCGGTGGTTTCTGGTGAAGATCTAACAAATGACGATCTGAACACAACTCTTTCTTCTTTTGCAACCGACAACAGACTGAATTACCCACGAACTCAACGAAATAATCTGCCTCCATCAGAGATGTACTACAAAATAAGGCAGAACACAAATGCAGAAAAGGCCGCATACGCAACATATCAAAATGCATGCGAGAAAGCCAGAACAAGAGGTCTATACGTCTACACTGGAGCAGAGCTGCTTGAAGAAGGCGTAGATTTTGACCTTTATCATATGCAAATAAACGAAGGCTTGTATTATATTGATGCTCCTAATGCGGTTGATGTTATATTAATAGATGCAACAACAGGCAACTGGAAAGAGGGTACAACATACCTGAATTGTACCGACAATTTCATTCCTACCTATATTGGTTCTAACATCCAATCGCCAACAACAACCAAATCAGATGAGGACTCAAAAGTTGGTATCGTATCAGGATTGGTAGATAATGGCAAGGTCGAGGAAATCCTTGCTAATGATGATTACAAATACCTTAACTTTGATTTCACAAATGCTAACATCCTCGGTACTGTAGCCACAGACATCAATGACAACAGACTTGCATACTTTGCAAATAATGCCGATGTTTCTGGTCAGAACATCGTTGTAGGTAATTATTGCAGAAGCTATGTGATTTCTGACAATAATCAGGAGATTTTCGTCAGCAAGGCGTTTTCTGCTGGAGAATCGCAGTACAAGCGTACTTTCACACCTGACACATACGGAACCATCGTGCTTCCATTCTCTGTAAACAATACTGGTAGTATGTTCGTAAAGCAGGCTGTACTGACAGATTATGATTCCAACGAAAATAAATTGACATTCACAAGCTCGGCGATGATAGCACCCAATACGCCATATCTGTTCAAGGCGTTATCTACAGTTTCAGGAGAATCAATATTTTATGGTCCGGTCAACGGAACCGTAGAGGCAACCACAGAAGCTAAGAGTCCTAAATACGACGGTGCTCAGTTTATCGGAACCTTTGAAGGACTCGCGGCACCGGCAGAAGGGGTTTCCAATTACTATGTCGTAGGCTCAACGGGTAAGATTGGCAAAACCACAAAGTCGTTAAAGCCCGGCCGTTGCTACTTCACACGTGAGGTTAACACAAACGCCAGTGGATTTAATCCAACCGTTGTATTTATCGACGAGGACGGCTCGGCTACGGCTATTGACAGCGTTGCAACTGAGGAAACTGTGTCAGTTCAGTATCTCTCTGTCAACGGTCAGATTTCCAGCCAGCCATTCAGTGGCGTCAATATCGTCAAGAAGACATTCAAAGACGGTTCAGTGAAGACATCTAAGGTTGTATTTTAATTAAAAGGAGGACTGAAAAATGATAAAGAAAGAATATATCAAACCAGAATCTTTTGTAGTAGTCATACCTGCAAACCAGCTTATTCTCATGGTTAGCGCAAATGGTGTAATCAACAATACAAACTTCGGAATCGAAGGAAGTTTCAGTGATGACGTCGTTGATGAGGGCAACTAACACAAAAAGGCTCTGACCCCTCGTGCGGTCAGGCCAACAAACATAACAAGAACCCACGCAGCGTTGGTCTTGCGTGGGTTCTTTTTTGCTAATAATTTTTGAATGCACAGCGGTTCGCTTCGCCACACTCATACCTTCAGGCGGGAGAGCCGACCCTTTTGTGCACAAATTACACACCGGAACCGACCCTATTGTGTATAAATAAGTTAAACAATACATTTTTCCTGAGATTCCTTTGGCGTCTCAGGATTTTTTAGTATATTTGCCGACGAAAACAAATTTAAATAAACATGGAACGAACGCAAGTCATAGAAAACATCCGTCAGGTAGCAGCCCGTGTCCTCCCTAAGGGTTCTGCCACCTACCGCTACATGTTCACCATGAATGTAACAACTATAGTATGGAATAAAATATAATTATCTGTAATAACATGAGACAAAAGAAAATCTTTTTAATCCTCGCCCTGCTCTGCGCCATGGTGCAGGGAGCGTGGGCGCAAGCCAGTTGGGAAGAGGTCTATGCTATGACCAATACCACATCGGCAAACTGGACGGCCTTGACCGAAGGCTCCACGACGGGAAAGACGCTTGGCACGGCAGGTACTACGACGTATTACTACGCCGACGCGAGCCTCTCGTTCACCAACAGCACGGCTGGCGGCAGCGGCTTGACCATCCAGGGCACGGTGTATCTCTACTTGCCCCAGGGCGTAACCGTCACCTGCACGGGAGCTAATGCCAGCGGACAGACGGGTGCCGGTGCCGGCATTGATCTGACGGCGGGCAACACGCTCTGGATCATTGGCAAGGGCACGGTGAATGCCACGGGCGGCAATGCTGCGAATGGTGGCAATGGCGCAAACGGCGCAAACGCATCGTACAGTTATGATCAGGGCGCGGCATGGGTTGGCGGCGGTGGTACTGGTGGCAACGGAGGAGGCGGTGCCGGTGCAGGCATCGGCACACGTGGCGGCGATGGCGGTGCCGGTGGTAGCGCCGCTGAAAGCGAAATTTATTATCAGACGTGGGTTGAAAATGGCGTGGCTGGCAGTGCTGGCGGTGATGGTCAAACTGCTGGTGCCATGGGCACCCTATATGCATCCGATGGCATCACGGTGAATGCTACGGGTGGCAGCTATGGCGCCGCCGGTACTGCCGGCAGTGCTGGCAAGAGTTATTTGTATGTTGGAAATAATGTTTACAGTTTCCCCGGTGGTGGTGGCGGCGGTGCTGGTGGCTCCGGCGGCGCAGGAAGTAAAATCGGTTCCGGTGGACCCGGCGGTGGCGGCGGTGGCGGCGGTGCCAAAGGCTCCCATACCTGGGCAGCTGCTGGTTTCTTCCAAGTCTTCGCAAATGGCGGTGGCGGCGGTCAAAATGGTGACGGCTCTTTTGCCGCCGCCGGTGGTACCGCAGGGGTGTCGAAAGACAATGTCGCTAATGGCCTTTGTGATACCAATTATGCTCAATGGGTGGCAACAGCCATTGAAAGAACAGGCGGCGGTGATGTAACCACGACCATCAATGGCGGCAGCAGCGGCGCGGCAGGCAGTGCCAGCATCAGCGAGCAGGCTGACACCTTCAATTTAAAAATGCCTGCGCAAGGCGAATGGGATATGGTCTGTCAGCAGACGAAGACCAGCCAGAGCCAATGGAGGATGCTGCTTCCCGGAAGCCATAAGGGGGCGACGATAGGCACGGCAGATGCTACAACCTATTATTTCGCCATGGGCGACTGCACGTTCACCAACAGCAACGCTGGCGGCAGCGGACTGACCATCTTAGGCACGGTGCATCTCTTCATCGCCTCTGGGCAGACCATTACCTGTACGGGCGCCGATGCCAGCGGACAGACGGGTGCCGGTGCGGGCGTTGAGCTGACGGAGGGCAACACGCTCTGCCTCATCGGCAGCGGCAAACTCGTCGCCACAGGTGGCAACGCTGCTAACGGCTGCAATGGCTCGAAGGGCGGAGATGCAACTTACAAAATTGCAAAAGATGTATTTGACAGTAACGGGATAAAGTCTGGTGCCGGCGGTCGCGGCGGCGACGGCGGCGGCGGTGCCGGTGCAGGCATCGGCACACGCGGTGCCGATGGCGGCGCAGGCGGTGCTGGCGGAGTAGGGAAACAAGAGTTTGCTGACGTAACAGGTAATGTAGGCAGCAATGGTGTCGGCGGCGGTACCGCTGCCGACATGGGCACGCTCTATGTTTACCAAATGGCCGAGCCAACGATAGAGGCTCATGGAGGTAGCAGTGGCACCAGTGGCAGCGGTGGCGCTGCAGGTCTCAATGCAGTATTTCGGCCATTTGCTCAAAGTAGTGTTATTATTTTTATTCCTGCGCCCATGAAGAAGAGTCATGACGGCAGCAGTGGCACCAGCAGCAGTGGCGCCCCCCGCAGAAGTGGTGACATTGCTAGAGGTGAAATTTATTCTGTAGGTGGCGGCGGCGGTGGCGGTGCCGGTGGCTTCGGCGGCGCTGCCAGCGACATCGGCACCGGCGGCCCCGGCGGAGGCGGAGGCGGTGGAGGCGCCTCAGGAAGCATTACATATAAAGACCACCTTACGGGACTTTCATACTATCAGGTAGGAGCCTTTGGAGGCAAAGGCGGTGCTAATGCGGATGGCACAGCCGCTGCTGACGGTGACGAAACGATGATAAACAGCGAAAAAACAAATGTAGTGTTCGACGAGGATGACTATAAAGATTATACATTCTTAGGCTGGTATGATGGCGACAACCGCGCTGCCGGCGGCGAAGGCGCCAACCCGGGGGCTGCCGCCCAGAGCGGCACATACGAGGTGATACCGGCCATCATCAACCTGGCTGACAACGCCGACAACAGCACGACCATCAGCGACGCGCACGGCTACTTGGCCGACGTTACGCTCAGCGGCCGCACGCTCTATAAGGACGGCAAGTGGAACACGCTGTGCCTACCGTTCTCGTTGAGTGCAGCGCAGATTGCTGCCAATGCGGACTTTGCAGGGGCAACGCTGATGATGCTGGACGTGACAAAGAAGAACGGCTTTGATACGGAAGACGGCACGTTGTATCTGTGGTTCAAGACGGCAACAGAGATTGAGGCTGGAGTACCCTATCTGGTGAAGTGGACGAGTGGTGACGACATCAGCAATCCTGTATTCGAGGGCGTAACCATCAGCAATTCGACGGCTCAGGCAGTGGAGAGTAAGACAGCTGGACTGGAGACAGTACAGATGGTGGGTACATACTCGCCTGTCAGTGTGACAGCTAATGACAAGAGCATCCTATTCTTGGGTGACGCAAACACACTGTACTACTCAACCATTGACCGCCAGATTCGCTCATGTCGTGCCTACTTCTCAGTGCCGTACATCAAGGAACACGCCGGGACTCAGGCACGTGCGTTTGCATTAAGCTTTGACGGTGAAGAAACGACAGGTATCAGTCTCACCCCCGGCCCCTCTCCAAAGGGCGAGGGGAGTGATTACTGGTACACCATCGACGGACGCAAGCTCAGCGGAAAGCCCTCACAACGCGGAATGTATATCAATAAAGGTAAAAAAATACTTGTCAAGTAAGCGATATGAAGAAAGAATATATGAAGCCCTCTGTGAAGGCAATTGAGTTACAACACTCGGCACGGCTTCTGGCTGGAAGTGGTGATGTGAGAGGTCTGCAATCAAGTGGCTGGGATAATCCGAAAGATAAACTCGATCTTAGCGATCAAGGTGGTGGTAGCAGCATTTGGGACAGATAAGAACCATTAGTACCTTTGCAGCCATGAAACAAATAAAACTATGGATGCTGGCCACCATCCTTACATCTTGTGGCCTGATGATGCTCAGTTCG
>JBGUQW010000057.1:0-31259 GCA_045131435.1 Prevotella sp.
TATGAAGGGTGTAGTATATGGCCGGTGAAAATAATTTTGTACAAATATATGACCAAAAGAAAAGGAAGCGCCTAATCAAGAAAGAAAAAGCTAGATTAATGGCATTTTTTGGTGAAAAAGATGATATTGCAAGTGGCCTGATAGACCTCGCAGCGACTCAGAGGATCATCCTGGAAGAGACCGGAGAGCTGATCAAGAGGGATGGCGTCGTGGAGGAATACAAGAACGGCGAGAACCAGTACGGACGCAAGAAGAGCTCCGCCGTAGAGGTCCACACGAAATACTCCTCGGAGTATGTCAAGACCATATCGGCACTCGCGAATCTGAGAGGAGCAGATGGCGGGAAAGCAGACGACGAGTTCTTGCAATTCATTGCCAGAAGGTCGAAGTGATGTCGTATGTGCTTGAATACGCAGAGGCAGTTCAGGACGGCAAGATCCTGGCCAACGACTACATCAAGGCGATGTATTCGAGGCTCGCAGATGTGGCCATTCAGCCGGGCAAGTATCACCTGGATCTGGACATAGCGAACAGGCACATCGACTTCATAGAGACGTTCTGCAAACAGTCTCAGGGAGTCATGGGCGAGCCGCTCAGGCTGGAGCTGTTCCAGAAGGCGAAGATCGAGGCCACATTCGGATTCGTAGACGATGACGATATAAGGCAGTTCACCGAAGTCGACGACTTCAGAGGCAGAAAAAACGGCAAGACGACAGAAGCCGCTGCCATATCGCTCGACATGCTATGCAACGATGACGAAGGAGCTCCGGAGATCTACTTCATAGCGACCAAAATAGACCAGGCGAAAAAGGGATTCGACGAAGCTGAGCGAATGCGCAAGCACAGCCCATTCCTGAGCAAGCACCTCAGAAAAAGAGCGTCCGACATTTACTTTCAATGGAACGAAGGCATCATCAAGCCACTCGCATCAGACGTCAAGAAGCTCGACTCGTACAACTCTCACGCAGTAATCGTTGACGAGCTGGGCGCGATCACAAACAGAAGGATATACGATGACATGAAGCAATCGACTTCCTCCCGGAGGCAGCCGATTGTTTTTTGCATCTCGACAAATAATTTCGTCCGTGAAGGCATTTATGATGCACAGGTCAAGTATGGCATCGAAATGCTGAAGGGGACCGTCAAGGACGAGCATTTTCTGTTCCTGTACTACGCACTGCAAAAGAAAGAACACTGGCTTGAGCCGAAATACTGGATCATGGCGAATCCCGGACTCGGACCGATCAAGCGCATAGAAAAACTGCAGCAGGCAGTGGATAAAGCAAAGCAGGATCCAGCCTACAAGCCGACCGTGCTTGTGAAGGACTTCAACCTCAACGAGAATGAGAATGCTGCATGGCTCAGATCCGATGCGGCAATAAACAAAACTATATTCCCGGACGCAGAGCTTCGCGATGCATACTGCATAGGCGGCTGCGACCTGTCGAGCACATACGATCTGACATGTGCAACGATGCTGCTCAAGAAGAGCATCAGCGGACCGTGGATCGTCCTGCAGAAATACTTCCTGCCTGAGGGAAGGCTTGAAGAGATAGACAAACAGAACGAGCCGGAAGCTCCGTACAGACTCTGGGCAGAGCAAGGCTGGCTGACAGTCTGCGAAGGCACCCAGGTCAGATACAGCGATGTGACCGCATGGTTCGTCCAGATGGTCAGAGAGCGGAATCTGCGCCCTCTATGGGTAGGCTACGACAGAGCACTCGCGGGATACTGGGCGGAAGAGATGGCGAACTACGGCTTCGAAATGGAGAAGATAGCGCAGGGCGCTAAGACATGGACATATCCATTCAAGAGCCTGAAGGCTGAATTCACAGCACACAACATCATCTACCAGGACAATCCGATGCTGCTGTGGTGCCTCATGAACACGAGGGTCAAGTCTCTGAATGCAGAGGGCATCGAGTCACAGATGCCGGTCAAGATAAAACAAAACAAACGCATAGACGGCGTTGTATCTCTCCTGAATGCATATACATGCATGAAAGGACATGAAGAGGAGTACATGCAGGCCGTGCAGATGGCAGAAAGGAGAGAACAAGAGTGAATCCATTCAAGAGCCTGATAGATCGCTTCAGGGCGATCAGAAAGAACCTGTCAAACTGGAGGGAATTCGGGACCTTCCGGAGCGTGTTCTTCCCGTTCGGGAGGAACATGTATAAATCAGATCTAGTCAGATCCTGCATAAGGGCACTGGCGGATCACACGTCAAAGGCAAACCCGGTATGCAAAGACAAAAAGCTGGAAATGATGCTGAAAATGAGGCCGAATCCGTTCATGAACGGCAAGGCCTTTTTATATAAGATCCGCGTCATGTACGAACTGACAAATACAGTATTCATCATGATACTTCGCGGAGATCCCGCACAGGGCAACAAGCCTGTCGGGCTCTATCCGATACCATACCAGTCATTCGAGGCAAAGCAGGCGCCTTCCGGGGAGCTATACATCGACTTCATGCTGCCGAACGGCAAGAGCCTGATAGTCGCATGGGCGGATCTCGTGGTGCTCCGGAAAGACTACAACTCCTCGGATATCGCAGGAGATGACAACTCTCCGATACTTGAGACGCTTGATCTCATAGCGACATCAAATCAGGGCATCTCGAACGCGGTTAAGTCAACATCAAACCTCAGAGGAATCATCAAGTCGACGAAAGCCATGCTGGATCCGAAGGACCTCAAAGTCATGAGAGATCAGTTCGTGCAGGACTATATGGGAATGGCTAACGAAGGCGGAGTCGCTGCGCTGGACGTGACACAGGAATTCAAGCCTATAGAGATGAATCCGACCATCACCAACTGGGCAACGATGAAAGAGTTCAGGGAGAACTGCTTCAGATACTTCGGAGTCAATGACGACATAATCATGTCGAAGCAGAAGCCGGAACAGATGCAGGCTTTCTACGAGTCAAAGATCGAGCCATTCCTGATCGAGCTGTCGCTTGAGCTGACATCAAAGATCTACACGTATGTAGAAATTTCACACGGCAGCAAGGTGCAGTACGAAGGAAATACCATACAGTTCATGTCAACAGCAGAAAAGCTGAGTCTCGTTCAGATGGTAGACAGGGGAGCACTCACACCGAACGAGTGGAGAGCAGCGCTGAATCTGCATCCGCTTGACGGAGGAGACACACCTGTCAGGAGACTCGACACAGCACCGGTCAAAGAGATAGACGAGAGCAAGGAGGACGAGAAAAAAGATGAGTAGAGAGATCGAAAATATAGAAAGACTAATCAACAACAAGAAGGCTCAGTTCAGAGACTTCCAGATCACGAACATAGAGATCAGAGAGGCTACAGAAGGCGAGCCGGAGAAGCTGATCATCAGAGGAGTCCCTTGTGTATTCAATCAGGAGACGCTGCTTTTCAGATGGGACAACTACATGGTATATGAGCAGGTTGATGAAGGAGCCTTCGACGAAGCTGACATGTCCGACGTCATATTCAACTGTAACCACGGCGGCAGAGTATTCGCCAGGACCAGAAACAACAGCCTGAAGCTGACTGTCAACAAAAAGCAGAAGCGGCTGGAGATGGAGACAGAGCTCTGGGATGATGACGAAGGCCACAGGCAGCTGTACCGCGACATCAAGCGCGGAAACATCGACAAGATGTCATTTGCATTCACGATCAAAAGTCAGGAGAGAACTACGGAAGAGCTCAAAGAGAACGACATCGTAGTCTACAAGGTGCATCGCAAGATCACCGGTATCGACAGGCTTTTTGACGTGAGCGCAGTTGATATACCGGCATATGATGCCACAGAAATCAGTGCGAGGAGAATGTTCGACGCGGAAAGCAAAGAACAGGAAGCGGAAAGCAGAAAGGCGGTAAGCCTGGCCCTTGCCAAGTACAACTACATCAAAGAAAGGAACAGACAGAAATGACACTCGCAGAAATAATCGCAAGAATGAACCAGATCGATGCAGAGGTTAGAAGCTGCACCGAAGCCGCTCAGATCGAGGCACTGACAGAAGAGCTCGCAGAACTCCAGGAAAAGAGGGCACAGCTTGAAGCAGCTGTTGCCAGACAGAACGAGATGCGCGGCATCCAGGATGGCTCAGTCACGACTACAGTCGTAGCAACTGGAGCAAACATCCCTGCAGAGGAAAGAATCTATGATGCTTCCTCACCGGAGTACAGAAGCGCATTCCTCAAGAACATCGCCGTTGACAGAGACGGCAACCACTTCCTCGGCGACATGACCAAAGAGGAGAGAGCCGCATTCACATTCATGACATCGAACACCAGCGCAGTAGTACCTACCACAATGCTGAACAAGATCGTCGACAGAGTCAAAGCTGACGCTCCGATGATCGAGGACGCTGTCATGACAGCCATCGAGGGCGTGTTCTCCTATCCTGTCAGAACAGCAATCGCTCAGGGCGATGCTGCAGTCGTAGGCGAAGCCGCTGCAAACAATGACGAGCAGGACACATTCGTTCTCGCTACCCTCACAGGCGTAGACATCAAGAAGCACGCCATCATGACCCGCAGGATGCAGTTCCAGTCTGTCGACGCATTTGAAGACTGGCTGGTAGCTGACATCTCCAAGAGGATCGCAGTTGCAGAGGAAGCTGTCGCAAGAGCAAGACTTGACGGCACTGCTCCGGCAACAGGTGAGACTGCAAACGCAAACGTCAAGATCAACGCATCCAACGTCCTGACAGGTCAGGCATACTCGGATGCAGTTATCCGCAACATCTTCTCGCTCCTCGATGAGAATGGCGAAGTCGTGATCTACGCAAACTCACAGACCATCTGGAATGGCCTCGCAGGAATCGTAGACGCAGACAACAAGAAGATCATGATCCCGAACGGCATGGTAGATCCAGTTGTTCAGGGCAGGATCTACGGTGCGTCCGTAAAGAAGGACTCCAACCTCGACGCAAACGTTGCATACTTCGGCGTCAAGGGCGCTCTGAAGGCCAACAAGTTCGGCCCGATGGAGGTATTCCCTACACGCGAAGCTAAGACCGGCAACATGATCTACACCGGCGTAGAGACCTTCGACGCAGGCCTTGAGAACGACAAGGCGTTCGTAAAGGTAACTTTTACAACGGGGCATTAGAGCCGGCCCGCAGCAGCGCACACACTTACACGAATGAGGAACTGAGCGCGATGACGATCGCGCAGATCAAGGCTCTCGCCGAGGAGCTCGGATACACGATCACGAAGAGCCTCAAGGCGGACATCATCGCAGAGTTCCTCGAGCAGCAGGAATAGTAGAGCACAGGAGGTTAAGACGACATGATGATACCTGTAATTGAGCAGATCAAGACCGCGAAGCGTATCAGGCACTCCGGGCTTGACAGCGAAATAGACAGGCTGGTCAAGACAGCCCGTGCCAATATCAAGAGGGCTGGCGTGAGTGAAGAAAAGGCAAACAGTGATGACGACCTCATTATCGAGGCCGCCATCACTTATGCACTTGCAAGACTGGCAGATACACCAGAGATGAGAGACAAGTACGAGGAATCGTACCGGACACAACTGGACGAGCTGAGAAAAAGTGAGGGGTACAGATGTACAACGACATCATCGAATTCGGAAGCATAAAGTACACCAGAAACAATTACGGTCAGGAAAAAGAAGCTATCGAATGGCGCGAAGTGTATGCAGAAGTGGCGAGCGTGACCAGGTCGGAGTTCTATGCTGCGGCGATGGCCAACATCAGGCCTACGTGCGTTTTTGCGATCGCAGACAAGGACGACTACCGAAACGAGAAGGTAGTCAGATACCAGGGAATCACATACGACGTCATCAGAACATATCACGCAGTAGGTAGCTACCGCCTCGAGATAACCGCAGAAATGCGGGAGCGCGACGGAAATCGCACGAAAGGAGCTGAGTGATGGCCAATAACAAGAAGGTGCCTATCAAGGAAGTCCTCGAAAGCACCGGGCTCTATACGACATACTTCGAGATCGGGAGCGAGATCGAGGCACCGTATATCGTCTGGCGCGGAAAAGGTCAGAACAACTTCATAGCCGACGATACATTCTATTTCAGCATGGGCAATACATACGAAGTGGACTACTACTTCCTGGAGAAGTCCGAAGAAGTAGAAGATATGATCGAGCAGACGCTCCTGTCTGCAGGATTCGTGTATACAAAAGGCGAAGACCTGCGCGACTCAGAGACGAAGGAATTCCTGATCATATACGATGTCCGTCCGGGAAGCGATCGGTACGACAATGAAGAGGAGGTCTGATCATGAGCAAGAGGATATCCGTAGATCAGCTGGCAGGCGAAATTCAGAATATCCTCAAAGAGTATAACGATGACGTGAGCATGGGCATCACGAAGCAGACAGTAGCTGTCGCCGAAAAAGGCGCACAGGCGGTCAACAGCTCCGCAGCAGGAGCGGGCTTCGGCGGTCGCAAGTACAAGCGCTCATGGTACACAAGGACCGAAGCGTTGAACAGAGTACATGCAGACGTGATCATATGCAGCCGGGAATACAGGGTGGCGCATCTCCTCGAGAAGAGCCATCCGGTCGGCTACAAGGGCGCGCACTTTACTGGACGCCCGCACATTGAGCCTGTCGAGCAGATCATCATCAAAGAATACGAGCAGGAATGCAAGAGAATCATCACGAAACAATAGCCACAAGGAGGAATTTCATAATGAGTGATACACCTAAGAACAAAATCAAGTACGGCCTGAAAAACGTGCATTATGCAGTCGCTACCATCGCCGACGACGGCAGCGCTACATACGGCACTCCGGTCAGGATCCCAGGCGCCGTGAACCTCTCCCTCGAACCTCAGGGAGACCGCGACCCTTTCTATGCGGATGACGTGGAGTACTTCGTTTCTATCTCAAACACAGGATACGAGGGAGATCTCGAGATCGCACTTGTGCCTGAGTCGTTTGAGAAGGACGTCCTGAAGGCAATCGAGGACACCAAGAACGTGCTCTTCGAGGAAGTCAGTCCCGAGATCGTGCACTTCGCACTGCTCTTCCAGTTCGCAGCTGACAAGAAGAACATCAGGCACTGCTTCTATAATTGCACAGCCATGAGACCTACGGTCGAAGGCGAGACCAAAGGCGAGAACATCGAGCCGAAGACAGAGACCCTCTCTCTGAGAGCAGGATCAGTATACTTCGAGGGTCTCGACAAGGATATCGTCAAGGCAAAGACTAAAGCGGACACAGACGCGACCACATACGAGGGCTGGTTCAGCTCCGTAGTGACGCCTGCTTAGGGCAATTAATCGATCAGAATCATGAGGAGGAAAGTTATGTATAGAGAAGTTACAATAGGCGACAAGAACGTACCGATGCTTTCAATGGCATCAGTAGATCTGTACTACAAGAACGTATTCGGCGAGGACCCGATCAAGCTGCAGACGCAGGAGATGGATCCGGGCGACATGGTGAACTTCACGATCCGCATGGGGTTCATCATGGCCGAGTTCGCAAAGCGCAAAGAGCGCAAGGAAATGATGAAGCTGAATGAAGAGGCTTTTTACGACTGGATGGACCAGTTCGCGAGAGAAGATCTGTGCGACATAGACAAGCTCACCGAGATCCACGATGTCTATGAGGGCAATACAGTCAGCACATCAGAATCAAAAAAAGAGGAAGACCAGTAGACAGAGAGTGGAATGTCGCACTGTTTACACTTAGAAGCATCCAGGTCGGGCTTACATTAGCCGACCTGGATTTTCTTACATATGGTCAAGTCATGGACATTCTAAAAGAACATGCGAACGATGACTGCGAATATGCAGAAATAGCGACGCAGGCAGACTTCGACGCATTCTAACATAACGGAGAAAAATATGGCGTCAGGAAGAATCAAGGGCATAACAATCGAAATAGAGGGCAAAACCGATAAGCTCAACAATGCCCTCAAAGGGATCGACGGCCAATTAAATAAAACGCAGAAATCTCTCAAGGATGTCGACAAGCTGCTGAAGCTGAACCCGGGCAACACGGAATTGCTGAAGCAGAAGCAGAAGCAGCTGGCAGACTCTATCAAGCAGACAAAGACAAGACTCGATCAGCTGAAGGAAGCTCAGAGCCATGTCGACGAAGGGACTGCTGAATGGGATGCGCTCCAGAGAGAGATCATCGACACAGAGAGCAAGCTGAAGGCTCTCGAGAAAGAATATCAGAGGTTCGGATCTGTAGGAGCTCAGCAGATAGCAGCCGTTGGCGAAAAGATGAAGACCGTCGGCGGGAAGATGTCCGAAATAGGACAGGACCTCACGACAAAGGTCACCCTGCCGCTTGCAGCTGCAGGTGCGGTCGGTGCGAAGAAATTCGCAGAAGTCGACAAGATCATGCAGCTGACCAACAAGACCATGGGCAATACTGAAGCCCAGGCGCAGCTCCTGGATACAGCCATGAAGAGCGCAGCGGCAAATTCCACATACGGAATGAATGACGCTGCCACAGCGACGCTCAACTTCGCACGTGCGGGACTGAATGCGGAGCAGGCAGCTTCGGCGCTGGCTCCGGCAATGAACCTCGCCGCTGGCGAAGGCGGCAACCTTGACACAGTATCCGCCGGCCTCGTTGCCACGATCAACGGCTTCGGGGGATCCTTCGACGATGCAGCAAAATACGCGGACGTATTCGCGAATGCGTGCAACAACTCTGCACTGGATGTAGACAGCCTGGCTCAGTCCATGAGCATAGCAGCACCTATTTTCAAGGCTGCCGGTTACGGCGTCAACGATGCAGCCTTGTACATGGGCATAATGGCAAACAAGGGAATAGACGCAAATGTAGCAGCAAACTCCCTGAAGACAGGCCTGGCCAGACTGGTCGAACCATCGAAGCAGGGCGCGGAATGGCTCAAAAGACTGGGTGTAGAGGTCACAAATAATGACGGGTCGATGAAAGACTCGGTTACAGTCCAGAAAGACCTGCACAAGGCATTTGCTGGTCTTTCAGAGTCTGAACAGATCGCAGCCGCCTCGGCAATCTTCGGTAAGAACCAGATGTCGAACTGGCTGGCACTGATCAATACAGCACCGGAGGAAGTCGACGGTCTGTCGGCAGCCCTCGGTGAAGAAGGCACCACGGCAAGCATGGCGGAAGCTATGATGTCAGGCTTCGGAGGATCAATTGAGAAGCTGAAGTCGAGCGTCGATGTCGCTGCAACATCGCTCGGAGAGGCACTCGCGCCTACGATACTGAAAGTAGCCGAAGGCGTACAGAAAGCGGTCGACTGGTTCAATGGTCTCTCAGAGTCACAGCAGCAGATGATAGCAAAGATCGGGCTCATAGTAGCAGCCCTCGGCCCGGTGCTGCTCATCGGCGGGAAGCTGCTCATAGGCATCGGCCAGCTTTTGACATTTGCGCCAAAGATAGCTGCTTTTGGCAGCCTGATCGCAAAGGGATTCGGAATAGCGAAAGCAGCAATCGCAGGGCTATCGTTCAATCCGGTGATCTTGGGAATAGCTGCAGTCGTAGCAGCAGGCGTCCTGATCTGGAAGAACTGGGACAAAATCAAGGCAAAAGCCGCAGAATTAAAAGAAAACGTGTCCCAGAGATGGAATGAGCTCAAAACGAATACTGCCGCCGGCTGGGAATCAATGAAGTCATCGGTCACATCGAAAGTGACCAGCATGACCACATCGGCGAAAACAAAGATCCAGTCATTGAAGACATCAGCCGCAACTGCATGGGCCGGCATGAAGACCGGCGCAGCTTCATCGTTCGAGTCAATAAAGTCGACCATTACAAGCAAGATGCAGAGCGCGAAAGATAAAGTCACGGGCATCGTCGACAAGATCAAAAGCAAATTCCCATTCAAGCTGGGCAAGATCATTTCATTCAAGACCCCAACCATATCACTGACAACAAGCTCGAAGAAGGTACTCGGTAAAACAATAACATATCCTTCCGGATTTGATGTGAACTGGCATAGGCGCAACTACGACGTGCCGATGGAGTTCAAGCGCAGGACGGTCGTGGCATCACCGGGCAGGCTCGATGGGTACGGAGACGGACCAGGCTCTGAGATCGTATACGGCAAGCGCAAGCTGGTCAGGGATGTCGCTTCCGTGGCCAAGGAGCTCGGCAACAAGCAGTACGTCTTCAACATTTACGCGAGCGAAGGGCAGAACGCCCGGGAGATCGCGATGGAAGTGAAGAAGATAATCGTAGATGAAGAACAGAATCACAGGCAGGCATGGGCATGAGAAGTAATCTGATATTCGGCGGAGTGAATTCCGCAAATTACGGGATATACATAACAGGGTCAGGAGTGTACAATGCGCCGGAACGAGCCGTCGAGAAGGTCGTCATCCCGGGCAGGAACGGGCTCCTGATGATAGACCAAGGCAGATATGAAAACGCAAGTGTCGAGTACCCTGCTTTTGCATTCGGGAAGACACGCAAAGAATTCCGGGAGAAAATAAGCGCGTTCAGAAACGCCATAGCCTCGCAAACTGGATATCAGCGTCTCGAAGATTCATATCATCCGGATGAATACAGAATGGCGCTATATGCAGAGGGACTCGATGTTGACGTCGGCCCGTTTGGCGGATCCGGCAGATTCACGATCAAGTTCGATTGCAAGCCACAAAGATTCTTGAAAGACGGCGAGCATCCTCTGAACCAAGGAAACGGGGAAAAGATATTCAACCCAACAGAACACGCAAGCAGCCCCCTGCTGATGATAAAGGGACACGGAGATCTGTCCATCAACGGTATATACGACATCAACTTGAGCGATGCTCTGATAGGCGATGTCGAGTTATCTGACACGAAGATGTTCACCGGAATGGTGCAGACCGTAAAGTTCAACAAAAAACAGAAACTTCTGAATACAGGAGACTCCATAAGATGTGCGTATATCACTATGAGAGCACGCATCAAGCCGATGACGAGCAACGGATACACTAACATCACGTTGATATCGGTAACGGACAGCAACGGTCGCACCAACTTCTCATCGCATGGGTATGTTTATCCAAGCATTTTTAGTGATGTTCCGTACATACTGCTTACATCGCAGGCATGGTGCTCTTACGCAAACGGCGCGGACACGCAGAAGACAAACACGGTCACGGTCACAGGAACGGTCAGCGACGGAAATCAGTCACAGAACTTCACGGTCACATTCGACATCACAGCAGACTATCATTCCGATTATGTGAGGATATTCTGGACTTATTCGACTCCGGGAAGCTCCGGTCTGTATGTGAATGTAGGTTTGAATGACGAGACCAACGTGATAAATCCTGTTATCGGCACATCGACCAAGTCGGTTCTCGGAGACCCTACGTACATCGATTGCGATCTCGGTGAGTGCTACCAGATGATAGACGGTGTTCCGGTCTCGCTGAACAAGTACATCGCACTCGGTTCTGACTTACCACAGTTACAGCCGGGAGCGAACACGATAACCTATGACGGCACGATAACGGAAGTCAAAGTGACTCCTCGGTGGTGGAAGCTATGATACCTATCTTATATGAAAAAGACGAAACTGAATTTGTCAGCAATGGCCTGGGCAGACTTCGCGAAATTACAGAATGCCGGGTAACCGAAGAAAGGAACGGAGTCTATGAAGCTGACTTCTCATTTCCTGTAACAGGCTCACACTATGAGGACATACAGCACGGGAGAATCATAGCTGTTGAGCATGACGATACTGGCGACATACAGCCCTTCGACATAGTATCAAACTCAAAGCCGATCAACGGGATAGTGAGATTTCACGCTGTGCATATAAGCTACAGACAGTCAAAGCTGACCACGTTCGGAACAGGCATAAACAACCTGGCAGCAGCGTTCGACATGCTTGCCAATTCAGAACCGGGCAATCCGTTCACATATGAGACCGACAAAGACAAAACAGGCGAGGCGTATCTCGCAGCCGCCGATGGCATTCCGCGGTCAGTAAAATCCATGCTGGGCGGCGTGGAAGGATCCATACTGGACACATACGGAGGAGAATATCTATTCGACAAGTTCACGGTCAGCCTTTTGGCATCTCGCGGGACGGAGCGAGACTTCTCCATCCGGTACGGAGTCAATCTCATGGACTATTCCGATGACGTGAATTATATAGAAAGCTATAACGCCTGCATCCCGTACTGGTCCGGAACAGACTCCAGCGGCAATCCATTGATAGTAAGAGGCGGCAGAGTGGATTCCGGGCTGGCAAGCTATAGCGACAGAATCGAATGCATCCCGCTGGATCTGACAAGCAAGTTCGAGTCCCAGCCGACGAAAGCACAGCTCGAAGCAGCCGCTCAAACTTACATGCAAAGCAATCAAGTCAACCTGCCGGTACAGACGATGCGCGTCAACTTCATACGCTTGCAAGATTCACCAGAGTTCGCAGAATATGCGGCTCTTTTTAATTGCAGATTATGCGACACGGTCAGAGTGGCATTTCCTCGCTACAACGTGGACGGGAAGTTCAAGATCGTCAAAACGGTCTACGACCCGCTGATGGAACGTTACGAGGAAATGGAGCTCGGCGCACTGTCGACAACGTTATCACAGGCCCTCGGGCCGAGTAAATAAACAAAGGAGAAAGGCATGGCACAAGTCAAAAACATCAACATGACGCCTGACACCATACTGCCGTATCTGAAGCTGAGCCAGTATGACGTAGGGCGCGAGATCAGCTTCGTCATGAAAGACGGCTCCGAAGAGTACACCGTACCATCCGGCGCAACAGTCAAACTCGAGGGCACGAAACCATCCGGTCTCGGCTTTACGATCACATGCGCAGTGAACGGATCGACAGCTACGGCAGTCACAACTGCAGGCATGACCGACGAATGGGGCACGGTCGTAGCGGAGCTGGTGGTCAGGCAGGGAGATAACAGACTCGGATCCTCGAATGTCAGGTTCGACATCGAAAGATCTCCGCATCCGGAAGGCACAACAGACGGAAGCGCAGAGCAGATCATCCCGGCACTGACGCTCCTGCTGCAGCAGATCGAGGAAGATCTGGATGATGCAGAGGCTGATATCGAAACGATGACGCAGCTGAAGACAGCAACGGAGACGGCGGCAGGAAATGCTGCATCATCCGCGACTGCTGCAGGCCAGTCGGCCACGGCGGCAGCTGCATCAAAGACAGCGGCAGAGACCGCACAGGGCGCGGCAGAAACAGCTCAGACGGCTGCAGAGACCGCACAGGCTGGCGCAGAGGCAGCACAGGCGAGAGCGACGGAGATCGTGGCCGGCTGCATCACCATAGACGCAGAGACGTCAGAGCTGATCATCTACGAATAGGAGGAAAACATGGCAGGAGAAACTAAGAAATTCATAAGCATCCAGCAGCTTGATGAAATAGCGGCAAACGGTAGGAAGACTGCCGCCGCAGTCGAGATCCTCGCGGCAAATGCGAGAAAAGAGATGTCAAATGACTGGGACAGCCTGGCAGAGTTCGCGAACACAGGACTCTTCGGAGAGGCATATGGTATCGGAGACCAATTCATCGACAACTGGAAAGATGCAGCAACAAATCAGGAATACGTATATCCGATGCAGCTGAATCACATCGGCAACGTAGAGCTCTATGACGGCGAGACGCTTGAGAACAGACCATTCCTGCAGGCACATTACGCGCATCCATTCGGAGTGCAGTTCTCACACCAGAGAGCATTTCTCAGATGCCCGAACGGCCTCGCAGCAGGTACATACTATGTAACTATCGAAAGTGCATGGGGATCAAACGTACAGGCGGGCATGGTGGTATGCTTCACACTCGAGAACGCAGTGCCTGAAGGCGGTAGAGTTGCAGGCATGTACAGCGCTCCTGATCAGAACAAGAACAACTGGAGGATCTATTCATACTCCGCAGACGGAAAGACGATCCTGGAGACAGTCACGCCGACATTCGAGGCGGCAGGAACAGATCTCGGGACGATCAAGGCATCAGCCAGGAATGGGGATCTCAACTCTATGCAGGAGACCGCATACGGATGGAACAGATGGAGCACATCGGCGATCCGCCAGTATCTCAACTCGGCCAAAGGCGTCGGGGCATGGTGGACTGCTCAGGACGGGTGGGACATCGCCCCTGATCAGCTGACAACAAAGGCAGGATTCCTCTCAGGATGGCCAGAAGAGCTTGTCAACGCCCTGAAAGAGATAAAGGTAGTGACATACCCGAACACAGTAAATGATGATACAGGCGGAAATACTCCGGACATCACATACGACAGAGTGTTCCTCCCTTCGCTCGAGCAGATGTACTGCAACCCGCAGAAGGCAGGAGAAGGCGAGTATCACGAATACTGGAAGAGAAGACTCGGACGCACAACACCGGCGCCAACGAGCCAAACATATCCGGAGCTGATCCATTATGCAGTAGAGAATCACACGTCGGCTCAGTACGTCCGTCTCCGCTCCGCGCGCCGTGGCGTTGCGCACTATACGTGGTATGTCTACTCCAGCGGCTATGTCTACGGCAACTACGCGAGCTCCGCGTTTAGGTTCAGCCCGCTTGTGGTTTTATAAATCGACACATCTCATAATCCCCGGACCCACGGATCCGGGGATAGAAAGGTATAACTATGGCAGTAAACGTCGGGCAGAGGAATGTTCCGGATACACCTGCGAACAGGCAGCTTGAAGCATGCCAGAAGGCAATGGACCTAGCGATCCACACGATACAGATTTGCAAGAATAAGAACATATTCACAGAGGAATATCAGGACGCACTCACGAACGACATCATCAGATGCGCAAAGGACATCTACATCTACGCATGGTCCGGCAACAATATATATGTGAAGCCGGACAACGGCAGATGGCCAGAGCGGGAAAAATATCAGAGGGCTGCCATAACGAAGTGCAACGAGCTCCTCGCCTTGATCAACATGGCGAGGCGGCTCTTCCACCTCAAAGGAAAGAAGGTAAGATATTGGTCGCAGATGACTCTCGAAGCCAGGGCGCTGATAGTCCGGTGGCATGAGGCAAATGCGAAACAATACGGGATGTAGGCTGATCTCAGAACGTCCGTCTCCGCTCCGCGAACCGTGGCAATGCGAACAATACGTGGAATGTCAACTCCAGCGGCAATGTCAACAACAACAACGCGAGCAACGCGAATAGGTTCAGCCCGATTGTGAAGGCAAAGGGTGCGCGAAGCCGGTGCACAGCATCGGTGCAGCCGAATGCATATACACAAGGAGCCGAAATCCCTGCCGAAAGGCTAAACAATTATGATGCGATGTCTGGGACTTTCGAGCCTGACAGACTACTCACGCATCACAGACGATATAACACATGAAGAGAATAATCGACTACGACGCTCTATGGGAATCCGCCATGAAGTGTAAGCGTGGCGTATTATGGAAACCATCCACGAAGCATTACAACCTCAATGCCGTGGAAGAGACACACAGGATGGCCAGAAAACTCGAGGACGGAACATGGGAAAACGGCAGACCGAAGCCGATCATGATCCTGTATCCGAAAAGACGAGAAGGACTGAGTGTATCATTCAAAGACAGAGTATACCAGCGAAGCATCAATGATAATGTCCTATATCCGAGTGTGCAGCGGTCGTTCATAATCGACAACTGCGCATGCCAGAAGGGTAAAGGCATAGACTTCGCCAGGAAGAGACTGAAGAAGCATTTGTGGAATCATTATTGCCATCACGGCACTGAGGGATACATCCTGCAGATAGACGTCAAGGGATATTATCCGAATATGAGGCACGATGCAGTCAAAGCTAAATTCCGAAGATACCTGACGGACGAAGTATATGAAGCAGTCTGCAATGTACTCGATACTCAGTATGTCGGAGACGTCGGATACAATCCGGGATCGCAGATGGTACAGATCGCCGGCATATCGCTTCTGGACGATCTGGATCACTATTGCAAGGAAAGACTCCACGCAAAGCACTATATGCGCTATATGGACGATATTCTCATAATTCACCATAACAGGGAAGCACTCGAGAAGATGCTCGAAGAGATAAAGAAAAAGCTCGGTGAGATTGGATTCTGGGTGCATGAAGAAAAAACTCACATTACTCCATTGTCAAAAGGCTTCCTGAGTCTGGGATTCGAGTACCGCCTTACCGAGACCGGAAAGATCGTAATGACATTGAACAGTGCCAACATCAAGCACGAAAGAAGAAAACTGCGGAAGCTGGTGAGGCTGGCCAAAAGAGGCGAGATCACAAAGGCAAAAGTAGACGAATGTTACAAAAGCTGGAAAGCCAATGCATCTAAAGGAGATAGCTACAAGCTGATACAGCGCATGGATAAATACTATAACGACCTTTGGAGGGAGGAAACAGATGATAATTGAAAAGCTAAGCATGACACCGCAACAGCAGGCTGAAAAGGAGAACGCTGAAGCCCTCGCTGCCAGCACAAAAGCCGTACAGGACTACAACATTATGATGGGCAACCTCGAGGACCCATCAGAGGAAGAGGAGGGAGATGAAGAAGATGAATGAGCATTCACCAAAATTTGAACTTGTAAAGAATTACTACGACTCCGGCCCCTGGAAGAAAAAAGCTGTCAGGAACGCTGTCAGCAGAGGCTGGATCACTGCAGCTGAGTATGAAGAAATCACAGGCGAGATCTATGAGTAGCCTGAAAGATGAAGAGGAGCTTGCGAAGCTCACAATACCGCAGCTGATTGAGCGCATCACAGACCTGACGACAAAATATGCAGAGGACCTGGGACGCGTCACACATGAGCTGCTGATCAGAGCGATGCAGCAGGCAAAATAAACATACGAGGATGGCAGAGTATGATGCTCTGCCATTTTTGTAAGAAAGGAACGACAATGAACACGGGAACGAAAATCAGAACAGCTCTCGCTGTAGCTATAGCGTTATACACAGCATTCATGAAGACCGATGTGACGGAATTCAATAACGATGTAGTCAACCTGATTTATCAGATATGCATGAAGATCGTCACATTCGCAGTGATATTCCTCATCACGTACTACAACAACGACTACACGCCGGAGGCCTGCGAAGGCACCGGAGTCACAAGGCAGCGCAAAGCAGAAAAGGAAAGCGATTACATCGGAGACTATTTCTACACCGATGAGGAAGGAGACGACAATGAACAAGACGATCTGGAAACAGGCGGACAGCAGGTGGGGGAAGAAGCCTTATCCGACTAAGTCATGCACCATGAGCGGAGCAGGCTGCGGATGTGTCGCTTGTACGCATGTCGCAATGGAGCAGGAGCGATACAAGAACTGGACTCCAGAGTCGCTCCGGCCGTGGATGGTATCAAAAGGCTTCGCGATAGCCGGGCAGGGGACAAGATGGGAAGGCATCACAGAGACCCTGAAACATCTGGGACACACAAATGTAGTCAGGATCTACTCGGATCCTATGTCGGTGGCATGGAAAGAGCTGAACAAGGGCAACCGCATCGGAGTCATCCTGTTCAACAGCAGAAAGGCACCGAACGGAGTGCGCTGGACCTCATGCGGGCATTATGTAGCTTTCACAGATTATAAAGTGCAGAACGGGAAACACTATTTCTACTGCAAGGATTCCGGAGGACGCAACCACGACGGATGGTACACCTACGAGAACAGCATGAAGGGCTGCATAGCGAAGGTATGGATAGTAGAGAGAGTCGGCGCACAGGTGAAGAGTGATCCTCCGGCAGTCGCTACGATTTACAGACCGACAACTGCGTATAAAGGCAGCCTGCCTGGCAAAACGGTCAAGAACGGCACAAAGGGAGCGGACGCAAAAGCGGTCCAGACATTCCTCAACTGGTGCATCAATGCAGGACTGAGCGTAGATGGGAATATCGGCCCGAAATCCGTCGCAGCGATCAAGGTCTTCCAGAAGACCTACGGCCTTGTAGTAGATGGTATTTTCGGATCAGCGTCAAAGTCAACAGCACAGAGCATAATAAACCAGCACAAGCCCACACCCAGTCCAGCGCCCGTAACAGCAACGGCACAGCAGAAGATGGTCGCATGGGCGAAGAGTGTTGCAGCAGACAATAACTGGCATTATGTAAAATGGAATAGCAAGGACTCAAAAACAAAAGAGTGCCCTATTTGCAAGAAACACCCAAAAGGAAAGTATCATGGATGGAATTGCATAGGATTCAGTTTTGCAGCATGGCATCACGGCGCAGGCATCAAATGTAAATGCAACAACCATGTGATCAGTAACGACATCTGGGAAGATATTTTGAATGCCAAAACCGATGCAGCTGCGCTCAAGATAGTAAGAGATCGCGCGGGCATAAAAGACATAAAGGTCATCCGCAACAAGAAGGGGATCCCGCAGAGCCAGCTGCAGGCAGGTGATATATGCGGTCGTTTTGACGGTAAAAAATGCGGGCACATCTTCCTCTATATCGGCAACGGCAAGATGGCAGATGCCAGAGGCTCATCCGGCAAGGTGCCTAACGATAAGCAGATAAGTGTACGCGCTGCACAGACATGCAAGGTCGCAATCCGCTATATCGGGAAGTGAGGTGATAGGCATGAGAGAGACTATCATCGTTGCACTGGCGTCAGGAGTCTTCTCCGGAGGATTCCTCGCTTTCATCCAATTCCTCATCACGAGGCACGACAGCAAGAACGACAAAAAGGACGGCATACAGGCAGAGCTCAGTCTGGTCAAGTCCGAACTTGAGCTGATCAAGAAGGAAATTGACAAGAAGTTCAGGAAGTCTGAAAAAGACGGACTCAGGATGCAGTTACTGTTCCTGATCCGGGAAAGCCCAGGAGAGAAGCAAGAGATCATGACAGTAGGGGAGCATTACTTCAAAGTGCTCAAGGGAGACTGGTACATGACATCAATCTTCAACAAGTGGTTGAAAAAATACGATATTGCAGAGCCTGACTGGTTCGACAGTAAAGAATAGGCAGCGAAGGAGAAAGCTGCGCCTCCTTAAAGATTTATAAAGCACGTGAAAAGCCCGGCAGATCTACAGCAGGTCTCCGGGCTTTTTGCGTGCACCATTTTTGCACCATTTGTGTCTGAAAACGCGATAATCGAGATTCGTTGGAAACACTACAAAATAGGCGTGAAGTGCTTGAAATTTCAACGTTTTAGGCATACCGCATTGACACGCGCTGACATAGGGCAAAACACATTTAGATGGTTCAAATCCCCCTCTCTCCGCCATACAGAGCCTTGAAATTTCAACGTTTCGAGGCTCTTTTATTTTGTGTTTGCACCATTTTCTGCACCATTTTTGCCGTATTTGTTATCGAAGGCACTCGAGATCCTCCTCGAAGAGTGCGATGCACCGGCGAATACATCGACATAGATATTCATCGTCGTGGCTATATTTGAGTGTCGCATAGCCTCAGAGATCTCAGCGATGTCAAAGTCTCCGGAAGCATTCAGCATCGAAGCGAAGGTGTGACGGAGCCCGTGAAGCGTGACGTGCTGCATGTCGAGGCCGTCAATGAACTTGATCACCTTGTTGCTTGCATAGTCCGGCTTCATCGGTTCGCCGACATACTGGATCAGATACTCACAGTCGGAGTATTGTGCATGTTCATCGATAAGCTGCACGATATCATTCATAATGAAGCGAGGGCAGGAGACTGTAGCCTTCGACTTTTCTGTCTTAGGCTCCTCGACTACATTGTGCCCGTCGATGTAATATCTGACCGCTCTGACGCGAATTAAGCCCTCGTCGATACTTATATCCTTTGACGTCAATCCGAGGATCTCACCGCGCCTGAGGCCGCAGAAGAGGGCAAGCTCGCAAAGCACCCGGATGTCAAGGTCCTGCTCCGCCAGCTTCTCCATGAAGAGGTCGATCTCATTTTCTGTGAGGATATTGACTTCAGGCCGGCGGAGCTTCGGCAGCTCCACACCTGCGCAGGGATTCTCGCGCAGGAGTCCATTTTTGATAGCCATCTTATAGGCGGCATCCAGGAGCGAGATCCTATTCTTCACAGTCTTCGGATTCAGGTGCTCATCCTTGATCAGAGACACGATATACTTCTCGATCTGATAGGTCGTGAGGCTCCTGGCGGCAATGCTGCCGATCTTGTTATCCTCAAATCGCCTGCGGATGTTCTTATAGCCTTTGATAGTATTCGACTTCAATCCTTTTATCTCACACTTGTCTATATAATCCTGCAGAAGCTGAGACACAGAAGTCTCCTGCGGCATGGCGTCAGCCCATGAGTCCTCGAACTCCGCGAGGAGATCTTTCGCAGCACGTTTGCCGTTACAGTAGACAGTCTTTGTGTGCTTCCTGCGATTGCCATCATCGTCATAGTAGTCGACGATAAGCTGATACTTATTCTTTCCGAGCGGTCTGATTGCCATAGCTAAGCCTTTCCGGGCACTATAAAAGAGCCACATAATTGTATTGAGGCTCCGGATATGCTATAATATTTAAGGATTTCTTGTAACTATCCGGAGAAGAGCAAAGGCGGATTCGCGGTCCTGCCGGTGCTCTTTTTCATTTACTTTGACTCAATACTTGTTTTATTTATTCCTTTAATCTCCAGAGCAAAGTCTATGGCCCGCCTGAGATCGTCACTGCCGAGACCAACCATCTCGGCAAGCTCATCAACAAGCCTATCGGTGCGCTGCTCTGAAGTCTCAAACAAATCGTCCAAGCCTTTACCCAGCTCTGGGACTGTAGAATTAATGATGAGGGGCTGGTTTTCATCCACAAGACCATATAATTCGTCAACAGAAATGTTCATGGCGGAAGCAACTTTCACAAAAGTCTCCACTGACGGAACGATAGAGTCGCCCGTCTTCGGGTTACGATTGCTCTCGAGCTGGCTGATATACGCCTTAGAGAGTCCTGCCCTGTCGGCGAATGTCTGCATACTGATCTGATGCTTTTTTCTATATTCTCTGATAAGTTCTCCTAAATACATAGAGAACCTCCTGAATTATAATAATCAAAACTCTATTCTGTATAATGGATTATACAGAAATGACACCATCCAGTCAATATAGTATAGCGAACTACACAAAAAGTGCTTGACAGTGATATGTATAGTCGACTATACTACGTGAAGAAGGGAGGCGATACGCATGGAAAACAAACTGAAGACAATCAGAAAAGAAAAAAACATGAGCCAGGCAGAACTGGCAGAAAAATCGGGCGTAAGTAGGGCCACAATAGCAAATATCGAACGCGGAGCGCAGGTCGAGATTCTCGTAGGCACAGCAGCAAAGCTGGCAAATGCGCTCAATGTAAGCGTCAGCGAAGTAATATAGTATTTTTTTTAATATCGGCGTATAGTCGACTGTACGATTGTGCTATCCTACGGACAGCACAGGGTGATACAGACCTTGACGGTCTGTATCAATCAATCTTTATCAGCAGGAGGTTACAAGAGATGGCACAGAGAAAACTGATGACCGCGAAGCAGATGATGAAGCACCTGCAGATCTGTAAGACCACACTCAGAGAATATGCAGACAAGGGTCTGATCGGAGTATGGCAGCCTGGCGGCAAGAACTGCGCTGTCAGATATTACGAACTGGAGGAAGCGAACAATGGAAAAACAGAAACAGCCTAGCATCTGGAAAGTAAGTGTGCAAATCCTATAGCAGGAAGAATGTTCTACGGAGTCTACAGGCTCCGCGACGTCAATGAGATCGACCACAGCGGCAACCGCGAGACCAGAGGCGGATGGTACGAGCACAGGAAAGAAGCAGAAGCTCTCGCTAGACGCCTGAACACAGAGGAAGCGGTCTCATGAACATAGCAGACATAGTGAAGACTGCTCGCGAGAGAAACGAGCTCACAGTATTCGAGCTGGCAGCTAAAGCCGGCATAAATCCCGGAACGATCTACAACATAGAAGCCGGGAGGGTATCGCCGAGAATGGATACCGTGGTAGCGATCATGCGGATACTGGACTACGACATCATATTCAACCCGAGATACAAAGGAGGGTATATCGATGAGTGACAACGAGATCAGGAAGATCCTCATTGAGAGGAAGAGAAAAGAAGCGCTGATGCAGAGGAGAGAAGCAGCCAGGGAGCTGATCGGCGATGCACTCTGCTGGATCTGCTGGGCAGCACTCGGATACATAATGTTTGCCGGAGCATTCATTATAGGAGGCTAAAGCGATGGGATTAACAGAGGGACAGAAAGTTCACCTCATGCACGACCGGCAGCGGGAGATCCTGAAGCTGCTGAAAGAGCAGGGACCGATGTCGAGCATACAACTCGCAAGGAAGTTCAAAGTCGGCAGAGCGACCATCTTTCAGGACGTGAGAGATCTCAAAGCACGCAACCACCCGATACAGATATCGTCGATGACGACGGAAGGCGGGCTGTACGTGGCACTGATAGAGCTGAAGGACTCATAGAAGAATACACATGCAGCATATGCGGCACGACACTGGCAGAGTGCAGTCAATGGGGACCCAAGTGTCCGAAGACTCAAAGAAGAGTGTGCGCGACATGCTGCTACAGATGCAGACATCACATCAGCTGGTCCGGGATATGGCGATGCAACTACATAACACCGGAGCAGAAGAGACAGCAACTGGTCAGGAAGAGCCAGGAACGATTCGATGCAGAGGTCATGAAGATCGCAGCATCATACAACAAGCAGAGGAAGGAAAGAGCTAGAGAGCGGGCGATCAGGAACGCCCGGGCAAAAAGAAAATAGGCAAGACCGCAGGCGGGCACCATCTTTCCATAGTGTAAATTTCCTTTCTGTTCGATCCGATAAATACAAAAGTCCCGCCTGCGTCTTCAATATGGCGCTTAGTGTATCGGCAGCACAGCTCACTTGCATCCCGACCGGACTCGGGTTCGACTCCCGGGAGCGCCTCTAATAGAGAGAAATGGGCGCGTCGTAGCGTAAGACCGAAAGGCAGCGAGAGCAAACAGAGACAGGAACAAAAGCGAAGCACTTCCTGCGGTATCTCTACACTATACGGATGGCGGACATACAACTGAATAAGATCACTTAATAAGGTGAAGCCCGTAATAGGGTTTAACAAGCCGCCGGCACCGTCCGCCATCCATGTGCCATTACAGATACAAGTTACAAGGAGACCAAACAATGAAAGACAAAGCAATAGCAAAGATCACAGAAGAAGCCATGGCGATCGACGATCCCGTGGCTTTTGGTATTGAGGAACATCTGACAGAGATCTGCACGAACGACACTGTGGCAAAGAAGATCCTGTCAGAAAGCAAGAGCCTCGAGGCCATCTGCAACAAAGTCTGGGCGGAGGCCCGAAAGAGAAGAACAGGCGGAAAGAACTGCGTATTCATCCCGCCGGCCGAAGTGTATGCGATGGTAGACGAATACTACGGTCTGGATGAGCAGGCAGCTCCGGAGAAGAGACCTGCCTCACAGAAAGTCGATGTCCTCGACCTCATATAGGAGGGCGGCACCATGACAAGTAAAGAGATCCAGAAGATGCTGGCAGAACAGCTTCCGCCAGCGCATCCGAACACGGAGCAATACTTCCGTGACTACTGCATCGTGAACCGGCTGCTGATTTACGACGGCAAGAAGAACCGAGCGGTCTGCACAGCCTGCGGGAGTGAGTGGGACATATATCCCGGAGAATATTCCAGAATGCATGGACTACAGCACTATTGCCCGGAATGCAATGAACTATGCATTGCAGTTTCAGCCGGAAGAGGTCGCAAGTGCTACGAGGAACTGCACAGAGTAATGACATTCGCGTCAGATGGGAAGAATCTTTGGTCAGTCACTAATGATATACTCGTAGACTTTACTAAATTCGGGATCCCTTCATTATGGATATCGCCGGTAGAAGTATTCAAAATCAGCGCGGATGAACAGAAGCATTGGAGACATTATGAAGGCTGGTGGTGGTCTCCGGAACGAAGGGAAGAGCTGCAGACCATGAACACAGCGCCGCTGCCACACGCACCGTACTATGAATCAAAATATCATACTCATGTATTCAACTGGAATCTGAAGGAAATAATGCTGAACAGCGACTTGAAGTATCTCGTAGACAAAGACCTGGAAAGGAAAGCTGATTTCTTTAATGTAATAACGTACCTGTCAGTACAGATGAAGTATCCGGTCATCGAGTTACTGAGAAAAGGCGGATTCAGAACACTGGCAATCAACAGGATCCACGGAGATAACTATCAGAATGCAATCAATATCAGAGCCAAATCAATAGAGAAGGCGGTCAAATTGCCTAAGAAGTGGATCAAGGCATTGAAGAGGATAGATACCAGCGACGTGATCACGTCACGCGAGCTGAAGAGCTTCCAGGGATTGAGCGAGAAAAACAAGCAGGCAGCAACAGAATCAGAAAAAGCATGGCGTGCGTTCACAAGCCTGACTAATTCATGGAAGGGAACCGAAGAACTGCAGATCATCACAAGGCACACGACGCTTGATAAATACTTCAGATATATGGCGAACCAGGAAAGGCAAGCTGCTGATATATACACCGATTACATAAGAGATTGCGAAATACTCGGATACGATCTTAGCAGAAAAAGCGTCCTGTTCCCGCCGAACCTTCTTGAAGCTCATGAAGAAACCATGAACGCCAGGAAGATTGAAATGTCAGAGCATAAAGACAGGCTCATAGCAAGCAAGGCTATTGATATCAGATATTCAGATGTCGGACTCATTGCGCTGTGTGCAACCAGCCAGGAAGATCTCAATAACGAAAGCGCCGAACTGAAGCACTGCGTAAGGACATACGGTGACAGGGTCGCAGAAGGAAGGACGATGATCTACTTCATCAGGAAAGAGGAAGAACCGGAAAAGCCGTACTACACGCTTGAGATCAGCCCGAAGGACGGGCATGTAGTTCAGTGCAGAGGACTTAAGAACTGCAGCATGACCGCAGAAGTACAAGAATTCAAAGAGGGCTTTGAGAAAGCCTTCATAAAGATGATGAAGAGGGAGGATAGATTATGCAGGAAGGCATGAACGCGATCGATGTCGCATTCCAGACGGAGATCAGCATAGAGAACAAGAGCACCGAGCAGCTGACTGCCGAGGCAAACACATTCTACAGACAGGCAGAACAGCTCGCGGGCATGAGCGCAATGATGCTGGCAGAGACCGGCAGGCGCCTTGCCGAAGTAAAGAACCGGATCCCGCACGGCGAGTTCAAGAAATGGTGCGAGGAGAACCTTGAATTCTCATACAGAAAAGCCGCCAGAACGATGCAGCTTGCAGAGAAAATGGACGATGAAAACAGCCTGTTTTCAAAAGTGCCAACGTTGGCAACTATTGGAATTTCAAGGGTTTGGGCACTTTTGGCCGCTCCGGAAGAGGTCGCTGCAGAGGTCGTAGAGAACAATGATGTCGAAAGCATGAAGGTCCGCGAACTGCAGGACGAGCTCGCAAAAGTCAAGGCAGAGAAGGAAGCTGCGGAGCACAAGGCCGAGATGAGCGACCGGAGCAATGACGACATCCGCAAGGAGCTTGCATCGATGCAGAGGAAGCTGTCGGATGCAGTCAGCGAAGAAGAGTATGCAAATATGCAGGAAAGCTACGAGGAGCGCTCCAAGATCCTGAATCAGGAGCTGTCCCAGGTCAAGGCAGACAGCGCAGAACTTCAGGCGAAGCTCAACAAGGCAAAGGAAGACCTCAAGAAGCAGAAAGCAAAGCAGAAAGAACTTGAAGCCGCAAAAGATGAAGAGGTCAAGAAAGCGATAGAGGGCAAGACCGCGGAGATAGAAGAGCAAGCAGCAGCAAGAGCGAGAGAGTCCTCACAGGAGCTGCTCGACAGAACACAGAGACAGGTCGGAGATCTCCAGGAATACATCGCGAAGCTCGAAGCCGAGAAGGCCAAGCTGAGCAACACATCGCTCATGCAGTTCAAAGTCTACGTCGACCAGCTGCAGGACACATACTTCAAGATCTGCGACATCATCACCGAAGAGAACCTGCACGACGAAGCGATCGGCGCAAAGATGCAGGCAGCCCTACAGAAGATAGTGGAGGGCTGGAGACCATGAATACATTAGAAGCATACGCGAGATGCCAGCAAGCAATCAGCGAAGGAAAGCCAATGAGAGTATTCGACTGGGACAAAGCAGCCAAGATCCTCAGAGTGGAAAGAGCCTCGGAGGCATATGCGTATCTTGAAAAAGACGAGGACTGCACAGGCGGATACATACTGCGAGATGGCGAAATAATCAAAAACGAATACACATATCTTGCATCGCTCTGGGCAAGGCCGATGCTCAGGATCGACGGTTGCAAGGATATACCTTGTTACAGAAACGAAGAAGACACCCCTGGATGGGACGAGCACACGAAGTGGCCAGAGTCGGCGCTGGAGATATTCTTCGGAGAAAAGGAGTTGCCATGATCGAACTGGTGAGCGTAGACGATAACGTCATAACACTTGAAAACATAGGCGGCAAGATCCGGGACCGCAGGATGCGCTTCGGATGGCCAGCCGCATATCTGGCAGAGAAAGCTAACGTATCCACGTACTCAGTAATAAAGATCGAGCAGGGCGAGGTCCGCCCAAGGCTGGACACAGTCCTGCCGATCCTGGATGTGCTCGGATATGAATTAACAATGAGGGAAAAGGAATGGTCACAATGAGAGAAATGTACGACAAAGAACTGAAAACAATTACATCCACAGAGACGTTGTGTGAGGCGCTGTGCGAATGGATCGAAACACATCCGGGGCAGCTGATCGTGGTGAAAGAGTGTTTCAACTACACAACCGGAGAGGCGCACTATAAAGCAGAAGTCGTTGAGCATGGTGAATGGACTCCGCCAACAGAAAAAGAAAGGATAATGAACGCATACAAGCAGGGCAGAGAAGACGGCTACGACGATGGCTGCATGGACATGCTGGACGATGATCTCGGAGAACAGGAGGAAAACTACGATGAAGATGCTGATTATAGCGAATCTGATATGGACACTCCCGCTGATGTGGATGTGTCTGACGAGCGGGACAAGGCCATAGCCGAACTCAGGGAAATGATGGCGCGGGCGTCGCAGAAGATATCCGAAGCCTTCAGGGCGTTCGGATCGGACCTGAGACGGGCGAGCGCAGAAATAGCGCTGGCACTACGCGAAGCGCAGAACATAGGGGACAATGAAGAGCCATGATACTAAAGATCATAGGATTGCTGGCTATACTCGCAGCAGGAATCGTCGCATATTCGCTCATGATGGCGGCCAGCACATCAGACGAGCGGGCGGCGAAGATGTACAAAGAATATCTGGAATGGAAAGAGAGGCGAAAGAATGAGCATCGCTGAAATGATACTTGCTTGCGCATTCGCTCTCGGTATAACGGCGTTCGGCATCAGCGCAGGGATAGCTATAGTATGGCTGACCATAGAAGATACCGCACTCGGACGGGCAATCGATGAAGCTGTAGACGATTTTTTCTGCAAGAGCGGAGAAAGGGCAGACCATGAGTGACAGACTACTTAAAGAATCAGATGTGCTGAAGATAGTGTTTCAGCTTCCGCTTGTAGTTAATTCAGCATTTGCCGATGCTGTAAAGGCGTTACCATCCGCAGATGTACCGACGACAATGACAGGGGTAATTGATGCGATTCGTGAGGCGGAATATCGTGGGTACATGAAAGCCGTTGAAGACAGACCGCAAGGTAAGTGGATAGATGCAGAGATAAGACATGAGGATGGTGTTTTGCCTATACAGGTATGCTCTGAGTGCAAGACCTTTTATCCGCTTGAGTATACAGGCGGTGGGCATCGCTTCTGCCCTAACTGCGGAGCAAGGATGAAAGGAGCAGATCATGATATATGAAATAGGAAGAGCAATAGCACGCTTATTTAAGAGCATTGGTTTTTGGTTCTTTGCTCTGTTCTGCAAGGACGTAAGCTATGACACTATCTATGGATGCAGGTGCACTGAATCCGAGATTAATCCTTATCCGAGTTATAGCAAATGCTGTTATTACAACTGCCCGAAGATGAAGGGAAAAACTATAGAGCTGCCGGGACCATATTGCATGAATTGCGCATACTGGGTGCGCGAAAGAAGATATTGCGCCCGGCTGGAATCGAGGCAGGAATGCTACTTTGAACAAAAAAGACGGATCACAAAAGGAAGGAGAAAGACGATGAGTGAAATGACAGGAGTATGCAAATTCTGCGGACAGTCCCGGATAGTACCGTTCGACTGTACTCAGGAGGAAGCAGACCGGTATGCGGCAGAGAACTGCATATGCGATAACAACCTGAAGAAGTGCAGGCAGTTTAGCGAGAACATCGATCAGCTTTGCGGCGAAGAGTGCAAGCAGTACGGCATGGACATTCTCGAAAAGAACACCATAGAGGCGCTCAAGGAAGTAGGAAGGCTCTGCGTGTATGGATATATCAATAGCGCAGGATTCTCAATCGGAGGCACGTCCATAGCGATCAGGCAAATCAAGGACGGAGTAAGTGTCTCCAGAAAAAAAGTGTCAGCCGTAAAGTTGGAGGCTTAACAAAGTGAGCGGGACATCATATTACAGAATAGGAAGCGAAGACCTCGAACAGGAGACAGTGATCCGCTGGGCAAGGCTTAGCTCAAGCGCATGGCCGGAGCTCTCGCTCCTGCACCACATCCCTAACGGAGGCAGTCGAAACATGAAAGAAGCTGTCAAGCTCAAGCGCATGGGCGTCCTGCCAGGAGTCCCGGATCTGTTCCTGCCGGTAGCATCCGCAGGATATAACGGGCTTTATATAGAAATGAAGTACGGAGACGGTAGACTGTCGCAGTCGCAAAAGGACTTCATGAAACAGGCGGCACACTTCAATTACTTCTGCGCAGTCTGCTACTCGTCAGCTGATGCCGTAGCGCTGCTGCAGAACTATGTCGACAACAAGAAAGCATTCAAGTACGAGAACCTTTCAATTCTAAAAGGTAGCAAAAGGATCGGAACGGTCAAATGAAAACATTCAGGCCCGTAGAGGTAGAGACATGCAGTATATGCGGTGAGCAATTCGACAAGATAAACCTGAGGCCGATATTCACCGGCAGAGTCAAGTACATATGCCCAGCCTGTTACGCAGGAGCGAACAGACAGATGGACGCCAGAAGATCTGCATGGAGAAGCTCATCAAGGGGCAAGCAAGTCATATCACAAGCGAACAAAAAGAAATAGGGAGGAAATAAGATGGTCACAGAAGATTGCAAGAAGGAAGCTGTAGCAGTATCGGACACAGGATATGCAGAGGATTACAAAGCAAAGCACGGCAGAGAAAGTCAGGCGATAGTCTTCACCGCAGATATACCATCAGACGGATATTACAAGGAGAGACTCTGCAGGCTCGAGAAGGAGAATGCAGATCTCAGAGCGCGGTGCCGTGAACTTGAGAAGGCTCTCACATCAGAGCAGATGCAGCGCGAGTATCTCACAGGCTGCACAGATCACGCCAGAGTGAGCAGAGAAGAGGAGCTGCTCCGCAGGATCAATGAGCGAGACTGCAGGATACAGAAGCTCGAGAAAGCGCTCGTCGAAGCATCGATCAGATAGAAGCTACTTATATAAGAAGAAAACCGCACCCGGCTTCGAGCCGGGAAGCGGGTTCAAATGGATAGTATCAAATCACGCAAAATGATTCGCAGCAAGAAATACCTCACAAGAGAATACCTCGAAGTCGAAGCCTTCAACCTGGCACCGAATATCAAACCGTTCAGCAGGGCAAAGAAGCAGAAGGAGTCGACACCTGCGCAGAAGAACCTGAACGATAAGAAAGCCCGGAAGTATTTCCGCAGGTTATGCAATCTGAACTTCGGCAAGGGAGACATCGCAGTCACACTCAACTGCAATGACGACCACATGCCGACAGACAGAGCGGAGATGCTCAGGTGGGTGCGCAACTACTTTGAATGTCTGAAGAGGGCATGGCGGAAGAAGTACGGGGACCTGGTGCCGTTCAAATACGTGTACGTCCTGTCGAACCACAAGGGCGACGGATCAGGATCCGAGGCAAGGCCACACGTACACATCATCATGTCAGGCGGACTGGACAGAGATCTCATCGAGGCAAAGTGGAAAAAGGGATTCGCGAATACGAAGCGCCTGCAGTTCGGAGAGGATGGCATAGCAGGACTCGCAGAGTACATGGCAAGGCAGGCAAGAGAAACACCGGGAGCAAGAAGCTGGGGAGCATCGAAGAACCTGCTCAAGCCTGAGCCGATCATATCGGACAGAGCATTGACAAAGTCACAGCTCGACAGGATAGTCAACGATCCATCCGACGGAGCATACATCGAGAAGCTGATCAACAAAGGACTCAGGAACAAGTGGACGTTTACCAAGTGCATCGTCGAGCGGGACGGCAGAGAGCTCTTCGGGTCAGACATCGACACCGGGGAAGGAATGGGATACAGCATCCTGATCTACGCAAGGCGAGAGCAACCAAGATACATTTAAGCCGGGCATAGCCCGGCGGCTTAGAGTTACAATCTGGAACAGGTGAAGCAATGACACGACACGAAATGGAACAGTGCAGAACACTGAGGCAGGACATCAGGTCGATAGAGATAGCCATGAAGTCACCGAAGTCAACCGTGGTCACTATCTTCTACAAGGACTATCGAACAGGCAAAGGCATACCGAAGTCGATGCAGGGAATGGACAGTGGAGAAGAGGAGCTGCGGATCCTCAAGGGCAGTCTCACTGCATGCAAGAGGAAGCTGGTGAGACAGCTGGCCAAAGCAGAGAAGTTCATCGAGACTGTTGAGGATGGCGAGACGAGGGCAGTGCTGCGTCTGTATTACATTGCAGGATGGAGCCAGGAAGATGTAGGCAAGGAGCTTCACTACAGCCAGAGCAGGATCAGCCAGATCATCACAACGTTCTGGCTGACACAGCGCGCAACAAAGACTCATAAACACTAATAGTTTTTATATGCTATAGTGTAACTGGTGAATGTGGGTTCACCAATACATAGCCTTCCTATGAATCGATTGACCGGACAGGCAAGGACCTTCAGACAATTTCGGCTGAGGGTTCTTTTGTTTGTCCGGTAGAGAGGGGAACATGGCAAGACAATTCGCAAGACAATTCTACAAGTCGGCAGCGTGGCAGCAGGCAAGGCAGCTGGCGCTGATCAGAGATCATGGACTATGTCAAACATCGGGATGCTTCATGCCGGCGGAAGAAGTTCATCACGTAATAGAACTGACTCCACAGAATATACATGACCCGAGGATAACACTGAGCCTCGACAACCTTGTGTGTCTGTGCAGAGACTGTCACATGAGACTGCATAGAGGCGAAGAGAAGGAAAGATATCATTTTGATGCGATGGGAAACATGATCATCGATGATCATGACTCCCCCTGTCAAAAATAACCGATTTCCGAATCCTTAGGTACCGGC
>JBGUQW010000058.1:0-1848 GCA_045131435.1 Prevotella sp.
ACATATTTCTTAATCAGGTCGATGGCATGCTCAAAGATGAGAATCTCGTTACGCATAATCATTCCCATCAGGGTGATGAGTCCGAAAATTGAGGTCAGTCCTAAGGCGCGGTTCATCAGTCCAAGACCGATGAGTGCGCCAGGAATCATCAGAGCCAAGGCAGCCATACAGACAGTAGTCACGCCATACTTCCTGAAATTGAATAATAGGAAGAAGAACACGATAATCATCGCAATGGTAATACCACCGATAATCTGCGGCATAGCCTCGTCACCGTATTCAATCTCGCCACCCACCTCAGTACGCACACCTTGTGGCAGCAGGATTTCCTCCTGCATGATGCGGGCTATCTCTTTTTCAATAGGAGCGGTATAGACTCCCTGGGCAAACTGAGCCGTCACTGTGATGCAGCGCTCGCCACCACGATGCATGATGCGGCTCTCGCTCCACTTGGGAGCGACTTTGGCAATCTGGCGTAGAGGAACTGTTGTATTAGTGCTGTGCAGACCTCCCGATACAAGCGATGCCGGCGATGCGATGCCCAGATTGGCCACGTCCGAGAAGGTCATATCAGTATCGTCCTTCACCACAATGGGCAATTCGTAGTTATCTTCCCAAATCTGTCCTACGCGCAGGTCGCTTGATGTGGCACTCAGTGCCAGCTGGGCGGTAGTACGTGTAATACCTAATTGAGCTGAGATTACAGGATCGAGTTCGACGTTTATGAGGGGATAAGGCTGCAGATAGTCGGTATGCACCCACTCCAGTTCCGGCATCTGGCGCATCCGCTCCATCAGTCGTTCCGCCACCACATGAAGCGAGTCGAGGTTGTCGCCATAAAAACGGTACTCCAACTCACTCACCTCCAAATAGTCCAATCGCTTGAACTTCACATAGGCATTGGGGAATGCCTCACTCAGTTGTGGCTGATACTGGGCTAAGAGGGCAAGCGTGGCTTTGTCGCCCCGGGTATTCACGATAAACTGTGCATAGTTATTACCAGCCATCTGCGGTGCATATGCATCCATGAACCGAGGCGACGAGCAGCCGATGAAACCTGTTATGCCAGTGATACGTTCATCCTTCTCAAGCACATGTTGTACAGAATCCGCTATCAGCTCCGTCTCTGCAAGTCCCTTACCGTCTGGCAGGAATATCTCTACGGCAAACTGGTCGCGGTCGGCGTATGGGAACAAGCGAATCTTCAGTGTGGGAGCTATCAGTGTTGAGAGCAGAATGACGGCGATGCCACCACCGATGGTTAGCCACGGGTTGGCAAAAGTCCAATCTAACACCTTATTATATGTACTCTGCACCCATTTGGTTATTTTGTTGCCATCGGTACTTACCTTATCAGGCTTGATGATGCGTGTCTCGAGGAATGGAATGACCGTGACAGCCAGTACCAATGACACCATCAGGTTGATGGTAATCGTGACGGGGAAATCCTCCAGACAATCGTGGAACATGCCCTTCATCGTGATGAGGAATGGATAGAAGATGGCACAGATGCAGATGGTAGCCAAGAACATAGGCATGAAATATTGGCGGGCCGACTCAATGGCAGCATCAAAGG
Organism: Prevotella sp.; assembly: GCA_045131435.1. Lineage (GTDB taxonomy): Bacteria > Bacteroidota > Bacteroidia > Bacteroidales > Bacteroidaceae > Prevotella. Next base: position 1,577 of record JBGUQW010000058.1, read on the forward strand.
GCTTGAAGCCTTTGCTCAGATACTCCAGATAGCCATCGATGACAACAATCGAATTATCTACAATCATTCCCAGCACCACAATCAGTGCCGCCAGCGTCACGATGTTCAGTTCGATACCCATCATATACATCACAGCCACACTCACAAAAGTGCTTAGCGGAATGGTGATAGCTGCCACGATGGCCGAACGGATGGGGAACAGCACCATCATCACCAGGATAATGATAGCCATCGAGATGAGCAGGTCGCGCAGGAAGTCGCTCACGCTCTTC
>JBGUQW010000059.1:0-48712 GCA_045131435.1 Prevotella sp.
AAAAATGAAAACACTCAACAACCATTAACCCATAACCAATAACCATTAAAGGGTGGGATTATGGCGTTTCCCTGGGAGAAACCTCAGCCTTCTCTGGGAGAAAGCTGAGGTTTCATCGTCACAAACCTCACATTAGAACGGCACTCTAATCGTATTCCTTGGCTTGTCGCTTGCCCTGCAGCACGGCGAGGGCATTGAGTGCGAGGGCTTTCATCTCGTCTTCGCCGGGGAAGGTGTAGACGGGAGCGAGGTAGCCTATGCGGCGTCGGAGTTCGTTGATGATGTAGTCGCTGTGGGCCATACCACCGGTAATGAGTACTGCATCGACGTTGCCACAGAGTACTGCTCCTTCTGCCGCGATGCATTTGGCGATATGGTAGATCATGGCATCGACGATGAGCTTGGCGTGTTCGTCACCATTCTTGATGCGCTGCAGGATCTCGCGCATGTCGTTGGTACCCAGATGTGCGTTAAGTCCTGCCTTTCCGGCAATACGCTTCAGCAGCTGCTGTTCGTTGTACTTGCCACTGAAACAGAGGCGGATGAGGTCGACGGAGGGTAGGGAGCCTGCACGTTCGGGCGAGAAGGGGCCTTCGCCGTCGAGAGCGTTGTTGGTGTCGATGGCCTTGCCTTTTTCGTGTGCAGCGACGCTGATGCCTCCTCCCAGATGACAGATGATGAGGTTCAGGTCTTCGTATTCCTTGCCGATGCCGCTGGCATAGCGTCGGGCTATGGCGCGCTGGTTGAGTGCGTGCCAGATGGCGATGCGTGGCATGAGTGGTGAGCCGCTGATGCGTGCGTATGGCGACAGTTCGTCGACGACGCCCGGGTCAGCAATGAAGGAGCGGCATCTTGGCTCTTTGCTCTTGGCATTTCGCTTTTGGCTGTTGATGAGCTCAGCAATCTCGTGGGCAATGAGGCATCCGAGATTACAGGCATGGCTGTGCATGACGCATCCGTGGAGTGTGTCGTCGAGCATGCGCTGGTTGATTTCGTAGACGCCACCGCTGATGGGCTTTACCAGTCCGCCGCGTCCGATGGTGGCATCGAACTCCAGTGGTATGTTGGCTGCGCTGAGCTCGTCGAGTACCAGCTGTCGTCGGAAGTCCTGCTGTTCGGTGATGTTTCCAAAGGGTGCCAGCTGTTCTGCCGAGTGCGAAATATTGCGAAGGAGGATGGGGTTCTCGTCTTCATAGACGGCAATCTTGGTGGATGTTGACCCAGGATTGATGACAAGGATTCGCATAGGGTGATGGGGAATGGGTGTTGGGTGATGGGTGTTAGAGACTGGACAGGGCAAACAGGATGCTGTTGTACTTGGAAGTGGCATCGTCGCCACGTGAGGGAATGACCACAGGCGCCGTGGCTCCCACCAGCAGTCCTGCGGACTCAGCTGGCGTGAAGAGTGTCATAGCCTTATAGAACGTGTTGCCAGCCTCGATGTCGGGCATGACGAGAATGTCCGATTCGCCCTCTAAGGGTGATGTCATCTGCTTGATGCGGAGTGCCTCGGCGGAGCAGGCCGTCTTCAGGTCCATGGGTCCGTCTACCAGACAAGGTCCGAAGTCGCCAGCCTCGGCCATGCGCTTGATGTCAGCATAGCCGTCGACGAACGGGAACTGTTTTCCGCCATGCTCAGCACAGTGAAGGAGTGCCACGCGAGGCTGGCTGATGCCCATACGGCGACAGATGTCGGTGGCATAGCGTATCTGCTCGATGCGCTGTTCCTGGGTAGGATAGGGGATGACGGCCACATCGGTGACAAAGAGCATCTTGGGGTAGTCGGGCATCTGGAAGGCGCTGATGTGTGTGAGGACGCGTCCGGGAGGAAGCAGTCCGTGCTCCTTGTTCAGGATGGCGCGCAACACCTGGTCGGTGCCAATGAGTCCCTTCATCAGGACGTCGCCTTCACCGTTGCGGATGATGGCCACGGCCTCCTGTGCAGCCTCTTCAGGGATGTTGTTGTCGACGATGACGACTTCAGCCAGTCCTTCGTCCTTGACGCGCTGGAGTGCTGTTTTCGACGCTTCATCATCGGGTTTGACGGCAACGATGCGATATGACTTGGAGTTGGCGATGACACGCTCTTTGAGCTGTTGGAATGTCTGGATAGTATTCATTGTTGTAGTTTTGTTTTATGCTAAGGATTCTTGATACCATTGGAACAGTTTGCGCACGCCGTCCTCTATCTCCACCTTGTGGGTCCATCCGAGGCTGTGCAGCTTGCTGACGTCGATGAGTTTGCGCATGGTGCCGTCGGGTTTGGTGGTATCGAAGACAACGGTGCCCTCGAAGCCGACAGCCTTGACAACCAGCTGGGAAAGTTGGCGGATGGTCAGTTCCTTGCCCGTGCCGACATTGATGTGGCAGTTGCGGATTTCGCCCAAGGAAGGGATGGCGCCACCACGTCCTGCACTGTGGTTGCGGTCTACAGCACCATTGGTAGAAGCACCATAGTGAACGCTGCTATATTTCTCGATACCGATAATGTCACTGAAGTTAACGTTCAGCAGCACGTGGACGGAGGCATCGGCCATATCCTCGCTCCACAGGAATTCACGGAGAGGGGTACCTGTGCCCCAAAGTGTGACCTTGTTGTCCTCTATTCCATATTTTCGTAAAATCCTTATAACGTCATCATGACTGGCCTTTCCGTCAACGCCTTCTACGGGGCGCTTGTCGAGGTCGGTGGCTATCTTGTCCCAGTCGCCGTCGTGGATGAGTTTAGCCAGATAGACCTTGCGCATCATGGCAGGCATGACGTGGCTGTTCTCCAGATGGAAGTTGTCGTTGGGACCATAGAGGTTGGTGGGCATCACGGCGATGTAGTTGGTGCCGTACTGCAGATTGTACGACTCGCACATCTTCAGACCGGCAATCTTTGCGATAGCATACTCCTCGTTGGTGTATTCCAGGGGCGACGTCAGCAGGCAGTCTTCCTTCATGGGTTGCGGGGCTTCCTTGGGATAGATGCACGTAGAGCCCAGGAAAAGCAGCTTCTGGACACCGTGGGCATAGGCTTCGCTGATGACGTTGCACTGGATTTTCATGTTCATCATGATGAAATCGGCCCGATAGAGCGAGTTGGCCATGATGCCTCCGACGAAGGCAGCAGCCAGAACGACGGCATCGGGACGCTCCTCGTCGAAGAAACGACGCACAGCCAACTGGTCTGTCAAATCGAGTTCCTTGTGGGTTCTCCCCACAAGGTTATTGTAACCACGGGCCTTCAGGTTGTTCCAGATAGCCGAGCCCACCAGTCCGTGGTGTCCGGCGACGTATATCTTACTGTCTTTATTCAGCATCTTGCTTGTCCATTTGTGCTTTCAGGAACAGTTTCTTGACGAACTTCATGTCGTGCTGCACCATAATCTTCACGAGGTCGGGGAAACTGGTCTTCTGAGGATTCCAGCCCAGCTTGGCCCTGGCTTTGGCAGGATTGCCCAGCAGCTGGTCGACTTCAGCGGGACGGAAATACTTGGGATCGACCTCGACGATGGGCTTGCCTGTGGACTTGTTGTAACCCTTCTCGTCGACACCGGCACCGCGCCATTCCAGGTCGATGCCCACCTCCTTGAAGGCCAAGGTGGCAAACTCACGGACCGTATGGTACTCACCCGTAGCAATGACGAAGTCGTCTGGCTCGGGCTGTTGCAGGATGAGCCACATGCACTCGATGTAGTCCTTGGCATATCCCCAGTCGCGCAGGGAGTTGAGGTTACCCAGATAGAGCTTGTCCTGATAGCCCTGTGCGATACGTGCAGCAGCCAGCGTGATCTTTCGCGTCACGAAGGTCTCGCCACGACGCTCACTCTCGTGGTTGAAGAGGATACCGTTGCAGCAGTACATGTTGTACGACTCGCGATAATTCTTCATGATCCAGAAGCCGTAGAGCTTGGCGACAGCATAGGGACTGCGGGGGTAGAAGGGGGTGGTTTCCGACTGTGGCACCTCCTGTACTTTACCATACAGCTCTGACGTTGAAGCCTGATAGATGCGACAAGTGTCAGCCAGTCCGCAGATGCGAACGGCCTCGAGCAGTCGCAGAACGCCATTAGCATCCGTATCTGCCGTATACTCAGGTACATCGAACGATACCTTCACGTGACTCTGCGCAGCTAAATTATAGATTTCGTCGGGGCGAATCTTCGAGATGACGCGAATGAGCGATGACGAATCAGTCATATCGGCCCAGTGCAGATTGACCAGGCGTTTCTTCTTCATATCGCGCACCCACTCGTCGAGATACAAATGTTCGATACGAGCCGTATTGAACGACGACGAGCGTCGCATCAGTCCATGCACTTCATAGCCTTTCTCAATCAGAAATTCAGCCAGATAACTACCGTCCTGGCCAGTAATACCAGTTATTAAAGCAACCTTATTCATTTGTCTTGTCCGCTAAATTGTTTGATTCGTTGTTCTTCGGAGAGCTTGCAGATCAGCAGGGTGTCGTCGTTCTCGGCCACAATAAAGCCGTCGAGACCCTGGATAACCACTTTCTTCTCCTGGGTGGTATGGATAATGTTGTTGTGTGACTCGAAAAGGGAGATGTCCGGGCCGATGCAGGCATTGCCGTAGAGGTCCTTTTTACTCTGCTGCTGCAGGGAGCCCCACGTGCCCAGGTCGCTCCAGCCAAAGTCGGCAGGGCAGACGAAGATTTCCTCGGCCTTCTCCATGATGGCATAGTCGACGCTGATGTTCTCACATTCCGGGAACAGGCGGTTAATCTCAGCCTGCTCCTTATCAGTACCATAGACAGGCAGCAGCGACTCAAAGATCTTGGCCATCTGCGGCTGGTAGATGCGGAAGGCGTTGACGATGGTGTTGACATTCCAGATGAAGATACCGGCATTCCAGAAGTAGTTCTTCTGACTGATATACTTCTGGGCTGTCTGAAGGTCGGGTTTCTCGCGGAAGGAGTCGACACGGAATATCTCTTTATTACGCAGCGAATTGCTGCTGAGGTCGGCCTGGATGTAGCCGTAGCCCGTCTCCGGACGTGTGGGTTTCATGCCAAGGGTGACAATGGCGTCGCTGTCGGAGGTGAAGGCCAGGCAGTCGCTGATGACACGGCGGAACTCCTGGGTATTCAATACGACATGGTCGCTGGGAGATACCACGATATTGGCCTTGGGGTCTTTCGACTTGATGCGCCACGAGACGTAGGAGATGCAGGGTGCCGTATTCCTGCGACAGGGTTCGCAGAGTATGTGGTCGCGAGGCATGTCGGACAGCTGTTCGCTCACGGTGTCGGCATACTTTGCATTCGTTACCACCCATACGTTCTCTACGGGTACGATGCCGTCGAAGCGTTCTACGGTCAGTTGGAGTAATGACTTGCCGATGCCCAGCACATCAATGAACTGCTTGGGTTTTTCCGCAGTACTCATGGGCCAGAAACGGCTTCCTACGCCGCCGGCCATGATGACGAGATGGTTGTTGATTCTTGCCATAATAATCTATGCAGTTGATAATTGACTGCAAAAATAAGCAATAATTCCGAGAAAAAAGAATAAAAAGGGAATAAATTTCACTATTTGTTACACAGCGTCAATTATTCGTGATGATAGGGCTCGCCACGAATGATGGTGCAGGCCCGATAGACCTGTTCGGTGAAGGTGAGGCGAATCATCTGGTGCGAGAAGGTCATCTTCGAGAGGCTAAGCTGTTCGTTGACACGCTGATAGACGGCAGGGGAGAAGCCGTAGGGACCTCCGATGACGAAAATAAGGCGACGGGCTGTCTGCTGTTTCTGTTCCAGCCAGCGTGCAAACTCGATGCTGCGGTATTCGCGTCCGTGTTCATCAAGCAGCACCACGGTATCTGTGGGTTGCAGCTGTTTCAGGATGAGTTCCCCCTCCGCCTGTTTCTGCTGTTCTTCAGTCAGATTTTTGGTGTTGCGCAGCTCAGGGATGGTCACCACATCGAAAGGCATGTAGTGGCCGATACGCTCCACATAGTCGTTAATACCGGCTATGAAGTGCTTGTTCACCGTCTTACCAACCTGAATCAGAACCGTTTTCAAATCTCAACTATCTTGTCGCGTGGAAGCCTTCCAGATTCGTATAGCGCCGTTTCATCATCCGTGAATAGATGTTGCGCAGCCAATAGGACTCTGTCAGCGTGAATGCCAGACCGATGACGATCAGCGTCAGATAGGCCACGTTTTCATCGAAGACAGCCTGAAGGATTAGTACCAGGATAACAGGTACGAACATGGCCACCATCGATGCGATGGCCTGCCATTTGTTTTCCATCTGGTTCTTGCCTGTTATCTTGTCGTTCAATGGCAGCGTCTGCTTGTTCCAGACGGCTAACTGGAAGAGCATGAAGTAGACGGGACCTGTGGCAGTAAACAGGTAGGCCAGTATCATCAATATTGAGAACTTGCCGGTGAAAACGGGGATGAGCGTTATTAGCATTGGCAGCAGCAATACGGTGCAGTAGAAGTAGTATTTGGCGCGAAGCAGCGTCAGGATATTCTCCTTGTACACCATGAGCAGGTCGATGTAGTTGCCCTCAGGACACATAATCTTGACAAGGTTCGCAGCTCCGAAGAATATGAACGCGTAGAGGCAGAAGAAGTTACGCTCGAAGGATGTCTTGTAGATGTCGAGGAAGGCGATGGCCAGCGAAAACATGGTAGGCAGGATGACAGCCTGGAGGAAGCGTGTGCGGATAGCCTTGTTGCGCATGACGCTCTTCAGCTCCAGCTTCAGGTATTCGCCAATCTGTCCGAAGCGTTCGAGGGCCTTGAATTCTGAAACGGTCTTCAGCTTGGTCTTGCTGACTTTCGATATCTCGCTGTATACCAGTCGCATCTGCAGTTGGCGGTTGATGGCAAAGAGCACGATGAACAGGACAGCAAATATCAGGAAGAGCCACCAGAGTGAGCCCATGGCATCGAACGAGTCAGCGATGAAATCGGTATATTTGTCAAGCAGATTGTCGGGCAGGAAGAAGAACGGGCCTATGAGAAGTCCGTAGAAAGCAGCAGGCAACGCCCACCACCACATGCTCTGATTGACCAAGGTTCGTACCAGGAGATACCATTGGCTGTTGACTACTACCATCAGATGGAGCAGGAACAGGATGCCAAGGGCTGTCCAGAAGCTTACGCCGCCACACCAGACGATGAAGACGTAGGGCAGGAAGATGACCATCCAGAACAGGTTTCCGAGATCTAACACCTGGTTGACGAGGAAACACTCGATGGCCGTATATTTGCTGATGGGTGTCAGCAGATAGGGCTTGACGAGCATCATCGGCGTCTGTTGCGTCATGAAACGCATGCCGAAGTCCAGAATCAACAGGAAGGGCATGATGTAGAACAGCATTTCAGGCGCGGCCTCTTTGGCTGCAAGCCATCCGAGGAAGGTGCCCAAGGCTATGAATTCGATACCCAAAATGGCTATGGCGATATATCCGAAGAGCTTACCATACTGGTTGGCTTCGAACATCGGGTTACGCTTCTCGCTAAGCTTCGTGTTCTTGCGTAACAGGAAAAAGAGCTGTACTTTGTTCATATCTCTCAATTCTCAATTCTCAACTCTCAATTCTCAACGCAGGTCAATAACCTCAGCCTGGGGGAAGTCTTTGGAGTTAAAACGGAAGGTTCCATCGGAAAGATTGGCCTTTTTGAAGTTGCTGACCTCAATGGTGTTCCATCCTTTGTTGTGACGGATGCGAATAGTCGATGGAATGAAGGTTTTTTTGTTGATGGTGAGATACATCTCGCGCAAAGTGCCCTTTTTACCGCTACCGGTCAAGTGAACCTCGTAACTGTCGCCCTTCTTGGTCATGTCGTAGGTATATCCCTGCTTATACATATATATAAAGGTATAGGGATTGTACATCTGCAACTCCGAATCCTTGGGACTGGACACGTTGACCTCGTCGTTCTTCTTGATATAGGTCCACTGGGTCTTGCCGTCAAACCAGATGATGGCATCAGGCGTGGTGGCATGGAACATCTTGCCCTTGATGGCAATGGTGCCCTTGTCGTTCATCTGTCCGCCTTTCAGCGTGAAATTAGCTGTGACGCCTGATTTGTTCGATACTGCTGCAGCAGCTTTGTCTAATACTTCCTTGGCGCTCTGGCCATACGATGCTACTGCCATGAGCAGCATCACGATTGTTATCCTTAACTTCTCCATTGTGATAATAGGTTTTCCAGACTCATTTCGTCCATGATTAATACTTCGCGCGGCTTGCTGCCATGAGCAGCTCCTACGATGCCTGCCTTCTCCAACTGGTCCATCAGACGGCCTGCACGGTTGTAGCCGATGGCAAACTTTCGTTGGATGAGTGACGTCGAGCCACTCTGTTCACGAACAATCAGACGGGCGGCATCCTCGAACATCGGGTCAAGGTGCTGCATGTCCACATCACGGCTCTCGCCACCATCACCATCGTCAGTATCGGGCTCAGGCAACTCGAAGGCTGAGAGATAGCCCTGCTGCTGGGCAATGAACTGATTGATGCGCTCCACTTCAGGGGTGTCGACAAAGGCACACTGTACACGGACAGGTTCGCCTCCGTTCAGATAGAGCATGTCACCACGTCCCACCAGCTGCTGGGCTCCCGGACGGTCGAGAATGGTGCGTGAGTCAATCATAGCTCCCACACGGAAGGCAATACGGCTTGGGAAGTTGGCCTTGATGGTACCAGTAATGATGTTCGTGGTAGGACGCTGGGTAGCGATAATCATGTGGATACCCACGGCACGAGCCAGCTGTGCAATACGTGCTATCGGCAGCTCCACCTCCTTGCCAGCAGTCATGATGAGGTCGCCAAACTCGTCAATCACCACTACGATATATGGCATGAACTTGTGGCCGTGCTCAGGATTCAGCTGACGGGCAATGAATTTCTTGTTGTATTCCTTCAGGTTACGTGCCTGAGCCATCTTCAGCAGGTCATAGCGGGTATCCATCTCCTTGCACAGCGAGTTGAGCGTGCGGATGACCTTGGTGACATCAGTAATGATGGGCTCTTCACCCTCGTCAGGCACCTTGGCCAGGAAGTGGTTCTCGATACTGCTATACACGCTGAACTCCACCTTCTTCGGGTCGACGAGCACAATCTTCAGCTCTGCTGGGTGCTTCTTATATAATAAAGAGGTGATGATGGCGTTCAAACCGACTGACTTACCCTGACCGGTAGCACCAGCCACGAGTAGGTGGGGAGCCTTGGCAAGGTCGAACATAAAGACCTCGTTGGTGATGGTCTTACCAACAGCACAAGGCAGATCCATCGTCGTTTCCTGGAACTTCTTGGAGTTAAGTATCGATTCCATCGAGACGGTAGCGGGCTTGGCATTAGGCACCTCAATACCGATGGTACCCTTGCCGGGGATGGGGGCAATGATACGGATACCAAGGGCTGAAAGACTCAGGGCGATATCGTCTTCCAGATTGCGGATCTTGGAAATACGGACGCCTGGAGCAGGGGTAATCTCGTATAGCGTAATGGTTGGACCAACCGTTGCCTTGATACTCGAAATCTCCACACCGAAGTTACGGAGCACGTCGACAATGCGGTTCTTGTTGGCTGTCTGCTCCTCCATGTCAATATATGGCTTGCCGTCGCTCTCATACTTCTTCAGTAGGTCGAGGGTGGGATAGTGGTAGTTCTCCAAGTCGCGCTTGGGGTCGTATGGCGTCGACAGGTCACCATAGTTGTTGGCAAGGTCCTTACCATCAGCCTTTTCCTCTTTTTCGCCAGCCTCGATCTCCATCTCCACGTCGGCGTCGGTGTCAGCGAGTTTGCTGGGTTCCTTTGGAGTCATGGGAGTGACAGGCACAGGGGACTCGTCGTGGTCAACGTCAAACTCTATCTGTTCCGTCTGAGGGTCGTCGAAGACCTCAGGATCTTCCATCGTGCTGATACCCTCTGCGTCGGCCTCAGGCTCGCCACTGCCCACATTGATGGTCATGGGAATCTTTTTAAGGTAATGCAGCGGATTGAATATCTTACGCAAGATGATGATGGTCTCCATGCTCAAATAGGTCAGGAAGGCTATGGCTGTCAATGCAAGGATAGCCGTCAGTCCTGGCATTCCTATCAGGCCCTCAATATGCTGGCAGATGGCCAGGCCATGATCTCCGCCAGGATTGAAACAGGCATCGGCAAAGAACGGAGCCAGGAACTTTGAAAACGTGACGGAAGCCCATATCATGACGATAGCCAGACACATAAACCACTTCAAAAGCCTGACTTTGTATGCCCGCATCATGTTGACGGACAACAGCAGGCAAAACAGGGGGATGACGAATGCCGCCAAACCAAAGCAACGCTTGATGAAAAACCAGGAAGCATAAGCCCCCAGACTTCCACAGGCATTACTGAACTCGCCATTCTGGTTCATGATCTCACCGTCACGGGGAGCCTCGATGATACTCTGATCGGCTGCTGCCGTAGAAAAGTAAGACACAAACGCCCATGTCAGATAGACTGCAACAAACAGCAGGCAGGCTCCTAACACAAAGTTAACACGTTCGTTGAAAAATATCTTGTCAATGCCTAAAGCCTCTTTAAACGAAGTGGGAGTTTTCGTCGAGGACTTGCCAGTTTTCTTCTTTGCCATAACCTTATTTATTATTACGAAGTGCAAAATTACGAAGAAAAACTTAGATTTCATCATCTTTTTGCCGTTTTTTGCTTTTTTTGCATTAACTTTGCCGGCTGAATGAGAAAAGTCATATACAGTAAATACGATAAGACGAAGATAGGAACGCTTCCTAAGGTCACTTTTGAGGGGCGTATCATAGTGGTGCTGACTGAACGTGAATCGGAGAAAGCTGTACGATACCTGCTGGCACAGCCGATATTGGGCGTAGATACTGAAACACGCCCTTCGTTCAAAAAGGGACATTTGCACAAGGTTGCCCTGTTGCAGGTTTCAAGTCATGACATTTGTTTCCTGTTCCGGTTGAACCAGCTGGGCATGTCGCCATCTGTCAAGCGACTGTTGGAGGATGAGACCGTTCCCAAAATAGGCCTTTCCCTTCGTGACGACCTCCACTCTTTGCATTTGCTGGGCGATTTCAATACGGGACATTTCATCGACTTGCAAGACCATGTGAAGGAAATCGGCGTCGAGGATATGAGCCTTCAGAAGCTGTATGCCAACTTCTTCGGACAGCGTATCTCAAAGCGTGAACGGCTGACGAACTGGGAAGCCGACATCCTGTCTGACAAGCAGAAGATGTATGCCGCCACGGATGCCTGGACATGCATCATGCTTTATGAAGAGCTGTTGCGTCTGGAACAAACCGGCGACTATGAATTAGTAGAATGTGAAGAGTAAAGATTTTGCTAACACTATGAGTTATAAGCAGATAAAACTACGTAAAGGGAAGGACGAGAGCCTCAGGCGATATCATCCTTGGGTGTTCTCAGGTGCCATCCAGAGCATGGACGACGGTATTGAAGAGGGTGATGTGGTGCGTGTAGTCACCAATTCCGGCGATTTCATCGCTGTAGGCCACTATCAGCAAGGCTCTATCGCCGTGCGCGTACTGACGTTCAAGGACGTAGAAATTGATGATGTCTTCTGGGATTCGCGCTTGCGTTCTGCCCTGCAGATGCGACTGGCTATCGGTATCGCTGACAATCCGGACAACAACACCTATCGACTGGTTCATGGTGAGGGCGACAATCTTCCTGGACTCATTATCGACGTGTATGGTGAGACTGCTGTCATGCAGGCACACTCAATCGGTATGCATCTGTGCCGTAAGCAGATAGCAAGATTGCTTGTAGAAGCAATGGAGGGTCGTTTGAAGCATATCTATTACAAAAGCGAGACCACATTGCCTTTCATGACGGCTGACGATATGAGTGGTTTCCTGGTGGGTGGCAGCAACGATAATGTTGCTACCGAGAACGGACTGAAGTTCCGCGTCGACTGGTTGAAAGGCCAGAAGACGGGATTCTTTGTTGACCAGCGCGAGAACCGGTCTTTGCTGGAACATTATGCCCGTGGCAAGCGCGTATTGAATATGTTCTGCTATACGGGCGGCTTCTCGTTCTATGCCATGCGTGGCGGGGCGGAGATTGTACATAGTGTCGATAGTAGTGCCAAAGCCATTGAACTGACCAAGGCCAATGTTGCCCTGAACTTCCCTGACGATGCCCGTCACGAGGCCTTCTGCGAGGATGCCTTCAAGTTCCTGGAGAGCATTGGGAAGCCATCACCCGCCACCCATCACCCAACACCCAGTTACGACCTCATCATCCTTGACCCGCCCGCTTTTGCCAAACACCGTGGAGCCCTGCACAATGCGCTAAAGGGCTATACCCGCTTGAACCAAAAGGCTTTCGAGAAGATTGAAAAAGGTGGCATCTTGTTTACGTTCTCGTGTTCGCAAGTGGTCACAAAAGACCATTTCCGCAATGCTGTGTTCACGGCTGCGGCACTGGCCAAGCGTAAGGTGCGCATCCTTCATCAGTTGCATCAGCCTGCCGATCATCCCATCAACATCTATCATCCGGAGGGTGAATACCTGAAGGGCCTGGTACTCTATGTGGAGTAAGGTCGATAGCTATATCAGAAAGCATAATCTGCTTAACAGCAACGATTTATATCTTGTTGCATTAAGTGGAGGTGCGGATAGTGTTGCTCTGCTGCTATTGCTCCATGAGCACGGCTATAAGGTTCATGCTGCCCATTGTAATTTTCACCTTAGGGGCGATGAGTCCGATAGAGACGAACAGTTTTGTGTGGACCTTTGCAACCGACTGGGCATAGAGCTCCATCGGGTCCATTTTGATACCCAGACTTACGCCGAACTGCATAAGGTAAGCATCGAGATGGCAGCCCGAGAGTTACGCTACAAGTGGTTCTCCCAGCTGTGTCAGGATCTTGGTGCTGCTGGCGTCTGCGTGGCACACCACCGCGACGACTCTGTGGAAACCGTCCTCTTGAATCTTGTCAGAGGAACTGGTTTGCGCGGCCTGACGGGTATTCAGCCTAAACACCACACAAAGGGTCAGACCCTATGTGTGATTCGCCCATTGTTATGTGTTTCGAGGGCGGAAATCGAGGATTTCCTGACCCAAAGAGGACAACAGTACGTCACTGACAGCACAAATCTGGAGGCTGATGTCATGCGAAACAAGATCCGACTGCAGGTGCTGCCGATGCTTCGTGAGTTGAATCCTGCTGTCGCGGAGAATATCCAGCGCACAACGGAGAATCTGGCAGAAGCTCAACAGGTATTGGATGCCATTGTTTCTGACTATAAGAATAGTAACATTCTCGATTTGAATGAGTTAAAGAAATTTGGTTCGAGTGAATATATCATCTTTGAATGGCTTAAAAACTACGGTTTCAACGGCAATCAGGTGCGTCAGATTTTGGATGCCGATTGCGGTGGAACCGTCAGTTCTGTGTCAGGCTATGAGGTCTTGAAGGACCGTTCCCGCCTCATCGTTGAACAAACAATGAAACCAACGAAACCTGTTCTCGTTCCTGAAGAAGGTACTTATATCTTGGACGACAACAACAGGTTGAAGGTACGCAAATGTGCTGTTTACATATCGAAAGACCCCCATATTGCCACCCTTGATGCCGCCAAAGTGCACTTCCCGCTAACCGTCCGAACAGTAGAGGAGGGGGACAGCATGGTACCCTACGGCATGACGGGTCGCAAGCTGTTGAGCGACCTGATGACTGACCTGAAGATGAACGTTTTCGAGAAACGGCGCCAATTGGTAGTCGTTGATGCTCAGGGTGTCATTTTGTGGGCTGTAGGGTTGCGCACCGACCAGCGCGTAGCCGTTTCTGACAAGACTAAAGAGGTGCTGGAACTATCATCTTAATATAAACGAAAAAGGAATTGGGGGCTAAAAATTTGGTGTTATCAAAAATAATGATTACCTTTGCACGTCATTAGAAAAGATAAGAAGTTAAAAGGTAAAAAATAAGAAAAATGAGCAAGAGATTTGCCGAGCATAACGGCTTGAATTTGACGCAGACAAACAACGATGTGCTGCAGATGTGGAAGGAGCAAGACGTCTTCTGGCGTTCTGTGAAGGAACGTGAGGGCTGTCCCCAGTTTGTATTCTATGAGGGACCTCCCTCTGCCAACGGTCACCCTGGAATCCATCACGTGCTGGCACGTAGTATCAAGGATACCTTCAACCGCTACAAGACCATGCAGGGCTTCCAGGTGAAGCGCAAGGCCGGCTGGGACACCCACGGACTGCCTGTGGAGCTGGGCGTTGAGAAGGAACTGGGCATCACCAAGGCCGACATCGACAACAAGGAGTCGGAGAAGTATATCTCTACCGAGGACTACAACAAGAAGTGTCGTGAGAACGTGATGATGTACACCCAGGAGTGGCGTGACCTGACGGAGAAAATGGGTTATTTCGTCGACCTGGACAATCCCTACATCACCTACGACAACAAGTATATCGAGACGCTGTGGTGGCTGCTGAAGCAGTTCTATCAGAAGGGCCTGCTGTATAAGGGTTACACCATCCAGCCGTACTCGCCTGCCGCAGGTACCGGTCTTTCGAGTCATGAGCTGAACCAGCCCGGTTGCTATCGTGACGTGAAGGATACGACGTGTACGGCTCAGTTCAAGATGAAGACCCCGAAGCCGGAGATGACCAAGTGGGGTACTCCTTACTTCCTCGCCTGGACGACGACTCCTTGGACACTGGCAGCTAACTCAGCCCTCTGCGTAGGTCCGAAGATTGACTATGTGGCCGTGGAGACCTACAATCCCTATACTGCCGAGAAGGTGACGCTGGTGCTGGCCGAGGCTCGTCTGAATGCCTATCTGCCTGCCGAGGGCTGTATCACCGACGGTGGTGAGATGCCCGAATACAAGAAGGGTGAGAAACTGATTCCTTACCGCATCATAGCCCGTTATAAGGGTAGCGACCTCGTTGGTATTGAGTATGAACAGCTGATGCCTGCCATCAAGCCCATGGGTGATGCCTTCCGGGTGATTCCCGGTGACTATGTGACCACTGAAGACGGTGCCGGTATCGTGCATATCGCTCCCAACTTCGGTGCTGACGATGCCTTCGTAGCCAAGAAGGCCGGCATCTGCCCCATTGTGCTGATTGACAAGAAGGGTGCCGAGCGCCCGGTGGTCGACCTGCAGGGTAAGTATTTTGTGCTGGAGGACCTCGACGAAGAATTCGTCAAGAACTATGTCAACAAGGACGAGTGGAACAAGTTTGCAGGCCGTTATGTGAAGAATGCCTACGACGACACGCTGACCGATAAGGACGAGACCTTGGATATCTCGATCTGTATGGACCTGAAGGCACAGAACAAGGTGTTCAAGATTGAGAAGCACACCCACAACTATCCCCATTGCTGGCGTACCGACAAGCCCGTGCTCTATTATCCTTTGGATTCGTGGTTTATCAAGTCGACAGCCAAGAAGGAGCGCATGTCGGAGCTGAACAAGACCATCAACTGGCAGCCAGAGTCAACAGGTACAGGCCGTTTCGGCAACTGGCTGGAGAACCTGAACGACTGGAACCTCAGCCGTAGCCGCTTCTGGGGAACTCCGTTGCCCATCTGGCGCTCAGAGGATGGCGAGGAGCTGTGCATCGGTTCCGTGGAAGAGCTGTACAACGAGATAGAGAAGGCCGTCGGGGCAGGTTTTATGACCTCGAACCCGCTGAAGGAAAAGGGCTTTGTGCCGGGCGATATGAGCAAGGAGAACTACGACAAGATTGACCTGCACCGTCCCTATGTTGACTATATCTTCCTCTGTTCACCGTCGGGAAAGAAGATGAAGCGTGAGAGCGACCTCATCGATGTGTGGTTCGACTCAGGCTCCATGCCCTACGCTCAGATTCACTATCCGTTCGAAAACCGCGTTCTCATCGACAAAGGTACCGCCTTCCCCTGCGACTTCATCAACGAGGGTGTCGACCAGACACGCGGCTGGTTCTTTACGCTGCATGCCATTGCCACGATGATTTTCGACTCTGTGGCCTTCAAGAACGTCATCTCCAGCGGTTTGGTGCTCGATGCCAAGGGCAACAAGATGTCGAAGCACGTCGGCAACGTGGTGAACCCCTTCGAGATGATTGAGAAGTACGGTTCTGACGCTGTGCGCCTCTATATGATGACAAACTCGGAACCTTGGGACAACCTGAAGTTCGACCCCGAGGGCGTTGACGAGATTCGCCGTAAGTTCTTTGGTACCTTATATAATACGTATAGCTTCTTTGCACTGTATGCCAATGTGGATGGTTTTGAGCCGGGTGACCAGTGTGTTGCGACACAGCCGCAACACACCGAACAGCCGGAGATTGACCGCTGGATACTCTCCAGCCTCAATACCCTCATTCAGAAAGTGACTGCCGAGCTCGACAGCTATGATCCCACCAGAGCAGGCCGACTGATTGATGCCTTCGTCAATGACGACCTGTCGAACTGGTATGTGCGCCTGAACCGCAAACGTTTCTGGGGCAAGGAGATGAGCGCCGACAAGCTGTCTGCTTATAACACGCTCTATACCTGTCTGATGACCGTTGCCAAGCTGTTGGCACCGTTTGCTCCCTTCTATGCCGACCAGCTGTATAAGGACCTGGGTGGCGAGAAGGACAGCGTACACCTGGACAACTGGCCCGTAGCCGATACTGCTGCCATTGACAAGGACCTTGAGGCCCGTATGGAGATGGCTCAGAAGATTACCTCGATGGTTCTCGCCCTGCGCCGTAAGGTGAATATCAAGGTGCGTCAGCCGCTGCAGAGCATTATGGTGCCTGCTACCGACGAACAGCGCAAGCATATCGAAGCCGTCAAGGACCTAATCATGCATGAGGTGAACGTCAAGGAACTGAAATTCGTTGAAGGACAGGGAATTCTGGTCAAGAAGGTAAAGTGTAACTTCAGGATGATGGGTAAGAAGTTCGGTAAGCTGATGAAGGGTGTAGCCGCCCAGATGGATGCCCTCTCGCAGGAGCAGATAGCAGAGCTGGAGGCTAACGGCACTATTAACATCAACGTGGAAGGTCAGGCGCTGACTGTGGAAGCTGTCGATGTTGATATCATCAGCGAGGATATTCCCGGCTGGCTTGTTGCCAACGAAGGTAACCTGACAGTAGCCCTTGAAGTGGAACTGACCGAAGAACTGAAGCAGGAGGGTATGGCCCGTGAAATCATCAACCGCGTGCAGAATATCCGTAAGGAGAGCGGCCTGGAGATTACGGACCGTATCAATATTGTGCTGGCTCCGAACGCAGAGGTCGAGGCTGCCGTCAATGCCTTTGGCGACTATATCAAGACGCAGGTTTTGGCCGATTCCATCGCTATTGCAGCCAACGATGGCACCGAGGTTGACTTTGATGACTTTAAGTTGAATATTCAAATAACTAAATCCAAATAAGATTATGGCAGAAAAAACACGTTATTCTGACGAAGAACTCGAGGAGTTCCGTGAGATTATCAACGAGAAGCTGGCTTTGGCCAAGCGTGACTACGACCAGATGATGAGTGCCCTGATGAACAAGGACTCTAACGATGTAGACGACACATCGCCTACATACAAAGCCTTGGAAGAGGGTAGTGCTACCCAGTCGAAAGAAGAGATTATTTCTTTGGCTGCCCGTCAGCAGAAGTTCATTCAAGGTCTGAAGGCCGCTTTGACCCGTATTGAAAACAAGACCTACGGCATTGACCGCATTACAGGCAAGCTGATTCCGAAGGAGCGCCTGAAGGCCGTTCCACATGCCACCCTGAGTGTGGAGTCGAAGATGGCTGGAAAGAAGAACTAAATGGACAATAAGAACATAACACGACGTGGATGGCTGGCCATATTGATTGTGGTGGCCATCCTCGTTATCGACCAAATCATCAAAATTTGGGTTAAGACCAATATGACCCTCCACGAACAGATTGACATCTTCTCGTGGTTCAAAATCTTATTCATTGAGAATAATGGCATGGCCTATGGTATGGAGCTCGGTTCGAAACTGGTATTGAGTCTCTTCCGTGTTGCTGCTATTGCCTTGTTGACATATTATATTGTACAGCAAGTCCGGAAATGTGCCCGCTGGGGCTATATAGTCTGCTTGGCTATGGTGCTGGCAGGAGCCGCCGGAAACATCTTTGACTCCATGTTTTACGGACTCATATTCAACGGCAGCTCTGAACATTATGTCTCATACTTTGTGCCTTTCGGTACTGGTTATGCACCGTTTCTGATGGGTAAGGTGGTCGATATGTTCTATTTCCCGCTCATTGTCACCACTTGGCCCCAATGGGTTCCAATGGTAGGTGGCGACCCCTTTGTGTTCTTTAGCCCGATTTTTAATTTTGCCGACTCTTCCATCTCGGTGGGTGTCGTGCTGTTGCTGCTCTTTTATCGCCAGGAAATCAGCGAGATATCCTTTGGTAAACGTCAGGAAAAAGAAGTAACTGCCGATGAGGAAGTATAGTCTGTTGCCCCTGTTGCCCCTGTTGCTCATTGCATTGCTGATGGCTTGTGCACCGTCGGTACCAAAGCGCTTCATCCAACCTGGAGATATGGAAGACATCCTCTATGACTACCATGTTGCACAGGCTATGGCCAAGGCGGAAAGGGCAGGGGATGATACTAAATTCGACCAGACAAAGTATTTCTATGGCGTGTTGAAGAAATATGGCGTGACGAAGGAAGACTTCGATTCCTCCATGATATACTACTATTCGCATGTAGAACGCCTGAAAGACATTTATACTTCAGTCAATGAACGGCTCTCTGACGAAGCCAAGTCGTTAGGTACGAGTGTTGGTGACATCAATCGATATTCACAATTCAGCGCGTCAGGCGATACCGCAAATGTATGGACGGGGGCTACCGACTTGTTGCTGATGCCTTATCCTACCATGAACCGCTATGACTTTACGCTGAGTGTCGATACCTCATATTATAAAGGAGACTCATTTATGTTCCAATTCATGACTGAGTACATCTATCAGAGTGGTTCGAGGGATGCCGTTATCTGTATTGCTGCGAAGTACGAGGGTGACAGTATCATACAAACTGTCAATCACGTCTCGATATCCGGTTTGGCTCAAGTCCGACTGCCAGCCAACAACGAGAAGAAGCTGAAGGAACTTCACGGCTTTATCTACCTGAACAGTAGCAGCAATGACGATGCCACGACACGTAAGATGATGTTTATCAGTCAGATGCAATTCATACGATTCCACAATAAACCAAGTGCGAATGAAACAGGAAACAACAAGAACGCGAAGGATAGCCTGTCACGAACTGATAATGCCGGACGGTCAGCGTCTGACTCATTACGTCGTGGAAATTTCGAACGGCTACATGGTAAACCATTACCCGCTCCTCCAGGAAATCCCTAATACGGAATGGCTGGTAGGACAGGTCTTCTTGAAAGAAAGCGATCATGGCAAATTACAAGCATTTTATAACAGAAAACCTATTATTTAAAATTATCTAACTATGAATACTAAAGTACGTTTGGCGGTGATGAACTTCTTGGAGTTCGCCGTGTGGGGAGCCTACCTCACCTGTATGGGAAACTATCTGGGAATAGCCGGATTGGGTGACATCATCTCTTGGTTCTATGCCATTCAGGGTATTGTCAGCATCTTTATGCCGACACTGATGGGTATTGTAGCCGACAAGTATATCCAACCACAGCGATTGTTGGGACTGTGCCACTTGCTGGCAGGTGCCTTTATGATTGGTTGCTGGTGGATGGGCGAACAGGCGGGATTTGGCAATGAACTGACAAATAAGTCGCTGTTTATTGCACTCTATACGCTGAGTGTGGCATTCTATATGCCAACCATCGCGCTGACCAATACGGCAGCCTTCTCTATATTAAAGAAGAACGGGCTGGATACCGTTCGCGACTTCCCACCCATCCGTGTGCTTGGAACTGTCGGTTTCATTGCTACCATGTGGTTTGTCAACTGTGCGTTCGTCGACGATAGTGGCTTTGGCTTTACGCTGGGCGAGAATGCCCATAAGTTCCAGTATACCTACATGCAGTTCTTTGTTTCTGGTATCCTGAGTTTCGCGCTCTTTGCATATTGTTTTACCCTTCCAGAGTGCAAGCTGGAAAAGAAGGATGGCAAGGTGTCTCTGGTAGAGAGCCTGGGCCTGAATGCTTTCAAGCTGTTCAAGCGTCGTCAGATGGCGCTGTTCTTCATTTTCTCAGCACTATTGGGCATGTGCCTGCAGGTTACCAATGGCTTCGCCGGTCCTTTCCTGACCAGCTTCAAGGGAGTGCCAGAGTATGCGGACTCTTTTGCTGCCAACAATGCCACCATGCTGACCAGTATTTCACAAATTAGTGAAGCATGCTGTATCCTCTTGATTCCATTCTTCCTGAAGCGCTTTGGTATCAAGGTGGTCATGCTGATGTCGCTCTTTGCCTGGGTGTTCCGTTTCGGATTCTTCGGCATCGGTAATCCAGCTATGCCTGGAGTCATCTTCTTCATTTTGTCGTGCGTAGTCTATGGTGTTGCCTTCGACTTCTTCAATGTCTCGGGTGGTATCTTTGTTGATCAGGAGTGTGCACCTGACATTAAGGCATCGGCACAGGGACTGTTCATGATGATGACCAACGGCCTTGGTGCCACTATTGGAACGCTTGCTGCTGGTGAAATCGTCAACAGCTTCTGTCATTGGAAAGGCGGATTCCTGGTAGGCGAATGGCAGAGTTGCTGGTTCCTCTTTGCTAGTTTCGCCTTTGTGGTTGGCGTGCTCTTTGCTCTTGTTTTTAAGCCCGAGAAGAAACCCATCAACGAGATTAAACACTAAAGATTAAAATAGAAGCGTTAAGCATAAAACAGATGAAAGAGGTCAGATTCTTTTATGTACCTGATGCTTTGAATTGCAACGAGTTGCCAAACGACGAAGCAATGCATGCTCTTCGTGTATTGCGTCTGAAGATTGGCGATGAGATGATGCTGATGGATGGGCAGGGAAACTTCTATCGTGCAGAGGTGTCGCTGGCCCATACCAAGCATTGCTTGTACGATATCAAGGAAACCATTCCTCAAGAACGGCAGTGGCAGGGGCATGTGCACCTTGCCATTGCTCCGACAAAACTCATGGATCGCATGGAGTGGATGGTAGAGAAAGTTGTAGAAATAGGCGTTGACGAGATATCATTCCTGAACTGTCAGTTCTCCGAGCGACGACTTGTGAAGATACCGCGTATAGAGAAGATTGCCGTTTCTGCCGTCAAGCAGAGCAGGAAGGCATGGATGACAAAGCTCAATGAAGTCGTGTCTTTCAAGAGCTTTATTGACCAGCCCCGAATGGACCATCGGTTTATTGCCCACTGCTATGATGAGATTCCCCGTACTTATCTCTATGATGAACTCCGGAAGTTGTCTGCTACCGACGATGTCACCGTATTGGTAGGTCCTGAGGGGGACTTTTCTGTTGATGAAGTCAGAAAGGCTATTGACAACGGCTATGTTTCTGTACACCTTGGAAAGAGTCGTTTGCGTACTGAAACGGCTGGCTTGTCAGCTGTCATGATGGCACAACTCAGTAAAACATAATGATACTTATGAGACAGTTCTTGTTCCTGCTTTGTTGCACCTATAGCATGTTGGCAGGTGCTACCATCAACATGCGAGATATCATAAAGTCGCTGCCAGACAGCATTATTCCGTTGTTGTCTGAAAATAACAGACTGGATATGATAGACTTTATGGATTCAGGTATGAAAGCCGAGGTGACGAATGTACTGAACGGAAAGTGTAGCATGCTAACACTCAGCGATCAGTATACCAAAATCCAACTGACGGAGTCATCAGTCGTGGAATTGATACTGTTGGAGACACAAATGCCAGTAGACAGCGTAAACCAGGTCCTGTGTGTGGTGAAAACCTTCGGAACAGACATCAGGGAAAGTACAGTGGATTTCTATTCTGTCAAGGGACGCAGTCTTTCAATAGCAGACTATATGGTTCATCTTGATGCCGACATGTGGATGGCAACATGGAATGAACATGATGCCGTCTTGACAGTCACTCCAGTAGACAGACTTAATCCACCGGCAAACGAAGAGCAAAAAACGACCGACGAAGTGTTAATAAACCTTAAATGGGATGGTTTAATTCTTAAATAGGTTTAATTTTGAGGTCTTTTTTGCAGCTATCCTTGTGAGAATTGCAGATAATTACTACATTTGCATGTGTGTTTTTCATGGTATTAGATTATTAAGGTTAATTGTTAAGATTGGTTGTCGTGAGACAATCAATCTTTTTTTTGAATATTTCTGAACCAAAGCAAGGGCTGCGAATGATAAAGAAAACAGGGAACCGAAGGGCTCCCTGCTATTGTTTGTTTGGAATAAATTATTTGTTGTTTGTTCTCTTCGGCCTTATGCTTCAGGAATAACAGATACTACACTCCTGTCGCGCTTGCCCTTGTGGAACTGAACTGTTCCGTCAACAAGTGCGTAAAGAGTATCATCCTTACCCATTGCAACGTTGTTGCCAGCATTGTGCTTTGAACCACGCTGACGAACGATAATGTTTCCTGCAACAACCTTCTGACCGCCGAAAATCTTAACGCCAAGTCGCTGAGCTGCTGACTCGCGTCCGTTCTTAGAACTACCTACACCTTTTTTATGTGCCATAATGTGTTCCTCCTGAATTTAAGCGATTACTGATTTAACTTCTACCTGGGTGTACTGCTGACGGTGACCGTTGCGCTTGCGAGAGTCCTTACGACGCTTCATCTTGAAAACGATAACCTTCTCACCCTTTACCAGTGGATTAACCACCTCACATACTACTTTGGCACCTTCTACGGTGGGTGCGCCTACCTGTACTGAACCTTCATTGTCGACAAGCAGTACCTTGTCGAATTCAACAGTTTTACCGGCTTCCACATCCTTTATGTGGTTTACGAAGAGCTTCTTACCCTGCTCTGCCTTGAACTGCTGACCGTTGATTTCTACAATTGCGTACATTGTTGTTTTTTAATTGTTTAACGGGTTTTTCCGCATGGCGTGTTGCGTCGTGCAACAGCTTCTTTGAGCCACCACGGACTAAATCGGGCGCAAAGATACAAAAATTATTGAACATTGAAGATTGAACATGGAAGATTAATGGGATATTTAGTAAAGTTTAACATTATTGGCAAGCGGCAAAAATAAAGCGATGACCCTCACAGGCAATCGCTTCTTATCTTCAATAGGTATTAGTCCTTTTAAGGTAAAAAGATTGTTTTCAGGATAACGCTGCAAAATTACTTAAATTTTTCTTAACATGCAAGCTTTTTTGCAAATAATTTTTGATAATTTCTCCGTGTGCCCACACAAATGGCCAATTCTTCTATTTATTTAAGTTAATTATTGTGCAAACGATTAATTATTCTCTGCTGAATAATTGTTTTAAATCAATTCTTATTACAATAGTTAATTAAATTTTTTTCAGTTCCCTGGCAGGCACGCCACCGACAAGGGTATTGGAAGGAACGTCCTTGGTGACAACGGCTCCAGCAGCGATAACAGCATGACTGCCGATGGTGACACCGGGCAGGATGACGGCATTGGCACCAATCCAGACATCGTCGCCAATAATGACGGGAGTGGTGCTCACACCCTGTTCATCAATGTATTTGGTGGCATCGTCGAAATTGTGGTTCAAGGCAGTTACGGTAATGCCTTGTGCCAGATTGACGTGGCTACCGATAGTGACGGGACCGATGACGGTGCAATGAATGCCGATGCGGCTGTAGTCGCCAATGAGGACATCACCTACGGCATTATTAATGCAACAGAACGACTCAATGACACTGTGTTTGCCCAGACTGAACTGACGATAGGGAGGGGTGTCCATTCTTGCGCTTGAATAGATCTTGGAGCCATAGCCCCTATGCTGGTAGACTGGTGCCAGCATACGAATGTACCAGCGGGGTCTGGCATCGCGCTGATTCATGATAAGGTAATCAAGAAACTGCTTCAGTCGGGGACTGTTGCCAAGTCTGTTTCGTATTTCTGATCTATTGCTCATAGGATAATCTCCTTCCATTGTGATATGATAGTTTCTATATTAAAGTGTTGGGATATCGTGAAGGCCTCTGATGATTTAGATGACCAGTGGATTTGGGTGGCTTTGTCTAATTGGTTGGCGAGCTGATCGACATTCCCGTTATCAAAGTATAGTCCGAAGTCCCCCATAATCTCACGACTTGTAGGTAGGTCGGACGATATGACGGGGAGGCCGTGCGCCATAGCTTCGACGAGGACAAGTCCAAAGCCCTCCCATCGGGAACTAAGCACATAGACTTGTGCCTCGCTGTAGTACTGCTGTATGTTGTCCGTAAAAGGATGCAACCGGATGCGGTCTTCTAAACCGTTGCTGGTAATGAGTTCGCGATAAAGTGGCTCCTCAGGACCTTCTCCAACGATGTCGAGGGTCCATTCGTGGTTGTTAGCCGCAAACAGACGAAAAGCATTGATGAGCAGGTCGAACCCTTTGTGAAGATGGGAGAAACGGCCTACAGCCAGGAACTTCTTGGATGTACCGGAAGACGGTTTGCCAGGCTGTAGTGTCAACGGATTGTAGATGACCCGTGTTGGGAAGTGATATTGTCGGGCGTCGTAGTTGCTGAGAACAATGGTATAATCCAGTTTGGCCAACTGATATTCGTAGTGTTTCTTGATTTCTGCACCAATGTAGGTGGACTCTTTGCCAAAGAGGGCAGTGTAGGAGTTATGGATCCAACCAATGAGGCGAATGCCCTTCAGCGCACTTTTGCACGATGCCAGCCTGACGGCCAGTGGTGCATGAACTCCAACGATGACATCGTAGTTACCTGATGACAGTTCGTCAATGAGTGCATTGCGCTTCTCGGCAGGAAACGAACTGTGGACATACCAATTGGATGTCAGCTTTGTCTGTGGAAGTACTTTTCGAAAGAGGTAGCTATATGCCTTACAGCAAAGTTCTTTGCCACGCGGTATGTTAGGGTAGGAGAAGAAACGGTAGCGGATGTCTGCCTCGTTGAGATGATAGAACGATGTATCCTGAGAAGAAGGATTGTCCATAGTAACAATCGTCACATCACAATCCTTCGTCAGTTCCTTGGCAATGACTGCTGTCACGCGCTGTACACCACCAAAGGAGAATATGGAATCCATCAAGAAGCAGACCTTCTTCTTCATGATGTAGGCGTTATTGCTTGAGTTCTAATCGTTTCTCTTCTTTCTCTCTCTATTTCAACAGTTCTTCCAACAACGTATCAAGTTGTTGGCTGCGCAGTCCACGACGCAGGATTTTGCCGTTCTGATCGACAACGATGGTATGTGGAATGCTGGTAATCTGGAAATACTTGGCGATGTCGTTTTCCCATCCCTTGAGATCGCTGGTCTGAGGCCACTTCATACCTAAGGCGTCTATGGACTTCAGCCAGGCATCACGGTCAGAGTCGAGCGAGATACCGATAATTCCGAGTCCTTTAGACTGGTATTTCTCATAGAGCTGAATCATAGCAGGCATCTCCTGTCGGCAGGGGCCACACCACGAAGCCCAGAAGTCAATGATGGTGACCTTGTTCTTCTTAACCTCCTCAATTAGACTGAGTTCGCTGCCGTCAGGCGAACTTTGCTTGAAGTCGGTGATGGTAGCACCTTCAGCAGTTTTCTCAGCAGCGCTAAGCTGTTTTTCCATCTCTTTGATAGCAGGTCGTTGTCTCATTTCCGAAGGCATCTGCTTGATCAGCTTCATGCGAGCATTGTTGTCGATGAGCTCCTCAGGATAGTAGGTGAGCAGGAAATAACCGAACTCGTTGTCGATGTTGTCCTCGGTGGTTTTGACTAGCAGAGCGGCAAAACGCTTGTTGAGCTTCTCAATCTGCGCCATTCCTTTCTGCTGCTCCTCTTGTGGAACGTTGTTGCCATAGATATGTTCGGCAATACGGTTAATCTCCTTGCCGATGACCATCACACTATCGTTCAGCGTCTGCCACTTGTCGTTGCACAGCGTACCGCTAACACGTGAAGCGCCAGGCTTGTCAGACAGATGAACTGTGATTGTTCCGGGTTCCATGAAGAAGGGCGCATTAATCTCATTACGGTCCAGACTATAGACCATGCAAAGCGCGACAGAATCAGCCGTAGCGCTTAGAGAGAACTTGCCATCTTGGACTATTATCGTGTCACTAGGAATACCTGTCTGAAGTTCGTGGGTGACAAAAAGCGTGTCACCATCTTTCAACCCCTCGGCAGTACCATTGAGCTTATAGCTGTTTCCTTGACACGCAGCCAATGCGATGGCTACAATACTAAATAATATACTGGCTTGAAATGCTTTCATTGTTGATGACTCTACGGATGGTTTCAGCAAAAAGGTCGGCGACACTGAGCTGCTTGACTTTAGCACAGCGCTTGGAGTAGGGGATGGAATCGGTGAAGACAATCTCTTCGAGGGCAGAATCCTGAACACGTTCACTGGCAGGACCGCTCATGACACAGTGGGAAGCACAGGCTCGTACCGTCTTGGCACCTGCAGCCTTCATGATGTCGGCAGCTTTGGTAATGGTACCAGCCGTATCAACCATATCGTCGATGATGACAACATTCTTACCTTCCACGTCACCGATAATCTGCATGGAGGCCACTACATTGGCACGGGCACGTGTCTTATTGCACAGTACAAGCGGGCATCCCAGATACTTGGCGTAGGTGTTGGCACGCTTGGAGCCGCCTACGTCAGGAGAGGCGATGACCAGATCCTTCAGCTGGAGACTTTGCAGATAGGGCAAGATGACATTCGAAGCATATAGATGGTCAACAGGCACATTGAAAAATCCCTGTATCTGGTCAGCGTGCAGATCCATCGTGATGACACGAGTGACACCGGCAGATGACAATAGGTCTGCCACGAGTTTGGCACCTATTGATACACGAGGTTTATCCTTACGATCTTGACGAGCCCATCCGAAGTATGGAATGACAGCATTGATGGTACGTGCAGATGCACGCTTGGCAGCATCAATCATTAGTAGCAGCTCCATTAAATTGTCTGAATTTGGGAAGGTGCTCTGTACCAGAAAGATATCGCGTCCACGGATACTCTCCTCATACGATACAGCAAACTCGCCATCTGAGAACTTCGTGATTACCAGTTCTCCCAGTGGACATCCCAGACTTTGGCAAATCTTCTCTGCAAGGTACTTTGTTGCAGTACCTGAAAACACCATGTAGTTCTTGTTGGTCTTCATAACTTATCCTATTGCTTTACGTAGTTTCGAAAAGTGATTGATGAGAGCCTTGTAATCCAGCTCCTGATGAATGTTGAACCGGTTCCAGAGGTCACCGCTGATGACAACGCCGCCAAAGCCTAAGTCCTTGGCAATGCGAATGTTGTCGAGATTCATGCCTCCCAGCGCATAGACATGCCGGTCGATAAGGCCATGTCGTGAAGCTGCTTTCAGCTCATCCATCGTGAATGATGCTTTCCGGTCGGTCTCCGTCTGGCTGTCGAAAATATATTTCAGAAAGACGTAATCTGCATTTTTTTTTGCAGCTTTCAGCTCTTCCAGTTTATTACAGGAGCGACTGATATTTCCGCGATAACCCTTTGGTGCTGGTGCAGATATGTCTTCAATATGAATGCCTCGCAGTTTATACTCCTCTTTGAGGTAATAGTTGTCGTGGACTGTTATTTTCGAATAATATTCTTTGGGAAGCAGCGTCAAAAGTCGTTCAGAATACATGGGCTCTGAATGAGGTTTGTAGAGATGAAGGTTGTCTAGCCCTCCGTCGAAAAGTGACGCAAGAATCTTGTCTTCTTCAACGAAGAATGTGGGTTGTGTCATCACAATGAGCTTCATCTCCTTACCTTTTGACTTTTCAAATTAATTAGCTGACTCGAATTCCTCTAAGAAGCGGACGTCGTTCTCAGAGAACATGCGGAGGTCGCTGACATGATACTTCAGGTTGGTGATACGCTCCACACCCATGCCGAAGGCATAACCGCTGTACTCCTTAGAGTCTATGCCGCAGAGTTCCAGCACGTTAGGATCAACCATTCCGCATCCTAAGATTTCTACCCATCCGGTATGTTTGCAGAAACCACATCCCTCGCCACCGCAGATGAAGCACGAAATGTCCATCTCAGCGCTGGGTTCTGTAAATGGGAAATAAGAGGGACGTAGCCGAATCTGTGTGTCAGGACCGAACATCTCACGGGCGAAGCTGAGCAGCACCTGCTTGAGGTCGGTGAACGAAACGTTTTTGTCGATATAGAGTCCCTCAACCTGATGGAAGAAGCAGTGGGCACGGGCTGTGATGGCCTCGTTACGGTAGACACGTCCAGGACAGATGACGCGAATAGGCGCTGTCAGCTTACCGTCCTCAGTGTGCATGTGCTCCATCACGCGGGCCTGAACACTTGATGTGTGTGAGCGAAGCAGGATGTTCTTGGTGACATCGTTAGGGTGCTGGGAAACAAAGAATGTGTCCTGCATGTCGCGAGCGGGATGGTCTGCAGCAAAGTTCATCTTGGTGAATACATGCAGGTCATCCTCCACTTCGGGACCGTCGGCGAGCACAAAGCCCATGCGAGAGAAGATGTCGATAATTTCGTTGGTGACAATAGTGAGCGGATGACGGGTACCCAACTGAATGGGGTAGGGGGTGCGCGTCAGGTCAATATTGTCATCGCCCGTCTCCTGTGTGGCACAATCCTCACGTAGCTGGTTAATGCGCTCTGTGGCCAGCTGCTTCAGCTCATTGATTTTCATACCCACCGTCTTCTTCTGGTCAGCGGCTACGGTACGGAAGTCATTCATGAGAGCGGTAATCTCACCCTTCTTGCTGAGGTATTTCAGTCGCAATTGTTCTACTTCCTCAGCGTTTTGCGCACTTAGTGTCTGTACTTCTTTAAGAAGTTCGTCTATCTTGTCAAGTATCATCTTAATTTACAATTTGGCTATTTACAATTATCAATTTGCCTGTTTTGCCTGCAAAGGTACGAAATAATTATCAATTATCAATTATTAATTATTAATTAATTTCGCCATCTGCTCTTGCAACTCTTTTGCCTTCTCGGCAGCTTCTTCAGCAAAGTCCTCATTCTGAGAGGCATAGATAATGCCACGGGAAGAATTGACGAGTAGGCCGATGTCACCGGGAATCATGCCATAACGACAAACCTCTTCCAACGAACCGCCCTGGGCACCAACGCCAGGAACAAGGAGGAAATGACAGGGGGCAACCTTACGGATATCCTCGAACATCTGCCCCTGAGTAGCACCGACAACGTACATCATATTCTCGTCGTTGCCCCACTGCTGGCTTTGCCTGAGAACCTTCTCAAAGAGACGTTCACCTTGAGCATCTTTCATCAGCTGAAAATCCTGAGAACCCTTGTTAGAAGTCAGAGCAAGCAGAATGACCCATTTGTCTTTGTAGCCCAGGAATGGTGTCACGGAGTCTTCGCCCATATAGGGGGCTACCGTCAGCGAGTCAACGTCATATTCTTCAAAGAAGGTCTTGGCATACATGGCGCTGGTATTGCCGATATCACCGCGTTTGGCATCAGCAATGATGAAATGGTGTGGATAGTTTTCCTTTAGATACTCGATTGTGCTCTCAAAGGCTGCAATACCTTCCAGTCCATAGGCCTCATAGAAAGCCAGATTGGGCTTGTAGGCTACACAGTAGGGGGCAGTGGCATCTATGATTCGGGTATTAAACTCCAACAACATGCCGTAGGTGTACTCCTCTTCCTCATACTTTTCCTTCACGATGCCCATTAGTGACTTGGGAATTTTGTTTAGGTCTGTGTCAAGTCCAACGCACAGAAAACTCTGCTTCTGCTTGATTTGCTGTATCAGTTCTTGTCTATTCATAATTATCAATTGTTAATTATCAATTGCCAATTACTTAAAGTTCTGTTTCTTTCATTCGTTCTGCATTCTCGGCAACAGTCAGGGCGTCGATCATTGCCTGTATATCACCACCAAGAAAGCCCTGAAGGTCGTGGGTGGTATAGCCGATACGGTGGTCAGTTACGCGACCCTGCGGGAAGTTGTAGGTGCGGATTTTAGCACTTCGGTCACCCGTAGACACGAGACTCTTACGTCGCGAGGCAATGTCGTCCATATACTTCTGGTGCTCCTTGTCATATATAAAGGTATACAGGCGCGAGAGTGCACGTTCCTTATTTTTTGGCTGGTCGCGCGTCTCGGTACACTCAATCAGAATCTCCTCGGTCTCGCCTGTATTGGGATTCTTCCACATATAGCGCAAACGAACACCGGATTCCACTTTGTTCACATTCTGGCCACCAGCACCACTGGAGCGGAACGTGTCCCACTTGATTTCACCCTCATTGACGTGTACCTCAAACTTGTCGGCTTCAGGCAGAACGGCAACAGTAGCGGCAGAGGTGTGCATACGACCTTGTGTCTCTGTAGCAGGTACACGCTGTACACGGTGAACACCTGACTCATATTTCAACGTGCCATAGACATCGGCACCTGAGACAGCAAAGTCGATTTCTTTATAGCCACCTACAGCACCCTCTGAAACGCTTGTGATAGAGAGTTGCCAGCCCTTCGAGTCACAGTAACTCTTATACATCTTAAACAAGTCGCCGGCAAAGAGACAGGCCTCATCACCACCAGTTCCCGCACGAATCTCCATCTGTACGTTTTTCGCATCCTCCGGGTCTTTAGGAATAATGGCAATTTTAATCTCTTCCTCTAACTTGGGCTGCAATGCCTCGTTTTCAGCCAGTTCCTCACGGGCCATCTCCTTCATCTCAGAATCACTCTCATTAGCCAGAATGTCCTTGGCCTCTGCGATGCTGTTCAAACAAGCGATGTAGCGCTTACGGGCATCCATGATGTCACCCAGGTCTTTGTACTCTTTCGTCAGCTTCACAAAACGCTGCTGGTCTGCTATCACATCAGGGTCTGTGATCAGGGTTGACACTTCTTCAAAACGTGCCTCAAGACCGTCTAGCTTCTGCAGGATACTATTGTTTATTTCTGCCATTGTCTATTTTACTTTTCATTAATTTGCTGCAAAGGTAACTAAAATAATGCATATATGCAAGTTTTAGGGATATTTCCCTGTACCCTTGCAGGAAGTACACTCATATTGTCCATCAGGTGACTTACCGGCACCACGGCATACGGGACACTTGCCTTCTTCTTTGAGTTTTTCTTGTTCCTTGGTAGTCTGTTTGCTGTTTGCGGTCCCACCTGAGGTCTTCTTACCGCCCAGTCCTATTTGTGAATCGGTGACTGTAGGAGCAAGCACCTCACCTACAAAGGAACCACAGGACGAAAAGAAGGCTATCAGAAGGACTGCGATCAGCTTAATAGTGGAACGTGCCATACTCGCTTTCGATAGTGAGTGATCGGGGACCTTCCTCAATATGACCAACTTCTTGGGCGTCGATGTTGAACGACTTCGAGAGAGCGATGACTTGTTCTGCTACCTCTGGGCGTACGTAGATTTCCATGCGGTGGCCCATGTTGAACACCTGGTACATCTCTCGCCAGTCAGTTTTTGAACACTCGTGGATGGCACGGAACAAAGGAGGCACTGGGAACATATGGTTCTTGATGACGCGACAGTTATCGTTGACAAAGTGCAGCACCTTCGTCTGTGCACCACCCGTGCAATGCACCATTCCGTGAATTTCAGGACGCAGTACGTCGAGCAGTTTCTTGATAACTGGTGCGTAGGTGCGGGTAGGAGAAAGCACGAGCTGACCCATGTCGACAGGTAAACCGTCGACCGTATCTGTCAGTTTATACTTACCACTATAGACAAGGTCGTCGGGGACAGCGTGGTCGTAGCTTTCTGGATATTTCTCTGCGAGGTATTTCGAGAAGACGTCATGGCGGGCAGAAGTCAGTCCGTTGGAACCCATTCCACCGTTGTAACGCTTCTCGTAGGTAGCCTGTCCTGTAGAAGACAAGCCCACGATGACATCACCAGGGCGGATGTTGGCATTGTCGATGACGTCGCTGCGCTTCATGCGGCAGGTGACAGTACTGTCCACAATAATGGTGCGAACCAGGTCGCCCACGTCAGCCGTCTCACCACCAGTGGGATAAATGCCGATGCCCATCTCACGGAGTTCTGCGAGCAGTTCGTCAGTACCGTTGATGATGGATGAGATGACTTCGCCGGGAACCAGCATCTTGTTGCGTCCGATGGTGCTGGATACCAGGATGTTGTCGACGGCACCCACACACAGCAGGTCGTCGGTGTTCATGACGATGGCATCCTGTGCGATACCCTTCCATACGCTGAGGTCGCCTGTCTCTTTCCAGTACATGTAAGCCAGCGATGACTTGGTGCCTGCGCCATCAGCATGCATGATGTTACAATACTCAGGGTCGCCCCCAAGAATGTCTGGGATAATCTTGCAGAAGGCCTGTGGGAAGATACCCTTGTCGATGTTTTTGATGGCAGCGTGGACGTCCTCCTTAGCGGCTGAGACGCCACGCTGCATATAGCGGTTGTTGCTCATACTGAACTGTTAGAATTTCACCTGGGGAGCCTTCTCAGCACCAGCTTCAGCCTCGAACTTATCCATAGTGCTGAAGCCGAAGATTCCAGCGAGGATGTTCTTTGGGAACTTGCGGATAACGATGTTGTACTGCTGAACTACCTTGTTGAAGGTGTTGCGAGCCTCGTTGATGCGGTTCTCGGTTCCTTCCAACTGAACCTGTAGGTCACGGAAGTTCTCGTTGGCCTTCAATTCGGGATAATTCTCCTGAATGGCAATCAGCTTACCCAGAGCAGAACCCAGCTCACCCTGTGCCTGCTGGAATTCCTTCAGCTTCTCAGGGGTGATGTTCGAGGGGTCGAGGGTGATAGAGGTGGCCTTTGAACGTGCTGCCACAACGCTCTCGAAAGTCTCCTTCTCGTGAGAAGCATAGCCCTTGACAACTTCAACGAGGTTAGGAATGAGATCAGCACGACGCTGGTATGCCGACTGAACGTTAGCCAGAGCAGTAGTGGCTTTTTCCTGCTCGCCGACCATTGAATTGTAAGCACTTGCAGCCCACATGCAGATAACGACAATAGCTGCGATAATTCCGATTGTTCCTTTACTTAGTTTCATAATACTTTGATTTTAAATGATTACATTATTTCTTGTTTATATAATTACCATCGAGAGGTGGCTCCACCGCCACCAAAGCTGCCTCCTCCAAAGTGGCCACCACTGAAGCCTCCGCCGCCTCCACCTCCGAAGCCTCCTCCGAAGCCTCCGCCATG
This sequence comes from Prevotella sp., assembly GCA_045131435.1. Taxonomy (GTDB): domain Bacteria; phylum Bacteroidota; class Bacteroidia; order Bacteroidales; family Bacteroidaceae; genus Prevotella. Next base: position 33,229 of record JBGUQW010000059.1, read on the forward strand.
AGAATGGGAGCTTTCAGCAACATAGAAGGGATTAGGTAACAGGGAAGCAGCACCCAGAAGTCCCATCCAATGATACTTGCGGTTGAGTCTGACGAACAATACACACCAGCCTATCAGGAAGAGGAAGGTTAGTCCGATGTCCGTAGCGACCTCGCTGCTGTCGTCATCCTGCCCGAAGAGATTCGACATCTGAGGCAGTTGTTTCTTCTGAAGCGTAGAATAGATGGCCTCTGTAAGATATATCATACCGCTGTCAGGCATCTCAGCCTTCATGGCAGGTACGACATACTGCTGTTCCAGGCGGTGACACTCAGCATCGGTCAGGTCACCTTCAAGTGCCCGTCCTGGGGCCATTGTAATGCTATGGTCTTCATAGCCTACCACCACAACAAGTCCACGGTTGTTATATCCTACACCATATTTGTTACCGACATCCTGTGCCATTCGGTAGGGGTCATCGTTTTCAATATGGTTGACTACTATGACTACAGACTGCACGCCCAGCTCAAGATTCAGCGCTTGCAATTTGGCATTCATGTGGTCTACAGCACCTTGTGTTAGGACATTATCAGGATTGGAAACATACTGTGTAGAGTCTTGCAGATAAGGAATGGGGATGTTGTCAGCATTCCAGTAGGTGACTTCAGCTGAAGCATTGCTCACTTCGCTGGCAATACCGGAAACGGCAATATTCTCTTCCTCTGCAGGAAGCGACGCACCACAGCACACCATGGCGGCCATGATACCGATGAAGAACAGCCAGCCAAGCAATTTTCTGCGCTTGGCCCATTCTGGATTGGCCAATTTCCGTTGTTCCAGCATTTCCTTGGCCTTCCCTTTATACTCACGCGCTAAAGCCTCGTATTGCTTGGAATACTGTTTCTTTAGGTGCAACGAAGATATCAACCCCGAATTCTGGGTCGACTCCATGTCGAAAGAGTTCTCCAGTGCGCGAATGGCATCGTTGTACTGGTTTGTAAGCTGATTGATTCTTTCAGTATAGTTGTCCATTTTATTTCTTATTTCTCGTGCCAGAATTCCCATGAGGCAAAGGCCTGCAGGAGCAGCATTTCAAGACCGTTCTTGGTCTGTGCACCATATTGTGCGCCCCGTTTCATGAAAAGTGTCTCGTCCGGATTGTAAATGAGATCGTAGAGAATCGTGTGAGAGTCCATCGCCTCGTAGGGCAACAGGGGACATTCTTCCGTCTTGGGATACATGCCAAGTGGGGTACAATTGACAATAACGTTGTATTCCTTGACGACCTCAGACGTGATGCTCTGATACTGAATGGTACCCGGTCGTTCATAGCGGCTGACAAATACTGTCTCCAGTCCCAGGTTACGCAGTCCGTAGTCAATAGCCTTCGATGCACCGCCAGTGCCCAGAATGAGTGCTTTTTTATGCCATTTCTTGTCGAGCATGGGTTCTATGCTCTTGTTAAATCCGATGACATCAGAATTATAGCCTTTCAGCTTGATTTTCTTGCCCTCGTGGGTAACACGGATGACATTGACGGCACCAATGGCGCGCGCCTCGGGTGAGATGCTATCGAGAAACGGTATGACCTTTTCCTTATAGGGGATGGTCACATTGAGTCCTTTGAGGTTGGGATTCGAGTCAATCACTTCGGGGAGTTCGTCAATAGATGGAATCTCGAAGTTTTCATAGACAGCATCAATGTCTTCATCGCTGAACTTCTGGTTGAAGTAGCTGATGGAGAACGAGTGTCCCAACGGATAGCCAATCAGTCCATACTTGTCCATAATCGTAAACTATTTAATTGCTATATATAAGGTGCATACACCAAAAGTAAGACGCTTGAAACTGGCTTCTGAGAAGCCTGCTTTCTTCAGTATTCCTACCATCAACTCTCCTTGCGGGAAGGCTTCAATGGTCTTAGTGAGGTAAGCGTAAGCAGCACAGTCCTTGGAAATGATTCTTCCATAAATGGGCAGCACGGTGTGCGCATAAATGTGAAATAGCTGCCGCATGGGGAACGAGACAGGTTTTGTCAGCTCCAATATACAAAGGTGCCCGCGCTTTTTCAACACACGGCACATTTCTGAGAGTCCCTTGTCGAGGTCGGCGAAGTTGCGGATGCCGAAAGCTGCCGTGACAGCGTCGAATGACTGGTCGGCATAGGTAAGGCGGGTACAGTCCTGTTTCTCGAAAGAGATGCTCTGCGACAGTCCTTCCTCTTCCACTTTCTTGCGACCAATCTCCATCATACCCTCGCTGATGTCTATAGCTTTCACATTGACATCCATCAGCGTTTCCACAGCCTGAATAGCAAAGTCACCGGTACCCGTGGCAACATCAAGAAGTTGTTGGGGATGATAGGGAAGCAGGTGACGGAGTGCCTTTTTTCGCCAATAGCGGTCAATATTCCACGAGAGACGATGGTTCAGCGTGTCATAGGTGGGGGCGATGTTGTCAAACATCTGCTCCACCTGGGCAGCCTTGTCACCTGTGCTGTATGGGGTTATCGTCTCTTGCTGGTACATACTCTCACTCCAGTTGTTCAATTAATCCTGATGGTTCAAGACTATTTGGATGTTCTTGATTTCAACCAGTTGCTGACATTCTTCTCAATGCGGGCTGCAATGTCGTTGCTGTCGTCAGCTTTCTCAAAACGGGCGCCGATGATGTGCTCGTAGAGCTCGATATAACGGGCTGAAACACTCTCGGCATATTCGTCCGTGATTTCAGGCATGGTCTGTCCAGGCTCGTTCATGAAGTTGTGCTCGATAAGCCACTGGCGGACAAACTCCTTAGAGAGCTGTTTCTGGGGCTCTCCTGCCTTGAACTTCTCCTCATAGCCTTCAGCATAGAAGTAACGAGAAGAGTCAGGAGTATGAATCTCGTCAATAAGGTACACCTTGCCGTTGCGCTTGCCAAACTCATACTTCGTATCTACCAGGATCAGTCCCTGCTTTTCAGCAATCTGCTGACCGCGTGCAAAGAGTTTGCGAGTATAATCTTCCATGACCTCGTAGTCCTCTTTCGACACAATGCCCTGAGCAATGATTTCCTCTTTCGAGATATTCAGGTCGTGACCCTCGTCAGCCTTGGTCGTCGGCGTGATGATGGGCTCTGGGAAACGCTCGTTCTCGCGCATGCCATCAGGCAGACGGACACCGCAGATCTCACGCACACCATTTTTGTAGTCGCGCCAAGCAGAGCCTGTCAGAATGCCACGGATAATCATTTCAACACGGAATCCCTCGCACTTCAAACCCACGGTGACCATAGGGTCGGGGGTGCCGAGTTTCCAGTTGGGGCAGATGTCGGCAGTATCATCCAGGAATTTAGCAGCAATCTGGTTAAGTACCTGTCCTTTGTAGGGAATACCCTTGGGCAGAATGACGTCGAAGGCCGAGATACGGTCTGTTGCCACCATGACTAGCAGGTCATCGTTAATATCATACACGTCGCGTACTTTTCCGTGATAAACACTCTTTTGTCCTTCAAAATTGAAGTCAGTCCTTGTTAATGCTTTCATTTTTATTGTTGTTGTTATCAAATTTTTCATATGCATTGACAATACGCGTTACTAGCTTGTGACGCACGATGTCCTTGCGGTTCAGCTCTACAATGCCGATGCCTTCCACGTCCTTCAGTATTTCGAGTGCCTCGACAAGTCCGCTTTTCTGCGAACGTGGCAGGTCTATCTGCGTCATATCGCCTGTGATAATCATCTTCGTATTCCATCCCATGCGTGTCAGGAACATGCGGATTTGTTGAGGCGTCGTATTCTGTGCCTCGTCCAGGATGACTACTGCGTCGCTCAGCGTGCGGCCACGCATAAAGGCCAGTGGAGCTATCTGAATGACGTGTTTCTCCATCATGTCCTGAAGCTTAAGCTGTGGCAACATATCCTCCAACGCGTCGTAAAGAGGCTGCAGATAGGGGTCTATCTTGTCTTTCATGTCACCAGGTAGGAATCCTAGTTTTTCACCAGCTTCTACGGCAGGACGCGAAAGGATAATCTTCTTGGCAGTCTTCTCTTTCAGGGCTCTAACGGCTAAGGCTATGGAGAGGTAGGTCTTTCCCGTACCTGCGGGGCCTACAGCAAACACCATGTCATTCTGCTCGTAAGCATCAATTAGCCGTTGTTGGTTCTCCGAACGTGCCTTGATGGCCCGTCCCGACATCGAATAGCATACTACGTCGTCAGGGACTTCGTCACTGGTGCGCTGGCCTTTTACGATGTCCAGAATGTCCTCCTCACGGAGGGCATTGAACTTCAGTACGTGCTGTCGCAGGCGTTCAGCCGCTTCTTCAAATGCAGCCATCTGTTCCTCGTCGCCGAGGATGCGAATGACATTGTCACGCGCCACTATGCGTAGTTTCGGGTACAGAGCCCGCAGCATCTGAAGGTGCTGATTTCCAATTCCATAGAACACCACAGGGTCGATGTCCTCTAATACGATATGCTTCTCTATCACGTACGTTATTTTATAATATGGCTGCAAAGTTACGAAATATTTCTCAAATGCGCAAATAAATTTGGCATTTCGCTTGTTATTTTGTATCTTTGCACCCAGAATATGAAATACAACACCCATCAACAAGGAGACTACGATCATCTGGCAGTCACTGAAGAACAGCCCCTGTTGGAGTTTTTGCTGACTCATGCCAAGCAGTCACGCAACAAAATCAAGCAGACGCTCCAGGGACAAGGCATCAAGGTGAATGGTAAGACTGTGACGCAATTCGACTATATGTTGAAGCCCGGCATGAAGGTTGCCGTATCGAAGACGAAGCGTAACCAACAGCCTTTCCGTAGCCGTTACGTGAAGATTGTGTACGAAGACCGCTGGCTCATCGTGGTCGAGAAAGCCATGGGCATCCTCTCGATGGCAGCGGGACACTCGTCGCTGAATGTGAAGGCAGTTCTTGACGACTATTTCAAGAAAACACGCCAGAATTGTACGGCTCATGTTGTACACAGGCTGGATCGTGACACCAGCGGACTGATGGTTTATGCAAAGGACATGGACGTGGAGCAGACGATGGAGCACCACTGGCACGAACTTGTTTACGACCGTCGCTATGTGGCCGTGCTAAGTGGAGAGATGGAACAAGACGAAGGTACCATTGCCAACTGGCTGAAGGACAACAAGGCTTTTGTCACTTATTCATCGCCTGTTGACAATGGTGGTAAATATGCTGTCACTCACTTCTACGTAATGGGGCGCACGACGGAACATTCGTTGGTGGAGTTTAAGCTTGAAACAGGTCGTAAGAACCAGATTCGTGTGCATTCTGCAGATATGGGACATCCTGTTTGCGGTGATACTAAATATGGTAATGGCGATGATCCGCTGAACCGTCTCTGCCTGCATGCCTGGCTGCTTTGTTTTACGCATCCTATAACTCAGCAACGTCTTGAATTTGAGACACCTATACCAGCATCATTCAAGCACTTATTTAAATAGAAATAAATACGTTTGGCGTATGGAAAACTTATCCTATTATTTGGCCATTCTGACATTAATCATTATCGGTTTCTTCGTTGTGAAGAAGGTGGCATCGTGCATGATTAAGAGCATTGTTACTATATTGCTCATCTTGGCAGCAGCGGCTATCTATTGGTACTTCATCAAATAAGCAACATTCCCAAAGATACCAAGATACCATAGACGAGAATGTTACGGGCAGTCTCGCCCAGACATTCGTTTAGCGCGCGTCCGAAGTTAATGCGTCGCAGTTTTATCCATGTAAACACATGAAGCAGCAGGTAGAGGAAAGGCAATACGAAGGCCAGCACATGGCCGTTTAGCCAGAACACCAACCCTATCAGGCATGCTATACATCCTAATGCCAGATATAGCCATTCTGTTGCATCAGGACCTATCATGACCACCAATGTCCTTTTTCCGTCCCTTTCGTCGTTGTAGCGGTCACGGTAGTTGTTGACGATAAGCAATCCGTCAATAACAAGTCCGCAGGCTATTGATGCCATAAAAACCTGCCAAGTGACAGCATGCAGTTGGACATAATAGGTGCAGCAGACAGGTACGATACCGAAGAAGAAAAGTACCAAAACATCTCCTAACCCCAAATATGAGAGGTGAGTGGTATATAGAAAGCAGAATAATACGCAGAGCACGCCCACGAGAATCATTTCCAGTCCCCCATACCAGATAAGCGGCAATCCTACAAGGCATGCTATAATGGTAGTGGTAGCAATGGCATGTTTCATTTTGTCAATGCTTACCCAGTCCTGTGAACAAGCCCTGAGTGGTCCCAAACGACTGGTGGCATCGTCGTTACCACGCACATAGTCGAAGAAATCGTTGACGAAGTTGGCATCAACTTGCATGATAAAGGCGAAAAGCAGACATAGTACAGCAGCTGTCCATGAGAATACGTCATCACCATAATTCTGAGCATCCGTAAAGGCTAGTACCAATCCGATCATGACTGGTACTGCAGCCCCTGAAAGTGTTTTCGGACGGGCAGCCAGAAGCCATGCCATTGGTGAGTCTTTTATGATGTTTTCTTCGTTCATCATTTTTTCGGTATTACGACATTTTGTTTTAACGACTTTGTCTCTTCTGCAATGAGGCGGTCAAACACGATGCGCATCTTCTCTGGTTCAGCGATGAGAGCACGCAGTTCGTTTAACCTACGCTCATTGTCAGAACCCTGTATCCACAGACGAATATAGCCGGTGACAGAGTATTTCTCATCCATGTGCTGCATGAAACGCTTCCAATGACCTTCTGTGTCCATTTCCGGATAATTGGAGAGACCAAACTGGATGGTACGCCTGATAACAGTCTCTGGATCGAGGTCTCTATCAGCCTCTGCTACAATCTTTCCATAGATGCTTCTGGGAGTCCTTGATGCCGATGCGCGATGGTCTTCTACGGCTTCCTTCATCATCTGAAGCTGGTCTTTCGAGAACCACCGCTTCAAGCGTGCATCAGTCATTAATATCTTCCCGCTGGTTATATGATGAATGGCACGAGGACCAATGAGTCCCAAGTCATGATAGGCCGCAATGACATAGGACATATCGAGGCTGGTACCAATCTTACGGGCCAGGTCGAGTGAACGACGGATGACACGCGTGACATGCTCCATGTTATGTGCCTTGTCAAACTGGGCGTACTGCGGTAAAATCTGTGTTTCAACAAATTCTATCAGGTCGAGCGAAGGAGTATTGATTAGCGTATTCATCAGTTAAAGAAATTCCATGAAACGCCCAAACGCAACAAGGCGCTATTGGTGGGATAATGGGGAGCTAAAAACTGGTTTCTCGTACCTGATCCAGCATTTGCATGGCTATACATTACAAAAAAACGGGCACGCTTTAGATGCAAGTTGGCGTAAACGTCAACAAAGGGATAACCACCGATTTCCTCACGACTGTCGGCGTTTTGCTGGATAGCAAACTGTCCTAATTGTGGCAGATAGTCAGGGCCTTCATATTTTGTAAAGAAAGTTACGCAGCCACCCAACTCCACACTCAACACCCGGGCTATTTTGAACTTCAGGTATAGGTTACTAAAAAGGTTCAGGGTAGGCAGTGGGAGAACGTCTTCATTGCTCGAATTCTGATAAGTCACCACATTCTCCCAATTGAGGATGCCTAAGTGGAAATTTTGCATAAGCTGAGCTGTCAGCACATTGATGTTGCCGCTTTCCTGATAGACGCCGCCATATAAGCCTGAACGAAGGTGGGTATCAGTATCGACATAATATTTCATGCCAAAGTAGGTGTAGTTTTGTATTTCATCAATGGCCACACGCAATAGAGTATTTGTCTTATCGTACTTAAAATTACCTTCAATATGAGTTCGTGTTTGACTGCTTAAGTCTTGATCCCACCAAAGATGTTTTGAATGATAACTCTCCAGAAAATAGCCTGGGTTTAGACGATAGAAAAAGGCTTTGGCTGCCAGCCGGACAGAATCGCCAAACAGGGCAAAATTCAGATCCGTATTGAAATCAATTTTTACATCGCCCGCATATCTGCCAGTCATGCCCAATTCGGCACCAAGATTGAAATGAAAGGCTCGTCCTTGTGTTCTTGAAATTTGCCCACCTATATTGATGTTTTGTTCTGTCCATGTATTCATGAAGTAAGCCGTAGAGTCGCCTACTAAGTCGGGCATCTTGTATTTGCGGTAGTCATGCGAAAGGAATACCTTTATGCCTGCTGCCATATACTTGTTAAACCCTTCAAGTAATGCTAGAGCCACCGTATTCTTGACACTAATGTGCTTTGTCTGGTCGTAGATGGAGTCGCCACTATATGCATTCTCGTCATTCATGTCGTAGAATTTCTTAGCATAGTATCCATCAGGGGTATCGTAGGCTTGATAGATGTGGTCATAGGTGTTCAGGTCGAGTGTGTGGATGATGCTCGTCACAGGCACGAACTCGCGCTTCATGGTGGCATCGATGGAGTCTTTGATAGCCTGCTCACGCTTCAGGCTGTCAAGTACGGCCTGCGAGTCGACTTTAATGCGAGTGGTGTCTGAGGTGATGTTATATTTGTCCATCTCAGGTTCATCGCCCATGATCCTGGCATCATCAGGGCGTCCCGATGGCGCACCATTCTGTTGTCGATTTCTGTGGTTATCATCTCTGTGTACCTTTTTTTCATTCTCTTTGTTGTCGCGTTGCTGTGCTGACTTCTTGGCAAACTCGCGGGCTTTTATTTCTTCTTCGGACAACTTCACCAGTCGGTAAAAACCAAGGTTGTAACGATGCGATAAAAAGAAGTGTATGGAATTATTACGATTCCAGTTCTGGTCAAGGACTGTTGGGATCTCCTCTTCCGTAAACTGTTCTGTTTCTGATTCAGGATGAGTGATGTAATTGTCGTTTAGGATTCCACCATTTTCGGCAGTCTTTCGATGGTAGGTCGAAGCCAAAATATGCATCTGATACTGGTCACCAATATAAGACGAGAATAGGGATGCCCGAAAATGTGCTGCACTTTGGTTGTCGAAGAAGCCCAACGCATAGTAGTAGTCGAGATCGAAACCTACACCCAACTTCTTGCCTGCATTGATGGCAAACTTGGCCCGGAGATGGTCTTCGCCATTCTGTTTATTTCCGCACTCGTCGTAGCTGATATTTGTGAATGGTGACAACGTGTTGAGGAACAAGAACTGATCCGGCTCTACTGTCGTAAATGAATATGGTTGTGTGAAATAAAACTCGCTAATGTTGGGACGGTCGATGAAAATTCTGCTCTGGCGTGCTGTGTAATTATTGCCAGTACTATTGTATTCACCATAGAGTCCAGTGTTAAAAATGCTATTTTGGTAGAGATGTGGAATAGTATCGACTTGAGCAGGGATAACATCACCGAAACGACGGTCAACTGTCCATGCTTTCACACCAATGGGAATTTCCTTGTTCTTCTTTGTAGAATCGTTACTGTTAGGGTTGAAGTTTTTGTTCTGTCCATTCTCGTTGCGCTGAGTTATATTACCAAATTCATCTATCTCATTATACACTTGAGCCTGTAAGGCAATAGCCATGCAGACAAATGAAATAAGTAGGGAAAAGGCTCTTTTCATCATACTTTAAACATTCTCAGCGCAGCCTCCAAGAATTTAACAACCATCGAGATGAGAATGATATATATACCCGTCTCTTTGTGATGTGTGAAGTACAGAATGAGTCCTGTGATGGCTCCCAGCATGAAAATAATGTTCAGCCAGCTGCGAATAATATGTGTATTCATTTAAGCAACGTCTCTAATTTGTTGAATATAAAGTCTTTGCGATCAATAGTCTTTCGACGGAATTTGCCAGTATTGGGGTATAGACGGGTATTTTTCTTGTTGACGGCTTCATCATCAGTTATACAATCCTCAGCTCTGATGTTTTGTGGCTTACGATACTCATCATAGAGGTAGCGCAGACGGCTCATGGTCACCTCAGCCTTGCCATCAAAACACTTCGCTAGCAAAACATAATAGAAGCGCGTTTGATCTAGGTATATAGCGGAAGATTTAAACACTAGCCATTCCTCGTAGCTTCCTGCCACCTGATGCTTCTCCGAATCGTCAATCACTATGTGGCTGTCCTCCTGGTTCTTCTCTCTGGTCATCTTTTCTAGATAGCCGCGAACGATACCGAAAACCTCAGAAGCAGACTTTCCTGGGGCGTCGATGGTCTTACTGAACACGACCTTTCCGTCCACCAAGGGAACAGCACCACGGAGATATTTAGCGACAACCTGGTTTTGTTTCACTTCTTTCTCTTCTTCAACGTCAGGGCGTTCCCAAGTATTATCCTGTGCCCAAATCGTCAGTGGCACAAGAGTGAGAATAGTTATCATGAATTTTTTCATATCTTTCTTTGTCTTTATCCTAAAACTGTTTTGCAAAAGTACAAATAATATTCGGAATATGACATCTAGCCACCATCATTTAATATTTTAAACTGATTTTTTAATATTATTTAAGTTCCAACTCCTTTTGCAAACGAACGATTTCGTCACGATATTGGGCTGCCTGCATGAAATCGAGTTTTTTGGCAGCCTCTTTCATCAGGCGAGTTGTCTCGGCAATACTCTTCTCCATCTGCTGACGCGTCATGCGCTTTACAATCGGGTCGGCTGCAAAAACTGAAGTGTCTGTGGGCCTTTGCAAGGGTAATGTTGCACGCAGCAACTCTTTGGCATCACTACTATCGCCTGTGAGCAACGACTTTGTCACAGCTTTCTGGATTTGCGTGGGCGTGAGACCATGCTCTTCATTGTATTTAAGTTGCTTGCTCCGCCTACGTTGTGTTTCGTCGATGGTGAGCTGCATGGAGCTGGTGATATGATCGCCGTACATGATGACCTTGCCATTTACATTTCGCGCTGCACGGCCAGCCGTCTGAGTCAGGCTGCGATGGCTACGCAGAAATCCTTCCTTGTCAGCATCGAGAATGGCCACCAGTGACACTTCAGGTAGATCAAGGCCTTCTCTTAACAAGTTGACGCCAACCAGCACATCATAAGTGCCGTTACGAAGGTTCTCAAGAATCTTGATGCGTTCCAGAGTTGTGACTTCACTGTGGATGTAGGCTGTACGAATATCATGATTTAGGAGATATTCGCTCAATTCTTCAGCCATGCGTTTAGTTAGTGTTGTAACCAATACACGCTCATGACGACTGATACGCTGATGGATTTCCTCTTCCAAGTCATCTATCTGATTTTCCGTGGGACGCACCTCAATGACAGGGTCTAATAGACCAGTGGGTCTGATAATCTGCTCTACCACAACACCTTCTGCCTCATTGAGTTCATAGTCGGCTGGGGTAGCACTCACGTAGATGACCTGATGGACCATCTTGTTGAATTCGTCGAAGGTCAGTGGACGATTGTCAAAGGCTGCCGGTAGTCGGAAACCGTATTCCACCAGATTGGTTTTACGAGCTCTGTCACCTCCCCACATGCCTCCAATCTGCGGAACGGAGACGTGGCTCTCATCAATGAACATCAGGTAGTCTTCAGGGAAGAAATCCAACAGGCAATATGGGCGTTCACCTGCCTGACGGCCGTCAAAGTAGCGGGAATAATTTTCAATACCAGAACAATGTCCTAACTCCTTGATCATCTCCATGTCGTATTCTACGCGTTCTTTGATCCTCTGAGCCTTGATGGGTTCTCCCAATTCCTCAAAAAAGGCGATTTGCTTCACTAGGTCGTCTTGAATCTGCCGAATGGCAATATTGGTCTGTTCCTGTGTGGTCATAAAGAGGTTGGCGGGATAAAGCTTGTATTCCTCAAATGAAGCCATACGCATCATAGTGACATTGTCAAGCTCCTCAATGGCGTCAACCTCATCATCCCAAAAAGTAATACGCAGTATGACGTCGCTATATGCCATTGCAATATCGATAGTGTCACCTTTGACGCGGAAGGTTCCTCGTTTGAGCTCAATATCGTTACGGACATATAATGCCGATACTAATTTTCTTAACAGAACATTACGGTCTAGTATTTGTCCGCGATGAATTTCAATAATATTTTCGCTGAGAGCAACAGGACTTCCCATACCGTATATGCATGAAACTGATGATACAACGATAACATCTTTTCTTCCTGACATCAAACTACTTACCGCACGAAGACGAAGACGATCTATTTCCTCATTGATAGCTAAATCCTTCTCGATATATGTATCAGTAGTAGGCAGATAAGCTTCAGGCTGATAATAGTCATAATAACTGACATAATATTCAACGGCATTGTCAGGAAAGAAACCACGCATCTCGTCATAAAGCTGACCTGCCAGCGTCTTGTTATGCGACAGAATGAGTGTCGGCTTGTTGACGTTGGCAATTACATTGGCCATAGTAAACGTTTTACCAGAGCCAGTCACACCCAGCAATACCTGCGATTTGTCACCATTCTCCAGCCCCTCCGTTAGCTGTCGAATGGCTTCTGGCTGGTCACCGGTTGGCTTATATTTTGATGTTAATTGGAAGTTCATATTGTGCAAAGGTACGAAATAAATCATAAATTGCACACTAATTCCATAATTTTTATCAAAAACCTTTGGTTTTCAGAGGAAAATATGTAATTTTGCACTCCAAATTAGATTACAATGAACAAAAACATACTTATCATACTCCTTTTTGCTGCACTTATGACAGGGTGTGCGACAGAATATACCACTGTTTTAAAGTCGGTAGACAATACCTATAAATATGAATATGCCAAACAGGCTTTCGCGTCTGGCAAGTTCCAGCAGGCTGTTACTTTGCTGGAAGAATTGGTGACTCTGCAGAAGGGTAGGGGTAATGCTCAGGAAAGTCTATACATGTTAGCCATGGCACAGTATTGCAATCGTGACTACGATGCTGCCAGTGCCACATTCCGCAAGTATTTTCAGAGTTATTCCAAGGGTGAATATGCCGAGCAGGCTTCTTTTCACATCGGGCAGTCATTGTTTCAGAGCATGCCTGATCCACGTCTTGATCAGTCGGCAACCATTGGAGCCATTAATGCTTTTCAAAGTTTTATCGACTATTATCCCGATTCTCCTTTACGCGAACAAGCTCAGAAGCAGTTGTTCATCCTTCAGGACAATCTTGTGATGAAAGAATATCTCTCTGCTCAGCTTTATTATAACTTAGGCGGCTATTTCGGCAATATCAATGCTAACACTGAGTCGAACTATGAGTCATGTATCATTACCGCCCAGAATGCATTGAAGACATATCCTTTTACTAGTATGCGAGAAAAATTCTCCGTTCTCATCATGAAAAGCAAGTTTGAATTGGCACAGAATTCATCTCATGAAAAGCGTGTGGAGCGTTATCGTGACGCTGAGGACGAATGCTACGGTTTTTTGACAGAATTTCCTGAGTCGGAAGAATGCAAGACAGCAGAGAGATTCATAGTAAAATGCAAAAAAGTCACAGGAGACTGATAGAGATTTTTATTTTTTTTGAGTTTAAAGTTAATATAAGAATATATGGATTACAAGAAATCAAAAGCACCGGTTAATACCGTTACACGCAACATCATGGATCTAGCGAAAGACACTCACAATATCTATGAGAGTGTAGCTATCATTTCTAAGCGCGCCAACCAGATTAGCGTACAGATCAAAGACGACCTGTCGAAAAAACTAGCTGAATTCGCCTCATACAACGACTCACTTGAAGAAGTGTTCGAGAATCGTGAGCAGATAGAAATCTCGCGTTATTACGAGAAACTCCCCAAGTCAACACTATTGGCTACTCAGGAGTTTATCGAAGACAAGGTTTACTGGCGTGACCCTGCTCAGGAGTCTCGCGATGTTTCAGGATCTGACGAAATGTACGACTAAACACTTTTACTGGCATTATGATACAGCGAATCCAGAGTGTCTACCTTATTGTGGCTGTTATTCTTGGAATGGTATTCTTTATGGCATGGTCATTATTCATCATTCAGATGTTTGCCTCGGCTGTGAGTCTGATTGCCATTTTCCTGTTTAAGAACCGCCCCCGACAAGCAACACTTTGCCTTGTCAGCATACTGGTTCATTTCGTGTGGTATATCGCACTGGCTGTACTCATTCAACAAGGACAGCAATCGGCAACATCTCTTCCTTTAACTGCATGTCTGCCACTTGTTGCTGCCATTTTTTGCTTTATGGCTCGCCGTGCCATTCTTGCTGACGAGAAGCTGGTACGCGCTGCTGATCGAATTAGATAACCAATTGTATTAATGGGAGTTACAGATATCAGTACTGTGACTCCCATTTTTATTTCCTTATTTCTTTACTGGAATCTTATCAATTCGCTTCTGGTGGCGCCCACCTTCGAACTCAGTACTGAAATACTCATCCATAATCTGACGGGCAGTGTCCTCGTTAATAAAACGACCAGGCATTACCAGCACGTTTGCGTTGTTATGCTGACGGATCAAGTGTGCTATCTCAGGAATCCAGCATAGGCCGGCACGAATGGATTGATGCTTGTTCAAAGTCATGCTGATGCCTTCGCCGCTGCCACATATGGCAATACCCTGAAATACCTCGCCATGTTCGATGCCCTCAGCCAGAGCATGACCAAAGTCCGAGTAGTCACACGAGTCCTCTGTATATGTACCATAGTCATTATACTTGTATCCCTTTTCCTCGAGATACTTCTTCACAAACTGCTTCAAAGCAAAGCCGGCATGGTCGCTGGCAAGTCCAATTGTTTTTATTTCCATAGTTGTATAAATTAGATGTGCAAAGGTACTAATAAACGAACAAACATCCAAATTTTTCGCCTAAAAAAAACGCATACCAAAAAGCTTAACGCCCAAACGTCCAATTCAGGTGATGGGTGATAGGTGATACCTCGTTTTTGACTTTTGGGCGTTAAGACATTTTTTAGAAATTGAAAAAGAGGTGGAACCACAACAGTTCCACCTCTTTAATTATAGGGTAGGGGTGTGCCAGCGGTTTTCGCCGCTGAGCACACGTTTTTATTCCTCCCAGTTCTCCTGAGATTTGCGGATGTAAGTCTTGTAGCGGAGCTGAGCCATCTTCTGTGCCTCGGCAAAGAGCTCCTCGGCCTCGTTAGGATAAGCCTTCTTCACTGACAGGTAACGAACCTCACCGAGCAGGAAGTCGTGGAAGTTCTCCCAGTTGGGCTCCTTAGAGTCGAGTGAGAATGGGTTCTTGCCTTCCTCAGCCAGAGCGGGGTTGTAGCGCCACAGGTGCCAGTAACCGCACTCAACAGCCTTCTTCTCCTCAGCCTGGCTCTTACCCATACCGCCCTTGGCCTTCAGACCGTGGTTGATACATGGAGCGTAAGCGATGATGATTGAAGGTCCGTGCCAAGCCTCAGCCTCGCGGATAGCCTTGAGGGTCTGTGCGTGGTCGGCGCCCATAGCAATCTGAGCTACATATACATAACCGTAAGTGGTGGCAATCATACCCAGATCCTTCTTGCGGATGCGCTTACCCTGAGCAGCGAACTGAGCGATGGCACCAAGAGGAGTAGCCTTAGAAGCCTGACCACCGGTG
>JBGUQW010000060.1:0-2369 GCA_045131435.1 Prevotella sp.
TATAATACATTTGAATTCATTTCTCTTATTATCTTTTTATGTTCCTTTATAATATTTATTACGATATTCCATCGGCGTCATACCAGCATGCTCCTTGAAATATTTGCCGAAGTACGAAGGGTTGGGAAAATTCAGTTCGTTGGAAATCTCCTGTATCGTCATGTCGGTAAAACGCAGTCGGTGCTCAATGGCTTTCATTGTGAAAAGTTGTATGACTGCGCTTGGCCTGCAATTCAGTGTCTCCTTCAGAATCGCCGAAAGGTATTTGGGCGTGATGTTTAATTGGCTGGCAAATTCATCCACCTTGCGGATACGGCCGTCACTCTGTTCTGCCATACGCATAAACTGATCGGCCAGCCGTCTGCGGTGGACGCCAGAAGAATTGTCCCCTTGGTAATCCTGCTCTGTCTTCTTTTCCTCATCGCGGCGCATCAGGGCCAGCATTTCCAGCATCAGGGTGCTGACAAGTGACCTCACGATGTCGTGATAGAGAATGGGGGAGCTGTCCTTCATGCGGTGGAACAACAATTGAAAATAGCTCTCAAGCAAACTCATGTCCTCATCCGAAAGATGTGCTTTCGGGTGCTGTTTGAGATAAACCATGTCCATCAGATTCGTATCGCTGTACATATTCAGGTTCCACATTTCACTGCGCGTAAACCAGATTTGACGGCAATTGAAATCAGACGAAGCCATGAAGTTGCTGATAATATTACGGCGCATATAAAGAAATAGGTCGTTTTTCTCGATGGTGTACTTGACACCATCGTATTCAAACTGTGCCCTACCTGCAGTACAGATAAAACCGATTCTGTGATTCTCTGTATAGAACTTACCACTGGGTATGGACGCCCAATCGATGTTCTCCATCACCACTAAATCGTCACTATCGTCTATCCTGTAGGTGCCATCCCTACGTCCGGGAGTTAGAATTTTTGCCTCCATGCTGTTCTTATTTCACTTTACGGCATGCAAAGTTCGGCAAAAATAACCTATTTTCGCTGTTTGAAATGTAACCGAATATGTTCTGTTACGTTTTACATCTTTTAAAAGACAGAAATCGATAACTAAAAAAGAAAAAAAGGACACGAGCCGTTGCTGGAAACGACCTGTCCTATTTCAGTTTTGTCGCCAATATGTTTTTATTTCCTGATTCTGAAGGCCAGCATCGTGAGGTCGTCACTCTGCTCAGTGTCGCCGACAAACTGGTGGACAGCGGCGGTCATCGTTTCAATCAGCTCCTGGGGAGATCCCTCAAAGGTTGCGATGACCTCATCGACACGCTCCATTCCGAAAAGATCACGGCTACTATTCTCGGCCTCCGTCAGTCCGTCGGTATAAAGGAAAAGAATTTTGCCTGGGGCTATCATCGCTTCTTGCTCCGAGTATTTCATGTCTGGATTGAGACCAACGGGGAGATTGGGATCACATGGAAGGTGTTCGGCTTGGAGGTATGGTGCATCGTGACCGGCGTTACAGTAGCGCATTCGGCCCGTCTGCAAGTCAAGCACACCCACGAAGAGCGTGACGAACATACACTGCTCATTCCCATCGCAGATATTCACGTTCATCGTCTCCACAATATGACTCGGCTTGTCAGTATGGGCTGCAATGTTGCGGAAAAGCGTCCGGCTGACGGCCATGACCAGTGAGGCAGGTACGCCCTTGCCCGACACGTCACCGATGCAGAAGTACAGACTATCATCGCGTATGAAGAAGTCATAGAGGTCACCGCCAACAGCCTTGGCAGGTGTCAACGAGGCATAGAGATCCAAGTCCTTGCGATCGGGAAAGGCGGGGAACGTCTTCGGTATCATCGACATCTGGATGGTATGTGCCACGTTCAGCTCACTCATCATGGCGGCCTTGGCGGCGCTCAATGCCTTTTGTTCCTCCAAATACTCCTTCAGCGACTGCTGCATGGTGCCGAACGAGTCGCGCAGCTGAGCCACCTCATCGTTGTGCTTGAACGTGGGCAGCGGTGCGTCGAAGTTACCCTTGGCCACCTCCTGAGCCGATTCGGAGAGGAAGACTAACGGTTTGGTGGCACGGCGGATGCTGCGGGTCGTGAAGAAGAAGATCACCAGACCACCGATGCCCATGCAGATGATGATGATAAGGGCAAGTATGATACCCCACGTAAACACAAGGTCGCGATGCTGAAACACAACCAGCGTCCAGCCCGTCTGACCTAACTGCTTGGCATTAATATAATAAGGTGTACCCTTTAGGTCCTTCATATCAAGTTCACGATCCACTACCTCTTGCTCGCCCTTGAGCACACTGATGTCGAGGGAGTCGGAACCGGTAATTCTGTTGCCCTTGCTGTCGATAATCTGAATGGAGAAATAGATTTCACCGTCTTCACC
>JBGUQW010000061.1:0-2082 GCA_045131435.1 Prevotella sp.
CCATAGCAATCTCCTCGCCATCGTGGATGATGAAATTTATTGTTTTTTCTTAAATAGCTGGAGACCATAATATCTGACATCTGTAACGGCGGTGTCTTCAATGCAGATACCTTCGAGTACCAGCATCAGTGAGTCGTTGCGATAGGTGACCAGTTGTTCAGGATGATGCAGGAGCATCGTGTCCTGACGGATGATCTTTTGAATAGGATATTCGAGAACGGTATCCTTATCCTGTATGATAATTACCGTCTGGTTATTGTAGTTGTATTCGTATGCTTTTGAGGGTAGCATGATCGTGTATTCGCCCAACTCTACGGGCTTCCTCCTGGTATACGTGTTGTCACCGCTATTGCGAGGCACTATGGACTTGCTGTTAGCATTTTCGTAGTTGAAGCTATACTCCGAGTACTCCCATTTGCCGTATTTCGCATCAAACTCCTTGTCGCCAATTTCGCTGCGAACATAGCTGATAACGCTGGTTACATCCTTGTATCGCTCGCACATCAGACTGTCCTGGCGGATGTTCCTCAAATCAAGGTCAGCGTTCAGCTTGCCCGTCTTTGTATCCGTCAGTTTCAGTTCGTTGATGAGTTGCACGAGTCGTTGCTTCTGACAACGGAAGCCGATGCTTTTGGCGGATATGCCTGGGATGTAGGTAAAGAGGATGATAGCCGCTCCGAAGATAAGCACCATAAGCTGGTAGCGACGGGTGCGTTTGTGGAACAGCATCAGCACGAAGAGCGTCATCAGCACACCTGCCACCATCAGGTAGAAACGGCTTTCGGTGAAGCTGTAGAGACGGATGCGATAGATGGAACCGATCCAGTACATGATGAGCGGAGGGATGGCTATCAGCGTGAACCGACTGTAGAACCAGTCATAGTATCGCTGGCTGAGTATCGACTGAGCCACGCGACCTATCAAAGCCACAGTGATGAATCCCATGACCATCCAAGCCACGCCGCCTTTGGGCAGGTCCCACTCGAAGGCTATCTTTATGAAATAGGTATAGAGGATAATGGTGTAGATGATGACGGCTGGGGAGAGGATGAAATTAAGGATAAGCCTGAGTATCTTGAAAGGCTCGGCCACTTCGTCCTCGTTCTGGCGGACAAGGGTGCAGCACACCTGTGGAGCCAGCACAAAAAAGATGAACTGGGCGATATGCTCGTAGAAATGATGCGGTTCGTTGATGCCGAAGATGTAGAAGAACGAGGATGTGATGGCTAATACCGCCATATAGAGAATGCCTG
Organism: Prevotella sp.; assembly: GCA_045131435.1. Lineage (GTDB taxonomy): Bacteria > Bacteroidota > Bacteroidia > Bacteroidales > Bacteroidaceae > Prevotella. The sequence goes on from JBGUQW010000061.1 coordinate 1,254, forward strand.
AAATGAGCAGTCCGAAGAACATCTGTGTGACTACGTGCAGGGCATGGGCTGCAAACGAGCGGTTGTCTAACCGCCTGTTGCCGATGATGAGCAGAATCGCCGCCAGGACGTAGGTAAACGCGAAACCATAAGTCCATAGGAAGGGCTTCAGATTGAGCGCCATCAAGGGTAGGAAGAGGAAAAACGAGGCGTAATAAGCCCAGCGGTTGACGCGATGGAGCCAGAAGGTCAGTGCCATCAGTGGCACGAAGAACCAGAGAATGTCACCATTGACTGCACTTTCATACTCTGCCGTCTTCTCATTCCATACGTGCGTCTCGCTATCCCATACGGCTATGATGAAGAACACCACTCCCAGGGCCAGTTCAACAGGGAACCGCCGTGGACTCCGCAGCAGCTGCTGCAATATTGTTTTCACTTTTGTATTCATTGCTTTTCTTTATTTTCGTTGTGGGGGAGGTACAGGTGGTCTGAACCTCATGGGATTATCAACATCGCCCCAAATTAGATTTTTTAGGATATTGCCAATTGGAAATTCCATTTTTGATTTACCAATCTTTAAGTATGGTGTCACAATCGGCTCTGTAGTCCAACGGCCAGACATGGGATTGATATACCTTCGAACACCGACGTTAGATCCGAAATGCTCGTTGATGCGGATGTCAGCAAAGCCGCCGTATGATGTTGTGCTGAGATACGGAGCCATTGCAGCTGCAAATAGGGGATTCTGATTGTAATAGTAGCCAAAGGCGTTCAGCGTAAGGCTCTGGTTGACCTGATAGCTTATATTGCCTCCATATCCGAAATGGGTGTAAAGGGTATTCTGTGC
>JBGUQW010000062.1:0-2735 GCA_045131435.1 Prevotella sp.
GATAGTTTGCCTCTTCATAATTTGTCATTCTATAGAAACATCGCGGATGACGAAAGCACCATCGCCGTCGCCCTCTATGAAGTCGAAAGTAGCGGGGATGGTGTCGAACGGTTCGAAGGTAAGTGTGAAGTCGATATAGTAAGTGTTGCCTAAAAACTCGTTTGTAGATTCGGAGGCTTTCACCTGAGTATAGTTGTTCTCGTCGAGTTTGATGCCATCGGCTGTTGTTAGTTTGTATTTCTTGCCATTAGCGTTAAGATAGGAGTCTTTGGCGATACGGAACCAGTAATCCTTATGGCCATAATAGCGGAAACTGATAGTGGTTCCATCAACTTTGGTTTCGACTTTCCGGATGGCGAACTGGAGATTGGAACTGTTGTCCTGCTTAGGACCATTGAGGGCTTCAGCCATACCCAGGAAATATCCAGGCTGATAGCCCACTGCCTTCCAGACGATGCGCTTATCAGGCGAAATCATTACATAATAAGGGATGGCACCCACATCACAGTATCGGCTACTAATGTCCTTCATGGCGTTGTTCCAGTTTTTCCCAACGATGCGTTTGCTGAATTCATGCTTCTGCCACTCAGATAGTTTGTTCTGATTGATAGCGACGATTTCCAGTTTATCCTTCATTTTCTCGTAGACCTCTCTCATCTCAGGCTCAGACATCATGCAAGGACCACAACCGATGCCCCAGAAGTCGAGCAATACGTATTTGTCATTGGAAAAGGTTTCAAATAGATGGTGTTTCTGTCCTTGCATATCAAGGAGTTCGGCATCAATAGCTTCATCACCCACCTGCAAAAGTCGTGGTGGATAGACATAGTTGTGAATCTCTGCCAGCTGCTCCTCAAATCCTTTAGGAGCCCGTGCGACAATTGTCTTTTCCAGTTGCTTTAACTGCTCCATGTGTGGGAAGTTGGGAGTGTTCTTTGCCGTCATGGATATGCCCCATAGTGCACGGATCGTAGCTGCGTCCACAGGCAGTGAGGGCAGGATGTCCATTCGTTGCTTCATCCACTTCATTTCGACGATTTCTCTCTCTTCCCAAGGCTTTTTATCCAAATCCATCTGCATTAATTCCGTTACCACGTCACGGCAATACTCCGTTATACGGCTCTGAGTCTGCTGTTCTGACAAAGGGCTTTCCACTTTCCATAAAGGGTAGAAGCAGTCATTGCCTGTCAATTTCACAGTCACACCGGGACGTAGGAAGAGGGTTAAATTAAAATTGGGACAACCTTCACCCATTAAACCGAGAAAACCTTCGGTGAGTTCCTCTACGGGTAGAGTGAAGGCGAACCGTCCAGCTTGGACTGTATCTACAACATTCCCAATAGTGCCTGTTCCGGCCAGTACCAACGTGCCGTCTTTAAGTGCGGGTGAATAACCAGTGACAGTTGCTGTCTTTGTCTGTGCCTGCCCCGCCATTGTGACGAGGGCGAGCATCATCGTAATAATTGATTTCTTGTTCATATTCATTTCGTTTAATTGTTTGCAAAGTTATGAAATAATATGCAAGTTAGTCTTCGATAAAGCTATAAACTGTGTGCCGAGGGTGAAAGTCTAAAACTATTTTAAGAATTTCATGTATTGGGGGCACGTAATTGGCTCGCGTTTCTCTAATCCTTGCATATATGTCATCCTATTCCACCTTCAGTTTCTCCTTTCCTTTGTACTTCGTCATGTCGCTGACGATGACCTGCTCGCCAGCTTCTAAGCCGCTGATGACCTCGATGTAGTCGTAGTTGCACTCGCCGAGGCGGACTTGGCGGGGATGGAGCATGTTGCCGTCGAGTACAAAGAGGGTGTAGTCGCCGGGGCCGCTGTAGAAGGAACCGTTGCGGATGCGGAGCACGTCGTCCTTGATGCTGGTGATGACGAAGACTTCGGTGCGGAGACCGGAGCGGAGGCGCGGGTGCGACATGTTGTCGGGCACGACGGTGAAGGTGATGGCACCGCTCTGGCTCAGGGGCGTGACGGTGTTGATGATGCCCGTGAGGCGCTCCTTGCCGATACGCAGGATGACGGCACCGCCGACGCGGACGCGCTCGCTGTGGCTGTCGGAGATTTCGCACTCGGCCTTGAAGTGGCTCAGGTCGCTGACGACGGCGATTTTCTGACCCGCGCCGATGGTGCTGCCCACTTCGCTGTTGATGTAGGTGAGCGTGGCACGGCGCGGCGAGCGGATCTTGGCATCGTCGAGTGTGCGGCGCTTCTCGTCGAGTCCCTTCTCGAAGATGCCGTTCTGGAGTTGCTGCATACGGAGGTCAGCCTGCCGCACACGTTGCTCGTTCTGGTACTGCTGTCGCAGTTGCGAGAGTTGCATTTGGGCGGTCTTTAAGGTTGTCTCGGCCTGACGCACACGGTCGCGGGTGCCGGAGCCGAGGCTGTCAAGGTAGAGTTCGTTGCGCAGTTGGGCTTCGAGTTGCGAGAGTTCCATCTCCTTCACCTCAATCTGCATCCGGCGGTCGGAGAGTTGGGTTTCGACGTTGGCTTTCAACTGGGCGGTCTGCTGACGGCGTATCTCGCGCTCGTCGAGGGCCTTGGAGTAGTCGGTCTCAGCGGATTGCAAGTCGAGGCGCAGCAGGGGCGTGCCTACGTCCACACTGTCGCCGCTGTGGGCATAGACCTCGAGAATCTGTGAGCTGATGGGCGACACGATGATTTCCTCGAAGGCGGGCACGATGCGCCCCGTGGCCGAGACGCTGACGTCGATGGTGCCGCGGTCC
>JBGUQW010000063.1:0-35285 GCA_045131435.1 Prevotella sp.
GTTGATTTGAATGTCAGCACCAACGGCACCCGGAAACCTTTCTTGATGTTGAAGTAAGCGTATTGGGAACGGCTGGCGCGGTCTGCTCTTAGCAGTTCAACCCTCACGCCATTCCCTGCGTTCTGATAGTTTGAGATGTAAGGGCTTTCCGTGAACGTGCATCCAACATGCATGATATACGTAAAGTCATTGAGAATGTCGAAATAGTTCAGCCCCAACTGTAATCTGTCTTTTCTATGCAGAATGTCCTGCTGTCCGCTGTAAACCAGATATTGCCGATAATCGTCAATCATAGTTCCCCGTAGAAACACCTCATCGTCCTTCTCGTATGCACTTTTATAGGACAGCGACAAGGAGTTAGTAGAACTGAAAGCCAATTCCAACCCAACATCGGGTAGAAACAAAACCTTATTGCCATCATAGCGATTACTGACACTTGCCAACGTCAGCCCTCCGTTCATGCGAAACAGCCCTTTCTTCTTCGACAACGAGACGGTGTAGTCATAGACATTTGTCGTGAGCGTCTGTTCTGACATGTTGAAATAATCGAGGGAAGCATCTGCCAATACATCGTTGCGAATCAGATTCCATCCTCCCGATATGCCCATTTGCCATGCTTTGGAAAGTCTGTGAGACCACGAGACAGAACAAAACGCATCCAACAGCCCTTGTTTCTGCGTCTGTTCAATGGCGTATGTTTCTTCAGGAATATCGTACAACGACATTGTATCTGATAAGACTTGCAGTTGTCGGCGACTGTGATGATAACCCAATTCTCCGCTCAGTGTCAGCAGGTTCTTGTTGTTCCAATTCCTCACGAACGACATCCGCTGACTAAAATCCCATTCCTGCACTTGCGTCTTGGAATCGTAGTTGCCGATATGCCTACAGACGGTTTGCGGCATTGCGGTGATGGTTGTTCGGCTGTCTAAAGCGGCATTGTCGTCCACCTTATATTTCATGTTCAGACCGAAGTGATGGAAGCGCCGCCTTGTGTCCGATTTCTCAGACAGCGATTCTGCTCTGTCACGCTCCAGATAAGTCCTCTCGATGTCATATTCGCCCTTGTTAGCCTCAAAGTTGAACATGTAGTAGGCATTGAGTTTCAGTTTCTCGGTGGGATTCCAAGCGATGTTGGAGGAAACGAGGGCATTCCGTCGGCTGTAGGAATTGATGTTGCTCGTCAGAAACGATGGCAGACTGACGCCACTCTCTATCACCCTGTCTTGTCCGCCAAACGAACGGGCATAGTCATTCACGCTACCCAACAGTTTGATATAGTCCATGAGCGTCATGATTTCCTCGCCCGTATTGAAGTACTTGGCGTTAAAACCGAACATGGCCTTGCTGCCAAACGAGTAGGCATTAACAGTTGTCCGATAGTTGCTGGGCCACCCGCCAAACAGTTCTGCATTACCCGTCATGCGCCCACGGTGCAGAGAGTCAATCTTGACGTTCAGGGCGTTGGCCCTGTGGGTGTCGAATCCTTTGAGCAGCGAGAACTCGCTGTAATTCTTCTGCAACTGAATCTTGTCTACGACTTTGGCAGGGAGATTATTCGTTATTTGCTCGTTCTGATTGCCAAAGAAGTCCTGCCCGTCAATGAGAATCTTCTTCACTGATTCCCCGTTGACCGTCACCTGTCCTTTCTCGTCCACATCCATCCCCGGCAACTTGGCGAGAATGTCCTTCAGCACTTTCTCGTTGCCTGTGGTGTATTTCCCGATGTTGTAGTCGATGGTGTCACCGCTGACTTTGATACCCGGTGAGCGTCCTGTGACAATGACCGTTTCCAACATCTTGCTGTCAGGCTCCAGCCTAATTGTCAGGCTGTCAGCGTCAGTCCTTACTATTAACGTCTGATTCTTGAAGCCCAGACAGGACACATTGACAAACAACTCTTTTGTCGAAGATGCCAACCCAACCGAGAAAGTGCCATCGTCAGAAGAAATGGCATACCCCAAGAGCGTACTGTCAGGAAGGCTATAGACCATCATATTGGCAAAAGGCACAGGGGAATTGTCATCAGCACTGATTACAACTCCACTGAGTCTGACATCCTCTGCCCTGCAGCAGATGGCCAATAGCAGCAATAACGGTATGATTCTGAAAGCCTTTCCCCTCATGTCTTATCTGTGAAATGCCCGCTTCCTCATTTCCTCAAATTCCTCTTCTGTCACCTCCTTTGCCCTTTTGGGTTTACCGACCTCTCGTGTGGAGTTTGTATTGATGGACGTGCATGAATAAATGGAGTTCGTGTCCTCCAGGTCAAGGATTAGCCCGGGAAGTCCATTGTACAAGGCTGGCCCGTCCTGCACAGGGATTGTAGGACAAAACCATGCCATAATCGAGTCGCCGATGGTGGCTTTATAGGTTTTAAGTCCCATGATTTCCCTCGAATCCGGCGAGACTTTCCATTGGTAGCGGGGCAATGGATGCGTGATGGAATAAGTTCGGGCAAGCAAGTCCTTTAGTTCCGTTACGCTCATTTCTTCAAGATTCTTGTAAACAGATACGTTTTCCTCGCTGAAAGAAGGATTCACGATGATAATCCTCGGTCCTTGGTTGTCCGACAGTTCCTCCTCTGGCTCTATCTTCTCGAATGAGGATAGCCTGCCCTTGACAACAAGACAGAAAGAGTCTTTCTTCTCTGCGGACATACCATCGAACAGCCCTTGATAGCTTTGGTTCTCCTTGCTGCCTTTTATCTTTTTGACCACCTCCGCACGTTTCTTTGAGTACACGGAATAGTTTACCTCAATGCTCTGTGCAAAGCAGAGCATAGGCTGGAATGCTAACAATTGTAATATCAGTTTTCTCATATCAAGAATAGTATTAAAACGAATATTGATAGTAAACTGATATTGCCCCCATAACTTGGTGTTAATCACTCTATTATGAGGGCAATGTCTAATACTTATCTACGAAACCTTATGACAATAATGTCAATAATGACACCTTTGTCATCTGTGACTACAATTATGACATCAGGAGTCTCACTCTTCTTTTCCTGAACGCTGGAAACATTGGGTGCCTCTGGAATAGGACTAGCAGAGGGCGTAGCAGCAAACGAAGCTGATACGAGTCCTATCGCCAAACAGAAAGTTGCAATTAACTTTTTCATTTTTGCTCTTTTTAAAATTAATACTATACCGCTAAGGCACTGCGGCTTTACCCCTTTTAACCAGTAAGGTCTGTATAATATTGGCCTCTATTATTCAATATTTATTAAAAACAATACTTTTTATGTATTCGCCATAAGGCTTTGTACACCTTAATTCGGGCGCAAAGATACGGTAATAATTTTATAGGGAAAAGAAAAGGCCGTTTTTTCCACTTTCACACCGTTTCACCAATTAACCAAATCCATATAATTGATATTCAGACAAATAACAAAAACTTAAATTGTTTTTTTACGTTTCAATTATTAAAAAGAAACGGAAATTTAGTTGAATCAAACTCTTATAACTCTACATTGACCTATGAACTATGGCTAACCCCTGACGAGCCGATGCTCATCAGGGATTGTCATATTATCGGATATACAGCAGCGAGAACTCAACATATCTCCGTCGCTCTATGGACTTCACTTTCCTGCCCTTGTATCGGCAGAAGCGCATGTAGTCGTGGAAGATGTTGCGGTTACCTGCATCCAGTTTCCTCAGCAGCGTACTTCGTGGGCGTTTGCTGGTGCCGAGTATGGCGTATGGTCCCACATTGTAGGCAAGGACAGCCAAGAGCATCTGATCTTTGCCGTAGCCATCGAATAGTCGGTACATCTTCATCAAGTCCTGACGCAGCAGCCTGTCACCCTGTGCCTTCGTCATTGTCCTTGCACTGTACCGTTCCCCTGGCTGCAACTGGTGTCCCCATCCGACGTATGGATAGTTGCGGAAAGTGTGCCAGCCCTCGAAGTGCTTGATGATTTCCACCGCCAGATTGAAACGCTGCCATTCCGTCATCCGTTCCTGATTGCTTGGCGGTCTCATGTCCTTCGCCATCGTCACCGACGGGCAGAGCATCAGCAGGACGGCTATAACCAGCCCTGCCAATGCACGTTGATGGTTACTGCCTACTCTCAATGCCTTGCCCTCCTTTCTCTGCGGCTTCCTTTTCCTCGTCCTCGTTGTTGAACTTGAATTCAAGTTGCTGGCTCTGTCCGTGATTGTCCTCTATGACCACGATGAAGCTGTGCGAGTCAGACGATGCCGAGGTGTAATACAAACGGAACTCGCTCGTCAGCAGCGGATAGCGGTCGTTGGCTTTCAGGACTTTCTTGTTGTATTTGAGCGTACCCTTGCCGTCGTAGAGAAACCAGCGGATGGTGTACTGCGTGCCGTCCGTTCTGCCCTCCGCAAGCAGTGAACAGCGGATTTCCACCGTCTCGCCCTGCGTCACCCTCAGAGGGACTGGCATAGTCTCGACATGAAACGGATAAGCTGTCTGAATATCCAGATCGCTATCGCAAGCAGCGATGCAAAACACGGCGGCTGCCATGCAGCCCAGCCCCACAATCTTCTTGATTACTTTCTTCATTGTTGATGTTGTTTTCATTGTTCGTTATCTTTTGGTTGTTATAAACTTTTTGTTGATTCTTCACAAGGAACTCGTTGAGATCCTTGCTTCCTGAGTAGTCGGCAGTGTGGTCGATGACCTTTTCGCCCAGACTTTCCTTCAATGTCTGCACCGCCTTTTTCCCCGCATCGTCATTGTCGAGGTAGGCGTGAACGTTTCCGTACTGGCTCAACAAGTCCGTCGTTTTCCGCAGGTAGATAATGCTGTTAAGTACCAGATTGTCCTTTTGTGCTGCATTATGATTGATGGTAACCGCTGAAAGGAAGTCAAAGAATCCCTCAAACACGTTACACTCCCTGCTTGGTTGTTCACCGCATTGTATAAACGTCGTTCCCTTCGGTGCAATGCAGCCTTTGAAGAATTTGTTGCGCACCTCATAGCCGCCCTTGTCGTTGGGAAAGCCGATGGCGAAGTAACGCTTACTGCGCAAGTCGTAGTGTACCTCCTTGCAGTACCGAGCAGCCACCTCAAAGGGAATCGCCCTTGCCGCAAGGTACTGGCGCAGGGCATAGTGTCCGAGCGGCAGCACCTCCACGTTCGCAAACTGCGGCTCCGTGTCTTCCGCTATCTTCTGGTACTCCGTTCCCTTTATCTCCGGCATCGGCAGTTTCATGGTCTCTGCAATGTACTGCGCCTGACGGATGAAGTCGTTCGACGAAATCAGTTTCCCTGCCAGCGTAAAGATGTCGCCACCCTCACCCATGCCGAAGTCAAACCACTTTTCCTTTCGGGTGTCGAGTTTGAACGACGGGCTTTTGTCACCCCTGTAAGGCGCATGATACCACAGCACCGCACTACGTCTTTTGACGGGATGGAAACCGAGCCGACTCAGGAAGTCGGCAATCGGTGTTTCCTTGATCTTCTCTATATCCATCCCTTCCCATCAGTTGATGATAAACTTCAAGCCAATGCCGTATTGCGTATGGTTCAGCCCGGATGTGTTGCCCCACAGGAAACGCTCACGCACAGTCCCCGTCAGCACCACCTTGTCCGACAGATACCACTCTACGTTTAGCGTAGCTGCACAGCCATAGACGAAGCCGCCCTTTTCCTTCAGCCGTGAGCCGTCATCCAGCAGCTTCTCGTTCCAGTTCACTGTCTCGTACCCTGCCAGTGCCGATGCACCGACATAGACGAAGAACGACTTTGAGGCATCAGACAGCACCTGCTTGTAATACCCGCCTTCAGCCGTCACCTGCACCACGGGAATGGTCTGCCTGCCGTCCTCACCATACTCATACTTGTGGTTGCGCTGCAGGTATTCAGCCCCGAACACCCACTTGTTGCCGCCCTTGGTATAGGTGTCCACCGTCATGGTGCCATAGAACGAGTCACTTTTGCCGTCCACCATTCCGCCACCGATGGCGATGCCCTGCATCTTCGGAAGCACTCTCTGAGCCGTGGCCTGCCCAACAGTCAGGGCAAGCACGGCAAAAGTCAATAGCATTTTCTTCTTCATAGTTCTCATTTTAGCATTTTACTGGTTAGACACTTTCAGTTCCGAGATTACCCTTGCCCTTACAAGGTCTGTGTTCTCGATGGTGAATGACTGGTGTCGCCCACCGTTCTTCTCCGCCAGTTCCACTACCAGGCACTTGTCATCAGGCAGCGTAAACTTATCCATCGTCCACACCGTGCGCTCGTTGCTGTTGCCCGCCACGTTCAGCACGAAGTTCTGTGTGCGCAGGGGCTGGATGACCTGCTCCTGAATGGCAGTGCGCTTTGCCACCTTCTTATCCACAATCTTCCACGTGATATAGTCCACGTCAAACGGCACATTGCTGGAGTTCTTAATCTCCGTGTGGAAGTAAAGAAGACCGTTATGAGTATAAATGCCTTTCAAGAGGAACTGGATGCCGAAGCTCTTGCTGCCGATGTGCTTCACACGTCGCTTGTTCTCCTTCCAGATGCTCTTCATCACCAGTCGCACCAGTACGGGACTCTCCGAGCCGAGTTCCTTCAAGTAGATGTTCATGGAGTTGTTAGGACGGTTCACTGCCTCCCCGTCGTGGATGAAGTCCGTCATCTCCACATTGAGGATACGAGGCTCGCGGGCATACTTGACATTAAAACTGTAGTAGGCACCGTCCTCGGTGATGACGCTCATGTTCGTCTCGCCCTTGAAACCACGCTTGGCGGCTTTTACACGGATGACGTTCTCCGCACCGTCAGCCTTTCCTGCAATGATGTTGGCAGAGCCTAAATCCACGTAGGCAATGGCGGCAGGGAAAATGACGTGACAGGTCTTGTCAAACGTCACCTCCAGCCCGTGAGGGGGAATCATGCGGTCGTAGGTGATCTTCTTGGTGTAGCCTTCAAAGAGGTCACCCGTGTTGTCACTTGTCTGTGCCGTAGCCACAGACACGATGCCCATCATCAGGGCGAGAACAGAAAAAACTTTCTTCATTGTCATACAGATTTTTGTTTGTGAATAAATGGATTGGTTATTACTTAGTTGATTATTGCTTGTCTGCATAGAGCATGACACGGTAGTTGGACTTCAGGTGTACCTTGACGGTTCGCATCTTCTTGGCAATATACTGGCTCGTTCCCTGTATCAGCCCCTTGCCTAAGTCCGATGCCAGTTGCGCACCAGCATCCGATGATATATTGATGCTGCTGCCCATCGACGTACCCATGTTGGCGGCAACCTCCTTGGCGGCATTCAGTTCCATTGAGCCGGGGATGAAGATACCCTCCTGTCCGTCAGTGTCATACACATTCAGCTTCACGTTGTAGATGCTACCTGCATACTCTATCGAGGTGATGCCGATGCCCAGACGTTCGCCAGTGATCCTTGCCGAGCCAGTCACCACGGCATTGGCAGGGATGATGATGTCACCCACACGCATCTGCTCCAACAGCCTGAGCCGTACCTTCTGCCCGTCGGTGACGGTCTGATTGCCATAGATACAGGCGGAAATGGTGTTCTTGTCGAGTGCCGACACGATGCCGACGGCAGTATTGAAAGCCATGTTTCGCTCCACGGAATAGTCTGCCATAAATTCCTCGTTGCCCTTCTCCTGCTGGAGAGCCGACACCACCGACTTCTGCACGTTCCTCACGGGAGTCACCTGCACTTTGTCGCCCGATGTTGACGTAACAGCCTGCCCCTGTTGTTGAGTACCGCCCGGCATATACTTTGCAGCCATCTGGTACGACTTTTCCATCAGTTCCAACTGTTCATCAATGGTGCTTTTCGGGTTCTGCAACTCATTGGCTCTTTCCTCCAATTCTGCTACACGCTGCCTGAGTTCCTCGTTCTCACGGCTCTGGTCGTTCTGATAGAAACCTCCCAAAGTCGTGTTGAGGTTGTTGTATGCAGCAGCCGACGAGGTGATTTTCTCCTTTGCCTTGCGACTGGCATCATCCTCATACGCCTCTGCCGTACTGTCTGCCATCAGGCTGAAGTCACCCTTAGCGGACTGGCTTCCGTTCCCAGCCTGGTAGAGTTCACCCAGACTGCCGATAGCCTGTTCCCGTGCCTGTCGCTTGTCCTCCATCTGGCTTGCCTCGTATGCCTTGGTCTTGTCACCAATGATGTCACCGCTGTTGGCATCGGGCATCTCCGTATTGAAGCCCTTCGTGCCGAGCAGGTTGGTCTTTCCGTCATTCGACGGTGCGAATATCAGCCACATCACGAGGACGAACACAATGCCCATCATGGCATATACAATCATTTTCTTGCGCTTGATGCGCTCTGCCTCCGTGAGCGGTTCCTTGCCCGTCACAGGAGGATTCAGGTCTTTCTTCTTTTCTTCGTTGTTCATTCTTGTTTGTTGTTAATGGTTTCACATGTTTGTTATCACGTCCCATAGCGTCCAAAGCGTCAGCAGTCCCAGCGCTGCCAACATCGCCCACGTCACTACACGGCTTTCCTTGTTTGACAGTCCCTTACACCACCTGTAGGCTCCTGCCCTGATAGTCCTGAACATCCTCATCGCTTGATGGTCTGAAGGTCTTTGTTCTCAACAATCGTAAATCCCTCGATGGTAAACCCGTTGGGGTTGTCATCCGAACGGCTGGAGTTCAGCAGGCGGCAGGTCGTCACAAGCGACCTCTCCGTCACGTTACTGGAGCGGATGATCATCTGCCGTGCGTAGGTCGTTGCCGAATACGGGTAATTGTCGAAGTCGCAAACCACGCTGTCAACCCTCACCGTCTGGTTGATGTTGCCTGCTATGATGCGGTTGTAGTAGCCTTTCTCGGCAAAGTCCTGGTAGTAGTGGTAGGCACTCTTGTCCGCCAGCAGCAGGGCACGCTTCACGTTGTGCTCTATGGCGCTCTTCTCTGGTGAGAGCGTGAAAAACAGTTCGTGGAAGCGGCGCACATGCTCCCGTGCCTCTGCCGGACGGTTCTGCGAGAGGTCTTGCGACAGGGCAAGCATCAGCGACTTGCCCTTGTCGAGCACATAAATTTTCTCCCTCTGCCTCTCTGCGAAGGCGTAGGAACTGTAAACGCTCCATACGACCACCACGGAACACAGTACGAGAAAGACGATGGCAAAGAGACGTATCTGCCTGAAAGAGGTCTCGATGTTCTTCAATGACTTAAATTCCATTTTCGTTTTCTTTCTTGTCTTTGGTTTCACATTCAGAAGATTTTCCTCAACCGTCCTGCGACGTTTCCGGCTGTGGCACCCACGGCACCGCCAGCCAGTGCACCGCTTCGGTTGGTGACGCTGTTCACGTTACGGTTATAGTTGCCCATGCCTCCAGCCTGGATCACCCAGCTTGCCACGGTCGGCACGGTGAAGTAGCCGATGATGCCGATGATCATAAAGATGATATACACGCCGTCGCTGGAGTCCAGTGAGAAATTCGGGTCTGCCTGCATCCGCTCGATGTCGTTCTGGAGCATCAGCACCTGTATCTTCGCTAGTATGCAACTGAACAGGTCAGAGACGGGAAGCCACAGATACACCTGGATATATCGGCAGAGCCATTGGGTGAGCGTGGACTGAAAGCCGTCCCACACCGATATGGCGAATGCCAGAGGCCCCAGTATCGCCAGCACGATGAGGAAGAACGTGCGCAGGGTGTCGATGACCAGTGCGGCAGCGTCGAACATCAGTTCAAGCACCTCACGGAACCAGTCGCGTATGCCCTTCTTCAGACTGTACATCCCGCGCTCCACATACATGCCCGTCATGGTCACAAGGTCACCGGGCGACCAGCCCAGTTCCTCCAGTTGCTTGTCAAATTCCTCGTTGCTGACGAGGTAGGCGGTTTCGGGATTCCGCTTCATGGCCTCATACTCTAACTTGTCCTTCTGTTCACGGTACTGCTGCATGTCCAGTTTCTCGCCCTCCAGCATCGTCGCCACGCCCTGTACGATGGGCGTCATCACGGCATTGAGCGTACCGAGTACCACCGTGGGGAACATCAGGATGCAAAGTCCGATGGCGAAGGGACGGAGCAGGGGGAACACGTCGATGGCCTCCGCACGGGCGAGGGACTGCCAGACACGGTAGGCTATGTAGAACAGTGCCCCCAATCCGGCTATTGCCCTTGCCACGCCTGCCATGTTCGCACAGAGCGGCATCATCTCGTCGTAGAGACTGCGTAGCAGTGTGTGCAGGTTCTCAAAGTCGATGGCTAATAAGATATTCATCATACTCTGCTTTCTCCTTCCGGGTATTTACCAGTAACGCTGACTTGCATTGCCATATAGTCCGAACACACGGTCGAGGTCGTTCTTCTTCTTGGCACGGAGGTACGACACCGAGATGTTCTTGTTCGTGTAGTACGACACAAGGTTACGGTAGCGCTTCATGTCGTTGTAGCACTTGTCCACGACCTCCATGCGCTCCTTGTCGGTCATCGATAGTGTGGTGATGTTCACCACGTTCTTCAGTTCCGTCAGCACGTCGGTCGATTCCTCCAGCAGCTTCGTGTAGCCGAAGGCAATGGCGGACAGTTCCTCAACGGTGAAGTTCTCGTCCTGCATCATCTTCTGGAAGTTGTTCACGTAGATGTCGGTGATGTCGCCCACCATGACGATGGTCTGCTGCACCTTGCGGGCATCCTTCACCAGATTGTTCACGCTTTTCAGGGCATCGTAGTATTTCTTCGACTGCTCGTAGATTTTCACGGTCTCCTGAAAGTTCTTGATCATGTTCTGCGCCGTCGTCGAGGTCTGCACGATCTCACGGGTGGAGTTCACGATGCCCTGCGCCAGATTGGTAGGGTCAACGACCGTCCACTGCGCACTTGCCCTGCCGACGCACAGCGTCATGCAGAGACCGATAATCACTAATGCTTTTGTTCTCATTCTTACTTTGCTTTAATGGGTGAATAAATAATGTTGATTGACTCACTGCCTGTTTCTTCTTTCATCAGCCAGCCTTTTGATGGCCAGTTCCATGTCACCGCCCAATTCCTCGGCAAGTGCCTGTACCTCCATCTTTTCCGTTTCCTCGGTTGTGTAGGCAAGATACTCTTCGGGACTTACCTCTGTGGCATAGACAGCGGACTGCGTACCGCCAAGTCCTATCCAGACTTCCTTGTAGAGCCGTGACGGGTCGTTGGCCTGGTTGATGCTCAGAATCTGAGCCTTCTCCTTGTCCGTCAGCCCGAGCAGTGCCTGGATCTGGTCGAACTTGTTCATGTACTTGCGCTGGTCAAGGAGTATCTTGCAGTCGGAGTTGTTGATGATACTCTCCTTCACGATGGGCGACGATATGATGTCGTCCACCTCCTGCGTCACCACGATGGCCTCACCGAAATACTTTCTCACGGTCTTGTAGAGATAGAGCATGTACTCCGCCATGTTCTCGGATGCCAGTGCCTTCCATGCCTCTTCCACGATGAGGACTTTGCGGATGCCCTTCAGCCGTCGCATCTTGTTAATGAAGGCTTCCATGATGATGATGGTCACCACGGGGAAGAGTTCCTTGTTGTCCTTCACGGTGTCCACGTCGAAGACCACGAAGCGCTTGCTGAGCAGGTCGATGTTCTCCTTCGAGTTCAGCAGGAAGTCATAGCGACCGCCCTTGTAGTACTGCCGTAGGGTCGTCAGGAAGTTGTCGATGTTGAAGTCGTCGCGCTCCACCTTGATGTCGCGCTCTGCCATCTGCTGGCGGTACACGTCGCGCACATACTCATAGAAGGTGTCGAAACACGGCACGATGTCCCTGTTCGTCTGTATCAGTTCTATGTAGGCGTTCAGCGCACTGCCCAACTCGCCTGATTCCGTCTTGGTGACTTTCTCGCTGTCGCTCTTCCAGAGTGTCAGCAGCAGTGTCTTGATGCTGTCCTTCTTCTCCACGCTGAAAACCATGTCATCGACATAGAACGGGTTGAACGAGATGGGCTTGTCATCCGAATAGGTGTAGTAGATGCCGTCCTGCCCGTGCGTCTTGCGGTTGATCATGGCGCACAGCCCAGAATAGGAGTGTCCCGTATCCACCAGCACGATATGGGCACCCTGCTCATAGTACTGGCGCACGATATGGTTCATGAAGAACGACTTTCCGCTGCCCGAAGGCCCCAGCACGAACTTGTTGCGGTTGGTGATGATGCCCTGCTTCATGGGCAGGTCACTGATGTCAAGGTGCAGAGGCTTCCCCGTCAGCCTGTCCACCATCTTGATGCCGAAGGGCGAGAGCGAACTGCGGTAGTTCGTTTCCTCGATGAAGAGGCATGTCGCCTGCTCGATGAAGGTATAGAAACTTTCCTCGGCAGGGAAGTCCGCCTGATTGCCGGGGATGCCAGCCCAATAGAGTGTCGGGCAGTCCACCGTGTTGTGCCTCGGCATGCACTCCATGCTTGCCAACTGGCTTCCGATGTCGTTCTTCGCTCGTTTCAGTTCCTCGCTGTCGTCGCTCCACGCAATGACGTTGTAGTGGGCACGGACGCTGATGAGACCGCCGGAGTGCGCTTCGTTCAGGTATTCTTCAATCCACTCGCTGTTGATGGCATTGCTTCGCGAGTAACGGCTGAGCGACTGCATGTTCCTTGATGACTTCTCAAACCGCTGCAGGTTGTCGTCGCTGTTGTCGAGTATCACATACTGGTTATAGATGTGGTTGCAGGACAGCAGCAGTCCCACGGGACTGGCAAAGGACAGGCGGCAGTCGCTCCGGTCTGTGCTCAGTCTCTCATAGCGTACATCCGTCCCCACCTTTCCGGGGAGGTCTGCCACGTCTGAGAGCGTGAAGAGGCACAAGCGGTTGTCGCCCACGCGCATCTCCGCAGGGTCGAGGTCGATGTCCTGCAGGGACTTGTCGCCCTCGGGCTGCAGGGAGAGGTAGCGCTCGATGATGCCAGCCTTCTCTTTAGTGCCGACGATTTCCGCATCCGACAGCCTGCGGAGCCTTACAAAGCCGGAGTCGTTCATGATATGCTCAAACTGATCCACAGCCTCCAGATAGCGTGCAGCCGTTTCACGGTTCACCTCCCTGGGGATGATATGCCCACGGCAGAAAGTCGAGAAATTGCTCTGCATACGGTTACGCTCCTTCGTGGTCTTCGTCAGGTAGAGGTAGCACGAATGGTTCAGGAAGGGACGCTCGTTGAAGTGCCGTTCAAAACTGCGGGAGAGGAAGCTCATGCCGTCCTTGTGCAGTTCCGGCTCATACCTTTCACGGACAAACCAGTCCTGCTTGTGCAGGATGCTGTAGTCGGGCAGCACTTTGATAGCCTTGCACCAGCAGCCGTGAATGGCCTCGTACTCGGCAGAGGTCACGGTGTAGAGTTCGGGCAGCGTCACCTCATAGCAGACGGTGATGTCCGCATCCTTGGAGACGATGCAGCCGTTCTCCACAGCCAGCAGGGGCAGCTTGTTCTCAACGGTCGTTGCTTTCAGGATATTTCTCATTCACTCTTTGGTTTAACTTGTTCTTAATGGTCTGGTATGGCTTTTTGCGGTTGATGAGGAAACGGGGCCTGCTTCTCTTTGCCATCAGCTTCATCAGTCCGTACTCCCCGAAGCGTCGGTTGAGGGCGAAGGTCTGCCAAACAAGCAGCGAGGCAGACACTACACCCGTACCGATACACACCCACTGGTTTACTCCAGCGAGGAAGAGGATGACGAACAGGACGAAGATGGCGAGCAGCCCGCCTGCGAAGATAAAAAGGTACTGAGCTTTGAGTCCCTTGAACTCAACCGACTGGCCTATACCCTTGTTGATGTTGTACTCAGCCATCTTCCTTTTCCTCCTATACCTTATTATTATATGCGTATAGGGTTAGAGGAAGAAGGAACGGAGGATGGTTGCAGCAACGATGAGGAAGATGCAGGCGCCAAACCAGCTTGCAGCGGTCTTCGAGGTGTCGGGGTCACCACTGGAGAACTTGCCATACACCTTCACGCCTCCGATGAGTCCCACGACAGCACCGATGGCATACACCAGTTTCGTTGCCGGGTCGAAGTACGAGGTCACCATCGAAGTAGCTTCATTGATGCCTGCCAGTCCGTTGCCCTGAGCCATTGCGTTCACACTTGCAGCAACTACGAGTGCTGCGGTCATTACGATTCTCTTGTTGTTCTTTGTCATAAAACTAATTTTTAATTGTTAATGAATAATGTTTATTAAATGAAGTTACGGATGTCTATGTCCGTGGATTTCCCAATCATGAAGGACTTGCGTCCTTTGTCTGCTGCCGATGGTATTTCATCCTCGGCATCTGCCTTTGCCCTCTCACACTTGTCAAGCAGGTCTCGGACTCTGGCTTTGAAGACCGGGTTCTTCTTCGTCAGGAGATCCAGAAGTTCCGTACCGTCCATCTCTTTGAGTGTCTTGCCAGCCTTCAGTTCTTCGTCCTTGCTGGCTTTCGCTCCGTTGGCGACGGAAACGGCTTTCTCCATTTCCTCACTGGTAAGTCCCGTGGCATATCCCTCAGCCGGATACTCATCCTCGTCTTCCTGTTCCTCCTTGGAATATGTGAAGCTCTTGAAAGCCTCTTCTTCCTCTTCTGGAGTCATCTGCCTGAGTGCCTTGTCCGGCTTTGACGGTGCAAAAGTAACGTCTTTCTCGTCCACCTCCTCGCCTTCTTCCGGAATGGCGGTAAGTGGCGGTGTATTGGCTGCAAATGGCTTAGTAACACTGGCTCTGACGAGGCTTTTTCCCATAAAATCATGTTCTTGGGCAGGTATCTCTTGGGGAGTTTCCTGAATGGCCCTTTCTCCTTTGCATTCCTTTCCCCGAAACCATTCCAGAGGCTTGATGTCAAACCAGACAAGGTGCAGGAACACTATCATCCACACCAGCAATATGATGATTACTATGTCCATTTCTGTTTTCTTTTCAATGAGCTACTAATTATCTTCAAATACATTTCTGTCCCTATCATACAGGGTTTTCACCTCATCTCGGTTTTTCTCCCACCATTCATCGAGGATGGAATCAACTATCTGGCCGAGAGTCACCTTGTACACACCCGCTGCAACCGTAAATCGGTTATGGTTGTCAAGACGGATGTATGCAGGTTTCCGCTGAATGTTTTCACTGCCGCCTCTCAGCTTACCAAGTGCAGAGCCTTGTGCACTCTGCCTGGCAGTCCTCTTTGACGGTGCCGCCTCCTTGCTTCTTTGTGGAGGTGAGGGAACATCGTTCTGATTCCGTGAAAGCGTCTCGTTGTCTTCTGATGGTACTGTTTCATGAGGTGTGTTGTCTGTTTCCTGTGGCGGTTTTCCCATCCTGACACAGCCTCCTTTCTTGTTCATGCTGACGGCTGACAAAAATTCCTCTTCGTCAATGAAGTCCGCCTTGTTCTTCTTGTCCATAGTCTGCTACTTGCTGATAATGGAAAGAATTTCGTCTGCCAGTTCCTTGATACGGCTTCCACGCAACAAGTGCTGGTCTGGCAGGAATATGGTGGAACGGAACACGGCCTTTTCCGGCTCGGAAAAGTCACGACGGAAACGCTTGCTGTCAGGAATGCGGGTGTTCAATACAGAGATGCCCAATTCTCCTATGACCTCATCGTAGAGATTGTAGATGTCGGTCTTCTCACGACCATCCACCATCGTCCAAAACAGGCATATCTCTTTGGTGACCGCCTTGCCAGTGGTCATGAGATTGTCCTTGAAGTTGGCAACGAACTGGAGCGCACTCTCCAATACCAGCCTGTCGGCACTGATGGGGACAAAGATATAGTCCATCTGTGACAGAGTGCTCAGCACACCCTTACTGCGGATGGTGCCTGGCAGGTCGAACAACACGATGTCAAGGTTCTCGTCCTCGATAAGAATCTCAGCCTGGTCGAGTGCGTCAACGGGATTTGTGGCGACAACGGGAAAGATACGCTTGCCCGTCTTACGGAACACGTCCTTTGCCGCTTCCTTGTCCGCCTCGTTGTTCTTGATGAGCAGCAGTTCGCGCTCTCTTGCATCACTGATGCTGTGCTGGGGATCATCGCAGTCAACAACACCCACATTCATACCTCCGATATTGTGAAGGTAGTTAGCAAGCAGCATGGTGATTGTGGATTTTCCAATACCGCCTTTCTGTGTAGCTATGGCTACATACAATTCATTAGTTTTTTCTTTACTCATGTCTTTACTTCTTTAATGTTATATGTGTGGATTAACTTATTAATTCACTCGCTTGTCGCTTCATTTGTCAGTCTATGGAAGTACACAGTTGAATGCCTATGGCTTCAAATACGCACTTATTCCTCAAAATGAATCGTTGACTATGTATGAATGCGGATAGACGATTGAATAATTATCGCCGTCTTTATCCAATCAGATAATGGTATATTCATATCATTATATCCATATATCAATATCTCAATATGTATCAATGTGGGCATTCATACAGTTGTCAATCTATTCATTTACATGTCTGATCACGTATGTGATTATTCGATTCTTTACTTGCTTTCATAATTGCATATTTTGATGTTTGCGGAACTATTTCCGTATGCAAAGGAACACATATTTAGCCATGCACGGATGGATTACGGGTCAGTTGGCTGTAAGTGGCGGTGAACTGGCTGCAAGTGGCGGTTTGCGCCTATTCCACAACCCGTCAAATCACCGTAATTTTGCAGCCGGATTCAGACGTGATACGCAGGTGAGCGACACCTGACAAGTCCATCCTGCTTCCTGTCGGGAAGGTTCCTACCTCTCACGCAAGGCGGAAACGGTCTTTTTCTTTTCACAGAACAGAGAGAAGTCCAACCGCCGATGTCGGTAGAAAGAACTAATCCAACCGCATCATGCGGTATAGGGAGCAATCCATCTGACCTGTCTTTAAGACCTGTCAGAGCACGTCCGCTTTAGCAAGCGGATTTTAATGTTCTCCAGAACATAGCAAGGTATGTTTTGAGCCGCTCATAACTCCGTTAGCCGCTCAAAACACCTTGCTCTGCCGAGAGCCTGGGGCTGACCTCCGAAGTCGGTCTGCCCATCCATACAGCCGTAGGCAGATAGTCCATGCAAGCAGTGAGTGATAACCATATTGTCAAACAAGAAGCAAGTAAAAAAGATGAAGCAGAAGAATAAAGGAGGGAGGAATCCCAAGGCTGATCCGGCGGTTTTCCGCTACTCTGTAAGGTTCAACAGCAACGAGCATGAGCGTTTCCTGCGCATGTTCGAGCGTTCTGGCATGGCGCATCCGTCCGTTTTCATCAAGGCGCAGTTCTTTGGTGAGACATTTCATGTGGTGACTTTCGACAAAGGACTGCACGAATACTATACGAAACTGAGTGACTTTCACGCGCAGTTCCGCATGGTTGGTAACAACTACAACCAGACATTGAAGGAACTGAAGAGCCATTTTTCCGAGCGTAGGGCAATGGCGCTGACCTACAAACTGGAGAAATACATGCAGCAACTCGTGGAGATTGCATCGAAGATTCTGGAACTGACAAACGAGTACAGGGATAAATGGTCGCAAAGATAAGTTTCGGTAACTCGCTGTTTGGCGCACTGGCCTACAACGGCGAGAAGATTAACAAGGACGAGGGTAAGCTCCTTGCCACCAACCGCATCTTCGACGACGGTACGGGTAAGGTGAATATCCGCAGGGCTATGGAGGATTTTATGCGGTTCATGCCCGACCGATGCCGTGCGGAGAAACCTGTGGTGCATATCTCCTTCAATCCGCATCCCGACGACAATCTGACGGACACGGACATGGAGAACATCGCCCGTGAGTATCTGGAGAAGATGGGCTTTGGCGGTCAGCCCTACATGGTCTATAAGCATGAGGACATCGACCGCCACCACATGCACATCGTCACCATCCGTGTCAAGGAGGACGGCAAGGCCATCAGTTCCAGCAACAACTTCTATAAGAGCAAGAAGGCTACACGGGAACTGGAGAAGAAATACAACCTGCACACGGCAGAACGTGGACAGGCTATTTCCGAGATTTCTCTCCGCAAGGTGAATGCCAATGAGGGTGACATGAAGAAGCAGATTGCCAACACGGTCAAGGCGGTTGTGCGTGGCTACCACTATCAGACGTTGGGCGAACTGCGTGCTGTCCTCTCCTTATATAATATAGATGTGGAGGAAACAAGGGGTATTGCCCGTAACCGTGAGTATCACGGACTGGTCTATTCTGCCACCGATGACAACGGCAACAAGGTTGGCAATCCGTTCAAGGCTTCCAAAATCGGGCCGTCTGTCGGCTACGAGGCAGTGCAGAAGCGTTTTGCATGGTCGAAGAGACAGATTACCGAAGGTGACATAGCCGCTTCGCTGAAAGAAAAGATACTGCCCATACTGGCGGCATCATCCAATACGGAGGACTTCAGGAGCCGCTTGCAGGCGCAGGGTATGGACGTGGTTTTCCGCTACACGGACACGGGACGCATCTACGGAGCCACTTTCATCGACCACGACAGCCGTAGTGTGCTGAACGGTTCGAGAATGTGCAAGGAACTTTCCGCCAATGCACTGGAGCAGCACTTCAACAATCCCCACGACCACGGGCAGACGCAGCAGGAGCAAACCACTGGTGGCAGTCCTTTCTCTGGTGCCGACCAGTGGCAGAGCCAGTCCGCACCATCCCCAGATTACGACCACTCTCATTCCGACTTTGACGGTTTCGGCTTGTTCACCACCGATAACCCGGCGGTTGATCCTGCCGAAGAAGAGTTCAGAAGACGTATGCAGAGAAAGAAGAAGAAACGTCGTGGTCCGAAACTCTAATCATTCAACAATCAAAAATCAAAAAGAACTATGCAACAAGAAGACGATTTAAGAGGACTCGCCAAAGTCATGGACTTCATGCGAGCCGTGAGCATCATCCTTGTGGTGATGAATGTTTATTGGTACTGCTACACCAGCGTCGAGGCACATGGCATCAACATTGGTGTCGTTGACCGCATCCTGCTCAACTTCAACCGTGAGGCAGGACTGTTTCGCTCCATACTCTATACTAAACTCTTTGCCCTAGTCTTGCTTGCCCTTTCGTGTCTCGGCACGAAAGGCGTAAAGGGCGAGAAGATAACTTGGTCGAGGATATGGGCTGTAATCGGTACTGGCTTTGTGTTCTACTTCATCATCAACTGGTGGATGTTGCTCCTGCCCATCCACCCGGATGTGGTGACGGCACTCTACATCCTCACCATTGCCTTTGGCTATATATGCCTGATGATGGGAGGGCTGTGGATGAACCGACTGCTGAAACATAACCTGATGGACGATGTTTTCAACAACGAGAACGAGAGTTTTCAGCAGGAGACTCGGCTGATGGAAAATGAGTATTCCGTCAACCTGCCCACCCGTTTCTACTACAAGAAGAAATGGAACAAGGGTTGGATTAACGTGGTCAACCCCTTCCGTGCCACCATCGTACTCGGTACACCAGGCAGTGGTAAGTCGTATGCCGTGGTGAACAACTTTATCAAGCAACAGATTGAGAAGGGCTATTCGCTCTACTGCTACGATTACAAATACCCAGACCTTTCCACCATTGCCTTCAACCACCTGCTGAAGCACTCCGACGGCTACAGGGTCATGCCAAAATTCTACGTTATCAATTTCGACGACCCACGGCGCAGTCACCGATGCAATCCCATTCACCCCGATTTCATGACGGACATTGCCGATGCCTACGAGAGCGCATACACCATCATGCTCAACCTCAACAGGACTTGGGTACAGAAGCAAGGTGACTTCTTCGTGGAGTCGCCTATCATCCTCTTTGCAGCAGTGATATGGTTCCTACGCCTCTATCAAGGCGGTAAGTTCTGCACCTTTCCCCATGCCATTGAGTTGCTTAACCGCAGGTACGAGGACATTTTCCCCATTCTCACGTCCTATCCGGAGTTGGAGAACTACCTTTCACCCTTCATGGACGCATGGCTTGGCGGAGCGCAGGAGCAGCTTCAGGGACAGATAGCAAGTGCCAAGATTCCGTTGTCCCGAATGATTTCACCGCAACTCTATTGGGTGATGTCTGCCAGTGAGTTCACGCTCGACATCAACAATCCTGACGAGCCGAAAATCCTGTGCGTCGGTAACAATCCCGACCGACAGAACATCTATGGTGCAGCCCTTGGTCTGTATAACAGCCGTATCGTGAAACTCATCAACAAGAAAGGCAAGCTGAAGTCATCGGTCATCATTGACGAGTTGCCCACCATCTACTTCAAGGGACTCGACAACCTCATCGCCACTGCCCGAAGCAACAAGGTGGCCGTCTGCCTCGGCTTTCAGGACTTCAGCCAGCTTGTCCGCGACTATGGCGACAAGGAGGCAAAGGTGGTGATGAACACCGTCGGCAACATCTTCAGTGGGCAGGTGGTCGGTGAGACTGCCAAGCAACTGAGTGAGCGATTTGGAAAAGTGCTCCAGAAACGCCAGTCGATTTCCATCAACCGCCAGGATGTTTCCACCTCCATCAACACGCAGATGGACAGCCTTATCCCGCCAAGCAAGATTTCAGGACTGACGCAGGGCATGTTTGTCGGTTCTGTGTCCGACAACTTCAAGGAGCGTATCGAGCAGAAGATTTTCCATGCTGAGATTGTGGTGGATAGTGCCAAGGTGGATGCCGAGATGAAACACTACCAGCCCATCCCCGTCATTGCAGACTTCACCGATGCCAATGGCAACGACATCATGGAGCAGACCATCCGTGACAACTATAACCGCATCAAGGATGATGTGAAGCAGATTGTCAGCGACGAACTGGAGCGTATTAAGAACGATCCGACTCTGAAACACCTATTAGAACAGAAGGGGTGACATAACAAAATTTCGGCAATAAGTCCGTCTTATTGCCGAAATTTTGCTGTTGGTGATGGCGTGTTATTTCCTTGCCGCCTGTTTGCGGTCATCCTCCTTCATCCGCCAGTTCAGTTCATTGGTCATCTCCTGTAGGAAGGTTGCACGGTTGTCAAGCAACCGCATCTTGATGTCCCGATAAGTGATGTAACAGTTTGCCAAAGGCTTCTCGAAATCCAGGAACTGCATGAATGCCGTGAGCATATCTTTCAGCGATACGTCGCCGTCGTTGATGCACTTCTTGGTATGGAGTCCATAGATAAGTTCTATAAAGTCCGTGTTTTGTCCCGTCCATCGTAGCCCTGACGGGACTTTACTTTCTTCTTGGGTGAAGGTTATCACTTTGCCGTCAGTGATGAGTTTGAGCATCTTCTGTATAAAAGCTAATGCCTTCTTTGCGCAGAGGTCAATCTCTGCCGAAACGCCACTGACGAACTGAAGTTCCGTCTCGGCACAGGTCAAAGCCACTGCCTTATAGCCGTCATCAGCCTGTTTACAGAGGTCGATGACTTGCACAACAAAGTCCTGATAGGCAGTATTCGGGTCAATTTCCGACTCGCCACGTATCAGTCTGAACAAATTGGTTTCTGTCAATATGAAGTAGTCCATTGCTATTCTCTTTTGCTTGTTAGATAATGATGTTTTGTTGTGCGCACATCATTATTAGTGGCAAAGCGAATACCAACGGCACTGTAGATTTTCTGGAGAGTCGCGTAACTCTCTGTAAAATAGTGAAATAAAAATTTGAAAAATTTTCGGGTACAAAAAGAAGCAAGAAAAAAGTGTAAAGTTACTTTACACTATTGTAAAGCGGCTTTACATTTTTTACACTATCGGACAGTCTTTCGGACTACCTCAGACCGAAATCATCCATCTTCTTGTAGAGTGTCGGACGGCTGATATGTAGTATATCCGCAGCCCTCGAGACATTGCCGTTGGCTTTGCTCAATGCCTGTTCTATCTTGCGTCTGTCCTCTTCGTCATCTTTGAGCGTAAGCACTTGCCCCTGTCTTGGTACTGGCTTGAACCTCAGGTGAACAGCCTCTATCCAACCACCTGTGTTTTCCACTACGGCACATCGTATGACGTTCTTCAATTCACGCACATTCCCTGGCCAGCAATGGGATTGCAGTTTTTCCTTCGCATCATCAGAAAAGCCTTGCACATTCTTGTGGAGTTCCCCATTGAATCGTTTGAGCAGTTCCTCTGCCAATGGCATCACGTCTTCTGGGCATTCACTGAGCGACGGGACTTCCAATGTGTATTCGTCCACTCGCTGCCACAGGTCAAAGCGGAAACGACCCTCATCAACGGCTTTCTCTATATCCTCATTGGTGGCTGCAATCACACGGACATCACAACTGACTTCTTTGGTTCCGCCCAAAGGCATATACTGCCGTTCCTGTAGGACTCGCAGCAGTACCCGTTGCGCCTCAATAGGCAGATTGCCTATCTCGTCAAAATAGAGGGTGCCACCCTCTGCCTCACGGAACAATCCCGTTGCGTTTGCATCCGCTCCGGTATAGGCCCCTTTCTCATGCCCGAAGAAAATGGATGCAGCCAATTCCTTGGTTATCGTACCGCAGTCCACCTTGACAAACGGCTTGTTCTTTCTGGCACTGTTTTCATGAAGGATATGGGCAATGTGCTCCTTGCCCGCACCGCTTTCACCACGGATCATTACGGACAGGTCGTAGTTGGCAACGAGTTCAGCCTTCTGTACGAGTTCCTGATAAGCCCGGCTTACTCGCTTGATGATTTTCGTTTCGCCTACATTGGGCACCCTTTCTTCCAATGCCTTTTGGATGGTTTCTATGAGCGGAATGTCATGGACTGGCTTCTCAATAAAATCGCAGGCACCTTTCTTTACGGCATCCACCGCTGTAGGAACATCACCATACTTGGTCATAATGATAAAGGGAATCCGCTTGCCGTTCCCATTGATCCAGTCGAGTATCTTAACCCCGCAACCGTCTGGCAGGCGTAGGTCGCATAGGATGAGGTCATAGTCCGTTCTCTTCAGACGTGTAAAAGCCTCACGGATTGTCGTAACACTGTCCGCTGCGATTCCTGCATCCTTCAGCCAGTTGACGACAAGGCGGCTCAGAATGGTGTCGTCCTCAACTATCAGGATTCTTGTCATGCCTCACCTCCTTCCATCTTTTCCCTTGCCTGACGGATCAGTTCCTCTGCCGTCATCACGACCTCGTCTATTGCCCTGTCAAGACAGTCGCCGTTCTTCAACGCATCACGGAGTTTAAGCATAGGTTTCACAATACCTAATAGTTCCCATCTGGATTCCAACTTGTGTTGCAGGAAGGATATTGCATCCACGTTGCCAGTCTCCGACGCCGATTTCAACTCACTTACTTCCGACTCCGTTTGTTCAACAAGGAGGTTCAGCATTCCCTTCACATCCTCTTCGCCTTGGAGCAGTGTACTGAAGTCTGCTTTGGGTATTTTGAAAGAATCGTCGTCATTTTTGGTATCTTCCTTGATGCTGTTGGCAATAGCCCTCGTCAGTTCTGCGTATGAGAACGGTTTCAGCAGACAGCCACGGAAGCCTGCCTCGATGAAATCATCGGCACTTCTTTCCGTCCTGCCCGTCATGGCAAGCAGGGGAACGGACTTCGAGTTTCCGATGTTGGCACCGCGCAAGAGTTCCAACAGGTCAAAGCCACTCATACCGCCCAGCATGATGTCGGTAATAATAAGGTCAAAGTCGCTCTTGCGCATCCTGTCCAACAAGTCATCCACCGTATGACAACCTGCCACCTGCACGTTCTTCTTGGCAAGCATCTCGACGGTCATCCTCAACACGGTCACATCGTCATCCACGATTGCTATGCGCAGACCTTCTGGAAGAATGGTGCTTTCCTTTATCGACTGTTGCAGTATCTCTTCATCACCCTCCACGACAGGGAGAATGACGGTAAACAGGCTGCCGAAGCCGACGTGACTTTCCACTTCAATCCTGCCACCCAGCAACTCAACGAGTGCCTTGGCAATACTCAGTCCGAGACCGAAGCCCTCCTGCGTGTCGGCATTCTCCAGACGGTTGAATGGGGCAAAGATACGCTTCATCTGCTCTTCGCTCATACCCGTGCCGGAGTCTTTCACCTTGATGCCAAGCGTGTTGCCTGCATATTCAATGCTGACATTGACGGTGCCTTTCTTTGTGAACTTGACGGCATTCGACAGCAGATTACTTGCTATCTGTATGATACGCTTGCGGTCACCCATCACCACGGTGTCGTCACCCGTGAATGTTCCTTCTATTGAGATATGCTTCATCTCTGCCAAAGGTTCATATTCTGTCAGCAACGACCTCAGAATGTCTTTCACCTTGAAAGGCACCATCTCCACCTCGTCCTTGCCCGTGTCCAGTCGGTAGTAACTCAGCAGGGAATTAAGCAAGGTGAGCATCCTGTCCGAAGACTGCCTGATGGCATCCTCATATTGTTTGCACTTTTCATCCTGAGTCGTTTCTGCCAGCAGGTCTGCATAGCCCATGATGGAGGTAAGCGGTGAGCGTAGGTCGTGGCTGACCGTTAGCATCATGTTATGGCGCAGGGTTAGCAGTTCCTCATTATGCTGGTTGCTGATTTCCAACAAGTGTTTGTTCTTCAGTTTCTGCTTGATGTCACGGTGCAGCAGCCAGAAGAAGAACACCGCCAGCACAAAGGCGGCAAGTCCGAAACAGGCAATCATCCGCACCGTCCGCCGCTGGTATTCCATTAAACGGGCGGATCCTTCCTTGCGCATCTGCGAATCTTCATCATTAAAAGCACTTGCCAGTCGGCTGATTTTTTCGTTAAGCAAGTGGTTACGCTTTACTAACGTGTCAATATGCTCAAACAATTTTACGATTCCACGCTCTTGTGATTGCTCGATGTCTGCAGCCAACGACGAAAGAATTCTGTCAGTCTGAAGCTTGGCATGTTTGAGCGCCTTACGGTTAGCCGTATCAGTCACTTCGTCGGCTTTCTTCTTACTCTTAAAGAGTCCCATCAGTCCCACTGTGCGACGACGGTTCTCTTGTAGATTCTCGCTCACCTCGTCCGTCAACCATTCGTTAGCACGGTTAGCTCGCTGAATAATCTCTGGCATACGGTTGCGCATCAGTTTGTTTACTTCACGTAGTTGTTCGAGATCGGCATGGATGGATAATAAGTATGCTTTCTTATCGCCAACGAGACATTTGATTTCTTTGACACGTCGCATTTGTACCGTGTCAGGTATAATCAGCATCATCGAGTCGAGCATTCTTAGCACGGTGGCCTCTTTCAGTTCGTACTTTATTACTTGTTCGTCACTCCATACAGCCACCTGTTCATCTAATAAAGTCAGGTCGAACAGGTGCAAGAATGTTTCTTCTGACATTTGTCTCCTAACGATATTTTCGGTATAATGTCGATTAATACTATTCAGATTTTTTGTCTCTAAAATAACAATTATTGCAACAATAGCAAATGTAATTATTAAAGAAATATATCCACCTATGATTTTTAGGTGGATATATAATAAAGAGTTTTTTCTGTACATCCTATACAACCTTTACCTGTGTGGCCACCACATATCATCATACCTATGAAATCTTTCGAAATATTTGGAAATGATATTTTCTCCGAGCCTTTCATTTTGAAGAGATGTATGTATCACCTCATCATTGTTATTATACATTACCGTTATTACTCTCTCACTATTATATAATTTGATCCTAGCCTTTCTCCCAATTGCATTGAAAGAATGTTTTTTATCATTCAAAATTGATTCAACATCAGGTTTCTGTTCAATGTTTTCTATCTGGGCCATAATAACAATTAATGTGTCGTTCGGATCGTATATACTATCAAATCTTTCTTCAACTTTTATTATTTCAGCATACTCATATGGATATTGATGCTTTAAATAAGCTTTTAACTTGTCCTCTCGTGAGTCCTCGCAACTTACTATAGAGGTATATAAAAGACCACATAATATAATACCATAATATTTCATTGCGTTACTCGCTAAAAACAAAACATTTATTCTTCATAAATAATAATTTCATATTGTGATAGAGTATTTCCTTCACTTTCAATAGTTAAGGTGTACTGTCCTTCCTCATAACTATTCATATTATAAATAATACATTGTCCATTTAAAACACTTAAATTATCTTCATCAATGGTCACGCCATTATATTTGATTGTTATGTTGACATTTTCAATAGACTGATTAAACAATATACACAGATCTCCAGAATCTTCACTTATGTCAACTAATATAGGATGAAAGGCTGGCATTTGTGGCCTATGAGGTGTAGGTGTTGGACTGGGAAAGCCCGGATCAACAGTGTTTGAAACATTAACTAGACTATAAGTCCTTGCATATAAACTTTCTGGGATAAATAACGTCATCCCTGCCAACAAAACAAAAAAAATCTTTCTCATATTCAATTTTTCTTTTTTTTGGTTGCAAAATTACTCCAAAATAATCACAATTAAGTATAATTCATCAGAAATCTTCAATGGTTCCCGTTTTCTCAAAAATCCACATAATATATTGGTATTCAGATATAAAGGATTAGTAATACAATATTTATACGTCGATAAACAACGCTCTTTCATGCTTAAAATACTTATAAAGCGTTGTTTTTCATCCTGTTTACTCCTAAAATTTGCTAAAGACAATTATTCCTAGATATTTTTTCGTACCTTTGCAGCAAAAATTAAAACATCTATGAGCAAAAAGTATATATTACATGTTATAACCACACTCCTAATAATATTAGGATGTGGGAATCAGCAAAATTTGTCAATACTTGACGATATAGAATCTCTTGTATCAAAGGAAAAATATGATTCCGCATATCAAGAGATTTTAAATATAGAGCCATCTTTCAGAGAAAAAACGGAATTTCAAGCTCATTTCTATTTGCTTTTGACCCAAACAAGTTTGCTGACCAACCATCCTCTTTCGTCAGACTCTTTAATCAATGTTTCAATAGCATATTATGAAAAGAATGCCAATGACGAGAAACTAAGCGATGCCTATTATTATAAAGCAGAATACTTATTACAGTGCAAGGATTATGGCCAAGCTATTGTTCTTTGTAAAAAGGCTTATGACTTAGCACATAAGATAAATCATTATGAGTTACAATATAAATCCGCTAAGTTGATTTCATATATCAATTGCGTTAATGGCAATTATGATTTGCAGTTGGAATATGCAAGAAAAACTTTAGATTATGCGCTAAAGACTAAACGAAAAAGATGGATAGCATATGCTTATAATGACGTTAATGAGGCTTATCAATATCAGGGTATAATTGATAGCGCAACTGTATATGCAGAAAAGGTTATACCAATTTTAAACAGTGTTGATTCGAAAGATTTACCTTACATCTTGAATAGCATCGGATATGTATATATAGCTAAAGACCCGCAAAAAGCTAAAGAGTTTTTCAAAAAATCTTTTTCTTTAAAACCATTATCCAGAACTTTAGAGAACCTGGCCTATATATATAACAAAGAAGGAAATGAAAAAAAAGCATATGAATTATGGAATAATGCGTTGTTTAATGATGACGATGTTCCTGTAGACAAAGTTATTTACCATATATTACAATACAACTTATCCCATAATAATCTTGATGGTGCTTGCGAACAATTATTTAACTTAGTTACAATTAAGGATAGTTTGAAAACAGCTTTAAGTGATAGATCAATAGAACAAATTCAGCAAAAATATGATGAAAAAATAGCAAACGACAAACACGATAAAGAAATATTAAGATGGTATATATTCGCATTGATACTTGCCATTATTATTATATTTTTAATAGGCCATATCAGGTATAAGAAATACAAGTCAAGAATCGCATTTAAAGAGCAGCAACTACTAATCAATGGTTATATCAATGAGATTGGGCAGTTAAAAGGACATAACGATAATGCAGAACATCAAATAGGCGAACTTAAATGTAGAGTATCAGAATATTTAGAAAGGATCAAGAATTTAGAAGAGTCTAGTTGTAATTCTGAAAAACATATTGTGGAATTAAAGGGGAAAATACAAGATTATACAGAACTGATAGAACAATTGACAGAAACGGAAAATAATGCTAATCATCAAATTGATAGTCTTAATGGTATTATAAAGGACTACAAAGACCAGATTGACAGATTGAATCAGGCGGATAATGCCTCAAAAATCGAAATCAGTTCATTAAAAGGTAAGATAGAAGAATATCTTGGACAGATTAGCAATTTGCAGACGACACATAAAGAAGCAGAGCTGCAAATAGTCGATTTGAACCAGAAGATAAAGGACATAATGGAGCAAGAATCTCCAAGGCTTGCCAAGGGAAAATTATTATATGACCAAATACTGCAGAACGGTACAACTGTTGAATGGACTAATGACGACTATAAATGCTTTATTGACTTTTATAAAGCAACAAATTTTATATCATATTCTAAAGTTGTGAAAAAATATTCTCCGAAGACAGCTCATAATACATTCTTCTTATTATTATATGAGATAGGTAAAAATGATAAAGAAATTCGCCAGATTATGGGTGTCACCCAAGAGGCAATTCGCTCAACAAGATTCAGAATACAAAAGCATTCCAACAAATAAGCGAGTTCTATAATGTGAATACTGAATACAAAAAGAATAATAGTATTCAA
Organism: Prevotella sp.; assembly: GCA_045131435.1. GTDB lineage: Bacteria > Bacteroidota > Bacteroidia > Bacteroidales > Bacteroidaceae > Prevotella. The sequence continues at coordinate 28,446 of JBGUQW010000063.1, forward strand.
GGCATTGCCGATAAAAGAATACCATATACTATTTAACATAGTTTCTATAGGAAAAATCGAGAAAGATATAAAACGAAGGCCACCCTTACCAACAATAAAAGTAGACATAATTGCTTAAACATTAGAGAAATATGCGATATTTGTTATATCAGCGTTCCATGAATCATATAGTATGCTATAGCAGCCACTATCAACAATAAAACAGTAATAATGGCAGTGCCATATCGTATTAATACTGGCGGTTTCTCCACCATGATGTTGCGTACTTTATTACTACGGATATCTTTCTTCTCTAAATCTTTAGCCATATTCCTAACTGTTTAATTTCCCAATTCCAACTGGTTTTTCACCAAATTATAGTATGCCCCTCGCTTTGCTGTCAGGGACTTGTGATTTCCAGTCTCAACCACCTTGCCCTTATCCAAGACGATTATCTGGTCAGCATTCTTTACTGTACTCAGACGATGCGCTACTACTACGACAGTCTTACCTTTATAGAACTTATCCAGATTCTCAACAATGGCACGTTCATTACTTGCATCCAAAGAATTTGTCGCTTCATCAAGGAAGATGAACTTCGGATTCTTATACACTGCGCGAGCAATCAAGATACGCTGTTTCTGACCTTGGCTTAATCCCATTCCGTCCCTTCCAATATTTGTATTGAACTTCAACGGGAGAGCCATAACAAAGTCTTTGACATTAGCGATTTCAGCAGCCATTTCAAGTCTTCCCTCATCTATCTCGCCATCATCAACCGCAATATTCCTTGCAATAGACTCAGAGAAGATGACACCATCTTGCATGACAACACCACATTGCCGTCGCCACCATTTCAAGTTATATTCGGATATGTTGTGGCCAGCAATCGTTATTTCACCATTTATTACCGGGTAATACCCCAGCATGAGTTTTATCAGTGTGGTCTTGCCACTTCCTGATGCCCCCACGATGGCTGTGATTTTCCCCTCTGGAATATGTATGTTCACGCCCTCAATGGTCTTCGACAGGGCATGAGGGTCATATTTGAAGTCAATATGGCTCAATTCTATATCATGACTTTCATTGTCAAACTCTGTTCTTGAACGATTGTAATCTTCTTCATTGTCCTTTTTGTGAATCTCATTGATACGCTCAAGACTTATCTTCACATCCTGTATAGAGTATATGAAGTGCATAAGTTGCTCTATAGGACTGTTTAACTGGCCAATGATATACTGCACGGCCAACATCATACCAAGTGTAAGGCTTCCATTGATGACTGCAGTAGCTGAGACAACGGTAATGATAATATTCTTCAATTCATTGATGAAGATGCTTCCGGCCTCCTGTGTCTGCTGGAGTTTCAGACTCTTCATCTGAATGTGGAACAGGTCTGCCTGTACATCCTCCCATTCCCAGCGTCGGCGCTGTTCGCAGTCTTGCAGTTTGATTTCTTGCATGGAGGTTAGGAATTGATAGGTTTTGTTGTTATTTGCTGCCTGTTGCTCAAAGAGTTCATAGTCAATAACCTTACGACGTCGCAAAAAAAGTGCCATCCATCCGCCATACAGAATACTTCCAATAAGAAATATTAAGAAGATAAGCCTATTATAGACCAACAGCACGCAACTGAACACAGCAAAACTGATTAAGGAAAAAGCCATATTTAACGTCTGCTGTGTCAGGAATGAGTTAACCCGTGAATGATCACCGATACGCTGCTTCAAATCACCCATCAATTTCGTATCGAAGAACGACATAGGAAGTTGTAGCAACTTGATGAAGAAGTCGCTTACCAATGAGATGTTGATGCGCATGGAGATATGCAGCAAGAGCCACCTACGGATAAAGTCAACCGATGTCCGACTGAGGGTAATGACAAGTTGGCCAATCAAAATAAGCCAGATGAAGTCTATATCTTTGTTTTTGATGCCAATATCGACGATGTTCTGTGTAAGGAATGGCAATGCGAGTTGTAGCAAGCTACCGACAAACAGGCCAAGTATTATCTGGAAGAAATACTTTCGATATTGCTTGATATAGCCGAATAAGAACTTGAACGGCTTTTCTGTTCGTGTTTCATGTTCGTTGGTGTTATCGTAAAAAGCCTGAGTTGGTTCAAGAAACATGGCGATTCCTTTACCCTCGTTGTCTCGACCCGTTCCTATCCAATGCTGTTTGAACTCATCCATAGTGTAAGTTATCAGTCCTTTTCCTGGGTCGGCTATATAGAACTTTTGTCTTTTCTTCACCTTATATAAAACAACAAAGTGATTCTGATTCCAGTGAAGAATACACGGTAACGTTGCTGAGGATAGTTCATCTATAGTTAAACGACCACTAATAGTATATAATCCAATTTTAACGGCTGTCTCTCTGATGCCAAGAAGGGATACTCCTTCTTTAGACGCATAACATATATCTGATAAGAACTTTTGATTATATCTCTCACCATAATATTTGCATATCATCTGAATACAGGTGACACCGCACATCATTGCATCTGACTGTCTGAAAAACGGGAAACTATTCATTATAGTCGGTTCTTTTCTGCGTTACCTGCACCCGTACCTTTGTACTTTGAGCGAGTGGTATTGAAGTTATACTGAATGCCGATGCTAAAGCAGCGGGTATCCATATCCTGTTTGGTGGTGAATGTACTATTGATACCGTACATTGTGTATCTGCGCTTCTGTGTCTGCAAGAGGTCGCGTCCCCAAAGGTAAAAGACCAGTCTTCGCTTCAGGAAACTTTTGTAGATGTTTACATCAAGCGAGCCACCATCCTTGTAGATGCTGACTGTACTTGCGTAGGATGAGTGATAAGAGAGATTGACGCTGACGGTGAAATCGGGACGAATGGCAAAGCGGTTGCTCGTCCGAAGGGAAACCATCGGACGCTCCAATGAAATACCACTGCCATAGACATCATCGTCGAAGAACTGCTTTGATATGCTGGCCTCATACATAGGCTGATAGATGCCGAACTTCGGGGACGCTATCAGCGAGGCGTACAGATTTCCGATGCGGTGAATGTTGGCATAGGTCTTTAGGAATATGTTCCCATCGTAAGGGTGCATCACATAGGCTACTTGGTTCTTGGTGTTCTTGTAGCCAGTCGTGAATGTCAGCCAGTTCCTTGTTGCAGTCAGTTCGAGCGAATGGATTTGAGCGGGGCGTAACAGCGGATTGCCACCTTGGTATTCATAGCGATTGTCGTACTGCATCCAACTTGACAGATTGCGATAGGAGGGTCTTGCGGTTTTTGCGTTATAACCCAGCTGGAGCTGCCATTTGTTCTTGCTCCATGCCAAAGATAGATTTGGGAACCAGTCGGAGTATTTGCGGCTTGGCTCGTTTTGCCAGACTCCCATAGAATAGTAGTCGGACACGACATGCTCATACCGCAAGCCTGCACGGGCACGGAAATTGCCAAATGGAATGGCATATTCAGCAAAGCCCGCCAGGTTGTGCTCTTTAATCTTGGTGTCGGCATCGTCAAATATATGTTGGACATTGATATTGCTGCCAATACTTTGTGCGTTGGTGTACTCGGAGCCAAAACTGAGTTTGCCTTTCATTATGGGATAAGTGAAGATGATTTTTCCTGCCAGCATTCTGTTCCTCGTCACATTATCCACATCTATCATCTGTACGCCCGACATACTGCTATATTCCTCTTTGTCTTGTGCCTGCGTCTGCTTGCTGTAGAAATAGGTTCCGTTGAAGTCGATACTTAGTTTCCCGGCTTTCCCTGTGTAATAGGCATCAAGTTCATGGTCTGGGGTGTGGTAGGCAGTAAAAGCCGACTTCATCCTTATCTGCTCTTGTGCCGTGTTGTCAATAGTAATGTCGAGTGCCGAGGCAGAATTGACAACATCGTGGAGCGATTTTGTGAGGCCATACGTCACGCCAAATGAATGGTTCTTGTCGATGTCGTAGTTGAAACCGATTTGTCCCCTCACTTGTTTGTCGCCATTGTTGAAGATAGTGTCGCGGCCAGTTTCCTTTATAATGTTAGTGCCTTGCATCATCTGCTCATACTCTGAGTATTGCTTGTTGTGCAAGGACTGAATTCTAAAGTTACCAAACAATTCCAGTTGGTCGTGTCGGTATTTCAAGTTGAGCGATTCCATTGGGCTGAACTTTCTGGAGAAGTTTCCAAAGCTATAAGACGAGAGACTCCAACCGTCGCCCTGCTGCCTTATGGTCTTGATACGGATGACTGACTGGACTGCGCCACCGTATTGAGCGCCAGGGTTCGTAATGAGTTCCACATCCTTGATGTCTGATGACTTCAGTTGGGAGAGTTCCGAGGAATTGGTAATCCTACGGTTGTTGATGTAGATGACAGGGCTGCCCTTGCCAAAGACGGTGAAACTTCCATTACTGCCGGAAACTCTCGGAAGTTGTGACAACACATCGTCGGCTGTTCCAGCTTGCCTCAACAGGGAATTTTGCACATTGATGGTCATTCCATCGTCGGACATCTTAAACTGAGGCCGAGACCCTTTTACCGTCACCTCGCCAAGCATCTGCGTGTCAGACTGCATCTGTATGTCACCCACATTGCCCTGCCGTGCGTCGATATACCTTTTTATATATCCTACGCTCGACACTTTCAGCAGCCCGTCTTGCTTGTCGGTCTCAATGGTGAAAGTTCCGTCATCTTTTGTTACGGCGCCCGACACAAAAACGGAGTCGGTGCGGTTGATTAACACGACGTTGGCAAACGCTATCGGCTGGGACTGCTCATCGATGATACGCCCCCAAATAGAACTTTGCGCTATAGATGATATACACATAGACAGCACAAGGAATGTTGCAATCACTTTTCTAAAAGCCATTATAGTCATAATTTTATACCTATTAGATTTCTTTTGCAACTATAAGATGTAATCACACATCTGCGATTGAGGGCATTTAGGGTCTGGGAAGTCGCGATGTTTATGCACTTTCATAACATCAACGTAACAGACTCTTTTGGCGATGCCATTTTTGCATTTGTCAAAAACTTTACAAAATGAACATGCAGATTCTCTTGATAACTCTTCTTTCCTTGGAGAATATAACCACAATGCTTTTTCGGAATTCCATATTTCTTCTACACTCATGTCCTTGAGGTTGCCTAAGATAAAGTCTTTGTTATAGTACAGCATCTCGCATACAGTACAGTCACCAGTTGGGAGTATGGACATAGAGTATGTGTTGGCATAACAAATTTGGTTGTTCTCAACAAATTCAGTTGTATTCTTTGTCCTTTGCAATATGTATCCATCTTTATTTAATTTGTTAAACAAAGGACGAATACGCAGACTCCGCTTTTGCAAGTAAGAAAAGACTTTTTTAAGCATTTCATTGCTTGCTGCATAATGATTGTAGCCTCTTTTGTTCTCAGAATAAAATGCTGGAGTTATTACCCAATTTGATATACAATTATTAGTATTAACAAAATCACATAATGTTCTGATACTATCAATATTAGCATTCTGCCCACACAATACTGTTCTTAATGAAACTTTTATGTCTAGGTTGGTACATGCATGGAACATGACCTTCAATCTGTCATAATAGCCATCATCTGCATTAATCATTTCTCTAAGAATACTTGGGATTACAGTATCCAAAGAGAATTGTAATTGGTGGATGCCAAGTTGTTTTAACTTTATTATATCTTCTTTTCTAAGAGTGGTCTTGGTTGATATTAAATACCCAAAACCTGCACTTTTTGAATGGGATATAATTTCATACCAATCTTTTCTTGCAAATATATCACCTCCTGTCAAGGTTAAGTTTACTATGGCATAGTTTGATAGTTCCTTTAAAACTTTGAGAATTTCTGATGTTGACATTTCTTGTCTTGTATCTCGTTTAGCATAACAGTATATGCAGTTTGTGTTGCATCTTTCTGTAACCATGAAATTAACGGATATTGGCGTATGAGGCCTACATATAATATAGGCATTCATTGGTGAGAAGCCATGTACAGAATAATATGTACTGCAATCTTTCAGTCTGGATTTTACTAACAAATTATCAGGAAATACGACCTTTTCCCCTAAAAACAATAAGGACTTACTTGGCTGCTCAATAATTTTAGACAAAAAATGTTTTAGCAGATTGAAATCTACATTAAGCGTCTTTCCAATAGTTTGAATTGACAGATCATACTCCATCTGCCCTATATGAGCAAAAATGTAGCCGAGAAATGGCGGAATCGGATATATCCTTTGATAATTGTTCAAATCATAATTAACATACATGTTTTTTCTTATGATATAAGAACAAGTTGACTCGTTTCTTAGTGAATATACGGTATTCAATTTAATGTATTTCATAACAGTCCTTATATTTGAGTTTGTAATATAGCGTGCCAAATAAAAAAATTGGCACGCTATCGATTAGCAGAGAATTGGTCCAACTGGTTCCTCAGGTTCCTCAATAGGGACTTCAATCACAACGACCTCGCCTGCACCACTTTCGCAATGGCAATCTTTAGATGCTTGGCCACCTTTTACTTCTGTCATCTCTGATAACAGAAGATTTTCAATAAGTTCTTTACTCATTTTTGCTAAATTAAAATTATACCTACTCTTATAGCTTTTCGGCTTCCGCTCCTTTACAGTCTGGTCTGGATAAAATCTTGTCGACTCGATTAATCAGGTGCAAAATTACATCAAATAATGTGCAACTACTCATTTTAAGCGTTTCTTTTCCTTATATTGAAAAACGCTTGCCGTTTTATTTCTATTTTTCTTCCTGAAAATTTTGTAGAATGAAAAAAATGCTTTAATTTTGCACTCAATTCAGCCGTGAGAGGTTGAAACGCGAGCATTTTTATTCGAAATTATCCTTTCAT
>JBGUQW010000064.1:0-6030 GCA_045131435.1 Prevotella sp.
GTCCGATGATGTTGTCATCGATATGTGCAAATGTGTCAAGATCAGACTGCTCCAGTCTGAACCAGGTCTCTATCCACTGCTTGTTCAGTTGGATAAAGTCCTGCTTGTATTGCTGCTCGTATGTGACAATTCGTATCATCAATTGCAAAAGTACACCTTTCTTAGCATTTGGGCAATACCATAACAATGGTATTTACTTATTCCTCCTCACCGTGATCGGTCAGCATGGACTCCAGATAGAAGGCCTTGGCTATGACAATTTCGGAGGAAGGAGACACGCTGTCGGTGAATGTGATTTGCGTGTAGCCTTGCTGGCTGAATCCCGTGACGACTTCCTGTTTCCGGAAACGGTTGGAACCAAGACTGACAAATACGAACTTGCGATTGGCACTCATCACAATGGCTTCATCGGGCACGGCATTGCAGGTCTGGTCGTCACAGTGGATGACTGCCGAAACGAACATATTGGGCAAGAGTTTTGCCCCTTCCGCGCTGTCGAGTTTGACATGAACAGAAGCCGACTTCGACTCATTGTCCAAGACTGCGGTTATAAACGAGACTGTACCCGTGAGGAGTGTTGATGAATGATCGGAGAGTTGCATGGTGACTTTCTGACCGATGTGGATGCTGGCGATGTCGCTTTCAAAGACATGGAGGTCAGCATGGAGGGCCTTGTTGTCATAGACCTTCATCAGCACGGTCTCGCTGGCGAGATAACTTCCCATACTTACCAATATCTCGCCCACCACGCCCGTAATGGGCGAACGCACTGGAGCAGCATTCGAAAAATGCCCTTGCGCTACCTGACGACAGTTGATGCCCAGTTGTTCCAACTGAAGGCGCAAGCCTTTCTCGGTGACGCTTGCCATGTCAAATTCTGCCTTGGCCTGTTGCAGGTTCTTACCCACGCCAGCACCTTGGGCATGAATGTCCTGCTGACGCTGCAAAGCCTGCTGTGCCAGCGATAATTGTCGTGAAGCGACGAGATAGTCTTTCTGCAGAGCCACTATCTCGGTGTTCTCCACTAAGGCAAGCGTCTGTCCCTTCCTTACAGCCTGTCCTTCTTTCACCAGGATGCGCTTGGTGATGCCAGCGACCAAAGAGGTGACCTCAGCTCGGTCTTGCGGAGAAAGTCTCAGCGTTCCCGTGGCATTGATGGTGCCCGAAAGCTGGCGTTGTTCTACATGCCCCAACTCGACACCGATGGTATTCAACTGCTGTTCGGTCAGTTGGGCGACATTCTCTTCATGCGACTCTTTTTCTTCCTCTGCCTGCTTCACTTCGTTCTTGCAAGAAACGGTCAGCAGCGACAGGGCAATCATAGAATATATTATTTTCTTCATCTTCTTAATCGTTAATAATTACTTTCCGTTGATAAAATTCAGTTTGATGATGGCTTGATTCAACGCATCGATGGCCTTGGCATTATCCATCTCAACGGCAAGTGCCGCCGACAGGTTTTGCACGTGTTCCACGTAGGTAATCTCTCCGGCTCCATATTCGATACGCGACAGACGACGCATCTCCTTGGCGGCAGGAAAGCCATCGCTCTGATAATAGTCGTATGAGCGTCTGGCTCTCTCCAAGGCATTCTTGGCAATCAGCAGTTCGGAACCGCTCTTGCGCTCTGCCTGTTCCCTTCTTGTGCGTGCGATATCCACATCCAGTTTTGCAGCAGATTTACGAGCCTTCTGGGAGCCGTAGAAAAGCGGGAAGGCCACCCCGACTTCAAAGCCCATCCAGTTACCCTTGTCGAAGCGCGACCTGTCCACGTTGTAGGGGTTGATACCGGAAATGACCAACTGATGACGGATTCCAACGTTGAACGATGGCATCATTCCCTGGCGGATGTATTCCAATTCACTTTCACTGCGCACCTGCTCACTCTCCAATAGTTGTCCCTGCGGGGTAGCGGCAAACGACCAGGCATCGTCCGCAGGCTGCACACACAGATAACCGTCTGTGGCAACAACTGTTTCCGAGGTGTTCATCAACTGCTGCAACTGTATGGCGGCAGCCGTTTTCTCATCCTGTGCCTCACGCAGTCTGATACCATTCTCTGCCTTCATCTGCTGGGCGTTCATCAGTTCCAGGCGGTTGGTCTCACCGTTTTTATATCGGATGTCTGCCGTCCTGACAAACTCACCCAGCACGGAGTCGTTTCCGCAAAGCAGCGCTTCGACATGCTGCCAAAAGAGCAGCTGACTATAAGCCACGGAAACATCCCTTGTAAGTTCACTTTCCGTAAGTTGATGCCGGCTTTCTTCAACCAAAGTTTCTGCTTTCAGCAGTTTTCGCCGCTTCCCGTAAACGGTCGGGAAATCAATCATCTGCGAGAGCGTCAGTGCATTGTCGGGACTGCCGCCCGATGTCGGGTCCTGCGACAGCAACAACTCCGTCCGATCCAGCTCGAAATAGGAGCCTTCCATCCGTTTTGCCCGCTGCACTTGCAGGTCGGCCACCTTCACGCCCATGTTGTTGGCACGGGCAATCTCGATGCACTTCGCCAGCGACTGTGCATCCACTGACGACAGGCAACATATCAATATTAATAAGGTACTATATATTCTTTTCATTTTCTGTTTGATGTGAATTTGCTTCCGTTTTTTGTAAAAGTCTTGTAAATGGTAGGAATCACGAAGAGCGTAAGAACCGTGGCTGTGAGCAGACCGCCAATAACGACGGTGGCCAACGGACGCTGTACTTCGGCTCCATCACTGGTAGAGAGGGCCATGGGCAGGAAACCAAAAGAAGCTACCAATGCCGTTATGACTACTGGGCGCAGACGGTGTTCGCATCCTTCGAGTATGCGCTGACGGACATCCGTGACACCATGATGTTGCAAGGCATTGAACTGTCCCACGAGTACTATACCATTGAGTACGGCAACACCGAACAAGGCAATAAAGCCGATTCCTGCCGAGATACTCATTGGCATGCCGCGAAGCCACAAGGCAACGATACCGCCAATGGCCGAAAGCGGAATAGCCGATGCAACGAATAGCGTCTCACGCACGCTCTTCAAAGTGGCATAAAGCAATAGCAGAATCAGCACGAGAGCCACGGGAATGGCAACCATCAACCGGTCTGTAGCGCTCTGCAGATTCTCGAACTCACCCCCGAAGGCATAGTGGTATCCGGCAGGCATCTCCAGATGGTCGTCAAGAATCTGCTGGATATCCCCCACCGTGGAACTGACATCCCGCCCCTTCACGTTGAATCCTACAAAGATACTGCGCTCCCCATCCTCGTGAGAGATTTGCGCCGGAGCCTCCTTATAACTGATGGAGGCCAACTGGCGCATGGGAACGGAAATGCCAGACGGTGAGGGTACGAATAGTTCCTCAAAATTGGAAAGGGCATCACGTCCGTCATTGTGAATGCGGAGCACAATGTCAAACTGCCGATTCTCCTCCGTCACGCTCCCTGCTATTTTTCCTGCGAATGCCGACTGCAGCACATCGTTGGCCTGACGGATGGAAATACCATACTTGGCCAACATCTGGCGGTCGTATTCCACTTGCAGTTGCGGCAGTCCATTTACCTTTTCCACAAACAGGCTACTCACGCCATCGACATCCTTGATAAGACGCTCCACCCTGTCGGCCAGGTCCGCTAACACCTCCGTGTCACCTCCGTAGATTTTCACTGCCACATCCTGACGAATACCAGTAATCAACTCGTTATTACGCATCTGGATAGGTTGCGACATCTCCACATCAAGACCAGGAATCACGCCAAGGGCTTCTTCCATTTTTTCTTGCAGATCATTTTTCGTCTCAGCAGAAGTCCACTCCGCTTTTGGTTTCAGGGCGACAAGCATATCGGCGCGTTCCACGGGCATCGGGTCGGTGGGAATCTCCGCAGAACCGATGCGCGTCACCACCTGTTTGATTTCGGGGAACTCCTGCTTAAGAATTTGCTCAGCCTTGGTACAGGTCTCCACCATCTGGGTGAGCGACGTGCCCTGCGCCATACTCAATTCTACAGCGAAATCTCCTTCTTCGAGCGTGGGTACAAATTCAGCTCCAAGCCGACTCATCAGGAACAGCGAGGCCCCAAAGAGTGCCATCATACCGACAATGACAACCCTGCCGTGATTTATGCATTTATCCACCAGAGGCAGATACCATGATTGCAGCCGAGCCATCATACGCGCACTGAGTGACGTCGTGGCGTGCTCCAAACGCAGCATGACCTTGTTGGTGGTTTTCCGCTTCAAGAATACAGCCGACATCATCGGGACATATGTAAGCGAGAGAATAAAGGCGCCGAGGATGGCAAAGAAAATGGTCATAGCCATGGGACGGAACATCTTTCCCTCGATACCCACCAAGGTCATCATCGGCAAATAGACAATCATGATGATTATCTCTCCGAAGGCTGCCGACTTACGTATTCTACTCGACGATTCATACACCAGATTGTCGAAATTACGGATTTGCGTGTCATCCTGAGACGCAATCCTCGCCACCACGGCTTCTACGATGATGATGGCACCGTCAACAATCATACCAAAGTCGATGGCACCAAGACTCATCAGGTTACCGCTGACACCAAACACGCACATCATACCGAAGGCAAACAGCATCGACAACGGGATGACCGAAGCCACAACAAGTCCGGCCCTATAGTTTCCCAAGAAAAAGATGAGAATGAAGATGACAATGAGACCACCCTCCAACAGGTTGCGTGCAATGGTGTTAGTAACACGGTCAACCAACAAGGTGCGGTCAATAAATGGCTCAATGACAACACCCTTGGGAAGACTCTTCTGAATATCGGCAATGCGAGACTTCACATTCTTGATGACCTCCTGGAAATTCTCGCCTCTCAACATCAGCGTGATACCAGCCACTACCTCGCCTTCACCATTACGGGTCACGGCACCGTAGCGTGTGGCATGTCCGAAGTGCACCTTCGCCACATCACCCACCAGAACGGGCACACCGCCCTGCGTCTTCACCACGATTTTCTCAATGTCATCCAACGTCTTCACCAATCCGAGTCCTCGAATATAATACTGATTGGAAAGACGCTCTATGTAACCGCCGCCAGTATTTTCATTGTTCTCGTTCAGAGCAGTATAGAGTTCGGCAATCGTCACGCCCATTGCATTAAGGCGCTCCAGGTTTATATCCACCTCATATTGCTTCACATAACCGCCCCAGCCACTGACCTCGGCAATACCTGACGTACCCGACAACTGTTTTCTCACGATCCAATCTTGAATGGTTCGCAGGTCGGTGAGCGAGTATTTATCCTCATACCCCTTCTCGGCACGGATGGTATAATGGTATATTTCACCCAAACCGGTAGAGATAGGTGCCAGTTCCACATCTACGTCATCAGGCAGTTTTTCCTTGACGCCCCCCAACTGCTGGTCTATCAGTTCACGCGCCCAATAGTTGTCAGTTGCGTCGTTGAAGACCATCGTGATAACCGCCATACCGCTACGGCTGATGCTCCTCCGTTCCTTCACTTCTGGAATATTGGCCAGTGCCATTTCGATAGGTGTGGTAACGTTCCGCTCCATCTCCTCAGCACCGGTAGATTGAGACGTCACGATAATCTGCACCTGATTGTTGGTGATGTCGGGTGTGGCATCGAAAGGCAGATGAAGCAAGGACCATAGGCCCCACGCCACCAATGCACAGGTAAATACCCCGACCACCAATTTGTTCTCAATAGAGAACTTGATGATACGTTGAAACATAACTTATATTTAGTATCAATTCAATAAAGTAAACTACATTGACCGCAGGTCAATAATACACTAAAAGAATGAATTGATACTATTGAGGCGGTTGCCAGATAGATGCATAAACCGTATGCACATATCCATTGGAATAAGGAGTGAAGACCTTGTGGCAAGATAAGGGCTTCAAGCATATTTCCGTCACTTTTTTCGCCTTGACGACGTTTGCGCATCCGCAACAACTGGAGAAAGGCGAGCAACAGCAATGCCCTTCTGGACATGAAGTGTGATCATGATGAGAGCCGTCATTTCTATGCATCTGATGGCACTGT
>JBGUQW010000065.1:0-2332 GCA_045131435.1 Prevotella sp.
AAAAATATAAATTTGAAAAGATGAAAAGAATTAACGTAAGACTAGCAGTTCTGATGGCTGCAATAATGATGACAATGATGAGCTTCGCCAAGACTCAAGACTTTGGCGGACGAGTGATTGACGAGAAGGGCGAGCCGATGCCCTTTGTAAACGTGGTACTTCTGTCGCTGCCTGACTCTGCTTTTGTTCAGGGAAGCATGACGAACATTGACGGTGTGTTTAAGATTGTGACGGATGTTAACGAGGGCCTGTTTAAGGTGACTAGCGTGGGCTATCAAACCTTATATATAAAGGCAGGTCAGGACTTGTCTATCCAGATGAAGGAGGACACTCAACTGCTCAGTGAAGTTGTAGTAAAAGGTCAGCTGCCCAAGACACATGCCAAAGGTGATGCCATGCGTACCACTGTGGCTGGAACCATCTTGGAGAAAGCCGGAACCGTAAGCGATGCCTTAGGAAAGATACCATCGATTGAGACTGAACGCGGCGGTAGTGTGACGGTGCTGGGACGCGGCGATGCTGAGGTATATATCAATGGTCGTAAGGTACAGGATCTGAATGAACTCTCTCGCCTGCGTTCTGACCAAATCCAGCATGTAGATGTAGTTCAGAACCCTGGTGCCCGCTATAAGGCATCGACCAAAGCCGTAGTTCGCATCACGCTAAAGAAGGCACAGGGCGAAGGTTTCTCGTTTCAGGACTATTTCAGTGGCATATACCAGTATGGTCACACGCTGACGAACAACCTGGATGTGAACTACCGCACAGGCGGTCTCGACATTACCGCCTCGCTGTGGGCAGGGCGCTACGGTCATGCAAAATCGTTGCAGGAGCATGAGCTCACCTACTTTGTAGGCCCGGATTACATCCAGAGCAACAACTCGCAGGAATCGAAGAGCATCTGGAAGGGTTATTCACCGCAATTGCAGCTAAACTATATGGTCGATGAGAACCACAGCTTCGGTGCCTTTTATAAATACGACCGCCACCCCAGCAGCGACTTCAACAGTATGTTCTTTACCGACAACTACGTGAACGGCAAATACACGGAGCATTCAGAAAGTCGCATTTGGCAGGATGAGAGTTTCAGCAAACACATCTTCAATGCCTACTATAACGGCAAGGTGGGCAATCTGGGTATCGACCTCAATATCGACGGACTCTTTGACGACACCAAGACGCCTGGTAGCACCACGGAGCAGACAGCCCCTGCATCTGGAGACACTACAGCTCCTCGTACCATCGAGAGCAACACCCTCAGCGGCAACAACTTCTGGGCCACAAAACTCATCCTCTCCTATCCTGTATGGAAAGGTAATCTCTCTCTGGGTGGAGAATATAGCTATAATCATCGCACCGACGCCTACTCGTTTATGGCTAGCGACTATGTGCCTGTGAAGACCACCGACACAGAGATTAATGAGAAAACATCAGCTGCCTTCCTGGAGTATGGTCGCTCTTTTGGCAAAGTCTATGCACAGGTAGGACTGCGCTATGAGCATCTGACAAACGACTACTTCAACTTCGGTAAGAAGGAGGATGAAGTCTGCCGCGACTATGGCGACTGGTTCCCTACGGCGGTCATCTCTGCCCCTGTAGGCAAGGCACAACTCTCCCTCTCCTACCGTCGTGACATCGAGCGTCCTAACTATGCCAATCTGACCAGTTCGACGGTTTACGTCAACCGCTATACTTACCAGAGCGGTAACCCATATCTGTTGCCGACTTATACCCATAGCCTGGTGCTCAATGCTGCCTATAAATGGGCGAACCTGATGCTGAACTATGGCCGCGTGAAGGATGCCCTCACTATGTCGACAGAGCCTTTCCCTGGTTCAGAAGATCCCCTTGTCAGCCTTGTGCGTCCCATCAACAGCTGGGAGGATTACAACAAGTTCAGCATCCAGTTATCAGCACGGCCTACCATCGGCTGCTGGCATCCTATGTGGAGCTTCATCACTCAGTTGCAGGATTTCAAGTCGCCTACGGCCAATGGCTCTACCATCACGTTGAACCGTCCTTGGTTTATTCTTGGTTGGCAGAACGACATCGAATTGCCATACGGTTTCCGGCTCAACGCCTCACTCCAGTGGTACTCGAAGGGTGACTACAACAACTTCCGCATGACCAGCACTCGCCTTTTCACCAACGTAGGACTGCAGCGTGATCTCAACTTAAAGCGTATGGGTACACTCACTTTCGACTTGCGTTGCAGCGATATCTTCCATACCAACAAGACCGATGCCATCGTCTTCGGTTATCGAGAGCTGACTACGCACAATCCTGCCCGTCGCACCTTTGTGCTTGACCTTACCTGGAAGTTCAACGAGGC
>JBGUQW010000066.1:0-8103 GCA_045131435.1 Prevotella sp.
ACTAGAGAAAGGTATTATATTCGTAATGGTGCCTATAATAAAACCGGCGTATATGTCCTCATCTTCGTTCCCATCAGGGTCTATAAACCTAAGAGGATTATTTCTGCCATATACATATGGGCTTTGCCAAATTGTAGTTTCCGCCAGCGGATCCATCTGTGTAAACCTGCACATCAGCGGGTCGTAGTTGCGGGCACCATAATCATATTGGTTGAGACCGTGCATGCGGTCCAGTTCCTTTCCGTTGTATTTGTAGCGCTGCAAGGCATCGGCAGTGCCGGCATCGCTGTAGACGGCGCCGAATGGATAGTAGTGGACAACCTGCTCAACAGTACCGTTATGGTTCACCACGGCACGGTTGTTGCCCAAATGGTCTTTCGTATAGTAATGGTACGTCGGCTGGCCGTTGGCTATGGTGGCATAGCCGCCCTCGAAGAGGAACTTGCTCAGCTGGCCGTTCTCGAAGAGGAAGTCGCCGACGTAGTTGATGCTGTCTACTGACAGCGTGTTGGAGTTGTTCAGATTGTATGTATGTCCCAGCGATACAGAAATGTTGGGAACTGCCGTACGGTAGATAACCCTGTGCTTCTCGCCATCGGGTGTATAGGCGTATTCCGTGACATTGCCGTTGTGGAACTGGACGCGCTCAGGATAACCGAACCTGCTGTAGTCTATCCGTGTGACACCCTTGTTGGCATCCCACCGCAGTGAGCCGTCATCGTAGTAGCTGTATTGTACGCCGCTGGTAGGAATGGTCTTAGACACGAAGTCGAAGGCTCCAGTATAGGTCAGGGGCAGGGCGTCTTCCTTGACGCTGTCCACCTGCATGCCGTGGTAGTACATACGGAGATTGTCAATCTTTCCATAGGTTGTACCAGACTTCTTCCCGTAACGTTCGAGCTTGCGGATACCGCCGTTGCGCATATACTCAAGTACCACTTCTGAATAGCGCCAGGTGTGATTCGTCAGGTTGTCGCCTTCACCATAGTCGGCACGTGTCATGCGCGACAGGTCGTCGTAGCTGAACTTGTAGCCGCGCTTGAAGGTCTCGCTGCCCCCCTGCCACAGTTGGCTGCTGAGATTGCCGCTATAGCAGGGTGTGCCAACTCCGTCTGTATAGTGCAGCCACTCCTTGAAGCCTGGTCCGTTGATGACGTTCACCCACCCGCGTTGATTATATGTATAGTTTACATTACCGGCACTACCACCATTATATATCGTTGACAACCGGCCCAAAGCGTCATAGTCATATTGGGCAACGGTAACGGGGGAGGCATTATTGTAGGAAAGTGAAAGAGATGCCACCTGATCATTGGCAGCATGGTACGTCCTGGTCTTGGCAACGGTGGTTGTCGTATTGTTCCTTGTCAGCACAAAGGTCTCAGTAAGCGGTTTGCCGGTAAAGCTGTAGGTGGTCAGTGTCTTTCTGACTCCACCGGAGAGCAGTGTCTCCCGCTTGTCGATAACCCTGCCCTTGTTGTCATAGTAAACGGCTGTGAGCAGGTATTCGTTGTTGCTTGTCCGCCGGATGCTGCCAGTCTGCAGTCCCATGGCATTGACGGGATTCGACATGGTAAGTGCCGTACAAAAGGGACTGGATATAAACATGGTTTTGGAAAGGAAACTGTAGTCGTCGTAATAGATGACTTCCTCAGGAAAACCATGCGTGATGGACGAGGGATTTGAAAAAACATAGCCAGTACCGTACAGGCCATCCTGTCCGTTCTGTATAGTTACATCTTGATAGTGGTGGTAGTTGAAGTTGCTACAGGTTCCCCTGATAGCCAAACGGCCAATGCCGTCATACAAGAAGAAAAAAAACTGCCCCTTGGCATCTTGCCTGTAGATAAGGTGGTCGTCTTCGTCATAGTAGTTCTGCTCAGTGCCACACTGAGGGAGCAGCTTCTTCTCAAGACGTCCGCGCTCATCGTAGCGGTATTCATAGGCAAAGAGCTCCTTGTGGGGGTGCAGTTGATATTCAGGGGTTAGCACATAGCGTAGCTGGCTCTTGTCATTATAGACATAATAGGTATCGCTGTTGCCGTTGCGACGCTCCAGCACCTTCCGGCCCAACATGTCAGTATATGTGGCAACGAAATGGCCATCTTCGTCGGTAGTTTTCTCGACATAGAGCGTTCCAGCAGAGTAGAAGCCGTCTTCCGTCAATGAAGTGCTGCCCAGGGGAGCCCTGTAGTGCCTTACCTCCTGGGCTGCATTGGTCGTATGAATTATGCTGATGCCCTTGTCGTTGTCCTTCCAGTCTGTTCCTGGGCTGTCGCTGAAGGTGACACGCCCCAGGCCGTCATAGTGGTGCTGGATGTAGCGGTCATCCTCGCCGGCATAATAGCGGTAGGGAAGATAGTCGGTAATAAGACGGCCTAAGCGGTTGTATTCCTTGTTGGTATAAACCGTAGCACCATTCATGCCCAATCCGTCGTTGCTTTGGAGCGTCGGACGGCCAAGGTCGTCAAAATACTGGATATCCTTCACGACATTGCTTCCTGCCGCATCATGCATCGTCTTTGTCATGACGTAGTTCCTGGCGGCATCCTGGGCATGTATATCGGGTACGGACAAAAGTCCGAGAAGGAAAAGCAGGGTGATATGGAGCGGTGTTCTTTTCATTTGCAATTAACGTGAATGATAGTGATAGTTATACTGCTGAAGCAGATTGCTGTCGGTGTCCTTGAGCTTGAACAGTCGCCCGTAACTGTCATATTCGAAGAACGACTTTGTTCCGGACGGTTGCGTGATAGACGTTACGCCAAATAGTGGCTTATGGGTGTAGGACGTTACCAGGAAACGATTCTGAGAGGCAGCATTGAGCAACGGTGTGAGGAAGGTGGCAATCTGTGAGTCCGTCGGAAGCAAGGTATAGAAAGTGTTGATAGTCGACTCACCCAGAATGTTTTTAACCTGCTGGTACGTGGCATTCTGGATCTCAGCAACAGGATACAGACCACGGTAGCTGTACAAATATGTGGTAACCTCATTGTTGTGCCAGACTTCCTGAGGATTTCCGTGTGCCGTATAGTGGTTAAAGCTGTATTCCTGGCCAAAGGCATTGGTGTATTGGCTCAGTGACAGGCCGGTTGCTGTATTGAGACGGTATAATTGTGAAGGTACCAACAGACTGCCAGTCAATGCATATGTCAATTTTTCTCCCGTGACGACGGAGCCGTTGACAGATGTTACTATTTCAACAGGTGACGTGACCCGATTGCTGTCAGTCATAGAGACATAGGCGGCATCCTGCATGTCAAAAGGATACTTGAAACGAGTTTGGACCACATCGCCATTGACCGTCTGACTCTGTATACTGAGCAAATCACGGCTGTTGTAGGTAAAAGAAACCGGATGGGTTATAGTTCCACCGTTTTCATGTAGTGTTTCCGTGCTTGTGGCCATCATGGGCCATTCTATATCATAATAATAGGGTAGCATATAGTCGGTAAGGCGCCGCTCCGACTTGTCCCTCAAGGCGTATATACGGTTGTTTGTCGTATGAGAGTAAGTCATGGTTTCCTCCTTCAGCAGCGTACTATTCCGGTAGGTCTCTTTCTTTGTCAGAAGTCCGTTCTGGTAATTGATCAGATAGGGACTGTCGGGATGGTTGTCATCATATTGTTCATCCTCCGGTTCGTTCTTGTAATAATAACGGGTGCGGATGGTGTCATTGATTGACTCCATACGCTCTTCCACCCAGTCATAACCGACAAAGTTTCCCATACCGAAAGTGCTCAGCGCAGACTTTGACTCTGATGCCTGAATAAAAGCCTGTGGCGTTGTAGAAGCATAGCCCGGCCTGCGGCCGAAAGAGTAGAGTACGGGTGTCCTCATCAAGGTCCCTGTCGGATAGCGGAATGTGCGTGTGGTTCCGTCTGTCTCTATCTTGGCGATGCGGAGTCCGGCACCGCCATTGTCTGCACTTGGCTGATTACCTGCATTGGTGTTCAGGTCGTTATAGTTCGCATCAAGAAGTTTCATGACATAGTTGAAGCTGACATTCCATTCTGTGCTTACATCCTTAGGAGGACAGGTAGCAACAAGCTCATATTTACCAACGTCCAGCGATCTCCCTATCTCTCCGCTTTCTTCGCATCCTTCCCCAACTTCACTGACGCCTCCAGATCCGCTTATCTCATAAAGATAGGGACATTCCTTGACATACAAAAGTGTCCGGCTGCCGGAATCGGAAATTCTATAGAGTGCCAATAGCGGATCGACACAATAATTGTAATCGGGGTCTTTGAAATTACACACATGATTTTCCATATTATATCTAATCGCCATTCTCGTTGAAGAAGTCATGATGCGAAATCTGAGTGTGTCAGTTTCCGGCAGGTTGGGATGCTCGTTAGCAATATAGTTGTTGTAGACGGCCAGTTGGAATGCGGTTCCGGAACTGGGTGTCCCTTGCGTACCATCAGTACCCATATCGTTATTTACGGACATACCTATGCCTCCACCATATTGATGGTTCTCATAGGTAAAACGGGCATAACCATTTGTGGGATAAGTGATTTGCCTTAGTGAACCAATAACAGCATGGTCAAAATTGGCTTCTTTGGAAACTCCGGGATAGACTCTTCCATTAACAATCAGACCTACGCAATACTCCTGTCCATAAGTGCGTCCGTTCTGGATACCCCAATAGTCAGTGTTCTTGGAGTTCTTAGCAGGAAAACTGCCCTCATAGTAGTCGAAAGTATAGCCAGGACTCGGAGTATATGCCGACTCAGAGAGACCTGTAAGTTTCAGCCGTTTGAATACGTGGGTATAGTCAGTGTTGCCAGAATAGTCGTTGTTGAAGTATGAATAGTTGAACGTGTAGTTCTTCAGGACTGTTCCGTTGGCATTCCTTACAACTATCTGATCCAGTTTCTTGGCCGTGCCCTTGATATCTTCACGTGAAGAGGCTGTGAATGTCACACTTCCGCCATCCCAGGAAATCATTGTCAGACGTTTGCCGTGGTTCACTAGTTTTGAATGGTAGAATATTTGGTCACGTCCGTGAATATCGGTATTGTAGATTTCACTTGACTCCTGAGCAGGAAGGCTTTCCTCCTCGTCAGCATAAGTAAAGCTGATTAGTCTTCCCTTGTTCGTCACTATCCTCGTCAGAAGCCAGGTTGATGTCATTTCATAGGGCACACAGGGTGTTGCTTCCCACCCCTCATCGCCTTCAAAGACATCGTTATGTTCCCACGTAACGTAATTGCTGGGGTTGTCGTCGTAGACGGTGTTTGCACTCGGTGAGTTCTTGTACAGATATTCATTGCTCAGGTAGTTGAGTGAGACCTCCTTGTCATTGAAGAAATACTTGTTTCCATCACCATCTGTCAACTTCAGGGTCGTGAGCGGCAAACCGTTCTGCCTGACAACCTCTACGCGGATATTCTGGCTCCTGCTGAACAGAACGGGGCGCTTGTTGCTGTCAAATAGAAATTTTCCGGAGTTGCCTGGTATGCTGTATGAGAAGATGTCCTGCTCAGGATCTGATATCAGTTGGCATTCCAAATCTATCCATGAAGGAGTGCCGCCAACTGCTACAGTATCGTAGAGACAGTCATAGTTCGTAATAAAGACAGGACCGTCATAGAATCCGGTACGCATCCATGGGTGAGACCTGTCCCAGGAGTGTTCCAGAAAATCATCCGCTGCATTCACTTGACGTGTGATAGCACCGCCGGCATTCAGCGTCCACCCAAGTCCGACCCATGTTGCCTCCTGATTGACTCTTATCCCTGATGCATGATAGCTGAGTGAGATTGGTAGTTTAAAACCGTCGACATCAATCTCATAAAGGGGAATGCTGATATCCGGGATGCCTGTATAGTATGAAACGGGAATATCCGAATATGCATCAAAGGCAGCAGCCTTCGGAGTCTTAACAGCAATATTGGGGTAGGCAATATGCTGGTTCTGGGCTCTTGCATTGATACAGATTAGGAGCAGCAATAGAAGTGTATATATCATTTGACGGGAATTTTTGTATGATAGATGAATCCGTTGACATTAATATATAGTATATACTGTCCGTGACGCAGTCCTGAACAGTCTATTGACATAGAATAGCCAGAACCGGCAGAATTGTATTGTTGCTCGTCGCGGTATACTGTTCCCATGACGTCTACGACCAGGACATGAATCTCTGCCGCCTGTTCAAGGCTGTAGGTAATGGTGACATTGTTGGATTTTACATCAACCTGGTATGAGAAACCGTTATCGCCGTCTTGGTTATCATGGCCTGCGGTTCCGTTTTCACCGGCATTGTTCCTGTTCACTGACGATTGTCTGTCTGCCAGTCTGATTCGTTCATTGACAGAATCGTTCAGTTCTATCTGAAGGTGGGGTGGGCAGCGGTAGGCGTACTGCTTTGTGGCAACGTGGTTAAGGTTGTCGTATGTGCTGCTGGTAACTGTTTCAAAGACAGGATATCGGTAGCCTCTCGTATACCATTGACAGCGTTCTGTAATAACCTGCTTAAGATTATCAGAGTCATTACGGCAGGAATCCCTGTTCAGTCGGATGGATTCTGTCGCTACACTGTAAAGGCAGAAGGTATTGCGGAGCGTGTCTTTCTCAGAAAGGATCAGGGTTCCTTCACTATCTGCCGTTATGCGCTGCAAACCGACTGTACGCTCTGAATGTGTGCCACAATAGGTTCCTTCGCCTTGATAGTTGGAAACAATACTTTGGCCAAGCTGTAAATTAAAGGGCATGGATAATTGGGGCCTATGATAGTCCATACGGACCATGGGCGACTCGTAGCCCGTTAAGAACAGACTGTCATTGCGTAAATGGTATTTAAGGCTTTCCCGTTGGTCATAAGCTGTCAAATAGCCTCCTATAGTATCATATTTAACATAATAAGTACCTTGAGCTTCTAAATCGCTGAAGTCCCAAACAGCATCCTCTTTGTCTGAAATCACATGGACGTATTCTACAAGCTCCTTTGCAATACTGTCGCCAGACTGAGGCATGTTCGTAGCTTGGGACAAAATAGTCTGGGCAGCAGATGTAATAGGGCTTAGCACTAAGCCCATTGCTAAAAGTAGTCGTAGTGTCCTAAAATACACCATCATCAGATGTTTTGGATGTTTAATTGTTGCCATGTTTAAACTGCTGTTGCAAAGATAACGCTTTTAGTCGTATTCTCCAAACAATAGGATGCATAAATTGTACACAGAACAGTTTTTCTGTTGTAAGCCACAGGAGCCTGAGCTCCTGTGGCATCACACTTGTGAAACTAATTATAGGCTGAAGTTATTATTTCACCACAATCTTTCTTCCGTTCTGGATGTAGATGCCCTTTTGTGTAGGCTGGCTCTTTACTCGGCGGCCCTGGAGGTCGAAGATGTCGAATGGCATCTGGGACTTGTTGAAGGTGATAGACTCTACAGAGCTGCCGCCGCCATCGAAAATAAGGTCATAGATTCGCTCTTCACCTACTATGGCAAATTCCAATTGTGTCTTCTTGTTGGGATGCTCATTGAGATAGTCAAAAAAGTCAGGGGTTTTCGAAAAAGGACCTACTATATTAAAACGTTCGTATCCAACGCCTTCAAGAAGCGTTACATGGTTGCTGAGAAAAATTGCCGTTATTTCATGATTGCATGTGGAGTTATAGTTCCACCAGCATTTACACCTTTCGACGACATAGATATCCTCAAGGCCTTCAACATGACGGAACTTGTCACCCACCTGCATGCCGAAGTCGTAGAGTATCATGTCGCCGTCTGCCGTTACCTCATATCTACATAATTTGTCAAAGTCCGTCATGTCGCGGCCCAGGACAGCCTGAAGACTCTTGTATTCATCGTACCTTACAAGAATCTTCTCCCCCTCCTGTCTCATGTGGAGAATAACAGAGAACTGTCCGGTTTTGCTTTTATTCTCATAGCATACTTTGTAGTATTCCTTCCCTTCTACTTGCTCCATGTCATCATTCTTCAAATAGATATATTCCTTTATTAAGTTATGGTTTGTATCCCAACTATCATAATACAGACAGTGAAGTGAACCCCAAAGTTTGGACGGGTTAAACACTATTGCTCATTAGGAATTGAGTCCGGTATTGTACTGGGCTCATTCCTTTTA
>JBGUQW010000067.1:0-7918 GCA_045131435.1 Prevotella sp.
AGAACAATTTCAGGCGTGTATAGTTCAGAATCAAAGAACGATAGCGACTTCGAGTTGGCTTGCAAGCTGACTGATGAGTTCGCAGAGAAGGAAGGTCGCCGTCCTCGTATCTTCATCGCCAAGATGGGTCAGGACGGTCACGACCGTGGTGCTAAGGTAGTAGCAACGGGTTATGCCGACTGTGGTTTCGACGTGGATATGGGACCCTTGTTCCAGACGCCTGCCGAGGCTGCCCGTGAGGCTGTCGAAAACGACGTTCACGTCGTCGGTGCCTCTTCACTGGCTGCTGGTCACAAGACGCTCATTCCGCAGCTCATTGAGGAATTGAAGAAACTGGGTCGCGAGGACATCATGGTCATCGCTGGTGGCGTTATCCCCGCTCAGGACTACGACTTCCTCTACAAGGCAGGTGTTGCAGCCGTCTTTGGTCCAGGCACCAGCGTAGCGAAAGCAGCTGTCGAGATGATGAAGATTCTCCTCGACAAGGAGTAATCTTCATATCACAACATCATAAAAGGAGCATCCCAGTGGGGTGCTCCTTTTTTTACCTTTATTGGCTTTTTAACCTTTGTTGGCTAATAGCTAACACCTATCACCTATCACCCAACACCTAACACCAATTACTTATAGTACTCGATAGTACGAGTCTGCTCCATCTCGCGACCCATCATGGAAGCTTTGCGGCTGATCCAGTTGCCACGGTCGTCGTACTTATAGTCAGTATAGGGATTCTCCATCTCCTGTCCACCCATGTTGATTTTTTCTGCTGCAGGAGCACCCTTTTCGTTATAGACGCGGGTGGTGACCATGTCCTGTCCCATCATGCTCATGGACTGGGTCTTGATTTTGCCATTCTCCCAAGTGTAGGTGATGGGTATTTCATTGCCTTGGAAACTCATCTTGACTGAAATCATGTAGCCGTTCTCGTCGTACTTGGCATCAGTCATGCCTTCGCGCGACATCTTGCCATCCTCAGAGAAGTTGATGACGAAATCACGTCCCATCATGGAACTCTTGATACACTTCACGGGACCTGTGGCATCGTTAGCCTCTACGTCGTGGAACTTTGTCTGGGCTTGCATGGCAAACGGAAGTGCCAGCAGAGCCATCATCATGAATACTTTTTTCATTTCTTTAGTTTTTTGTTATTAAATGATGTGATAAAAGTTAGATACTCCTATGACGAACAATCATTGAAAAGGTTTAATCGATGGTGTTATTTTATTTTCATGCCGATGTTGTACATGATGAATCCGTAGATGTCTGCCTGCTCCTCGAGAACCTTGGCGAGGGGTTTGCCACCACCGTGTCCGGCCTTCGTGTCGATGCGGATAAGTACGGGATTCGGACCTTCATGGCACTCCTGCAGGGTTGCTGCAAACTTAAACGAGTGGGCAGGTACCACACGATCGTCGTGATCGGCTGTGGTGACGAGGGTGGCAGGGTAAGCAGTGCCAGACTTCAGGTTGTGGAGTGGGGAATAGCCTTTCAGATACTCGAACATCTCCTTCGAGTCCTCGCTGGTGCCATAGTCGCTGGCCCAGTTCCAGCCGATGGTGAACTTATGGTAGCGTAGCATGTCCATTACGCCCACCTGAGGAATGGCTACACGGAACAGGTCAGGACGCTGCGTCATACAGGCTCCCACCAGCAATCCTCCGTTCGAACCGCCCACGATAGCCAGCTTCTCCTTCGAGGTGTAGCTTTCTTTGATGAGCCACTCAGCAGCACCGATGAAGTCGTCGAACACGTTCTGCTTCTGCATCTTCGTACCTGCCAAGTGCCACTCTTCACCATACTCGCCACCACCACGCAGGTTCACCTGGGCATAGATGCCGCCATTTTCGAGGAACGGGATGCGTGTTGACGAGAAGCCAGGACCTAACGAGACGTTGAAACCACCGTAGCCATACAGGTAAACGGGGTTCTTACCGTTGCGCTTCAGGCCTTTCTTGTAGGTCAGGAACATGGGGATGCGTGTGCCGTCCTTGCTCTGGAAGAACACCTGCTCAGAGGTGTAGTCGTTGAGGTTGAAGGCCACCTTCGGTGCATAATACAGGCTGCTCTCGTTTTTCTCCACATCGTAGCGATAGATGGTGCCTGGCTGTGTAAACGAGGTGAAGGTGTAGAAACACTCAGGCTCGTTCTTACGTCCGCTGAAGCCCATGCTGCCCACCGATGGCAGCTTCACCTCTTGTTTCAGCGAGCCATCAAGGTTATGGACGTAGGCGTGGTTGCTGGCATCCTTATTATATATAAGGTATAGCAGGCCGTTGATGACGTCGGCCCCCTCGAGCATGGATTCTTTCTCGCCCACGAGCTCTTTCCACTCGCTGACACCGGGATGACGCAGGTCAGTCACCATCAGACGAGCCTTGGGAGCACCATAGTTCGTATAGAGGATAATCTTGTCATTGTCGTCATACACGGGATAATACTGGAAATCCATATCGGCTGTCATCTGGATGAACTGCGAATTGGGTTGGCGCAGGTCACGCACAAAGAGGTTGTTGCCTGCTCCTGCACCACTCTCGTAGAGATACATGATGGTCTCTTCCTCGTTCACGCTGACATCGTAGAAACGTTTTGGCTGGGCAGGATTCTGATAGAACAGCACATCGTCCGACTGGGGCGTGCCAATCTTGTGATAGTATATCTTCTGCACCTCGTTGACATTCGAGAACTCCTTGCCCTTCTCAGGGGCATCGTAGGCACTGTAGTAGAAGCCGTCGCCCAACCAGCTGGCTCCAGAGAACTTCGCCCATTCGATATGGTCGCTGGTCAGCTGTCCCGTCTTCATGTCGATGACATAGAACTCCTGCCAGTCGCTGCCAGAGCGTGAGATGCTGTAAGCTGCCCAACGTCCGTTGTGCGAGAAGTAGAGACCTTTCAGGGCCACCGTGCCGTCCGTGCTCAGCGTGTTGGGGTCGAGGAATACGCGCTCTGGTCCTCCCAGTTCGTCCATCGTGTAGATGACGCTCTGGTTCTGCAGACCTGTGCGCTTCGACACATACCACTTGCCCTGACGTTTAAAGGGAGCGCTACTCGTGTCGTAGTTGGCCAACTGGGTCAGTCGCTTCAGTATCTTCTGACGGAAGGGGATACGGCTGAGGAAATCATTCGTTACCTCGTTTTCAGCCTCCACCCATGCTGCTGTCTGTGCCGAGGTGTCGTTCTCCAACCAACGATAGGGGTCAGCGACCTTTGTGCCGAAATACTCGTCTACTGTGCCATCCTTCGTGGCTTTGGGATATTGCAATTGTTGTGCCATAACTGCTGATGTGGCAATGGTTGCCATCAATACAAGAATGTTTCTTTTCATATCTTTGATTCTAAGTTAGAGATTTTGGGGCAAAGGTACGAATAAATGAGCGAAAAGCCAAATTTATTTGAGCTTTTCCGAATGAAAGTACCTTCGAGACGGAGTCTCAAAGGTACGAAAAATTTCTCATTTCTCATCTTTAATCTTTAATCTTTAATCTTTAATCTTGATGCTTACTCCCGCTTTCAGCCAACAGCCTGGCTGTGGCACGTTGCCATAGTCCACATAGCGATAGTTCAGCAGATTGTTGGCCTCCAGATAGACGGAGTAGGCGTCAGCATTCCACGCCAGACGTCCGTCGACGATGGAGTAGGGGTGATAGTCGCAGACGTTCCTTTCCGTGTCCGTGTAGCTGCCCATGCGCTCCTGAAAACGATACTTCAGCGTGAGGTCGAGTTGCGACGTGACGTGCAGCTGCAGCGAGGCAGTCAGCTTGTGGCGCAGATATTCCAGAGCATACTGTGACTGCAGGTAGTCGGGTATGTCCTTTTGCTGATGCAGGTGACAGTAGGACAATTGACAATTGATAATTGACCATTGATAATTAAGCGATGCCTCGAAGCCAGTGGTATTCAGCTTGGTGAGATTCACGCTCTGCCATACGGGTTCTGCCTCCCGGCTGTCCATCACCCAGTCAATCATGTTTCGGGCATGATGGTGGAAGACGCTGGCTTTCAGCGACAAGCGTCGGGCGTTGTATTTGACACCTCCCTCGACGGCTTGCAACTCTTCTGGTTTCAGGTATTTATCGGCCTTATGGCCACCCACGCTGTAGTAGAGTTCCGTAAACGAGGGCATGCGCAGGCTGGAGTTGTAGCTGGCATACACCTTCCAGTGGTCGCCCAGTCGCAGGCTGGCATCGATGCCAGGATAGACGGTGAAGGGCATCTCGTTCCACGTATTCTTGGTAGCGATGAATCCAGCAGAGAGCGTAAAGCGTTTCAGCAGGATGTTGTGTTCCAGGTGGAAGCTGAGGTTCGAACGGTTCAGACCGTATTTGTATTTTGGGGTGTTGGGTGTTGGGTGTTGGGTGTTGGCTGTTTGCCAGGATGGTAGTGGCTCACCCAGATTAGTGCTGACGATGTCCTCGTTGCGGAACTCGGCACCAAAGGCCGTACGTCCTGCTATCCAGTCGAACCAGCTATTCAGGTTGATGCCGAACACATCGGTGCGATGGTAGTTGAAGGGCACCTTCTCTTCAGAGCCTCTGATCAGTTCGAAACGGTCGTAGGATCGGTTCCAATAGATGGCAGGTCGGAAGTGCAGTCGTCCGTCCACCTCCCCTTGGATGGCTGTGAATATCTTGTTCGTCTTCTCAAACTGTTCATCAAAACGGGCACTGTAGAACGTATTCGACCCAAAGCCCTTCATGCTCCAACCTGCGTGCCAGGAGAGTTTGGAGGTGATGGGTGATGGGTGATGGGTGATGGCATAGCTCCCTTGGTAGAAAGCCTTTACTCCCTGATAGTCGCTGTTCAGCGCACCAGCCTTCGAACGCTGGTAGCCATCGGAGCGGGTGAATGATCCGCTCAAATGAGAAGTGAGAAATGAGGAATGAGAAATGGGAAATGTCAAATTAGAAATGTTGGCAGCTCCTGACAGATAGCCGAAGGAACCACCCTCTATTCTTACTTCTGCCATCTTGCTTCTGCCATCTCGAGTGGTGCCGCCTCCCCATTTCTCATTTCTCATTTCTAATTTCTCATTTTGTCGTGTCACGACATTAATGGCTCCGACCAGTGACGACGTACCATAGATACGTCCGGCAGGACCCTCGAGCACTTCGATGCGGACAATGTCGCTGAGGTCGCAGGGCAGGTCGAAGGCATTATGACCTGTCTGCGGATCGCAGATGTTGATGCCGTTCAGCAGGATAGTGATTTGCTCCTGAGTGCTGCCTCGGATGCCGATGTCTGTCTGCGCACCCATAGGGCCACGCTGGCGAACATCCACGCCAACAGCGTATTTCAGCAAATCGTTGATACTTTGTACTGGCGCCGCCTGAATTTCTTCGCGGCTCAGTACAGTGACCATTCTCGCGGCTTGCCCCAAGGCAAGCGGAGCGCGTGAGCCCATCACCTCGACGTCATCGAGTGTCGCCTCCTTTTCTGCCGTGCGGGTGGTGTCGCTCACCACTTCATCCGTGCTGACGTGACGATGAGCAGCTGTTGCCGACTCCAGCGTTGCTACGCTCAGCACACCAATGGTGACCACACGACCCAGACAGGCAAACAGGGCATAGCGCTTCCGTGTAAACTGTCGGAAACGCAGGGCTTTGCGCTGGTTGAATCTTGGTTTATACATACTTTGTGAATCATTGCGTCTTGCGACTTTTCCGCAAAACGC
Organism: Prevotella sp.; assembly: GCA_045131435.1. Classification (GTDB taxonomy): domain Bacteria; phylum Bacteroidota; class Bacteroidia; order Bacteroidales; family Bacteroidaceae; genus Prevotella. Next base: position 5,669 of record JBGUQW010000067.1, read on the forward strand.
CTGCAAAAGTACAAAAAAAGTGTCAATTCCCAATCATCGCCCCTCAATTATTTTCCGCAATCCTTTGGTGGTTTTGGAATTTTTTTCGTATATTTGCACCTTGAAAGGTCAATACTATTCGTTTATGCTTGACAGAGCGCAGACCATAGAAAAATTGAAAACCACTCGTCAGTACCTTGACGAGCACTACGGTGTGCACTCCATGACGCTCTTCGGCTCGCTGGCACGCAATGAACAGCGAGAGGACAGTGACGTGGACATTTGCAATAATAAATACTATTTTCAAGTTTTTTCGACTTATTCTGATGAGGGGAATGTATGCACTACCACTCAGGTAGAAGCTGCGAAGGCTAAGGGATGGATAGCTCAGTACTATGATACTGCAACCAATCAATGGTTAGACTATGAGGGAAGTAGCACTGATGGTATCAATGGCTTGGAAATAAACATCTACGACAGTACTGCGCCTATCTATAATTTAGGAGGGCAGCGTCTGAAAACATTTAAGAAAGGGGTTAATATTATCGGTGGTAAGAAAGTAATAAGATGACTAGAGTGTATTGCGGGAACCCCTGTGAGGTGAATAAGGTTACCATTACCGATGCCGTGAGTGTGGTGAACATTATCTTGAATATTGGTGAGGCCACAGCCCCAGCAATGGAGAGTCCTGCTGTTGAGGCTCCAGAGGTTGGTGAACCGGAGTAAACAAGGTGAACGATTCGTTTAGTATGCTCAAACGGGATGGGGTAACGATTTGTTACCCCATCTCCATCTAATTCGACAAAGATGTCTAGACGTGAGTGAATCTTAGGTCGAAGTGCCGATACAACTGTATGCGTTTATGCAGCCGCCAATTCTTGGCCTAATAAATGGATATGGTCAAGAATCTCTTGCTCACGTTCTTTTGATGGTTTTTTGAATCCGTTAATATAGTTACGGAGCAATGTCGGATTCATGCCTATTCTACGGGCGAACTCGGCCACATTGATTTCCTTATGAGTAAGGAAGAAACGTTGCAATCCACTAGGTTCGGCATCCTCATATTCAAAACTCTCGAAACTGATATCCTCATCGAGATTCCGCCAATGAATGCCACCGAGGCCGAACGTGTATTTCGCACGTTCTTCATCGCTAGCTTGTCGCAACCTGGGATACCACAGCAATGATTGCATATAATCCTTTCCATTTTCATCTCTGCCGTAGATATAATCGGCATCAAACCAAATCTCCTTAATCTTCATAAGCGTTCCTCCTTATTTCTCAAAATGTTCTTTCCAACGTTTAACGATAATGTCTGCATTCTCGTCAATGACACTCTTTATCTTCTTATAGTCATTCGCTTTGATTCCTTGCTTCTCAAACAGCTCAAATGCAGTACCATTCCATATAAACTTGGCAGCACCACCATTTCCTTCTACATGTATGTGTAGTGGCTCATGTTCTTTACTGTAGAAGAAGAACGAGAATCCGTAGAACCTGAATACTTCTGGCATGTTTTCTTGTCATTATTGTTTCTATGGTGCAAATATAGGAATTATTTTCGATACCTCCAAATAATTAACCAACTTTAGTACATTACACGGTGCCATGGGGTATACCCTGCTATGGGGTGTCCGTTGTAGAGGATAGTTCCCACCGTGGGAGCATGAAGCTTCCCTAGGACAAGCATGATGTTTGTGCCGAGGGAACTAGGCTCTTGTGGCCTGCCCGTTTTGTAAGAAGTAATCTTAGCGGTGGTAATCAGTAATCATAGTGGCGGTAATCAGTAATCATACCGCCGGTATGCGGCATTCTTACCACATTGGGCAACACTCCACCTAATCCTCTGGAAATCCTTTGTGCAAAGGGAACAAGCTGGGTAGAGTGTCGCTCTATGACTCCCCCCAACACTCTACCCAAGACTCCCCCCAACACTCTACCCTGAAAAAGAATATTATTCAAGGTTTAGGCTGGGTGGAGTGTCAGGTGGAGTTGAAGGTGGAGTCTCGGGTAGAGTGTCAAGGTATGACTCCACCCAGTGAATATCCTTTATTTACTGGTGTTTTGTACAATAGGGTGGAGTGTCGGCACTTTACGGTTGTCCGGATGAGGCGGGATGTGCCTTTGGATGGATAATACTTGAACGCAGATTCTGCCTGTCAGAATTGTCAGAGAAGAGAAAAAAGAAACCGAGAAAACGAGAACTCGGTTTTTGCACATTCTCGCTTTAGGTGGCAGAAGGAGAGTAAATCTAAGTATATATAGATTATT
>JBGUQW010000068.1:0-5026 GCA_045131435.1 Prevotella sp.
TAGACATAATGAAAACTTCTTTGGTGTTAAACGATGAAGGAACTTGCATGCGCGAGGCAATACAAGTTCCAGTTAAAATTATGGCAAGCTGTGATATAGCATGACACGGGTATATCTGTTGATCTCCTCCGGTTTGAACCTGCTGATGCCACCCAGCGCTTCAAGCACCATCTGTTCTTTCGGTACGCCCCGTTTCTCCAACTGCCCTGCTATGTAGGACGCTCTGGACTCCGAAAGGCGTTTGTTCCGTTCTTCTGTTCCTGTCGCCTTGTCAGCAGCACCGACGATGCGGACATAGAGGTTGTGCTTCTTCGCCACCTTTGCTATCTCCGCGATGTTCAGATGCTGTGCCTTGCTTGTCAGCTCAGCCGTGTTGAGCTTGAAGAAGAAGTTCACAGGAACACCGATATACTCATTCTGCCCAGTAGAGTCAGCTGGATTCGTTGGTATGGGCTGACTGTCAGTCTGCACCAGGCCACTGCCTTTCATCCTTGCCCTCAGCGCATTCAGGCCACTGTAGTTGTTCTTCGGATAAAAGCGCTTCGTATCTGTGGAGTCATTGATAGCCTCCAACAGCCCTTTAATCTCCAGAATCTTCTTCATCTCATTCATGGCAGCCTTGTCCTTGGCCATCTTCCGCTCCAGCACCTCGTTCTTATCCTTCAGCTGACAGACATAGCCCTGCAGCCAGTCGTTCTGATAGACATACGGCATGGGATCGATGACCCGTTTCCATCCGGGCTGACCGATGAGGACTGTCAGACCGAGAGAGCCACGAAGCAGGTGATCGCCCAGTCTGCGGCTGTTTCCCACACCGTCGAAGTCCTGAAAGGTCGTCGTTGCGCCAAGCTCACCAGACAGCATCAGACGCTTGTTAAACCGATACTGGCAGATAAGGCCGTATGAGAGGGTACAGGGATTCTTCTGTGCATACGAGTTGTTGATGATGCCGACACCCGCAAAAGGTATCAGTCCCCATCTGCCCAGTCCGTCCTTGTCATACTTGTAGCCGTTGAGCAGGTTATACATCAGGTCAAGATGAAGGTTCTGGTAAGTCCGTGAAGTCATGCTGTAGTCCATGAACTTGAATCCGTCGAATGCCAGTCTTGCACCGATATGAGGGTTGAACCACTTGCCCAGTCCGACACTCAAAAGCGGCTTTGTCCTGCCGAAGAAGTCACTGCATCCAAGAGGCTTTCCCACAAATGCCGCTTCACCGCCCTGTACGGATAGGAACCAGTTCGACCAGAATGACAGTCCACCTACTGCATAGTCCAGATAGGTAGGAGTCAGCGGGTCTGCCGAGTGATATTGATACGAGGATGCGCCGATGCTGTCATCCTGAAATGTCTGTGCCTCTGCGTAAGCGCTTCCGGCGAGAAGCAGAGAGGCTGCGAAAAACAATCTTATACTTTTCATTTCTACTTTAAATTTGATTATCCTGGAAAATGCTGCAAAGGAACAGGAAAAAAAGAATCCGAAAAGGATTTTGCAGAAAACTTTTCATTTTTAACATTTCCCCTGTTATCTTGACCTTCCACGGCTCTTGCCGGACATCATCCTGGCTGCCTCTGCCAGACAACGCCTTGCCCATTTCCGGTCATCCTCACCGTCCTTCTTACCCCAGTCACTGCCAGGGCCACCGCCACCGCCATGTGTCTGTGCGAACTCTGTTGCCTGATCCACATAACCAAGCAAGAGGGCAGAAGCAACAGTCATGATGGCCTGACCATGCTCAGCCATATCCATCAGCAGCGTACCCTCGAAGTAGTCCAGTGTCGTGGCATCCAACTGTGACAGTCTGGAGAACTGCACCTTCGTATCGTCAATCATCATCTGAGACAGTTGCGCCTGAACATCACGCATAGCCCGCTCCTGAGCGAGAGGCACGACCTTGTTGATCTCACCCTGCAGGTGTTCGTACTCCTCATAGAGTTCACGATGCTGGTTACCCAGTTCACGGAGCTGGCCATTGGCCGTATTCAGTTTCTCCTGCTTATCCTCAATCTTCTTCTCGATGTTCTGGAGCTGCTGCTGGAGGATGAACAGACGAGCCTCCTTCTCACGAGTCATCTCCTCACCAGACGTTCTGAGGTCAGCAATCTGCTTCTCGATACCAGCCTTGTCGTTTTCGAGGTTGCCGACCATCGTTGACAGACCCTTCACGCGCTTCTCAGCCTTACGGATTTCCTCTTCAAGACTACGCTTTGTCTTCTGATAGATATTGATCTCACTCTGGAGAGAGTTACATTTACGCTCCAGCTGCTCACGCTGCTCGTCCAGCCAACGGTAGTATTCCTCCGTTGTCCTGTGCCGTGCGCCGGAGTCCGCGATATGCGTTCCACGTTCAAGGTTATATTTCTGAGTGATGACAGCCAGCTCATCATGCAGTTGGATGAACTTCTTACTGAGCTTCAGTTTTGCCTCACCGCCGAATATCTCCTTGAACTTAAACTCGCCCTGCTCATTGATGGGCATGAGCGTACAGTGCGCATGAGGGTTTTTCTCGTCTAAGTGAACGACGAAGGCGAGGATGTTATCCTCCCCATATTTCTTGGCCAAAAACTGATACATGTCCTTTGCCCAGTTCTCGATGTCCTCCTTGCGTGTTAGGTGAGAGTTGTCCTCGCCAAGATTCTCGTTGAGTTTCTGGTCACCGAATGCCAGGTGCCTCATCTGGTCACGCGAACCACCGAGAATCAGGTTGACGACGGTACGGTACTTCGGATGCTTCAATCCCTCGTTCTTGTCCCGTATGCCACGCCTGTTAAGATTGGCCTTCATCCGTTGCGGGATGCTGTGTCGCTTGTCAACCTCAGAGATGACACCACCTCTGGTCACTTCAAAGTTCAGATGCTCACGGGAGAAATCATAGTTTCCCTGACGCTTGGCGAACTTCAACGCCTCTTTTGTATTCTTTCTTAAATGTTCGGCACTCTCCGCTTCGGTCATGCCTTTCTGTGTCTTGATGTCAAGAACCTGATAAGCCATAATTATAATCCTTTCTAAAATTTTTGAAACTGCCGTCCGCTTCTGAAACCCCTGATAAACAAAGGCCAGAGCTTGCTCTTATCAAGGCCGCCACCTCCCTAAAATGAACTTTTAGGGGAATTAGGCTTCCCAACAAGAAAAAGTGAGCAGGCAGAGCAAGCCCCTTGGAGTCAGTGACGACGGCCTGACGCTTTTTCGCAGTTGACCTCTCTGCCGCTGCCAAGAGCACCCACCGGATGCCCTGGCAGCGACGTTTAATGAGGTCAGGATGAAAGCCTGAACGAACAGGAATAGTCATTGTTCTGCACTCATTTTTTGGTACGACGGTATGATGTTCTGCACAAGAATCAGCGTGCCATCCGCGCATTGTTTCACCTTAATTACGTCCTCATTTTCGAGCGTTTTGAGGAACGAAAAGACCGTGTTCCGGCTCCATTTCCATTGTTTGGAGAGGTCACAGACCTTAGCGAGAAAAGGAATGCTGATGCCTCCGTAGTAGTCCGCTTCGAGCTTCGTTATCTGTCTGCTGACAAGATACTGGAATGCTTCGAAACGTGACGTTCTGTTAGGCAGAGACTTCACCAGATAGCGCATCAGGCTATCGGTGATGACGATAGAAAAGCCATTTGATTCCATACTGTAAATGAATAAATTAATCCAAGAATGACCAGTCTATGCCGCCTTTTTCAGCTCACGTTTTTCCTCCTGAATGGGGATAGGTTTGCGCCCTTTTGGGTCAGGTATCGCTACCATGTCAGGGTACATGATCATGGCGATGAGGATGATAAGACCAACATCAGCCATCAGCATAAACGGAGAGAACACCAGTATCAATTCACAGCAAGCATAGGCACCGAAAGCCTTTCTGCTGCGGTTGTACGTCGAGTACAGACGGTCAGCGAACTTATACCCTCTGCCGAAGGGAAACAGCATCAGCGTCAATATCCAACAAAGGAAGAACTGAGCCGTCGGACACATGAAATACGTCGAATAATAGTGATAGTCCGTCAGCAACGTATAGTCTATGAGCTGGATGCCAATCAGGAATATCTCCACTATAAACAGGAAGTATTTCCTGGCATTAAGAGATGTCTTCATACGCTCGTGGAAGTTATGGAACCGCTGTTCAGCAGCCCTTACCTTGCGTCCAATCCAGCCATATCCATGCGGTCTTGTCGCCATAAAGGTGATGATGGTTACGGCCAGAAAGAACAATAGTCTGATAGATACTAAGAACTTTTCCATAGGATAGATGATTAGTGAAAGTCCTTGATAAGATGAAAAGAATCCCTTGACTCCAGAAGCACCACATCCTCCTGAGAAGCCAGTCTGTCCAGCCGTTTTTTGAGTGCGTCGTACATCTTCTCAACGGAGTCATAGACATTGATGGTGAACGATTCCAGACAGCCATGAGCCGACGAATACAGGTGGATGATACCCATGTTTCCCAGTGTCGGCTTTGTATAAGCCACGCACTCCATGCAGCGTCCGTCCTTGGACTTGCAGGCGAAGAGAACCGATAGCGAGAGAAGCTCATGAAGCTGCTGCATGAGGTCATCGATCATCATCTGGCGGTCCAGCGAGTAGCTGATGACCAGACAATCCGTTGCTGTCTCCACATGCTTAGAGTCTTTTCTGATGTCCAGGAACATCGACAGTCTCTTGCCGATCTCGTTGGCATTGAAGTTGATGATAGACAAGTCTGACTGCGCGAATTTAGCAGCCAGAGATAAGTTTGGGTTTACTTTTATTGCTTCCATTATATAACGTTTTTAATATGAGTTTTCAGAAGATACACAGATATTTTATCCAAGAACAAGAGTTCATTGCCTTGTCCTTTTACGGGACACTTATCCAGTTTCTGGTACAGTTCCGGCATGTCTTGCGCGATGTCCCGCATCAGCTGTTGTTGTCCCGTAGAGAGTGCAGCCATAGATAGCTCGTCGATGGTGAAGTACGGCTGCATGAGCATCCATCGGTAGTTCCGTGCGATGACCGGATTGATCTTCAGTCCGTTCATAATCTGGTCACGGCA
>JBGUQW010000069.1:0-11653 GCA_045131435.1 Prevotella sp.
AAAATGCTTTACGCCTATACGCAAAACACTTTACGCCTATACCCAAAATGAAATGGGTTTCCCAAAGGTGGTGCTCGATTGGTGCACTAAAGTAGCACCATTTTTTACAATCTTGCACCGGAGTAAGCGTTGATACTCAGCGAGTTACAAGCCAAAGTAGCACGAGTAGCACCATTTTTTTTGTTTGCAGTGTTGTAGTGTACTGTATGTATCTCATTTCATGGCCTCAACCAACCAATCATTATACTTCATATTCCGGCATTCTTTAAGATTTTACCGGGTTTGTTAAGATTCCAAGGACAAAACCTCTCACAATTGTTAAATGCCACGGGGACAGGTGAATGACATCTGAAAAAGCTGAGGCATATGACATTTATCAGAATTATCCCTATTGGCTCTTCGTTGAAAAAAATGAAAATATGATATGAGAAATCATTTATTTTGTGTACTTTTGCAGCATGAAAGATAATAAACAAGAGATATTTCCTATCGTTGATGCCGAAGGTCATACCTTAGGCTCCGCAACTCGAGGTGAATGCCATAACGGCTCACGGCTGCTACACCCCGTAGTCCATCTGCACCTGTTCAATACAAAAGGTGAGCTGTACCTGCAGAAACGTCCGGAATGGAAGGATATCCAGCCTGGCAAATGGGATACGGCCGTAGGAGGACACATTGACTATGGAGAGACACCAGAGGATGCCCTGCGCCGTGAGGTTCGTGAGGAGTTAGGCATCACCGACTTCCAGCCACAGTTTGTTGAGAGGTATATTTTCGAGAGTTCCCGCGAGCGAGAACTGGTCTATGTCAACCGTACAACATACGATGGCCCCGTCAATCCCTCAAACGAAGAACTTGCTGGTGGTCGTTTCTGGACACTCGCAGAAATCCGTGCCGCCATGGGCCAAGGTATTCTGACACCAAATTTCGAAAGCGAGTTCCAACGCTGCTTCTCAGAATTGTTATGACAGAAATATATTTAGTACGACACGGCGAGACTCTTGATAATGCCCGGCAGGTGATGCAGGGGCAGACGCAGGGCGAGTTGAACGAGAGGGGGAGGGAACAGGCCCGGCAGGTGGCTGAACGGCTGGCAACGGAGCATTTCGATGCCGTTGTGGCCAGTGACTTGCATCGTGCCATCCAGACGGCAGAGGTGATTGCTGCTCCCCATGGGCTGTCGGTGACGACGACACCCCTGCTCAGGGAGCGTGACTGGGGCAGTTTTACAGGTCGCTTTATTCCCGACCTGCGTGGCGAGACGTGGCCTGACGATATTGAGAGCGAGGGGGACTTGCTGTTGCGTGCGCGCGATTTTCTTATATATATAACGACCACCTGGCCCGATAGTCGGGTGGTGGCCGTTGGTCATGGCATCATCAACAAAGCGATTCTTGCCGTTTATGCCCAGTGTACTATGCGCGAAGTGGTGCGGATGATGAATTGTGAGGTCCGGGTCTTAACGATGTCCGCCGAACGAGCGTCCGCCTCCAGCACTGCGGCCTCCGCCACTGTGGCTTCCGCTGCTGTGGCTGCCACCACCTCCGCCACGGCTGAATGAGCCTGAGCTGTGGCTGCTTCCACCACTACTTCTGCTGAATGAGCCTGAGCTGTGGCTGCTGCTTCTGCTGTTGCCGAATGAGCTTGAACTACTGCTGCTGCGCGGACGGTCTGACGACATTGAGGGACGCGTAGATGTGGAGCGTTCGGGACGTGAAGACATCGTGGCGCGATCAGCACGTGAAAACGTCGAGGAGCGTTCGGGACGTGAAGATGTCGTAGTGCGATCAGGCAGTGCATGTCTCGTTGACGTTGTCGGACGGGTGCCTCCTGAAGGACGAGTGTCTCCTGACGGACGTGTGCCTGTTGTCGGACGGGTGTCGCCCTTTGTGCTGTTATGGTCGCGATAGCCTCCGTAAGAGCCTCCGCCGTTGTTGTGACGACGATCGTGAACGGTGGTACGTGTCGAGCTGTTGCGATGGCCCCCGTCGCGATGGTGTCCCATGTCGCTGCGTCCGTGGTGGTCGTGATGGCGATAGTCGCCACGGTTCCAGCGGTCGAGCATGCCGAAGTGTGAGTTTCCGGGACGTCCGTGATAGTGGTCGCGATGTCCGTAGTAGTATCCGTGTCCGCCATGACGGTGCCAGGCATGTCCGCCACGATAGCTGGCGTAGAACACGGGGCGTCCGAAGTAGAAGTAGTCACGGTGCGGATAGCGGGCGTAGATGCCGAAGTGCCAGTAGCCACCCTCCCAGTACAGGGGACGATAGAAATAGGTGGCTGCACGGAAGAGCTCCCACTGCCAGTCGATGAGCACGTAGCTCAGGTCGAGGTTACGACGCTCCCAGTAAACACCAAAGACATCGTCATAGCTGGTGACACCCATCAGATAGTCGAGGTTGATTTCGTAGGCAGCCTCGTACTGCTCATCAGTCAGGTTCAGCTCGTAAGCCATCTTGTCCGTGAGGAAGAGGGCCTCGTTCCTTGCCTGCTCGTAGCTCATTGCCTTGCCCGATGCTGCGATTGTCAGCATTGCTACCAGGGTCATCATTATCTTCTTCATAACTATTCTTATTTTAATTGTTAGACATCTTGTTATCTGTTCACGGTGCAAAATTATGAAGAAAATCATGCATACGAAAAGGATTTCCCCTAAACTCGGCGGGGGAAATCCCTATATCTGTAGCCCCTCCTAACCTCCCCGAAGGGGAGGAAACGGTCTTCCCTCCTTCGGAGGGGTAGGGGGAGGCTGTAGTGGGAGACTAATGCTTTTGGAAGTTCCATGTCTGCTGGCCCTTGCCCAGCACCAGGTTGTCGCCACTCACCGATACCACTTTCAGGCGAATGTTGTTGAACGGCTTGAAGCCGAACGTCTCTTCAACCATCGTCGTGTCTTTGGCTACGCCGTCTTTCGAGAAACACTGCAGGAAGATGCTGTCACCCACGTGCTGGAAATTGCCATAGACGAAAATCTCGCCATGATGGGTGTCCTGCAGTCTCGCTATGTGGCCTGAGAAGCTGATGTACAACCTGTCGGAATCGGCCATGCGCCACTGTCCCCACAGGTCACCGGCATCACGTCCCTCCTGGCAGGAGGAAAACAAGCCAACAGCCATCAGCCAACAGCTAACACCTAACACCCACCACCTAACACCTAATGTCTTAAAGTATCCTGCCATGATATCCGATTTTGAGGTTAAACGTAGAGCAGTCGCCATAGATGTTTCCCTTGTCGAAGGCGTAGGCTGCTGATACCTGCCAGGGACCACAGGTGTAAGTACCTTGTAGCATGGCATCGAACGAGTGGCGCTTGGGACAGACGGGCAGGTTGTACGTGCCCAGTGTCTCGCGATAGGAGCCTTTGACGAGATACGACAAGTGGTCAGTCACTTCACCGTTGATGGCAGCATGCCAGGCCTTCACACGATTGTAGCGGAACTGGTTGTAGCCATCATAATTATATATAGGTGACGTGATCAGGGCATTGCCTGGCGTCATGCCATAGTGGGAGTAGCTGGTGTAGTAGGTGTGGTTGTAATACTCGTCGTTACCCACCACGAGTTCCGTAATCTGACTGCGGATGGGTTCCGGATAGTCGCCACTGTCCCAATGGAGGGGTCCTGACTGGTTGGTCGATTGGAAGTATTCCACCACAGCCCCACGCACATACTGTCTGCCTGTGGCCTTGTTGGTATACTGCAGTCCCCACAATCCGTCCCAGCCGTTGCCCTTACGGATGCCTGAGCCGTCCTCGAAGGGATTGTCCAGATAGGCTTGCACCTGATGCTGACTGTTGATGTTCCAACCCAGCTGGATGGTCATCGAGCCAAGGTGGTTGCCGAATACCCAGTCCTCCATAGCGTCGTTCTCGAAATAGTTCTTGTCGCCACGTGGCAGAATGATGTCCCAGAAGGCCTTGAGGTTGGCACTCTTCTCCTTGGCCTTGAGCTCGTTGCCTTCCATCTTATAGCTGTTGCCAGCAAACTGTGCCACATGCTCGATGCCAACGATGGCGAAGAAGCGCTTCTCGGGATTCGTGCGGAAATAGAGGTGTTTCTGGTGATACCATGCTCCAGTGGAGTATTGCCAGTTGACGTTGCGATAATTGTTGAACTGGTCCTCACGATACTGGCTGTCCATGAATTTTCCGTAGCCGAAGTCGAAGTTCACCTGCAGCCACTGTTTCGTGTAGGGCACTGTCCAAAAACCGTTGGTACCGAAATGCACTTGAGGGATGGGCTTGGCATTCGTGCCTTTGGCAAAGGCGCCTGTCGACAGCAGGTCATCGCGCAACACCGGCTTTTCCTCACGGCTGCCTGCCTCAAGGAAGAATCCCTGGTACGACAGGTTGACGTAGCATTGTTGGAGGTATGCCTTATGGTCAGCATGCACGGAGGCTACTTCGTCAACAGCTGCTGACAGCGTCAGGTTCTCGTTGAATGCGTGCTTCCAGTTGATGGCACCACGCAGATAGCCGGTGTTGGGACGTGTTGCCAATACATGATGCCTGTTGGTCACCAGCTGGTATGCCGTATAGTCGCCGGTTCCCACAGCAGCTTCTGTCGTCAGGTCATACGTCAATGATGGGTGTTGGGTGATGGGTGATGGGTGTTGGATGTCTGTTGAGTTTTGTGCATTTGTTGGTGTCAGCAGCAAACAGCTAACACCTATCACCCAACACCTGACACCTAATATAAACCTTGAATTCATCATCAGATTTTCTTTCCGAAAACAATATTCAGGAAGGTCAGCCCAAGAATCTTGAGGTCGAGCCACCAAGAGCGATGCTTCAAGTAGTCGAGATCCATCTCCAGACGCTTCAGCATCTTCTCCATCGTGTCCGTATAGCCATTGTAAAGCGTGGCCATCGATGTGATACCGGGTCTGATCTGATAGAGGTATTCGTAACGGGGGTCTTCCTTGATGATCTGATTGATGTAGAACTTGCGCTCAGGACGCGGACCAACGAACGACATGTCACCTACCAGCACGTTCCAGAACTGGGGCAACTCGTCTAAATGGTGGTCGCGAAGGAACTTGCCTGCCTTCGTCAAACGGTCGTCTGTCTCCGAATTCCACAATTGCGGACCTTCGTTCTCTGCGTCAGTGCGCATACTGCGAAACTTATAGATATAGAACGGACGTCCGAATCTTCCTAAGCGTATCTGTTTGTATATGACGGGACCACCGTCGTCTCGCTTGATGGCTAAATAGCAGACCAGAAAGAGTGGCGAGAAGACGATGAGACATAATAATGCGGCGAAGAAATCAAACCACCGTTTTACTTCCCTCTCAAAAGCATTCATCCCATCATATATATAGGTATCATTTTGTTCCATTCGCAGTATTAAATGTGCATTTTCTATACTCTTAACGTATATGTTGCAATTTTATTGCGTGCAAAGGTACAACTTTTTTTTGATATACATGCAAGTTGTGGTAATAATTTGCTTTTATAACCACATGCTTGCTGGAGTTTTCATACGGATTACTCCCCGACAGCCTCGTGAAAACGCTGCAACAGCCACTCTTTCTGTTCGGCGATGGTCATATTCGAATTGTCGAGTTCGATAGCGTCGTCGGCCTTGCGCAGAGGGGATACCTCGCGATGGGAGTCGATGTAGTCGCGCTCCTGGACATTCTTCAGGATTTCCTGGTAGTCGGCCTCCATGCCTTTGCCCTTCAACTCGTCGAAACGGCGCTGGGCACGCACCTCGGCAGAGGCCGTGACAAAGACCTTCAGCTCGGCATCGGGGAAGACAACGGTACCGATGTCACGACCATCCATCACGACGCCCTTGTCCTTGCCCATCTGTTGCTGCTGAGCCACCATGGCCTCGCGGACAAACCCCAGCGTGGCAATGGGGCTGACGCGGTTCGACACCTCCATCGTACGGATCTCCTGCTCGACGAGTTCTCCGTTCAGGTAGGTGTCAGGGCGTCCCGTCTCAGGATTGAAGCGGAACGATATCTGGATCTTGGGCAACTGCTGTTTGAGCTCATCGACATGGATGTCTGAGGGCTCCTGTCCGAAGAGTCCGTGTCTCAGGGCATAAAGGGTGACACTGCGATACATGGCACCCGTATCGACATATACATAGCCCACCTCGCGGGCCAGATCCTTGGCCATCGTGCTCTTGCCACACGAAGAATGGCCGTCAATAGCTATCGTAATCTTTTTCATAATGCATAACTTACATTGATTAATAATGACCATGCCGAGACATGATACTTGGCATAGGACGCCTGAAGCTTGAAACGTTCCAACTGCAAACCTGCACCTAACGACAATCCCGCACCATGATTGGAATCGCCGTCGCTGTCGCTGATCTTCATCTCGTGGGCACGACGGAAGTTGTAGCCTGCAGCCACGTAGATGTTGTCGCCCAGCAACAGGTCGGCACCAACGGAGAAGTGGCGGATGAAACCAGTGTCCCAGCGATTCAGGCGTGACATCGTCATCGACAGGCGTAACGGGGAGCCGATGAGACGTTTGGTGACACCGATCTGAAGGTCCAGAGGGACACGCTCGAAGTCGTCGTCGTAGGCCTTGATCTGACCTCCCAAGTTCTTGGCAACGGCTGATAATGACCAGCTGTGTTGTTCGTCGAAGTAGTTGACACCCAGGTCGATAGCGACGGCCGCTGAAGAATAGCTTGCGATGTGTGACGATATGAAACGCGCTGTGATACCACCACTGATTCGGTTGGTCAGCATGTAGGCAAAAGTACCTGCCAGCGCAATGTCGCGAGCCGAGAAATCGCCCGTCTGGGTGTTGTCGGCTGTCGTTTCCTTCATCGAACCATAGTCCATATACTGTGCAGAAGCAGCCCATGAAGCACGCTCCTTGTAGGCCTTGACAAACGAGGCAGAAGCAGTCTTGGCGCCCTCCATATACGTCATGAAGTTCAGGTTCATACTCTTGTCGGTGACACCATTGATGAGTGCCGGGTTATGGAAGAGCAGGGTAGGGTCGTCGTCAGTCAGCGTGATGTTGTCGCCACCCAGTGCAGCAGCATGGGCACTGACAGGAAGGCGCAGGAAACTGTACACCTCCTGGCTCTCCTGTGCCTGCATCGTCGTGACGCTCAACAGCACTGAAATGATGACTAAAAACCTTTTTTTCATCTAATATTCTCTAAATGTGCTGCAAAGATAACAAAAATCTTTAATCTTTAATCTTTAATCTTTAATCTTTTTGTACCTTTGCACAATAATTAACGCAACATTGCGCTTTTTATTGTCGGAAGATGGAACAAAAGAAGACACCAAGGGCTGATATTGACCAGCGTCGCACCACAGGATTCCTGATGGGACTGGTGTTGGTGTTGGCTTTGTTCTATGTCGCGCTGGAGTGGAATTCAGCCATGAATAATGAAGCCATCGACCCCCTTGACCTCGACGAACTGGTACACGAAAGCGAGCTGGTGCCGATGTCGAACATCGAGACTGTCGCTGAGCTGCAGGAGAAGAATCAGGTGGAGAAGGCCGAACAGCTGCGTGTTGTCGACGATGACGTGGAGCTGCAACAGCCTGACGAGGAATTGGAGGGTGAGAAAGAGGGCGACGACGACGAGTCGTTGCTGAAAGACCTTGAAGAGTCGCTGGACGACGAGGACAAGGCTCTGGCCTCCATGGGTGTCGACCCCAACAATCCCCTCAACTTCCATATCGTCGAGGATCTGCCTCAGTTCCCCGGTGGTGCTGTTGAGTTCATGAAGTGGCTCACGAAGAACCTGCGCTATCCCAACAGTGCCCGTATCAAGAAGGTGCAGGGCAAGGTGGTGGCTGTGTTCTATGTCGAGAAGGATGGCAACATCACTGGCCTCAAGGTCACCCAGTCGCTGTCTCCGGAGTGTGACCGTGAGGCGGTGCGCGTGCTGCGTATGATGCCTCAGTGGAAACCTGGCATCCAGCACGACAAACCCTGTCGCACGAAGGTGTGCATACCAATTGTCTTCAAACTGTAATGTCGAAATCCTGTAATCCAGAAATATAGAAATCCCGAAATATCGAAAAAATAAATAAAAAATGAAACAACTGACGTCCAACGAAATCCTGCAAAAGGTAAACATTTTCCTGGCCACGCTGCCTTACGATCGCCAGCCGGCATCGCTCTACGAACCCGTGAAGTATGTGCTCTCGCTGGGAGGCAAGCGCATACGTCCCGTACTGATGCTGCTGGGCTACAACCTCTGGCGCGAACACCCTGAGGACATCCTCATGCCGGCCATCGGTCTGGAGACCTATCACAACTACACACTGCTTCACGACGACCTCATGGATAAAGCCGATATGCGGCGTGGACATGAGACCGTTCATCGTCGCTGGGATGCCAACAAGGCCATCCTCTCAGGCGACTCCATGCTGGTGCTGGCATACGAACGTGTGGCTCAGGTGCCTGCCGAGAAGCTGCGCGACGTCCTCGACCTGTTTACGGTGACAGCACTTGAGATAGGAGAGGGACAGGAGTACGACATGAGCTTCGAGACACGCAACGACGTTACTGAGGACGAATATATCGAGATGATACGTCTGAAAACCTCCGTCCTGCTGGCATGTGCCCTGAAAATGGGGGCTATACTGGCCGATGCTCCACAGGAGGATGTCGACAGGCTCTATCGGGCAGGAGAACAGCTCGGATTGGCCTTCCAGCTCCAAGACGACCTGCTCGACGTCTATGGCGACCCTGCCGTCTTCGGAAAGGCTATCGGTGGCGACATCGCTTCGAACAAGAAAACCTACATGCTCATCAACGCCTATAATCTGGCAAACGAAAAGCAACGTGCCGAACTGAAGCGATGGATTGGTGCCAAGACCTTCAATCGCGAGGTCAAGGTCAGCGAGGTCACCCGTCTGTACGACGAGATTGGCATCCGACAACTCTGCGAGCAGAAAATCAACTACTACTTCGATTTAGCCCGTCAGACCCTCGACGAGGTGAACGTCCCCGATGAGCGTAAGCAGGCACTCCGCCATTATATGGACGAAATGCTTCATCGCAATAAGTAATTATCATTTCTAATTCCTAATTTCTGATTCCTAATTTGAAGTTCATCGACACTCATTGCCACTTGGATGGCGAGGAATTCAACGACGATCGCGACGCTGTCGTCCAAAGGGCCCGTGAGGCTGGCTGCACACGCATCTTCCTGCCTGCCATCGACCTGAAGACGTGTCACACCGTCCTCGACGTCTGTGCACAATATCCTGGCTACTGCTTCCCCATGCTCGGCCTCCATCCAGAGGAAGTCCGTGCCGACTGGCGCGAACAGCTCGCCGCCATACATACGTTGCTTCAGCTCCCTCTCCCCTCGGAGAGGGCGGGGGGTGAGGCTCCCATTTCGATAGGCGAAATCGGTCTCGACTACTATTGGAGCCGTGAGTTCGAGCAGGAACAGTTAGAGGCTTTCGAGGAACAGGTGCGCTGGGCTGTCGAAATGCAGCTGCCACTCATGATTCACTGTCGCAAGGCACAAAACGAGATGGTGCATATTATAAAAAAGTACGCGCACGACCTGCCTGGTGGCGTCTTCCATTGTTTTACAGGCAACGAACAGGAGGCACGCCAGCTGTTGGAGTTCGACCGCTTCATGCTGGGCATCGGAGGTGTGCTGACATTCAAGAAAAGCCATCTTCCGGAAACCCTCGCTGCTGTGGTGCCCCTCGATCGTATCGTTCTGGAAACCGATGCCCCCTACATGGCTCCGGTGCCTATGCGTGGGAAACGCAACGAGTCGGCTTTCATCCGATATGTCATCACACGTCTGGCTGAGGCCTATGGTGTCAGCGAGGAGGAGGTCTGCGAATGCACTAACAACAATGTCGCTCGCGTTCTTGGTGTATAGTTAACAAATCATAATTCTCAATTCTCAATTTTCAATTCTCAATTTATTATAGTACCTTTGCAGCCGCAAATGACGAAGGAGAGGTGCTCGAGTGGTTGAAGAGGCACGCCTGGAAAGCGTGTAACCGGCAAAACTGGTTCGCAGGTTCGAATCCTGTTCTCTCCGCTCCAAAGAATTGAAACCCGCTGATTTTCAGTGGGTTTCTTATTTTTCTCCTATAGAGGTTCCGTTTGAGGTTCCGTTTTTCTTTTATGAAAGTTTAACACGAGATTTTCTTTAATTGCCTTATTTTGACCGTTCAAGAGCATTTATCTCCGCTTTGATGTGTATTCCACATTTTTGGCGGCAGCTTATGATGCCCGGAAGATAAAACTATGTTCTTGATGACGTGGTAATCCTATACCGTAAGTGCATGGTGTACCGAATGGATGCTGCACATAACATGTCGGTTCGAAGCGTCGCTGGCCCTGAACAAAAACTTGTGATGTTATGTTTACTATCGCGTTCATACCGTATAGGATTCTTGAAAATCGGCTGCAAAGATACAAATTAAGAACGAAATCTTTTTGCGTAGCCGCGAAAAAGTTTTGCTTTTAACATTTCTCACCCCAAAAAGGAAGTGTTACAGTAAAAATGAATATTGCATGAATATAAATGCCGCATTTGGTTAATGTGTCATAAAAGAAGAATATGAAAAGTACAACGAGCCCGAATAATTCCTATATTTGCGGTAACTAATTATCAACGGAGGAACTGCATATGTTGACAGAAAAGGAAATCAGGGACAACGAAAAGAAGATCGACAACAAGCAAGTCGAATCAAGTGCACAGAAACCGATGCCATCTATTTGGTACAACTAAAACAGGTATCAGAACGAAATTGAGATTGCCTTCGACTTAGCGCGAGGGCAATCTCATTTTTAGTAAGGCTGTATTTCTAATTCTCCTCTTCGAAGAACGAGCCTACAGGCATGGCGGCATCCTCGGCGACACAGCAGTTGTAGCGTTCACGGCTGCGACGTTCGCGGGCGAACATGGCCTTGGTGCCTGCTTCGTCCTGTTGGAACTCCAGATGCTCGTCGATGGCAAAGGAGTGGGCCATGGTCTCTACATCGAGGTTATCGGTGCCGATGAGAGTGAAGGTCCAGTTCTGCTTCTTCAGCTTCTCAATCATCGTGCGGATCATCTTCAGTGTCCATTCCTCGCTGCTGTTCTCTTCGCCGTCGGTGATGATGGTCACCAGCACATGGTCGCCGTCCTCAATCTGGGCATTGGTCTTGGAGATTCCCTTGCCGATGGCATCGTAGAGAGGCGTGCCGCCACCGGGACGATAGGCTTTCCAGTCCAAGTCCTTAGTTTTAGAGGCTGGCGTGTTGTCGTAGTGCCAGGTGGTGTGGCCAGTGTCGAAGGTGAGCAGGGTAACGAACTGTTCCTGGTCAGGGAACTTTTCCTGCATCTTGCGGACGGTCTGAAGGGTTTCGTTCATGCCTACGAAGGCTTGCTTGCGGATAACTTCCATTGAACCGCTCTCATCAACGATAATCAGGTTGTGAACTCGCTTGGTCTTAACATCATTTGTTTTCATAATCGTAACTTTTTAAATGGTGAATACTCTATTTCCGACATGTCTTTATCTCTTTGAAGAAGAATTTGCAGAAAAATTAAGCAATGAAGCGATTTTTTTGTAATTTTGCAGAAATTATATCGAGTTATGTACTATCAGCGACTGTCAGACGAAGAGATTCTGAGCGGTTTCCGCGAGGGCGATGCCAACATTATCCGTGAGTATTTTTACGGATACTGTC
>JBGUQW010000070.1:0-37776 GCA_045131435.1 Prevotella sp.
GCTGAACCCTTGAACTTGATATTGATGGTGTTGTCGGGCAGACCAGCTTCGCCATACTTCTTAGCGATGACACCACTCAGCATGGTACCCACGGCACGGTCGGTATTCTTGATGGCATAGTCGAGTGTCACCTCTTCCTGCTCGTTGATAGCCTTCTGTGCAGCCTTGATCATCTCCTCGTCCTTCACGCCAGTCACCTTGGTGTAGGCGCCACGATCCCAGTAGAGAGCTTTCTCGCTTTCTGGCTTGTGCAGCAAGCGAGCGAAGTCGATGGTCTGCTGCTTATCAGTAGCATTCTCCGTGTTCACCTCGATGAGTTCCGTGTGACCAATAATCTCCTTCAGACTCTTCACACCAATCTCGCTGAGGTATTCGCGCACCTGCTCGGCCAGGAAGGTGAAGAAGTTGACCACGTACTCAGCCCTACCCTCGAAGTGCTTGCGCAACTCAGGGTTCTGGGTGGCTACACCCATCGGACAAGTATTTGTGTTACACTTACGCATCATCACGCAGCCCAGCACAATCAGGGGCAGCGTACCAAACGAGTACTCGTCGGCGCCCAGCATCGCCATGATAATCACGTCCTTAGCAGTCTTCAGCTGTCCGTCGGTCTGCAAGCGAACCTGATTACGCAGGCCGTTGATCACCAGCGTCTGCTGAGTCTCAGCAAGACCAATCTCGGGCGAGATACCTGCGAAGCGCATAGAGCTGGCAGGGCTCGCACCCGTACCACCCTCGGCCCCACTGATGACGATGAGGTCAGCCTTGGCCTTGGCCACACCAGCGGCGATGGTTCCTACGCCACTCTCGGCTACGAGCTTCACGCTGACGGCAGCCGTTGGGTTGATATTCTTCAGGTCGAAGATGAGCTGTGCCAAGTCCTCAATCGAGTAGATGTCGTGATGAGGCGGCGGCGAGATGAGCGAGATGCCGGGGATGGCGTTACGCGTCTTGGCGATAATCTCGTTGACCTTAAATCCAGGCAACTGACCGCCCTCGCCAGGCTTCGCACCCTGCGCCACCTTAATCTGTATCTCCTCGGCGTTCACCAGGTACTCAGCCGTTACGCCAAAACGTCCAGAGGCTATCTGCTTGGTCTTACTTGAAAGGCTGACGCCATCCACTTCTGAGTGATAGCGAGCGTTGTCTTCACCACCCTCGCCGGTGTTGCTACGTGCGCCCAACTTGTTCATCGCGAGCGCCAAAGCCTCGTGGGCCTCTATGCTCAGAGCGCCAAAACTCATGGCACCAGTCACGAAATGCTTCACAATGCTCTCCACGGGCTCCACCTCGTCGATAGGCGTTGGCTTGGCAGCCTTCTTGAACTTGAAGAAGTCGCGGATGAAGATAGGGCTCTCTTTCTCGTCAACGATCTTCGACCAAGCCTTGAATTTATCGTAGTTGCCCTGACGGGTAGCCAACTGCAACTGTGCGATCGTCTCAGGGTTCCAAGCGTGCTTGATACCATCCTTGCGCCAAGCAAACTGACCTTGGTTCTGCAGCATGGTCTGCTCCTTGGCCTGCTCATGCAGGCGGATAGCATCGCGTGCAATCTCCTTCAGACCCACACCACCGATGGTGCTCACCTCTGTGCCGAAGTATCTTCTCAGCAAGTCTTCGCTCAGTCCGATGCTCTCGAAAATCTTGGCACCACGATAGCTGCGGATGGTCGAGATACCCATCTTCGACATAATCTTCTTCAGACCCTTATCCACCGCCTTGATATAGTTTTTCTCAGCAGTAGCGTATTCCTCCTGAATCTTGTGCTTCTTAACAAGATCGTCGAGAATAGCAAACGTCATATATGGGCAGAGTGCGCTGGCACCATAGCCCAACAGCAGGGCTGCGTGCATCACCTCACGAATCTCACCGCTCTCAACAATCAGGGCGGTCTGTACGCGCTTACCCACAGAAATCAGATAATGATGCACGGCACTTACAGCCAACAAACTAGGTATTGCAGCATGCGTCTCATCGATGTCGCGATCGCTCAGGATGATGTAGTTAACACCCTCGTCCACACTGGCCTCGGCCTGATGACAGAGGTCATCCAATGCCTGTCGCAAGCCTTCCTCGCCCTTACTCATTTCAAAGAGGATGGGCAGTTTCTTCGTGTTGAATCCCTTATAGCGTATGTTACAAAGTATGTCGAGCTGTGTGTTGGTCAATACGGGCTGTGGCAGGCGAACCATCTTGCAGTTCGATGCATCGGGCGTCAGAATGTTGGTTCCTACGGCTCCGATGTACTCTGTCAGGCTCATCACCAGCTCCTCACGAATTGGGTCGATGGCAGGGTTGGTGACCTGTGCAAACTGCTGACGGAAATAGTTGAACAGCACCTGTGGACGGTCTGAGATGACTGCCAACGGCGTATCGTTACCCATGGCAGCAACAGGCTCCTGACCGGCTGTCGCCATCGGCACGATGGTCTTGTCGATATCCTCCTGACCAAAGCCGAAGGTCACGAGCTTCTGCTCCAAGTCCTTCACGCAGTTCTCTACGTGGCGACCGCTCTTCAATTTCTCCAACTGCACGCGATTCTCGTTCAGCCACTCGCGGTAAGGATGTGCCTTGGCCAACTGCTCTTTGATCTCGCCGTCGTAGTAAATCTTACCCTCCTGGGTGTCAATCAGCAGAATCTTACCTGGCTGCAGACGACCTTTCGACACCACGTCGCCTGGCTCAAAGTCCATCACGCCAACCTCGCTGGCTACCACCATCATGCCTTGCTTGGTAATGGTGTAGCGACTGGGACGCAGACCGTTTCTGTCGAGCATTCCGCCTGCGTAGCGACCATCGCTGAACAACAGCGCGGCAGGTCCGTCCCAAGGCTCCATCAGGATAGAGTGATACTCGTAGAAGGCCTTCAGGTCTTCGCTGATGGGGTTCTTGTCGTTAAAGCTCTCAGGCACCAGGATAGCCATCGCCTGTGGCAGACTCAGTCCGCTGAGCATCAGGAACTCGAATACGTTGTCGAGGCTAGCCGAGTCGCTCATGCCCTCCTGCACGATGGGGCACAGGTCCTTGATATCGCCCAGCGCCTCGCTCGAGAGCACGCTCTCGCGAGCTTTCATCCAACCGCGGTTACCACGAATGGTATTAATCTCACCGTTGTGGGCCAACAAGCGGAAAGGCTGTGCCAGTTTCCACTTAGGGAAGGTGTTGGTTGAGAATCTTGAATGTACCAGCGCCAGTCCACTTGTAAAGTAATCGTTGCTCAAATCAGGGAAGTAGCGACGCAGCTGTCCGCTGGTCAGCATACCCTTATAGATAATATTTTTGTTAGACAACGAGCAGATATAAAAGTCCTCGTTGCCAATGCGGTTCTCTATACGTTTGCGAACCTTATATAATATACGCTCGAACACGGGCACCTGTTCGTCGGTAATACCCGTTATGAAAATCTGCTTGATGTCGGGCTCGACCTCTCGAGCTGCCGCACCCAGCACCTCCGGATTTGTAGGCACAGCCCTCAGATGCATCAGCTGCAGTCCCTCACGTTCAATCTCCTCGATCATCACGCTCAGAATCTCCTGCTGTGCTTTCTCGTCTTTTGGCAGGAACACCAATCCAGTACCATACTTCCCCTTTTCAGGCACGGGGATACCCTGCAACAGGATAAACTCGTGAGGAATCTGCAGCATGATACCGGCACCATCGCCAGTCTTATCGCGCGTCTCAGCTCCGCGATGCTCCATGTTTTCCAGCACCCTCAGCGCATTGTCCACCAGCTCATGACTCTTACCACCGTGGATATTCACAACCATTCCCACGCCGCAAGCATCATGCTCGTACTGGCTCTGGTAGAGTCCTTGCTGCGAATGTGCTTCTTTTTGCAATCTCTCCGATGTTTGAAGTTTACATTTTGTCATATTATCCTTACTTTTACTTTCTTTTTGTTCGTTTTTGGCTGCAAAATTAAGACATTCTGCTCTATCCACCAAACTTTCACTTACTTTTTATCTTCAAAATCCCCTATTTTGACACTTTGCGCTGAAAATACCCATTTTTTATCAAAAATGTAAGCATTCCGTCCGTCTTGCCCTTTCATTCCTTACACTTTGACATTCTGTCCCCAAAAGAAAGGCTTGTTATCCTATTCTGACAGCGCAGCAAAGAGGCGGTTGAGGGCTTCGTCTGCATCGCCGTTGGTCTCGTTGAGGAGGGTGACGAACTTAGAGCCGATGATGGCACCAGCGGCGTTCTGCTGAGCAGATTCGAGGGTCTGACGATTGCTGATGCCAAAGCCAATCATGCGAGGATTGCGCAGGTGCATCTGGTCGATGCGACGGAAGTAGGCCTGCTTGGCATCGTCGAACGACTGTTGGGCACCGGTAATGGCGGCAGAACTGACCATATAGATGAAGCCATCGGTGTTTTGGTCGATGAAGCGGATGCGCTCGTCGCTGGTCTCAGGGGTGATGAGCATGATGACGCGGAGGTCGTAGCGATCAGCGATGGGCTTTACGATATTTTGGTAGTCATCGAAAGGCAGGTCGGGTATGATCATACCGCTGATGCCTGAATCGACGCAACTCTTACAAAATTCCTCGATGCCGTAGTGGAGGATGGGATTGAGATAGCCCATGAGGATGAGGGGAATCTCTACCTTGTCCTTAATGGCCTTCAGCTGGGCGAAGAGTTTAGAAAGGGTCATGCCGTTCTTCAGGGCCTGAGTGGCGGCACTCTGGATAACGGGGCCATCCGCCAACGGATCGCTGAAGGGAATGCCGACCTCGATGAAGTCGATGCCGCGACGCTGCATCGTCAGGATAACATCGCCCGTGCCTTCGAGTGTAGGACAACCGGCACAGAAGTAGAGCGAAAGGAATTTCTTTTCTTTGGGTTGCTCAGCAAAGAGCTTATTGATTTTATTTGCCATAATTCAAAAATGTTTTTAATTTTGTAATATCTTTAATTCCTGGTTCAATCTCGAAACGCGAGTTGAGATCGATACCGACGCACTTGGGATGCTGGAAGACTTTTGCGCGTCCTGCGTCATCAGGGCCTATGCCGCCGCTTAATAAAAAAGGTGTGTTGTCTTTGTAGTTGGAGAGTACATTCCAATTGAACTTTTCGCCATTGCCACCAGCACTCTTACCTTTCGTGTCAAAGAGGAAGTAATCTACAAGTCCTTCATAGGGTTTGGTGGCTTCTAAATCCTCTTTTGTGGCGATGTTAAAGGCCTTGATGATGGTGATAGAATCGCCACACAACGAACGAAGACTGCGGATGAAGTCAGTGCTTTCGTGACCGTGAAGCTGGATGATGTCGAGACTGTAGTCGACGATGTGCAGACGGATGTCCTCGATAGTGGCATCGACAAAAACACCGACGCGCTTGCACTTCTGTGGCAGATAGGCAGGGCGATTGCTGACGTAACGGCTAGACTTCGGATAGAAGATAAATCCCATCATGTTGATACCTAATGCCTCCACCTTGCGGATGTTTTCTGCGTCGCGCATACCGCAAACCTTGACCTTCATTTGAGTAATCATAATTCTCAATTTTCAATTCTCTAATCGTTTCTTTAGTACGCTTTGTACCTTTAGGTCAAAGAATTCTCAATTTGAACTCCGCGAGTGCCTGTCCTGGATCGGCAGTCTTCATAAAGGTCTCGCCAATGAGGAAACCGCGGAAGCCTGCCTGACGGAGGGCGCGGACGGTGGCGGGATCGCTGATGCCACTCTCGCTCACTTTAACAGCATCGTGTGGGAGGAGTTCTGCTAAACGGAACGAATTGTCCACATCTGTTACGAACGACCCTAAGTTGCGGTTGTTGATACCACAGAGGTCGGGGCCGAGTTCAACGTATTCAAGTTCTGCTTCGGAGTGCATCTCCAGGAGAACTTCGAGACCTAACTCATGCGCCTTATTCATCAATGTAGCACACGCCTGTTTCGACAGGCAGGCGGCAATGAGCAGCACGGCAGAGGCACCACAGAGGGCAGCAGCATAGAGTTGAGCCTCATCGATGACGAAGTTCTTGTAGAGGATGGGGAGTGTGACTCCGCTTTGGCGAGCCTGACGGATAAAGTCGTCGTGTCCGCCGAAGAAGTGCTCATCGGTGAGGATGCTCAGGGCGGCGGCACCATTCTGCTGGTACGACAGGGGGATGATGTCTGCACGGCCCTCTTCCTTGATCCAACCCTTAGACGGTGAACGACGTTTAAACTCAGCAATGATGCCGGTGTCGCTCTGTAGCAGGGCCTCGCGGAGGGAGGGCTTCTTTGCATAGAGAGCGGCCACTTCCTCGCGTTTGTGGGCGATGATTTGCTCTAAAATATCTTTCATGAGTTCAGTTCGACAAATTTCTTAAAGGTTTTCAATGCCGCACCGCTGTCGATGCTCTCGCGGGCAATCTCGATGCACTCCTCAACGCTCTTCTGACCGCGTTCCAGCACCTGAATGCCAAAGGCAGCATTGGCCAGTACGATGTTCTTCTGGGCGGGCAGAGCACGATTCTCGAGTACGCTGTCGAAGATTTGGGCAGCCTCTTCCTCAGTAGCACCGCCGACGAGTTCCTCCGGCTTGGCAATGTCGAAACCTAAGTCCTTGGGTGAGAAGATTCGCTCGTAGTCCTTGGTGGTCACCTTAAAGTCGCCCGTCAGCGAAATCTCGTCGTAGCCGTCGATGCTGTTTACGATGCCATAGTCGATACCAAGTTTCTGATACACCTGACTATAGAGGCGCATCTGGTCGAGATTGGCCACTCCCAGGAGCTGGCATTTAGGCTGCGAGGGATTGACGATGGGACCGAGGAGATTGAAGATGGTGGGGAACTGCAGGGCCTTGCGGATAGGTCCCACGAACTTCATGGCCTTGGCGAAGAGCTGGGCATGCAGATATACGATGCCTGCCTCATTGAGCGAACGGTTCAGTTTGTCGATATCATCCGTGAACTTGATGCCGTGATGCTGTATAACATTCGATGCTCCAGATACTGAAGTAGCAGCATAGTTACCATGTTTTGCCACCTTGTAACCAGCTCCGGCAATAACGAAACAAGCGGTGGTAGAGATATTAAAGGTGTTCTTGCGGTCGCCACCAGTACCGACTACATCAATATATCTGTCGGCCTCCAAGATAGCTGGCACGCCGGTCTCAAGGATGCCGTCGCGGAATCCAAGCAGTTCATCGACGGTTACGCCGCGCATCTGCAGACACGTCAGCAGGGCGGTAATCTGTTCGTTGGGGTATTCACTCTGTGTGATGCCAATCAGGATTGATTTCATCTCCTCGCGGGAGAGCTCTTCGTGATTCAGCAGGCGGAAGAGATAGCCTTTCATTGTCTGTTCCATATCTTTTATTTTAAATGTTCAATATTCAATGTTCAATGGTCAATGTTCAATCAAAGAAACATCCAGTTCTGCAGCATCCTTCGCCCGTCGGGGGTCAGCACGCTCTCGGGATGGAATTGTATGCCGCGGACGTTCAGCTCGCGATGGCGCAGGGCCATGATCTGTCCCTCGTCTGAGACGGCGGTCACTTCGAGGCAGTCGGGCAGGCCCTCGCGAGAGACTACCCATGAATGGTAGCGGCCGATGGTGATGTCACGCGAGATGCCGCTGAAGATGGGGTCGTCGGCAATGATATGACAGGGGGTAGCCACGCCGTGGAACACGTCGCTGAGATTCTCTAACTTCGCGCCGAATGCCTCGCCGATAGCCTGATGACCGAGGCAAACACCAAGGATAGGTTTGCGACCTGCATAGGTGCGGATGACGTCGAGCAGCAGACCGGCCTCCGAGGGGATGCCAGGCCCAGGCGAGAGGATAATCTTGCTGTACTGCTCCAGTTCTTCGAGGCGGAACTGGTCGTTGCGCACGACGGCGACCTCAGCGCCCAGCTCCTTCACCAGATGACTCAAATTGTATGTAAACGAGTCGTAATTATCAATGATGACTACTTTCATAATTCGTTCAATTTGTGAGATTCGTGTTCGTTTAAAGTTTCTCAGCTTTCTCGATGGCCTTTCTCAGCGCTCCGAGTTTATTATTCACTTCCTGTAATTCATACTCTACGTCGCTCTTGGCCACGATGCCGCCGCCAGCCTGGAACCACAACTCACCGTTGCGCGAGACGAAGGTTCGGATGGTGATGGCCTGATTCAGCGAACCGTCCAAGCCGATGTAGCCGATGCAACCGCCGTAGGCACCACGGTTGTGCGGCTCGTACTCAGAGATGAGCTGCATGGCGCGAACCTTCGGTGCACCGCTGAGCGTACCGGCGGGGAAAGTGTCGATAAATGCCTTGATGGGGTCTTTGTCGGCATCGAGCTCGCCGCTGACTCTCGATACGAGGTGGATGACGTGCGAATAATACTGCAGGTCCTTGTAGAAATCGACTTTCACATCGTGACAATTGCGACTCAGATCGTTGCGGGCCAGATCCACCAGCATCACATGCTCGGCGTTCTCCTTCGGGTCGTTACGGAGATATTCCGCTCCCTTGCGGTCTGCCTCAGCATCGCCTGTGCGCTTCGTCGTGCCAGCGATGGGGTCGATGTAGGCGCGGCGCCCCTCTATCCTGCAATGCGTCTCTGGTGAAGACCCGAAAATCCTGAACCCGCCGAAGTCGAAATAGAAGAGATAGGGTGAGGGGTTGATGCTTCTTAAGGCGCGATAGAGTTTGAAGTCGTCGCCCTCGTACTTTTGGATAAAGCGGCGTGAGAGCACAATCTGGAACACGTCGCCACGCAGACAGTGCTGGATGCCGCGACGGATGTTCTCTCTGTGTTCATCGTCGGTAAGTGTAGAGCGGACATCGCCTACAGGATGGAAATCGTATGCCTGAACATTGGACTTGTTCATCGCCTTGAGGATGCTATCAATATCAGAGGCCTCACCCAGTGTCACTACTTTCAGCATGTTGTTGTGATGGTCGAACTCAATCACCACCTTATATAATAGATACAGCACATCGGGCGCGTCGTTCTTCTCCTGCGTCTCATCTTTCACAGCGATGTCCTCGAAATAACGTACGGCGTTGAACGAGGTGTAGCCATAGAGTCCGCAGACGGCAGCATCGTCGCCCGTCACCTCGATGCGGTCGATGAGGGCGTGAATGGCATCAGCCGTGCCGTATTCCTTGTTAATCTCGTGCTGTTCAGTAGTTCCGTCAGGAAAACCGATGGACGCAATACCGTGTCCTATAGCCACGCTGGCCATCGGATTAATGCCAATAAACGAGCGCGAATTGCTCTGGTCGTGATAGTCCGAGCTCTCCATCAGCGCACTCTGTGGATAGAGGTCGCGCAGCCGCATATACACGCCAACTGGGGTATAAAGATCCGCCAGAATGGTCTTGCTTGTTGTCTGATATTTAAAAGTTTTCATAATCCGTTTAATCCGTTAAATCCGTGGTTAAAAATTCCCGTATTCCTTCGCCATCGCCTTGTTCTTAAGATACGTCTCGACATCCTTGTCGCCACGACCGCTGACCGTCAGCACCACCACATCGTCCTTCTTAAAGTTGAGCTTGGAAAGCGCTGCGATAGCGTGAGCACTCTCGATAGCAGGGATGATTCCCTCCATACGTGTCAGTTCGTAGCCGCCGTAGATGGCCTCGTCGTCGTTGATGCTCAGCACCTGCGTGCGTCCCTTCTTCGCCATGTTGCAATGCATCGGACCCACGCCTGGATAGTCAAGACCTGCCGAGATGGTAAACGCCCCCTGAATCTGTCCGTCCTCATCCTGCATCACCAGCATCTTCGCGCCGTGCAGGATTCCCGTAGTTCCCCTATGGATGGTGGCTGCGGTATAGTCGGTGTCCCAGCCGTGTCCGCCAGCCTCGGCCAACACGATTTTTACGCGTTCGTCGTCCATATAGTGATAGATGGTACCGGCGGCGTTGCTTCCGCCTCCGATGCAGGCGATGAGGTAGTCGGGATAGTCGCGGCCTACCAGCTCTGCCAACTGCCACTTGATTTCCTCCGAGATGACGCTCTGCATCCGAGCCACGAGGTCGGGGTAGGGATGAGGCCCCATCGTCGAACCTACGATATAAAAAGTGTCGGCAGGATGACAGCACCAGTCGCGGATGGCCTCAGAGCAGGCATCGCTCAGCGTCATGTTGCCTGTTCGGACGGGATGCACTTCGGCACCCAGCATCTTCATCCGCTCCACGTTGGTGTGCTGACGCTCCACATCCGTCGCACCCATAAACACCTCGCACTTCATGTCCATCAGCGCACACACCGTCGCCGTCGCCACACCGTGCTGTCCGGCTCCCGTCTCGGCAATGATGCGCGTCTTGCCCATCCGCTTCGCCAACAGAATCTGTCCGATGGTGTTGTTGATCTTATGCGCACCCGTGTGGTTCAGGTCCTCACGCTTCAGATACAGCTGGCAGCCGTACTTCTCACTCATTCTACGAGCATAGTAGAGCGGCGAGGGCCTGCCCACATAATCCTTCAACAGCGCATGATACTCGGCCTTGAACTCCGCACTCTCGATAATCGGCAGATAAGCCTCCTGCAGGTCATGCACACACTTGTAGAGAATCTCAGGCACATACGCCCCTCCGAACTCTCCGTAGAAACCGTTTTTGTCAACTTGAAAATTTTCCATATCTTTGTCTTTTAACTTTTAATTCTTAACTCTTAATTCTTCACTAAAAAAATCCGGAGGCCCATCGCAAGAACGACAGGCCTCCGGAGTATCTCTTCTACAAACATATAGGTACGCGGCTATCTTCTCACGATCTTTTGAATCTTGAGTTGCGCCACCACCAATTGTTTGCTATTCTCATCATACCAATTTTCTGTTTTTGATAACTTTCCGGCTGCAAAAGTAATGCATTTTGCTGAAACAAACAAATTTTTGCTTACTTTTTCTCAAAAAAAATTTCGCTCACTGACATTTTGCTCTGAAATCATCCATTTTCCATCAAAAGTGTAAGCATTCCATCCACCCCATCCCCTTCATTCCTTACACTTTGATATTTCGTCCCCAAAACAAAGCCGCCGACGCACTACTTCCAAATCCGCAGGCAGCCAATTCACGCTGTCCAGTTCATCTCCTCCGGTGTTTCCCCAGCTTCCATCTTTCCGCCAGGGAATTCCCACCAGTCCTTGAAATCTCCGTACCCTCTTTGGGTTGCGAATATCTTATCTCCCTTGCGAATAATCGCTGCTACGACTTCTATCTGTTTCATATCTCCTTGACTCCAAGCGACTTCAAATACTTATACGTTCGCTCATAGAACTCGGGCAAGCGTGTGGGATCTTCTGGAAATCCTTCTGGTGTCTTGTTGCTATTGCCATAAGGCACACAGATAACAAGACTATCTGCCCCTGTTCCTCCTTCCAAGGCTCCAGCACCTGCTGCATCACCTCTATCTCGCCCATCCAGGCCTCATCAGTCGTTGTCAGCGCATCCCCATGATAGTTGTTGTGCATGGCACCCAACACCGCTAATGGCTCATTGCTCAAGAATTCGCTGAACGTAGCTGTATATAGACATCTGTTACTCATATAGTCGTCTGCCCAAAATGTCATAGGTTAACTCTTGGAATACTCTTGGTATTGGTAGCTCGCTTGTCAGATGAGACCATTGAAGTGGCCTCTTCATCAAGAATATCTGCTTATCGTTTGCCATATACTTCAGCGATGTTTCTCTTTTATGTGCTACAAAGATATGGATTTTTCTTGAGAAAAATGATATGGTTAGGATGTTTTTATAATCTTTTGGTCATAGAAGGGTATAAATATGCAGAAAGACCGGCCGATTTGGGTCGGTCAGTCTTTCTTTAAAGTCTTAGTTAGTGTTCAGATTGCGATCGGGCCGTGACCCATGCACGAGGTCGTCCCAAGGGCGGTCAAGGCAGCGGTGATGATGCTGGCAATGACCTGCAGAATGGTTTTCCAGGTTTCTTTCTTCATAGTGCTCATTTCTCAATTTTCATTTCTTTTCATTTGAGCCAAAGAGCCATAAGGCTCTTTACGGCTCTTTACGGCTCTTTACGGCTCTTTAGGGCTCAGGCTCTTCCTCCTCCGGGTCGGGCTTCAGCTGGTCGACGCTGATGAACTCGGCCTTCTTCAGGAACTCGCGGCTGGAGATGTTCATCTCGGTGGTCTGCTCGGGCAGGAAGCGGATGTGCAGTGCCTTGATGTCAGACGTGACGCTGTACTTGTCCTTCGAGATGACACCCTTCGACTCGATGGTGCAGTAGAAGGTGCCCAGGCCGTCAATCTTCACCTTCTTCGAGTTGAGCAGCATCTCGATCAGACAGCTGCGGAACTTCTCCAGTACGCCGAACACGACGTCCGAGGTGTACAGGCTTCCGTGCTCCGAGATGTGCTGCGCCAGCTTGCGCGTGTTCATCGTCTCCAGTGCCTTCACGCGACCGTACCACTTGCCGTAGGCCGGCGACTTGGTGTTGACGTTCTTCTTTACTTCATACAAAATCTTTGCCATACTAAATGTGTGTTTTTCATGGTATTAGAATCGTTGCGACCAACTACATCGGGTGGCCGACATCCCGCTTGTGTCATCAGATCTTTTGACAATGCAAGGGTGGTGCAAGAGCGAATGCAGAGGCAAGCTCGCTTGGCCTTTGCTGAGCCGCAGCCCACACTCGCAGAGCATTTCCCTAATGCTCTGCAAAGGTACGAAATATATCGTGCGCTTCCAAATTTTGACCCTCGATTTGGGGCGATTTTGATGAGAAATTCATCGAAATCGCTCACACTCGGCAAAACTCATGCTAGGCATGGTTTTGCTCTCGCTTAATCGCGATTTTCAGCACAAAATCGCCGAATTGATGTTTTTAACATCGAGCCTGCTTGCGCTCAGCAGAACTCATGCGAGCATGGCTCTGCACTCGCTTAATCGCAGTCTTTAAACGAACCGTAATTTCGTGGCCTCGAAGCCGTAATTATCGGACCTCGAAGATTACTTTTCGTCTCTGGCGGGCTTGTTGCGTCCCGCGTCCCACCGTCCCATCGTCCCATTAAGGTGGTGCGGACGCGGAAACAAGTTAATATTAAGGGTTATAATAATATAATTATTATAAAAGTCAATTCCAACTATTTTCCATTCTGAAGATGCTTAATGGGACGGTGGGACGATGGGACATGGGACGTTTTTCAGTGTTGAACACACTTGACAATCTGATTAATGAACTTCGAGCGTATGTTAATACAACACAAGAATAAGTTTCTGGTAATCGCCATTCGTATTAAAAGATGTATAAATTCGTAGTAAATCGTTATATTCTCAAAAAGATTTCGTATCTTTGTAGCCACGAATTAAGATAATTGATAATGACAGATATACGAACGTTAACATCAAATGTCAAGCCATTCCCAAGAATCATGGCAAAGATAAAAGTTGAGAATACAGAGATTACTGTCGTTAGCATGCAGAACGAAGATTATATCTCGCTAACCGACATGGCTCACAGCCAGATGCAAGAGCACATTGTATTCAGATGGATGAGCTTGAAGAGTACAATAGAATGTCTTGGTGAATGGGAGATGTTGTATAACCCTATATTTAATTGTACCGAATTCGATACAATAAGAAATGCGGCAGGAAGTAACAACTTTGTATTATCTGTTAAGGCATGGATTGAGCGAACGGGCGCAATCGGCATTATGGCTAAAGCTGGTCGTTATGGAGGTACATATGCCCACAGGGATATTGCATACCATTTTGGCATGTGGATAAGTCCACGGTTCCAACTTTTGCTCGTTAAGGAGTATCAAAGGCTCAAAGCAGACGAACAGAAACAACTTGCATGGTCGGCCAAGCGAGAACTCTCGAAAATCAACTACCGCATATATACTGATGCTATCAAGAGCAACCTCATTCTTGCAGAAGTGACTCGTGAGCACAACAAAGCATTCTTGGAGCGTCTGAAGGATATTCCGAGGATTGCAGCAGTATTCTGAAATGGCACAAATGCATCTTTGTATGAGAATCCTAACAGTTGACCATAATAGTTCTAAAATAATTATATATGACTAGAGAAGAATATGAAAGACTGCTACAGTCTGATTATTGGAAAGGCTATTCTTATTCCTTAATCAAAGAGAGAAATTTTACCTGCGAAGATTGCGGGAGAACCTTCTATAATGAAAGGAATAAACTTCAAGTGCACCACTTAGTGTATCGTGATACGAATCCCTGGTCATATAAGCCAGAGGAACTTATCGTGTTGTGCGAAGATTGTCATAAGAAAAGACATGGCATCATGCAGGATCCAGAACCCGCTAATGATTTTACGAATACCCAAGAAAACAGGCAGCAATCTTATCAGAGTAATCACAGAAGCAGTAGCAATAACTATGAACGGGATCCGTACATCTATCCGATGGAGTCAAACAAAAGATTTAGTAATAAGCAGTTTTTGTTTGGCGTTTTACTGCTATTTGCATTATTTATTGGTGTCAGTAAATGGATTAATTCAAATTCAGTAAGAGATGATGATGTTCAGCAAGAATCAGTTCAACTAGTAGATGATAACAACTGTTTAGAACCCATAAAAACCAATACAGTTCCTCAACATAAACCAAAAACAAGGAAGGATAAACTGGCTGATAAAGATGCTATAAAGAAAGAGGTGGCAGGAAATGAGTCAAATTCTCTTTTATCGGGAGAAGAGGAAGAAAAGCTATCACCCGCCGAAAGAAGGGAAGAGTATGGTTCTCTGCCAGAGAAAGTTGAAGCTGTAACCTCCAAAAAGGAAATGTCGACTTTGGAACTACTTGAAAAACGTCAGCATGAAGATGTAGTAAAACAGGCCAAACGCACAGGTGTTAGCGCAGAAGGCTCTACTATTGATATTCTGGAAAGGATTCAGCACGCTGACGTAGTAAAACAAGCCAAGCGCGCAGGTGTTAGCACGGAGGGCTCCACAATAGAAATACTCGAAAGGATTCAAAGAAAAGAATTAGAAAAGTATAATAAAAGGTATTGATATTAATACAGTAAATGCGCAAAAGAACTCTTGGTGAATTTATATACGAAGCCCGAAAGGTACACGGGGATAAATACGATTATTCCCGTGTTATATATGAGGGTTCTCTAAAAAAAGTCTGTATAATTTGTCCTGAACATGGCGAGTTCTGGCAAATTGCAGATGCTCATCTTAGAGGAGCACAATGCCCAATATGCCGTAATCTTTCAAGACGTTCAAACGCAGAAACTTTTATTGCAAAGTGCAAAGAGATTTATGGTGATTGTTATGATTATTCTAAAGTCGAATATGTACATAATAAGCAAAATGTTTGTATTATTTGTCCTGAGCATGGAGAATTTTGGGTAACACCCAACAACCACATGAGAGGAAGTCGTTGCCCTGTTTGTTTTGGTACTCCCAAGAAGACTAAAGAGCAGTTTATTGAAGAAGCACGCAAAATCCACGGCGATAAATATGACTATAGTAAAGTTGAATATGATGGCTTAGATATAAAAGTATGTATTGTTTGCCCTGAACACGGCGAATTTTGGCAAACACCTTATGTACATCTTAGAGGTGGACAATGTCCTGCGTGCAGCAAAGTTCAGAGAATTACCCAAGACCTTTTCTTAGAGCGAAGTAAGATAATACATCATGGCAAGTATGACTATTCAAAGGTCAAATTCGAGCATGTAAAGAAAAAGGTGTGTATTATTTGTCCTGAACATGGCGAGTTTTGGCAGAAACCAGGCATTCATCTTCGTGGATATGGCTGCCCGATATGCGGAGGCAGCCAACAATTGACAACTGAAGAATTTATTGAGAAAGCCAACAAAGTACATAATAACAAATACGATTATTCGAAAACGAACTATATAAACTATAGGACTAAAGTTTGCATTATCTGTCCTGAACATGGAGAGTTCTGGCAAGTTCCCAACAATCATTTGTTTGGCGTAGGGTGTCCTTCGTGTCCAGAAAGCAATATGGAAGGGGAAATAAGACAACTGCTGTTAACCAATAATATTGTTTTTGAACAGGAAAAGGGATTTGACTGGTTAGTATATCATCGTCGCATGTTTTTGGATTTCTTCCTTCCAGAATACGGAGTTGCGATAGAATGCCAAGGCGGGCAACATTTCTTCCCAACACAGCTGTTTGGTGGAGAGCATTTTTACGAACTAACCCAGAAACGAGATGCTGTCAAGAAAAGGCTCTGCGAAGAACATGGTATTCGCATATTATACTACTCTAATGCTCATATTAAGTATCCTTACCCTGTTTTTGAAAGTTTGAGGTTGCTACTAAAAGCTATAAAAGATAAAAGCGTTGTTGCTGATAGCAGCAAATGGAAAAATTTGCAGTTAACATTAGATTTTGAAGATTGAAGAAAATCTCATTGTAAATAAAATCCAATTGTGTCTTATAGATGAATAGACGTAGAATTCCTAATTCTTCTTAATATATGTCCCACACCGTTAAAAAGATGTGGGATTTTTCGTACCTTTGCAGACAGATGGCGAAGCCACGAAATAGTAAGTATAACCCTCTAAAGGAACAGATCAATGAATAATGTAGCACTCTCCAACATCTTCCTGCTGAAACGGAGCATTGACCTATCGCTGCTGCGTCAGGGATTCCATATTCCTCCGGAGTTTCATGCGCTGGTGTATGCTGCCCTCGGGCGAGAGTTGCATCATGGAGAGGGTTGCGACATTCAACTGATGGTGGAGGGAAAGGTGTTTCAGGTGAGGATGAACAACATAGATTTCGACCGCAGCAAATATCCTACTCACCCCGACTTGCTACAGGTGCGCTACTCGGAGAACTCACCAATAGCTAAACACTTGCAGGCGATTTTCTCGAAGGCTTATAAGTGGTTGACTGTTGAACGCGAACGAGTTGGTCAACGGAGAAAAATCGTGTTGCCAAAGGAATTGTCTGACGTGGTAGTTTTGTGGGCCTCGCCTGTTCCTGGCACTTTCGTACTTGAATGTCTGCCTGCTCAGGAAATGGCCGTTGAGGCAGAGATTAAGGCGCAGGACGAACTGGCGTTTGAGATTTTTGAACCACGTGAGGACAAGAAGGCCGGTATCAAGACATCGCTACGGATGCAACATGTGCGGCAACTTGACCGTTCTATAGGTGAAAGCCTGAAACGGTTGTACGATTACCGTTGTCAGGTGACGGGCGAACGCATTGGCGAGGCGTATGGAAGTGAATGCATCGTGGAGGCGCACCACATTGAGTATTTCACGCAGTCGCTGAACAACGACACGCAGAACATCATCATCCTGTCGCCTACGTTCCATCGCATTGTGCATCGCTATAATCCTCGCTTCGACCGCGAAGGGTTATGCTTTGAGTTTGCCAACGGTGTGCACGAGGCCGTAAGGTTGGACAGGCATCTAAGGATATGACAATAATAGCAACGAATAAAACGATATAGAAAATATGACGCAAGAAGAATTACGCGAGATAATAGCCATCGATGAGAACTACCGCATCGAGTTGACGACTTCGACGGGCGACATGGATAAGTTTCAGGAGGCTATCTGTGCTTTTGCCAACGACATGCCTGGCTCGCGGAAGAAGGGGTATCTGCTGATTGGTGTGAAGAACAACGGACAGATAGACGGTTTGAAGGTGGACGATGCGCTGATGAAGAAGATCAGCGGTATCCGCTCAGATGGCAATATCCTGCCGCTGCCTGTGATGAGCACAGAGAAGGTGGTGACGGAAGATGGTGACGTGCTAGTGGTAGAGGTGACTCCATCTTTCGATACACCTGTGCGCTATCGTGGCCGAACGTTTATCCGCATAGGGCCTCGCAGAGACATTGCCAGTGCTGAAGAGGAACGGATTCTGGCAGAGCGTTGTGCAGCAAGCTTGCCTACGTTCGACACTCGCCCTTGCCGGGATGCAAAGTTGGACGATATTGACGTGGATACCATCGTGAAGGAGTATATGCCTAAAGCCATCGATGAGGAGACGCTTGCAAACGACAAACGACCACTGAAGGAACAACTGGCTTCGCTACATCTGTTCAACATGCAATGGGATTGTCCGACATACGCGGCACTCATCATGTTTGGGCGTAATCCGAAGTATTTCATGCCAGGAGCATATATCCAGTATGTGCATTTCAAGGGTAGCACCAACGGTGGAGCGATTCTGAACGAACGGCGATTTGAGGGTTGTCTTTATAAGATTCTACCTGAACTGGAGAACTTTATCCGCGATGGTATTATTACCAAACGCCCTGTACCCATCAGCATTCTGAGGGAGAAAGACGTGGTGAACTATCCGTACAAAGCCCTGCGTGAGTTGATGATGAATGCCGTGATGCACCGCGACTATCAGGCGAACATGCCCACGCGGTTGTATCAGTATGACAACCATATCGAAATTATGAATCCTGGCGGCCTCTACGGACAGGCACGGCCCGAGAACTTCCCGCATGTGAACGACTATCGCAACAGCGTAGTGGCGGGGATGATGAAGACGCTGAACTATGTGAATATGTTTAATCATGGCATCGGAGAAGTACAAGATTTGTTGAGGGCGAATGAGAACCCTGAGGCTGTGTTCAACGTTAGCTATCTGACAGCTTTCAGCGTGGTAGTGAAAGACGAAGAAGAGACGAACTGTTCACCAACTGTTCACCAACTGTTCACCAACTTGCCACAACAAGTTAAATCGCTGATACAGAGTTTAAAAGAAGAGAAAATGTCGGTTTCTGAGCTCAAGCTTGTCACCAACTGTTCACCCAACAGCAAACAACTGTTCATCAAGCAGTTTATAGTACCTGCCCTTGATGTAGGATTGATAGAAAGAACCCATCCGGAGAACCCTCACCATCCCCAGCAGAAATATTATCTGACGGAGCTGGGATTGGAGGTACTGAAGTTGATGAACGAAGAGAAGTAATAACGATAATAAAGAAGTAATAACGAAAAGAAATAATATATGCCAAGATTTACAATATATACATACCTGTTCAAGCCCATCAATGAGCCGTACCAGCCAAAGTTGTTCTCGCCGGAGGTGAAGGTTGAGGAGTCGATGGAAAAGAAGCTGGAGATATTCGGCAGCTTCTTTAAGGTTGACTCCACGCTGAGGTTCCATCGTGGCAACCAGCGGTTTGAGCACTTGGTGGTGGGTCAGCGTGAGGGCATCATCGTGATGCAGATTGCCAACAATACGCAGCAGGTACACGAGAAGCAGTTCAACCGATGGACGGAGGAAGACCATCCGAGTCTTTTTGTGCTGATAGACAACCGCACGGACGGCAAACAGGTGATGGCCATTGAGAATCGTCCTCAAGCTTTCAGCGAGACGAAGACGGTGGCAAACATCATAGAGGAGACATTTAACCACAATCTTCAGCCGCATCGTCTGCAGGTGCAGGTAAACGCGAAATACCACACGCATGAGTTCTGGGACGTAGTGAGCCAGTATGAACAGGGCATCGCCTCGGTGACGTTCAAATTCCCTTATCCCAACCTGCCTGAGATTTCGGATATGGTGGGTGACTTCTATACCGACCTGGCACGCCGTACCAACAGTGAACCCAAGACAACGCTGACCTCTCCCACCAAGGAAAAGATGAAGTTGGAGCAGGGCGATATTATCATTGAACAGATGATTAAGGCTGCCAGTGCCAGTGGAAAACTGATTATGATGCGCCCCAAGGGTGCGCAGAAATGGCGTCGTATAGGACTGGAAACGCCAGCTCAGGAAGAACTGTCGGAACAGGCATTGAAAGGGATTGGCGATGGTGAGCTGATACCCAGAAAATGGAAGGCCATAGAGGATTTCATGAACAGGATTCAGACGGTTTACTATTAAGGGATATATGCATCAGCGTTGGGATTCAAGACGAAGTAGGGAACGGACAATGCAACTGTTGGAAGAGCAGTTGTTTTGCGATATGTATGAGACGTTGAAAGCAATTACTGCGGAATACGACGAGCCAAGCCCTGCTGAGTTGTGGGATGAGGCTGCAACGAGGTGGAAGCCGTTGTTAGCATCGAAGCAACCTCAAATCACAGTAGAAATGCTGAAAGAGGAACTGACAGAAGAGTATGGCGAGCTTTCGGCATTCCTGATATTGATGATTCTGATATATATGCTGGTGGCGATATTCCGCCTTACGAAAGAGAGTCCATATTATCCTTATTGTCAGGCATTAGCAGACGCCACGAAGGACCACCCACTATTGCGGAGAGTGTGGGAAGGTGTGCGTCAGAAGGAGGACGCGGAGGAACGTGCTGGCAAGAAAATAGGCATCGTGGCATCTCTGCTGACGGAAATGAAGGCGTCAGCACAAGCCATCGACCTCGACGCCATCGAGCAATGCATCCTACGATTCCCCACCTTTGAGTTACAGCAAAAAGCATTGGAACAAGCAGATAATCTGTTACGAGGGACGGCTTGGAGCCAGCGGAGTGCTGCGGTTCAGAATAAGATGTTTGCTATGGTGAATGAGCAGAAAGACAGGCAACAGAACCTGGAAGAAAACATGATGAAGGCAGCGAACAAGCCAGCTATGCACGTAGATGTAAAGGCGGGAGCTTATGCGCAAATAACAGAACAAGGTATCACGAACCAATTACTGGAATTACCAAACGAGTAGGCGATATGAACATCAAGATAGAATCAGGTGCTAATGTGCAAATAACAGAAAAACCCATCGTTAACGTGTTTGGCGATGTGGTTGGTACGAAAATCGCAGGGAATGCCGTTGAGAATCAGCAATCACCCAAACATCCTGTCGGCAATCAACAAGAACGGGATGAGGAACTGTTCCATTTCGTTCATCCGGAACTTGAGGATGAAGAAGCATGGCGTATTCACGATGCGGTGAAACGGGTGGTTAAGCTTCAGGGAATACAGATGATATGCCATTACCTTTCACAACTAAGAAGTGAGAATAAAGTATTGCTACCGCCTAATCCATCGGCTGCATACGCAGAGCTCGTCAGGATGGGGATGCCTAATGGCGAGGGCTTCAACGAAATAACTTTCAGGAAGTACTACAACAAGAAATAAACGGAATAAACGCTCACGATGACAAGCATCAGAATCGAAAGGTTCTGGTGCTTTTTTGTGCCCTATATCGAACAGGACGGAACAATTCGGAACAAGTTAGAACAAGTTAGAACAGGCCACTTCCAAAGCCATATAACCGTCAATAAAAGTGCTTACCTTTGCATCGTCAATCCGACAAAGAAGCACTCACGGTGAGACTTCGGGCAGCGGAATTGACGAGCATAAAACAAAATGGAAACAAAAATCTTAAAGGTAGTACGCCAGGGCGAGGTCTTCAGCGTACAGAGTTCAAAACAGGAGTCGGGACAGATCCAAAAGTGCAACATCGTGTTGCGCGAGTTGGGCGGCTCCAAGTTCGAGAACGAGTTTGTGTGCTCGATGCTGGGCAATCTGGCAGGGTGCAGGTTCTACGAGGGCGATTTGGTGGTAGCCACGCTCCGTTTCTCTACGCACGAGTATCAGGGACAAGTGTTTCAGGAAATCTTAGCAACTGACATCGTGAAATTAGGTTAATAACATCATTCACTTGGGTTGAAGCCGAGGAAGTCTCGCGAGATTCTGCACAGCGGAAAGGTGGCCACCCTTCATACGACTTCTTCTCGCAATTCAATCCAAACAATGACAAAAAATAATTTAAAAGTCCAGCAGATTCTGGCTGGCAACGTACAGATGGATACTTGTACGTCCTTTTACGCCAACGGCGACGTGAACATTACACCCTGCCCATGGGAGTGCGACAAGCAAGTGACCGACGGTGGCCGACGCCAACCGAAGGGACGCATGACCATCGAGGAGGACGGCACAAGCCACTTCCGTGCCTATCGTCACAACAGCGGCAGCCGGTATACGCACCTCTACATGACAGAGAATGGCGAGGTGAAGCGCACACGTACTAGGCTCATTGTGAAGCTGGTACTACCGTTGGGCATCGGGCGCATCAAGATGATTGAGGCGCTGATGAGTCAGGTGCAGGAGATAGTCAACTATATTCGTTCACTGAAAGAAAACACTTGCTGGGTATGAAAAGTATAGCTATTAATCCGAGACAGACTAAGGAGCAAACAAGGGCATTCATCAAGGAATGCCCGCTCCAAGACTACGACGCATTGACTCGCTCGCCACGTCTGAAACAATTGGAGCAGCGCATCAACAGCAGTCAGGATGAGGAGGAGCAGCGCAAGCTGAAGGGCTGGTTGCCGTTCCGCTGTCCGCACTATACCAAGTTCCGTGATGACTATCGCGATCGTGAGCACATCGTGGCAGAGTCGTTCACCTGGCAGACGTGCATTGATATTGATGACCCTGAGTTGGTGGAAAAGGCCAACCAGATGTCTGAAAAGCTCGATATTGAGATAGGTGGTCGTTGGCAGGGGCTGATGCTACACAAGGATTACAGCATCCGTCGTAAACTGCACATCGATATTCGTCTGCCGTTGGGAATGACGGTGCCCGAAGCACAGCGTGCCTATTGCAAGGCGCTTGGTGTTGCTTGCGATACATCATGTTTTACCCCTGAAAGGTTCATTTATATTTCGCCCGCTGATTTTGAAATCCATCGTGCCGATGGTTGGTACGCACAGCTTTCAGAGGAAGAGGTGGCTGCGAGGAGAAAGGCTTATACAGACAGATGTTTGAGCATTGACGGACGCACAGAGGATGGTTCTTACTTTGACCCAGGTGAGGATGGAGAAGCATCAATGCCAGCACCTGTAACACCTACGGTTGCACCTGATGCTTCTGCTGAAAAGAAGTACCCGGATGAGTTCAAAGGCATCCCTTACACCTCTATTATCAGTGAGTATTGGCATAGAACGGGTGGTGAGCCTTCTGAGGGTGAGCGCAACAAGCGACTGCATCAGTTGGCGGCAAACCTTCGAGCCATCTGTGATAATAACGAGGAGTGGCTTTTGGAGGTGATGCCTAACTTCAAACTGTCCGTTCAGGAAATGAAGAGTATCATTCATTCAGCCTGCAAGGAGCCGACAAAAGGTTCACGACTGATTGATCAGATTGTCAATGCGCTCGAAACGGGTATCTCTTCGGATGAGATTGAGGATGCCGAGGCGGTGGCAGCTGAAACTGGTGTAAAGGTGAATGTCAAGGCGTTGCCAATCGGTTTGAAAGAATCGCTTGCTGGTGTGCCTGTCTCGATGCACATGCCGGTTCTCTGTGGTGTGATGCCCATTGCTGCGGCTTATGCCGACCAAGTTCAGATTGAGTATTGCGACGGCAATTTGCAGCACCTTGGGTTGATGTCGATTATACGTGGTGAACAGGCTTCGAACAAGTCGGTGGTAAAGAAT
This sequence comes from Prevotella sp., assembly GCA_045131435.1. Classification (GTDB taxonomy): domain Bacteria; phylum Bacteroidota; class Bacteroidia; order Bacteroidales; family Bacteroidaceae; genus Prevotella. The sequence continues at coordinate 23,265 of JBGUQW010000070.1, forward strand.
GCCATTGACGTTTGGAAGCGTCAGTTTGACGAAGAAGATGCCCTTGCCCGCAAACGCGAAGAGGAATGGAAGGAGCGCAAGAAAGGCCGTAAAGCTAGCGAAAAGGCTCCTGAAGACCCGAAGGTGTTGATACGCATGGTGCCCGTAACGGTCAGTTGTTCTACGCTCCTGAAGCGTTTCAAGAATGCCAACGGACATACGATCTATTCCTTCGGCGAAGAACTTGACACCCTCCGAAAAACCAATGGTGCAGGCTCTTGGAGTTCGAAGTACGACATCTATCGTCTTTCGTTCGATCAGGGTGAATGGGGTCAGGACTACAACTCCGACCAGGCAGAATCGGGAGTCGTAAAAGTGGCCTACAACTGGACGATGCTTGGCACGAACGGAGCCATGCGGAAGTGCTTCAAGTCGGACAATATCGAGAACGGACTTTCCTCTCGAATCTTGGTTGCCGAGATGCCTGATTCTTCATTCTCGAAGATGCCCAAGTTTGGCCGTCGTTCAGCAGAGGACGAGGCTCGCATCCAACAGGCAGTCACTCGTCTGCGTGCATTCTCAGGACTCATTGACACACCTCGACTCCGCAAGGCCATCGAGGAATGGGTGGAGCAGAAACGAGTCGAAGCAGCCAAGGACATCGACCACGTGAAGGATACCTATCGTAAACGTGCTGCCGTCATTGGTTTCCGCTGTGGAGTCATCTTCCATCTGCTTTCTGATGCCAAGAAGGAAACCAAGGCTTGTCTCGACTTTGCGCTGATGATGGCCGAGTACTGTCTTTCGCAGCAGATGAAGGCTTTTGGCGAAGCACTCCGAAACGAGTACGTTAGTGCTCAGGACGAATGTCAGCGTTATGGTGCCAACCACAGCGTGTTCGACCAACTGGCTCCGACATTCTCTCGCGACGATCTCCGTGCCCTGAAATCAGGCACCACCGAGAGCGGACTTCGTAACATAGTGATGCGTTGGAAGCGCGACGGCTGGATTGTTCCCATTGATAAACATCACTGGAGCAAAACGTCCCACTGTCCCATCGTCCCAACGTCCCATTAAGGTCGTACCGACCTTGAACTTGCTCTCGTTCGGCAGAGTTCAAGCAAGCTTGACTCTGCTCTCACTTAATCGCAACTTTAAGCAATTATCAAAACAAGTAGAATTATGGAATTATTATTGACACGTATAGCAAAGAAGAAGACCTACACCATCGGTAGGCTGTACCTGAAAGCCTCCCCAATCCCCTCCCAAGGAGGGGGTGTCGAGATACCTGATTCCGCTGTATTAACCGCCTCATTATGTAACCAAACACCCCCTCCTTCGGAGGGGCTTGGGGAGGCTTTCTGCGACACCCTCGAACCAACTTGGCGCGACTACGCCAACGGTGCCTACAAAGTGAAAGGTCGCTCGGCCATCCCCGAAGGCCGCTATGCAGTGGTTATCTCGTACTCACCGAAGTTCAAACAGTGGCTTCCCATCCTGCTTGGTGGCCCCGATTTCAACCGCAAATGGCAGGGCATCCGCATCCATGCGGGCAACTGCTCGGAAGACACCGAAGGCTGCATCCTCGTTGGAAAGAACCGCGAAGTTGGCAAAGTCCTCGATAGCCGCATCTGGGTTCACCGCCTCAAGCAGAAAATCGTCGAAGCCAAAGCTCGGGGTGAGGTCGTCTGGCTGACCATCAAGTAGCTCTCAAAAGAAAGACCGGCATCCGTTGTGGGTGTCGGTCTCATGATAGCATCTGTCACTTTGTAACAAAATGATAGGTTTTGGGTGCAGAGTGTTAGCAAATGGAAAGGAAAATCGAGCAGAAAATTTACAAAGTGTAAGTTGGTGCGGATTTTAACAAACAAAGAGTAAGGGATTATGGTGGTTTTGCGACACAAAGCAGTAATTTTGCAGTCGCAAACTTACAAAAAGTCAGAGATGTTATATTTTTAATAGGTAAAGAAGGTATGAAGATTAAGAAGCGTTGGATAATCCTGATGACGGCGATGACGCTGATAGCCGTTGCGGGGCTTTGCGTGGGAGAGCCTACGTTTGAATGTGACTGGTCGGTAATCTCCGCGGCTGATGTGGCCTGGCTGATTACCGCCACAATTTTTGTGCTGATGATGACACCCGGACTGTCGTTCTTCTATGGCGGCATGGTGGGTGCGAAGAACGTGATATCGACGATGTTGCAGTCGTTTATCGCCATGGGACTGATCTCGGTGCTGTGGGTGGTAATCGGCTTCTCGCTGTGCTTTGGCGACGACATCGGCGGTGTGATAGGCAATCCGCTGACGTTCCTGATGTTCCAGAACGTGGGGGCAGAGGTCTATACCACACCGGCAGGCAACGTGCTGGGCGGAGCAACGATACCGCTGGCGCTGTTTGCGCTGTTCCAGATGAAGTTCGCCATCATCACGCCGTCGCTGATAACGGGTTCGTTTGCCGAGCGTGTGAGGTTTTCGGCGTATATGTTCTTCATGATGTTTTTCTTCTTCGCCATCTACTGTCCGCTGGCTCACATGACGTGGCATCCTGAGGGACTGTTTATGAAATGGGGCGTCATCGACTTTGCCGGTGGTATCGTGGTGCATGCATCGAGCGGTGTAGCTGCGCTGGCAGGAGCCATCTACTTAGGCAGACGTAAGGCGGAGACCCGTAAGAGCGAACCGGCCAACATCCCCTTTGTACTTCTGGGTGCCGCCATGTTGTGGTTGGGTTGGTTTGGCTTCAATGCGGGTTCTTCGCTTCATGCCGACGGACAGGCCATCAAGGCATTCCTGAACACGAACACGGCGTCGGCAACGGCCATGATGACGTGGATATTCTTCGACTGTCTGCGTGGTCGCAAGCCGTCGGCAATGGGTGCTGCCGTGGGTTGTGTAGTCGGTCTGGTGGCCATCACACCATCGGCAGGCTACGTCACCGTGGGACAGAGCATCTTTATCGCCTTCGTCATCACGCTGATCTGTAACGTCGCCGTCTATTGGCGTTCGCACACCAGCATCGACGATGCCCTCGACGTGTTCCCGACGCACGGTACAGGCGGTATCTTCGGTACGGTGCTGACGGGTATCTTCATCCAGGAGGGGCTCATCGCCGGCACATGGGACGGTTTTGTGATTTTCCTCTACCATCTGCTGGCCATCGTCATTGTGTTCGTCTATACCTTCGCCATGAGTTGGGCGGGCTACAAGCTCATCGACAGCCTCATCCCCATGCGTGTGTCGGAATACAGCGAAAAGGTGGGACTCGACTTCTCGCAGCACGACGAGCACTACGGACTGGCGCACATCGGAGAGCGCGAGTTGGCGGAGTATGAGGAACACATTAGAAGTAAGAGGTGAGAGGTAAGAAGTATGAGTTGTTGCCGTTGGCAATTAACAATTAAGAATTGAGAATGCAAACTATCAAACAACATAGAATGAATACAAAGTACATCTTCGTGACTGGCGGTGTGGTTTCCTCGCTTGGCAAGGGAATCATCTCCGCCAGCATCGGTAAACTGCTGCAGGCACGTGGCTTTAAGGTCACGATTCAGAAATTCGACCCGTACATCAACATCGACCCAGGGACGCTGAACCCCTACGAGCACGGAGAGTGCTACGTGACGGAGGATGGTTTCGAAACCGACCTAGACCTGGGACATTACGAACGGTTTACGGGCATACACACCACGCGCAACAACTCGATTACGACGGGGCGCATCTACAAGACGGTGATAGACCGCGAACGGCACGGCGACTATCTAGGCAAAACGATTCAGGTGGTGCCGCATATTACGGATGAGATAAAACGGAGGATGCTGAGGGCCCACCCAAGCCCTCCCCAAGGGAGGGATGTTGAGATACATGAATCCGTTGCTTCTGGTAATCAGACACCCCCTCCTTTGGAGGGGCATGGGGAGGCTTTTGATTTCGTGATAACCGAGGTCGGCGGTACCATCGGCGACATAGAGAGTGCACCGTTTATGGAGGCCATCCGACAGCTGCGATGGCAATTGGGACGTGATGCGGTGTGCGTACACCTGACCTACGTGCCTTATCTGAAGGCGGCGGACGAGTTGAAGACGAAACCAACGCAACACTCCGTAAAGGAACTGCAAGGAATGGGTATTCAGCCGGATATCCTCGTCCTCAGGACGGAACGCCACCTCGACGACCATGTGCGCATGAAGGTGGCGTCTTTCTGTAATGTGGATTTGGAGTGCGTGGTGCAGAGCGAGGATATGCCGAGCATCTACGAGGTGCCGGTGAGTATGCAGAAGCAGGGCTTGGACGCTGCCATATTAAAAAAGACAGGAATGGCCTCCCCAAGCCCCTCCAAAGGAGGGGATGTTAAGATACAAAACTCCGCTGCATTATCTAATCCAACACCCCCTCCTTTGGAGGGGCTTGGGGAGGCTTCCCCTGACATGGCATCCTGGCACGACTTCCTCGACAAACAGCGCAATGCCAAGCGCGAGGTACATATTGGTCTTGTTGGCAAATACGACCTGCAGGATGCCTACAAGAGCATTCGCGAGAGTCTGAACCTGGCTGGTATCTACAACGACGTGAAGGCACGGCTGCACTTTATCAATAGCGAGGAAATCAGTCGTGAGAACGTCGCAGAGAAGCTCGACGGCATGGCGGGCATCATCATCTGTCCCGGTTTCGGACAACGAGGCATCGAGGGCAAGATTATCGCGGCAGAATATACACGCACCAACGACATCCCCACCTTCGGCATCTGTCTGGGTATGCAGATGATGGTGATTGAGTTTGCCCGCAATGTGTTGGGGTACAAGGATGCCAACAGCCGCGAGATGGACGAGCAGACGCCACATAACGTCATCGACATCATGGAGGAGCAGAAGAGCATCACGCAGATGGGCGGCACGATGCGACTGGGGGCCTACGAGTGCGAACTGCAGAAAGGCAGCCGCGTCTATGAAGCATACGGCGACAAGGCGCTAATCAGCGAGAGGCACAGACATCGCTATGAATTCAACAACGCCTACAAAGAGGAATACGAGGCGAAGGGTATGAAGTGCGTAGGTATTAATCCAGCCGCAAACCTAGTAGAAATCGTCGAGATACCAGAGAAGCGCTGGTATATCGGCACGCAGTTCCATCCGGAATACTCGTCAACGGTACTGCATCCGCATCCGCTGTTCATGTCGTTCATTAAGGCTTGCATCTGATATGGAACAGTTAAAACATGAATGTGGCGTGGCGATGATTCGCCTGCTGAAGCCGCTGGACTACTACGAAAAGAAATACGGCACGTGGGCCTACGGATTCAACAAGCTCTACCTGATGATGGAGAAGCAGCACAACCGCGGTCAGGAGGGAGCAGGTATCGCGTCGGTGAGTCTGAACAATGAGCCAGGCACGGAGTATATGTTTCGCGAGAAGGCCGAGGGCAAGGATGCTATCACGGAGATCTTTTCGCGAGTGACGCAAGAGATGGCCGGAGAATTGCTGATGGGTCATCTGCGCTATTCGACGACGGGCAAGAGCGGACTGACGTTTGTGCATCCCTTCCTGCGTCGTAACAACTGGCGCGCCAAGAACCTCTGTCTGTGTGGCAACTTCAACATGACGAACATCGACGAGGTCTTTGAGTTTCTGACCTCGCAAGGGCAGTCGCCGCGTATCTATGGCGACTCGTACATCACGCTCGAACTGATGGGCCACCGGCTGGACCGTGAGGTGGAACGGCTGTTTGAGGAGGCCAAGGCGAAGGGTCTCGAAGGACTCGACATCACGCGATATATCGACGACCACGTGGAGATGGCCAACGTGTTGCGGAAGACAATGGAGCACTACGACGGCGGCTATGTGATGTGCGGACTGACGGGCAGCGGCGAGATGTTCGCTGTACGCGATCCCTGGGGTATTCGTCCTGCGTTCTACTATCGTGACGATGAGATTATTGCCCTGGCCAGCGAACGTCCTGTGCTGCAGACCACCTTCGACCTGCAATGCGAGGACATCCACGAACTGAAGCCTGGCGAGGCACTCATTGTGCGTCGCAACGGTGAGAGCCATCTGGAACAGATTATGCCCGCACAAAAATTGAGCGCTTGCAGTTTCGAGCGCATCTACTTCAGTCGAGGTTCTGATCATGACATCTATCAGGAGCGCAAACGCCTAGGTGAACAGTTGACACCCGCCATCGTTAAAGCCATCGATGGCGATGTGGAGAACACGGTCTTTTCGTATATCCCCAATACTGCCGAGGTGGCGTTCTATGGTATGACAGACGGTTTCCGCAAGTTGCACGGTGATGTAAGAACGGAAAAAGTCGTATGGAAGGACATCAAACTGCGCACGTTTATATCCACTAACACGGAGCGCAACGATCTGGCGGCACACGTCTATGACATCAGCTACGGCTCGTTGCGGCCCTACGAGGACAATCTGGTGATTATCGACGACTCGATAGTTCGCGGCACCACTTTAAGAGAGAGCATCTTCAAGATTCTCGACCGTCTGCATCCCAAGAAGATTGCGATGGTGTCGAGTTCGCCCCAGATCCGCTACCCCGATTATTACGGTATCGACATGGCCCGTCTGGAGGAGTTTTGTGCCTTCCGCGCCACGATGGCATTGATAGAAGAGCGAGGCATGTGGCAGTTGGTGAACGATGTATACTTAGCCTGCAAGCGCGACCCACTTTCAGAGAATCACGTCCGCGCCATTTATGCGCCCTTCACCGTCGAGGAGATTAATCAGAAGATCGTGGAGATGCTTCGCCCAAAGGACATGCAAGCCCCCATCGAACTGGTATTCCAAAGCATCGAAGGACTGCACGAGGCTTGCCCCAACCATCCCGGCGACTGGTACTTTACCGGCCACTATCCCACGCCCGGCGGCACGCGACTTGTCAACCAGGCATTCGTAAACTATATTGACAGCAAACTTCAAGCAAATAAATGATGAAAAAAGAAGCAAAATTGATACTCAGCGATGGCACGATATTCTGCGGCTGGTCCTTCGGCTACGAAGGCGAGACTGTGGGCGAGGTGGTGTTTAACACCGCTATAACGGGCTATCCTGAGAGTTTGACAGACCCCAGTTATGCGGGACAGATACTGGTGACGACATTCCCGCTGATAGGCAACTACGGCGTACCTGATACAGGCATCGGCGAGGACGGACTTCCGCTGTTTCTGGAGAGTGAGCGCATCCATCCGAAAGCAATCGTCGTGGCCGATTATAGTGAACAATATTCGCATTGGAATGCGAAGGAGTCGCTGGCCTCGTGGCTGAAGCGGGAAAAGGTTCCTGGGATATCAGAGATAGACACACGCCGACTGACGAAGGTGCTCCGTGAGCATGGTGTGATGATGGGGCGCATAGTCATTGAGGAAGCTGCGATGGAATCGCAGCAAACGGAACAGGATTACGGTTCAGTAAACTGGGTGGAGAAGGTGAGTTGCAATGACGTAATTAACTACAATCAGGGTGCTGACAAACGCGTAGTCTTGGTGGATTGCGGCGTCAAGGCGAATATTATCCGTTGTTTGATTAGACGGGGTGTTGAGGTGGTGCGCGTTCCTTGGGACTACGATTTCAACCAGTTGGAGTTTGATGGTCTTTTCTTGGCCAACGGTCCTGGCGACCCGGAACAATGCGGCAAAACGGTGGAGCACATTCGCACATTCCTGAATAATAAAGAGGTAAGGCCATGCATGGGCATCTGCTTGGGTAATCAATTGCTGGCTCGTGCGGCAGGAGCTAAAACCTACAAATTGAAATACGGTCATCGCTCGCACAACCAACCTGTTCGCGAGGTGGGCACGAACCATTGCTACATCACGAGCCAGAATCACGGCTATGCTGTGGATGACTCGACGCTGCCTGCTGATTGGGAACCGCTCTTCGTAAACATGAACGACGGCTCTAACGAGGGCATTCGCCACAAATCGAAGCCTTGGATGTCGGCACAGTTTCACCCTGAGGCCTGCTCAGGGCCGACGGACACGGAATGGATGTTTGATGAATTTGTAAAAATGTTAGGATGATGGATAAAAAAGAGATAAATAAGGTGTTGCTCCTAGGTTCAGGAGCGTTGAAGATAGGTCAGGCCGGTGAGTTCGACTACTCAGGTGCACAGGCGCTGAAAGCCTTGAAAGAAGAAGGCATCCACTCGGTGCTTATCAACCCCAACATCGCGACGGTGCAGACATCAAAAGATGTGGCTGATACGGTGTATTTCCAGCCCGTAACACCAGAGTTCGTGGAGCGCGTCATCGAAAAGGAGCGCCCTGAAGGTATTCTGTTGTCGTTCGGTGGACAGACGGCCTTGAACTGCGGCGTGGAACTCTACGAAAAGGGTGTGCTGGCGAAGTATGGCGTCGAGGTACTGGGTACGCCCGTGCAGGCCATCATCGACACGGAAGACCGCGACCTGTTTGTGAAACGGCTCGATGAGATTGGCGTGAAGACCATCAAGAGTGAGGCTTGCAATACGGTCGAGGAAGTGCAAAAGGCAGCACATGAGCTGGGCTTCCCCGTGATACTGCGTGCCGCCTACGCCCTCGGCGGACTCGGTAGTGGTTTCTGCGACAACGACGAGCAGTTGTTGGCACAGGCCGAAGAAGCCTTCTCGTTCTCGCCGCAGGTGCTGGTGGAGAAGTCGCTGAAAGGTTGGAAGGAGATAGAGTACGAGGTGGTGCGCGACCGCTTCGACAACTGCATCACCGTGTGCAATATGGAGAATTTCGACCCGCTGGGCATCCATACGGGCGAGTCGATCGTTGTTGCACCGAGTCAGACGCTTTCGAACAGCGAGTACCATAAGCTACGCGCGTTGGCCATCAAGATTATCCGCCATATCGGTATCGTGGGCGAGTGCAACGTACAATATGCGCTCGATCCCAATAGCGAGGACTATCGCGTCATTGAGGTCAACGCCCGTCTGTCGCGCTCGTCGGCACTGGCATCGAAGGCTACGGGCTATCCTCTGGCGTTTGTTGCTGCCAAACTGGGCCTCGGCTACGGACTCTTTGACCTGAAGAACAGCGTCACCAAAACGACCTCGGCCTTCTTCGAGCCTGCCCTCGACTATGTAGTAGTAAAGATTCCGCGCTGGGATCTCACGAAGTTCCACGGCGTGAAGCGCGAACTGGGTTCATCGATGAAGAGCGTGGGCGAGGTTATGGCCATCGGACGTACCTTCGAAGAGGCACTACAGAAAGGATTGCGCATGATTGGGCAGGGCATGCACGGCTTTGTGGAAAATCATGAAATCAAGATTCCTGACATCCAAAAGTCTCTGCACGAGCCAACGGATATGCGTGTCTTTGTCGTGTCGAAGGCATTGAAGATTGGCTATACCGTGGAACAGATTCATCAGTTGACGATGATTGACCGCTGGTTCCTCGAGAAGCTGAAACACATCGTCGATATCGATCAACAGCTGAAGGAGAACGCTCTGCTTTCTGAGGTGTCGGAGTATATGGAACCCAGCGAATTTATGGAGTATCTGAGATCACCGGAAATCTTCCCGTTATTGCGAGCCGCCAAGGTCTACGGCTTCTCCGACTTCCAGATAGGCCGTGCTATAGGTCTCGAAAGTCGAATGAAGATGGAGCAGGCCGGTCTTACCGTCCGCAAGTGGCGCAAGGCACTCGGCATCGTCCCCACTGTCAACCAGATAGACACCCTCGCGGCAGAATATCCTGCCCAAACCAATTATCTTTTTTTGTCGTACCTTTAAATAAGAAAGATTATGTGTGGAATCGTAGGAATTTTCAATGTGAAAGAGCAGACCAGTGAACTGCGACATAAAGCATTACGTATGAGTCAGAAAATCCGTCATCGCGGGCCTGACTGGAGTGGAATATACTGTGGCGGTTCAGCCATCTTGGCCCATGAGCGATTGAGCATCGTCGACCCAGAGAGTGGCGGACAGCCGTTGTATTCGCCAGACCGCAAGCAGGTGTTGGCAGTGAATGGCGAGATCTATAACCATCAGGAGATTCGTCGTCGTTATGCAGGACAATACGAATTTCAGACGGGCAGCGACTGTGAGGTTATCCTGGCGCTCTATCGCGAGAAGGGCATCAATTTTCTCGAAGACCTCAGCGGCATCTTTGCCTTTGCCCTCTACGACGAGGAACGCGATGAGTTTCTGATAGCCCGTGACCCCATCGGCGTCATTCCTCTTTATATAGGTTACGATAGCGACGGCACCGTGTATGTTGCTTCTGAACTGAAGGCTCTCGAAGGACAATGTGAGCGCTATGAGCCTTTCCTGCCAGGACACTATTACTGGAGCGTTTCGCCGGGACAGAAGTGGTACTATCGTCGTGATTGGATGCAGTACGATGCCGTGAAAGACAATCCCGCGTCAGTAGAAGCCATCCGCGACGGTTTGACCGCTGCCGTCAAGCGACAACTGATGTCCGATGTGCCCTACGGCGTGCTGCTTTCAGGCGGACTTGATTCCTCGGTCATCTCTGCCATCGCTGAAAATTTCTCAGAGCATCGTATCGAGGACGATTCGAAGACCAAGGCTTATTGGCCACGTCTGCATTCCTTTGCTGTAGGTCTAAAGGGAGCCCCCGACCTTGCCAAGGCCAAGATGGTGGCAGACCATATTGGTACCGTCCACCACGAAATCAACTACACCATTCAGGAGGGACTTGATGCCATTCGTGACGTCATCTATTTCATCGAGACCTACGATGTGACTACCGTCCGTGCCTCTACGCCAATGTACCTGTTGGCGCGAGTCATCAAGTCGATGGGTATCAAGATGGTGCTCAGTGGCGAGGGTGCCGACGAGATCTTTGGAGGCTATCTGTACTTCCATAAGGCACCTTCGGCTCAGGCCTTTCACGAAGAGACTGTCCGCAAATTGGGCAAGTTATATCTCTACGACTGTCTCCGTGCCAACAAGAGTCTGTCGGCTTGGGGCGTAGAGGGCCGTGTGCCTTTCCTCGACAAAGAATTCCTCGATGTCGCCATGCACACTAATCCTGAGGCGAAGATGTGCCCAGGTCAGACGATGGAGAAGAAGATTGTGCGCGAAGCCTTTGCCGACATGCTACCCGCTGAAGTTGCCTGGCGACAGAAGGAGCAGTTCAGCGATGGGGTAGGGTATAGCTGGATTGACACGCTCAAGCAGATCACCGCCGAAGCCGTCAGCGACGAGCAGATGGCCCACGCTGCGGAACGTTTCCCCATCAACCCGCCAAAGAACAAAGAGGAATACTATTATCGCAGCATCTTCGCCGAACATTTCCCCAGCGACTCTGCTGCCAAGAGCGTACCCTCCGAGGCTTCCGTCGCCTGCAGTACCGCCATCGCCCTCGAATGGGATGCCGCCTTCAAGGGCATGAACGACCCCTCAGGCCGTGCCGTCAAAGGCGTACACGAAAGTGCCTATTGATGGTAACGACTATTTTTTTATAATCCCCGCTCAGCCCAATCGCCGCGGTCGAGGTTTCGATAACCTATGGCCTCGGCGATATGCTGGCTCTGAACTTGTTCGCTCCCTTCGAGGTCAGCAATGGTGCGGGCTACCTTGAGAATGCGGCTGTAAGCACGGGCGGAGAGCTTCAGACGTTCCATGGCCATGCGGAGCATGTCGAGCGACTGGGCATCAGGTTCGGCAAACTCGTGGAGCATCTTCTCCGTCATCTGGGCGTTGCAGTGGACACCCTTGAAAGGTTTGAAGCGTTCCTCCTGTATCTTACGGGCGGCAATGACTCGTTCGCGGATTTTCTCGCTGGGCTCTCCCGGCTGCATCTGTGACAATTGTGCGAAGGGCACGGCTTGTATTTCGCAATGGATATCGATACGGTCGAGTAGGGGACCGCTGATCTTATTCATGTAGCGTTGTATCTGCCCCGGCGTACAGGCACAGCTATGCGTGGGGTCGCCATAATAGCCGCAAGGACATGGATTCATCGAGGCGACAAGCATGAACGAACATGGATACTCCACGCTATATTTGGCACGGGCGATGCTGATTTTGCGGTCTTCCAACGGCTGGCGCAGCACTTCAAGGACGCTGCGCGACAGCTCGGGCATCTCATCAAGGAAGAGGACTCCATTATGTGCCAGGCTGATTTCCCCTGGTTGTGGATTATTGCCGCCACCTACGAGAGCTACCTGCGAGATGGTATGATGAGGTGCACGAAAGGGACGTTGACTGATGAGGCTCGTATTGCGATCGAGTTTGCCGGCAACAGAGTGTATTTGTGTGGTCTCCAGACTTTCGGCCAATGATAATGGGGGTAGAATGGAAGGCAGACGTTTTGCGAGCATCGATTTTCCTGATCCCGGCGGTCCAATCATAATGAGATTGTGTCCGCCTGCGGCAGCCACCTCTAGTGCGCGTTTCACACTCTCCTGTCCGCGGACATCCGAGAAGTCGAGCTCATACTTGTTCTGCTGCTCATAGAATTCCTTTCGTGTGTCGATGACAGTTGGTTGGTAGCTGTCGTCACCGTTTAGGAATTTGATGACGTCCAGCAGTGTCTCCATGCCGTAGACATCCAACTGGTTGACGACAGCGGCTTCGCGGATGTTTTGCTGGGGCACGATGAGGCCCTTGAACTTCTCTGCCCTTGCACGGATGGCTATGGGCAGTGCACCGCGTACAGGTTGCAGGTGTCCGTCAAGACTGAGTTCGCCCACCAACATGTATTTGTCCAGTCTGTCGTTTGTTACCTTGTCGCTGGCAGCCAGGATGCCAATGGCTAGTGGAAGGTCGTAACTTGACCCTTCTTTCTTGATGTCGGCAGGCGACAGATTTGCCGTAATGTCCATCTTTGGCATTTTAAAACCGTTGTTTGCCATCGCGGCTTTGATGCGGTCGTAGCTCTCTTTGACGGCAGTATCTGCCAGTCCCGTCAGGTGAAACTGCATGCCGCGCGCCATACTTATCTCTACCGTTACTGTCGTCACTTCCAGCCCGTTGACAGCTGCACAAAAGGTCTTTACAAGCATAATCAATTCGTTTTATGCTTGCAAAGATAGTGCAAATTGAGCAAAAAGCAAAAGGAAAAACCGTTTTTCTTTTCGAAGTGAAAATAGTTCCGCAATTCTTTGGTGGTTTAAAAATTATTCACTATATTTGCAGTCGGAGTAGGAAGGACCTGCTCTGGCAGAAGGGAGGCACCGCGAGACTAGCGAGTGTCTCATGAAGGGAGCAGCGTAATGCTTCAAACTTGTGGATGAGAACCTAAAACATTTATAAAACAAAGAAAATTATGAAAATCAAGGAATGGATTAATGAGAACGTTGACCTGAAACGTGAAGAGAATGAAATACGTGATTACAAGGGCTATGGCTTTACGCTGGCCGCAGTGGGATTGGTAGCTGGAGCTGCTACCGCCTTTGTCACGATTATTCTGCAAACGGTTTTTGGAAGTGCTTCTGCATCACAGACCATCGTCAACTTTGTTGCTACTGCTATTGTTGTGGCGCTGATAGCCTATCTTGTCTGGCTATTGCTCCCAATGTTCAAGGATTCTGGCATCAGTATTGGCAATAAGATTCTTACCACTGTGATTTGCCTTGCCTGTGTAGCTATTCCTTTTATGATTGGTATTTATCTGATTGTATTGGCTGCCATTGCCCTTGTTGGCATTGCTGCCTTATGGATTGTGGGCAAGATTTGGGGCACGTCAGAAAAGGCCAACGATGAAGATACAGACCTCATCACCACGATGATGGGCTTTGGCGGAAAAAAGGGTTCAAAGAGTGACTATGACACCATTGCCAGTGAGGATGGTACACTCTATGGCGACCGTGTCGATCACGACACCTTTAGAGCCAACGGAACCACGTATAAGCGCACCTACGAGGGCCTTTCAGAAGTGTGGAAGGAAGAATAACGCTGATACAGTATTGTCGCTCAGAAACGTGTTTTCTGGGCGATTGTTTTTTGGTGTTATCTGTCCAATTCTTTTCTGACTATTTCATCGACCAAAGTAAAAATAGTTCCGCAATTCTTTGGCGGTTTTGGAATTATTGCTTATCTTTGCCAACAGAAAATAGAATAAAGATGAAACAGAAGAAACGTGAATTGATGATGCAGGAGTATGGCAAATACTGCCTGGATATGTCAAAACTAATATTTTGAGTAGTGATTCTTGCAGGAATCATGAACCTTGGTGTTGATGACTTCTTTCTGTTTGGAGTCAGAGGTATTCTTGTAGCGTTATTTGCTTCGATGGGATTTGTTTTTAAAAGGGTACGAACAACCATAAATATCTAATGCCAACTGTTTGTAAAATACTCATTTTTAGATACTTTTGATTTTTAACACTTGATGGTTGGAATTTGGTGGTTACCGAATTTCAGTATATTTTTGCAACGTATTTCTACCGCGAGGAATTTACGGGGCCTCGATTTCGTCACTTTGCGGACTCGGTTGACAAAGGGTTACGATGAGGTGCAAGGAGTGACAAAACGGAGCAGACGGATTCATGACCCACGCCTCGCTGCACCGCTTATCGAGAACCCTTTCACCCACGGAGAAATCGGTGTGCTGATGCGCAAGGGGCAAGACGATC
>JBGUQW010000071.1:0-36298 GCA_045131435.1 Prevotella sp.
TACCGATCCTAAGCGTCTGCTCATTGGTGACGACGAGCACGGATGGGACGACGAGGGTGTGTTCAACTTCGAGGGTGGCTGCTATGCTAAGGTCATCAACCTCTCTAAGGAGAACGAGCCTGACATCTACGGTGCTATCAAGCGCGACGCTCTGCTCGAGAACGTCACTGTTGACGCAGCTGGCAAGATTGACTTCGCTGACAAGAGCGTGACTGAGAACACCCGCGTCAGCTATCCTATCAACCACATCGAGAAGATTGCCCAGAAGGTCAATGGCAAGAGCGCTGGTCCTGAGGCTAAGAACGTGATCTTCCTCTCTGCCGACGCATTCGGCGTACTGCCTCCCGTTAGCATCCTGACTCCTGAGCAGACCAAGTACTACTTCCTCTCTGGTTTCACTGCTAAGCTGGCTGGTACAGAGCGTGGCATCACTGAGCCCACTCCTACTTTCTCTGCTTGCTTCGGCCAGGCATTCCTCGAGCTGCACCCCACAAAGTATGCTGAGGAACTCGTGAAGAAGATGGAGAAGAGCGGTGCCAAGGCTTACCTCGTCAACACTGGTTGGAATGGTACCGGCAAGCGTATCTCTATCCCCGATACTCGTGGTATCATCGACGCTATCCTCGATGGCAGCATCCTGAAGGCTGAGACCAAGAAGATTCCTTACTTCGACTTCGAGGTTCCCACAGCTCTGCCCAACGTGAATCCCGCTATCCTTGATCCTCGCGACACTTATGCTAACGCATCTGAGTGGGAGGAGAAGGCTAAGGATCTGGCTGCTCGCTTTATCAAGAATTTCGGCAAGTACACCACTAATGAGGCTGGTAAGGCTCTCGTTGAGGCTGGTCCGAAGCTCTAATATACTATTATTAATATAATAAGAAATATGGGACTGCGCTTGCAGCCCCATATTTTTTGTTACGTTCAAACAGTTCTCACACCGCTTAGAATGTCTTCCTATGGATTGAAAGATTGATAAGACCGTCGCCTTATCCCTTGTCGACGATAACCGTGGGAGTGTCGTGATAGCGGCCGACAACCAGAAGCGTCTTGCGGGTCTTGTAACGGTAGAGTCCCGATAGTGTTGTCACCACCAGTTCGTAGCTGCGGCCTATCTCAAGCTGGTCGAGTGTCAGCAGTTGACTGTATTTTTGTGCTTCCTTCGGTTTGAATTCATAGAACACACTGTCAGGGATGAGCACCGTCTGGGGGTCATCCAGGTTAAGTGTGGTCGAGAAGGTGCCTTCAGGCGAACTGATGCCGGTAAAGACGAAGTGGACCTTGCTGCCACAATAGGTACGCAATAGCTCGAAGCTGGCGCTGAGGCGATCGACGTCGTAAACCATGATGCAATGCAGCCCGGGCCATAGCTGCTCCACCATCTGCGTTCCGATGTGGTGAAGCTCCATGATTTCACGGATGGTGTCGGCCCTTTCTGCATCCGGCTGTATGTAGGGGTTGCCATGCTCGATGTCTTCGGCCAGTGTCGGCCAGTGCTTCTCAATATAGCGCAGCAGTTCGAGCATATTGTCGTAATGGTCACAAATGGCCAGCGATATCTTCTTCTGCCGGAGGGCAAAGAGTGCCTGCAGATAGAGGACATCCGTTGTCTGTGGCCAGTTGTTGACGTCGACGGGAATGACATATACCTGGTCATTGTCGAATTCTCGCTTGACGAGATGGCGGCCCAGCAGGTTTCCGATGGTCAGTCCTGAAGGCAGGCGTTCCACGCCATTGTCCACCAGGTTCAGGGTCATGCCGTCTGTCAGAAAGCCATGCTGACCGGCAATGTAGAATCCAGCACAGAAACTGTAGTCGTAGTTGGCCTGTACGCTCCATCGGGACTGTGGCAGCTTTCTATAGCCGTCGACCGTGGAGATATGCTCTGTGAGATAAGCCGTCAGGACGTTTCTTTCGCCATTGACGATACGCTCGATATAGGGTATATAGTCCTCATAGCTTGTCAGCGGCATAAAGCGTCTGAAGCCGTCGAGGGACAGGATGTTCTTGAAGCCATGCTCGATGCCGAAGGTGGTCTTGGCATTCTCGCGTACCAGCCTCATGACGAACTCCTCCTGGCTTCGCATGGGGTTATAGGTAATGTCATCCAGCCTGTTCCTCACCTGCTGGCCGTCCATCCACCGTGCTTCGTTGACAACCTTGATTACTTTTTCTTCCATAGATGCACTATAAGTCAATCTCCCTGATTTCTGCGCTTACGCAGCGTTTAGTTTCGTTAGGCAAAGGTACGCATTTTCCGGCATTTTAGAGGCATCTCCCATGCCCCCACCCCACATTTTGTAAATTCTGAAAAAGAAATTGTAAATTCTGTAATCAGCGGTGAATGCTGGCGCCCTGTTGGAAGGGCTCAAAAGTAAGAGATGAGCAATGGCGTTTTGTTTTTTTAACGCACGTATTGGGCGGCTATACCAAATGCGTGCATGCTTTTATACGAGAGTATTGTTTTTTCTTGTTATCTTTGCAAACACAATGATAACAAAACAAAAACTATCAATAAAAAGCTCTATGAAAATTTTAAGAACGAAAGCCTTAAGTATCGTGGCTGTCCTGTTGCTGATGGTACAGGGAGTCTGGGCACAGGGTGTGCTGACCACCGACGCGATGATTCGCGTGGCAGAGCAGAAGAACAAGTTGGAGCGTATGACGGTTGACGGGAAGATGATGTCGCCGGCACAACAGCCTCGGCTGACGCTCGTCGTGAAAGTGGCAGACGAGAATGCGGCTGATACATATGCCCGTCTGCGAGAGCAGGGCGTGACCATCAGGGGGCGCATCGGTCAGCAGGCCATCGTGCAAGTGCCGATAGACAAGGTAGAGACCGTCGCCCAGATGGACGGCATCCTCCGTGTGGATGTAGGCCATCAGGGGCAGCTGAAGACCGATGTATCACGTGAGGTGACAGGTGTCAACCAGCTCAACGGCAGTAACCCGTCGGTGCCCTCACCCTTTACAGGCAAAGGCGTGACGGTGTGCGTGGTGGATATAGGTATAGACTTCAACCACCCTGCCTACAAGGATGCTCAGGGACGTTCGCGTATCAAATGTGTTTACAACGTATTTTCGGATAAAGGTCGCAAGTTCGAATACGACGACCCCGTGGCTGGTCACATAGAGTTTCTGGGCAGCGTGTTCGACACGCCAGAACTCATCTCCAAGTTAGTCTATGACACTAGGACGATGGCCCACGGTGCCCACACCACAGGCATTGCTGCAGGCTCACTGACACCGCAGGGCTTCGGTGGTATGGCTCCCGATGCCGACATTGTCTATGTGGCCATGTCCACGCTCTACACCGAGGACGATATGGACACCGATACGGGTATCCCCGAACAGGGCAACCCCTTAGAAGACCCCAGTCCCAAGGATCTTGAAGAAATGGGGCAACTAGTAGAACAATTCTTGGCCTTTGCCGATGCCTATGCCCAGCTGAGCAACCAGCCCCTCGTGGTGAGTTGCAGTCTTGGCTACCACTTGGGACCTCACGATGGCACCGGTGCCGTTCCCGAAGCCATCTCAGCCCTCTCCAAGCACGCCATTCCCGTGTTTTCCAGTGGCAACGAGGGTGGGAAACCGATTCACATACAATATGAGTTTACTGCCGACAAACCATCGTTCAGCGTTGGTCTCCCGCGATCTCTTGCAAGTTTAGGTGATGAAGATCCGGATCCCGAAAATCCTCTCATGTGGTATTTCAGTGACGGGATAAAAGGCTACACACACCCCGGACAGGGTGGTGAAATCGACTTACGGCTCAACGTGGTTACCCACGATAAAAACAATAACATCATCGAGAATGTCTGGTCGTCACCGGTCATCAACACCACTGTAGGCGCCTCCGACCAGGTGGTGATGATCAACTCGGCCGACTACCCTGAAGTAGAGAAGTATTTCAGAGGCAAGGTGTACGTTGCTACCCGCACGCGGTCTAACGGCCAGCTGGAGCTGACCATCATCCCCAAAGCCCTCTGCAAGGAGCAAAGAGACGTTGCCAGCTACGCCCTGACCCTCACCGTGACAGGCTCGCCCGGCATCACCCTTGACATGTGGAACAACTCCGCCAAGTTCATGCCAATCGCCAGTGAGGGCTATCTCGTTGGCGACGCTCTCATATCAGGCAGTGACTGGAGCAGCACATCCGATGTCATCAGCGTGGGAGCATGGTGCGCCAACACCACCGCACGAGCCAACGAACAAGGTAAGGAGGACGAAGACGAGTCAAAAACCTACACTCTGGGCGACATCGCCTATTTCAGCAGCTATGGCATGATGCCCAACGGTGTTGCACAGCCGACTGTCTGCGCTCCGGGCGTCAATGTGGTATCAGCGGGAAGCCAGTATGTCGATGCCGCGAATGGTGCCACCCCAAAATACATCGACACAATGACATGGCAGGGCTATCCCTACGTAAACATGTCGGGCACGTCGATGGCCTGTCCCACCGTGTCGGGCATCATAGCTCTGTGGCTGCAGGCTAATCCAAAGCTCACACTGGCCGATGTAAAGGACGTTCTGGCCAACTCGTGCGACAACGACGAGTTCACCGCCAAGAACCCCATCCGCTGGGGCTATGGCAAGATCAATGCCAAGAAGGGATTGGACTATATTCAGCAGGCTTCGGGGATCGTTGAGATGGAAGATGTCAGAAGTAAGATGTCAGACGTATGGTACACGCTCGATGGTCGCCGCACAGTTAATGGCCAAAAGCCAACGGCTAAAGGCCTTTATATTTACAATGGTAGAAAGACAATTATTAAATAACATGCGATTATAAAGAGCATGCATCGACCAGTTCTCCTGTTGTTCAGCTTTCTGCTCTTATCGGATTCGATGTTCGCGGAAGGTGATTTGCCCGTCGTAGAGATGAAGGCAGACAGGACGGTGATTTATCCCCAGCGAATGGAACTGACGGGAAAGGAGACATTGATGGATATCCTCCAGATGGTGCCGGAACTGATGATTGCCGGTTATGAGGATGTCATCTCCAGCTATAACCTCCGCATTGATAACGCCCCGATAAACGGCGACACCAGGTTGATTCTGAGTCAGATGAAAGCCAAGGACATCGCTAAGATTCAGGTTTGTGACAATACGGGCGTTGCGAAGGGAACCATCGGAACGGGCAGGGTGCTGGACATCAACATGAAGATGCCTGACGGGGTGAAAGGCTTCGTGGAAGGACAAGGTGACTACGGGAAAGATGTAGCAGGCATTGGCTCCGTGAACGCATTATACGGCAGCCGGCATACTGACCTCTATGCCAATACGTCCTATCGTTATCAGAAGGGTAACGAGGAATATCTGACGCTCCACATGACGAACCGCTTCGACGAGAGGAACAGGCTGTTGACCTTTTTCACCCAGCAATATCTTGACCATCCTTCCAGTACGTCGCGTAAGGTCATGGGCAGGGCACGATTCTTCCATACCTTCAATGACGTGGGTACGGAACTGCTCCTCGTGGGCGGTTATCAGTATGCCAGTGATCCGGCTCTCTCCAACAAACTGCCATTGTATATCGTTGAGCTGAATACGCCTTTGCTGACAAAGCGGCTATCCATGATGCTGGGTGCCGAGGGAGATTTCCTGATGACCAGACAAAAGAATACGGACAGGAGTTGGGATGTCTTCAATAATGATATCTATCTGCAGTTCACCTATGCCTTGCCTAAGTGGAAGTTGACAGTTGGTAATCGTGTGATATTCTATAACTACAAATTGGCGGAGGCGGGAACCACTCAGAAGCATACTGACACCCGTGACAATGCGAATGCCTGCGTCATCTATGCACCAGACGACCAGAATCAGATTCAGTTGGGCTATTATCGCAAATACTATAATCCTTCCTACCTGGTCCTCTTTATGGATGCGAAAACGCTTATTGATGAGGAATGGGCAGCGGCGGAGGAACTGCTGGAGGAATGGACTATCAATCAAGCGAAGCTGGCATACACCTATAGTAAACAGAAATTGACGGTGCAGACAGAGGCGAGTTATTATGCCATTGAAGAAAGTGAGAATTTCACTACATTGGGTGTGTCGGCTTATTGGAAAGCAAATGGGTTGACGCTGGCGGGTGGATCAAATCTTTATGCGGCTAAGAGTGGAACATACGCTTCATTCCGTTTGGCTTCGACTGCTTATCTGCCTCATGAATGGCAGATAGGCATGCAGGTGGTGTATTTTACTGGTAATTCTCCAAGACGTGAGGAAACTGGCATACCTGTGTATGGATGCCTGTCTGTGAACAAGCAGTTAGGCAAGAAATGGTATATGGGCGTTGATTGGCATGATATGTTTGATGCCGTCTGTAGTGAAGCAAAAGTAAACAGACATGCTGCCAATATGAGGTTGCAGTATAGATTCTAATGATAAAAAGAAAGAGCGTATGACAAGTATTGAACTGGATATGATACAAACAGCCGGCATTGGTGGCTTAGCCCTCCTCGTCGGTATGGTTTTAACGCGAAAGGTGGCTTTTCTGCAGAAATTCTGTGTGCCGTCGCCAGTAAGCGGTGGTATCATCTTTTCATTGATTACTCTGGCACTATATGGCTGGTTCCATGTGGTGGTGTCGTTCGATGGTACATTGAAGGATGTCTTTATGCTGGCATTCTTTACAAGCGTTGGTTTCCAAAGTGACCTTAAAGTCATCAAGCAAGGTGGCAAACTATTGGCGATCATGCTGGCCCTATTGCTTCTCATTATTGCTATGCAAAACTTAATGCCAATGGGAATCACCCGACTTATGGGGGTTGATCCTTTGATTGGTATGGCTGCAGGTAGCATATCAATGACGGGTGGACATGGTACGGCAGGCGGATTTGCAAGTGCTCTCGAGGGAATGGGACTGCATGGTGCAGGAACAATCGGTATGGCAGCTGCAACCTTTGGCCTTATTGCGGGTTCTATGATAGGCGGTCCATTGGCTGAGAGGATTATCCGCAAGAAACTGACGCATGAACAGATGCAGGCACCAGATGAGGAGATTGATCCTGCAATGGCTGGTATCGAGAGTGACGAGGCTTCACCATCAGGTCGTAAGAAGCGTGTCAGTACGAACGAGCAGGAGTTCCAACAGTATGCGAAGGCTACTTATTTTATTATCCTGGTCATGGGTGGCGGTACCATATTGAGTTGGTTGTTTGCAAAGACGGGTATCACGTTCCCAACTTATTTCGGAGCCTTGATCTTAGCCGCCATGGTTCGTAATACCATAGGATTTGTCCGTTACAAAGAAGGCGGTAAATGGGTGAAGGCTGAGAAATTACTTGATATGGAGCGAATTATCAGTGTTGGTAACATCTGCCTGTCAATGTTCCTTGGAATGGCGATGATATCCCTTAAACTTTGGGAACTTCAAAGCCTGGCCCTTCCATTGATAGTCATCCTGGTATCTCAGGTACTGATGATGGCCTTATTTGCATACATGGTGGCATTCCCCCTGTTAGGTCGCGATTATGATGCTGCCGTCCTGTGTGCAGGAATATGTGGCTTCGGTCTTGGCGCAACACCCAATGCGATGGCTAATATGAGTGCTGTATGCTATAAATACCGCTATACAGTCAAGCCATTCCTCATCGTCCCCATCATCGGTGCTATGTTTGCTGATCTGATCAATACAGGAATGATTACCCTCTTCCTGAACATATTGTGAGATAACTCAACTACCGGAAGTAAACGTGACGTCGCTCGAGATGGCCGAGCTGACAGGAACACCCAGACACCCGAAAGGGTGATTGCGGCGTTTTGTTTTTTTAACGCACGCATTTGGTCCTCTTCCCAAATGCGTGCGTTTGTTTTCTTGCAGGGCTGCATCTTTTTTAGTAATTTTGTAACCGAAACAAATAAATAGCAAGCTAACCAAACCTCCACCATTATGACGAATCCCGATGCCGCGAAGCTAGACTTTGTGGGTGACACGGTGTCATTCGTTGGTGGACGGATAATAATAAATAAGAACAGGAACAATAATTATAAAAACAATACAATTATTCATTTAAAAACAGTAATGATTATGAGACAAAAATTACTATCAATTCTCGCGCTGCTCTGCCTGACGGTAACCAGCGCATGGGCGACCGCGACCAACTACACGTCGTTCAGCGGCGGTGAAGTGCTCAAGCCCGGTGACACTTTTACAGTACCCTCAGGGGATGATTACTGGGACATCAATGACATGGTGTTCAATGCCAGTTGCAGTCCTTTTAAAGTGCTAAGAGCAAACGTCGAACCTGGAGAGAATCCTTGGGATCCAGCGACCGTCACAGAGAATGCGGACGGAATGTTCTATGTGATTAAGGACAAAAACGGTGCTTACTACTTCGCAGATACCGAAAAGATGAACCTTCTGCCTGCCATGAACAACAACACATGGCCCGCCACCCCGTACGACGGCATTGAAGTGACTAAAACTGGCGATAAGCAATTCACATTTGCCGAATATGCCGCCCCCGCTGCCACCAGCGGTTACTGTGGCGACCCGGACGTGAATAATGGCGAGAACGTCACATGGGAAGTGTCCGGCACCACCATCACCATCAGCGGCACGGGTGCAATGGCGGATTATGATGATGATACTAATATGGCGCCTTGGCTTGACTACAATATCAAGTCTTATGCTGAAGAAATCACGGCCATCGTTATTGAGTCAGGTGTGACGACCGTCGGCAGCTATGCCTTCAAAGGATGCTACTATGTGACATCGATCAGCATCCCCGCTGGTGTGACAACTATTGGCAGTCATGCCTTCGAAAATTGCTACAATGCGGAATCAATCAGCATCCCCGCCAGTGTGACCAGTATCGGCGAAAAAGCCTTCTATTATTGTGGAAATTCCACCCACCCGACGGTCACTATTGCTTCCGGTTCGAACCTTGAGACCATCGGCAATAGTGCCTTTGAGAATTGCCCCATGGCATCGTTCAGCATACCCGACGGTGTGAAAACCATCGGTGCAAGTGCCTTTAGATATTGCTCTGGGCTGACTTCAATGAACATCCCTGCCAGTGTGACGAGCATTGGCGAAAATGCTTTCCAATACAGTTTGAGTTTGAAAACAGTTACCCTTAACGGCAATCCGTATATGCATGCAAGTGCCTTCAATAATATTGCTAATAACGCGACAGTGACGATGAACCTGACGGCAACTGTTGGAGAGAGTGGCGATTACTGGTTGACGTTCTACAACGAGAATCATAGCTTCCAGGTACCAACCACGGGTACACAGATTTTCAAGGCTGCGCCCAGAGGCTCGAACTTGCTGCTGACAGAACTGTCAGAAGACAGGGTCGTGACGAAGAACAATGCTGTCATCCTGAAATCGGAAACGGCTTCTATCTCGCTGACACGGACAACAGCGAGCAGCAGCAGCAACTTCACAGGCAACGGCCTGCAGGGCGTGAAGGCTGTTGCAGGAGCGACGAGCGATGGTACATTCTACGCGCTGAACAGCGATGCGCAGGGCGTGGGCTTCTACCCAGTGGCATCAGGCACTAAGGTCGCCTTAGGCAATGCTTATGTAACCTCTGACAGCTCCAGCGATTTCTTAGCCTTCGTTATTGCCAACGACGTGACCTTCGCTGACGGCCTTACCGACTGGACAGCTACTCCCGCCCCTGCGGCCGAGGGCGAGACTGTGACCCTTAAGTACACGGGCAAGAAGAAGGTGAAGAGCATTACTGTGACGAATTATTAAAACCCTCTTGCATGCGCATATAATATATAAGGTATAAAATAAAAACAGAAAAGATTATGACTAAAAAGATATTTTCAATCATCGCGCTGCTCTGTATGGCAGTCAGCGGCGCATGGGCTCAAGACGAGGAACTGCTGACCACCATCCTCAACTCGTCAGACAAGTCCTTCAAGAGTGGCAGCAAAACATTCGATGACAAGGTTACCGTCACCTTCAGTGCAGCAGTTAGTAACGACGGCGACCAATGGGGATGGTACTCGTATGACGGCGTTACACTTTCCGTCACACCCGTCCAGGGTTACACCATCACCCGCTGCAAGTTCTACTGCAATAGCGGCAATGCCCTCGATGAAACAAAGCCCTTCGAGGCTGTTCTGGGGGATGGTGGTAATCACACGTTTGTCAACGGCAGCAATATTGGAGATTGGGGCGTGACCAAGATTGAGGTCTATGGCTATGAGAGCCCCGCCATCGTCGTGACCCCCACCGCTAACAAGAACGAGTGGACCTTCACGATGCCCGCTTACAGCGCGTATGTAAACGTAGAGTATGACACCGAGCTGGCTCTGAGCGAAGCCAACGACAACACCGCTACGCTCGATGAGTGGGACGGCTATGAGGCTGACGTCACCCTGACACGCACGCTGACGGCAAGTGGCTGGAACACTTTTGCATTACCGTTCAGCATCGATGCCACCAAATACACCGCACTGCAGACTGTGCTGTCATCACAGAGCATCACCATCGCTGTGAAGGAACTTAGCGAATCGACGCTCAAGGACGGAACCTTGACACTTGCTTTCACCAATGCCACTGAGATCAAGGCAGGACAGCCCTACCTCGTCAGAGTATCGAAGGATCTGAACCTCGCTTCACTGCAAACAGCCCTCGCTCTCCTCTCATTACCCAATCCCTTCGCCGGCGTAGAAATCAGCAAGACCCTCGTTCCCACCGAGACCACCTATGCCGACTTCATCCCGACACTGGGTAAGACCAAGGTTACGGGTGACACGAAGGAAATTCTCTTCATCGGCAGCGGTAACACACTGCTCTATCCCACAGAGCTGCCAGGCTACTTGAATGGCTTCCGCGGCTACTTCCGACTGAAGGGCGACGCCGCAGCCGCCAGCAGCTTCAGCCTGAACCTGGGTGAGGAAACGACGGGAATCAAGTCAATTGAGAATGGACAATTGACAATTGACAATTCCGAGGTTTATAACCTTGCTGGTCAGCGTGTGGCTCAGCCCACGAAGGGTCTTTACATTGTGAATGGTAAAAAGGTTGTAATTAAGTAATGGAGGGCACGACTATGATTAAGAAAGAATATTTGCAGCCCACGATGGACGTGGTTGAAATAAACATGAATGTCCAGATTCTGGCCGGTTCGGTAACCGACATCGATACTACTGGTCTCGACGATCCCCCTACAACCGGTGGCAGCGGTGACATCGGCGGCGCCACGAGCCCGCTGTTCGATGGCGACGCATGGGACATCCTGTTCGGTAAATAGACTGGTAGTGAAAAGTGAAAATGTGAGAGGTGCATGTCATGCTCCTCTCACTTTTTATTCGTTCTTCTTTTAACATGTAATTGCCATTAATTGACCATTAATAATTATATGATTCAATTTTCTGATTGAGGCGGGGCATGCCTTCGGGTCGAAGAGATGCCTTCTTCGAAGGCAAGGCATGGCATCTTCGACCCGTTCCGATAGGGGTTTGGGGGGGTAAAGTGCCATCCCTACGGCTCGAAAGTGCCATCGGAACAACCCTAAACCATTATCCGGACGACCCATAGTAGGCATCGGCACGAAACACTCATCCTTCGCGTGCCACACTTCTACCTTCAGGTGGGAGAACACCCATCATCCATCACCCATCACCTATCACCTATCACCCATCACCCAAAACACCCTAACACCCTAACCCAACCCCTCTCAATTACACTGCACATCGGGCTTTGGAGCGGGTTAAGGTATAGACAGACACCCTAACCCAGGGGTAACCCTACCCTAACCCTCGACAAAATGACAATAATTGTCTTCTAAACTTTCGGGAGTGGTCGCTCCGCTCATAATCTCTCAAAATC
Source organism: Prevotella sp. (assembly GCA_045131435.1). Taxonomy (GTDB): domain Bacteria; phylum Bacteroidota; class Bacteroidia; order Bacteroidales; family Bacteroidaceae; genus Prevotella. The sequence continues at coordinate 11,804 of JBGUQW010000071.1, forward strand.
TGAATGACAATCTATCTGTCTCAGAATTTACAATATCTTTAGCGGAATTTACAAAAACTGTGACGGATGGGGCTTGCGTATTGGCAGTCTTCAGAAAAATGACTACCTTTGCACAAAAACCACACAAAATGTCACAACTAAAGAAAATCATTCAACCACCTTTCCTGCAGGCGGGCGACAAAGTAGCCCTTGTGTCGCCCGCCTACTGGGTTCCCCAAGAGGCTATTCAGATGGCTGCTGAAACCATCAAGAGCTGGGGACTACAGCCAGTGATAGGGCCTCACACCAACAACCTTAACGTCAACGCCTATGCGGGAACGGCTGACGAGCGTGCCGCCGACCTGTTGTGGGCCTTGGAGGACGACAGTATCAAGAGCCTCACCCCCGCCCCCTCTCCAACGGGCGAGGGGAGTGGATACTTCGACCTGCAGGGCCGCCGCGTGGCTCAACCCACGAAGGGTCTGTATATCGTGAATGGTAAAAAGGTAATCATCAAATAAAGAGAGGAGGACTTGACTATGATTAAGAAAGAATATATGAAGCCCGAGATGGAGGTTGTGAAGATTCAGCAGCAGTGCCAGATTCTGGCGGGCAGCAATGAAGGGTTGAACGATAACCTGCAGCCCGCAAGGGCCAGAAGCACAGCACATAAAATAACAAGGCATCGTGTCTGTCTCATATCGTCAGTCTTATGTTTCACTCTGCAAAGATACAATTATTATTCGAGATTGGTCGCAGCACAGCAAGAAAATCTTTTTAATCAATGATACTCATCTCAAAAAAAATTCGTATCTTTGCAATCAAAATTGTCGTACGATGATGAATACAATAAGAAAGATAGCATTGCTGCTCGCAGTAGTGGGCACGGCAACGATGAGTTGTGCACAGCGGGAAGCACTGAAGCCACGACTGGTGGTATGTACGGATATTGCACCCGCTGATGTGGAGCCTGACGACATGGAGTCGATGGTGCACCTGATGGTGTATGCCGATATGTTCGAAATCGAGGCGCTGATTACGTCGGTGGGTTGGAACTGCGACCCTTATCCGATAGTCTGGTCACAGTATCTGTATAGCGTGATGGGTGCCTACTCCGTGGACGTCAAGAACCTGATGAAGCGCTCAGGACAGAAAGCGTTTCTGTCGAGGGAGCAGGAAAATGCGCGTCAGCGGATAGGCTACTGGCCCAGTGCGGAGTATGTGACGAGTCGCGTGATGATGGGTAGCAAGAATGGCGGCATCCGCTCCATCGGCGAGCACAACGACTCGCCAGGCAGTGAGCTGCTCATCCGGCTGGCTGACGAGGATGACACACGACCTATCTATGTGGCTGCCTGGGGTGGCGCGAACACGTTGGCACAGGCCATCTGGCGCGTGAAACAGACACGTAGTGATGACGAAGTGAAAAAATTCGTCCACAAGTTCCGCCTCTTCACCATCACCGACCAGGACATGGACTATGCCCATCGCATGGACCGTGCCCGCAGTTCGCACATGTGGCTGCGTCAGGAGTTCCAGGACGACCTGCAGTTTATCTGGGACGAGGGCGCATGGCAGGAGCAGTGTGAACTGGGCAAACAGAACTGGACGCAGCACCAGCAGCATATCCAGCCGAAGGGTGCGCTGGGTAAGGAGTATCCTAACTACAAGTGGGGCGTCGAGGGCGACACACCGAGTTTCCTCTACGTGATACCCAACGGTTTGAACGACCCGGAAGATCCGCGTCAGGCCGGTTGGGCAGGCTATCATGAACGCGGCCTCTGTCCTGACTCGCTGACCACCGCGTGGACCTCTTGGCAGGAACCCGTTCGCAGCATCAGCGTGGGCTATAAGCAGCGTTTCTATCCTGTTGAGCTCAACGACTTCATGGCCCGTATGCAGTGGGCCGATGAGGGCAAGGGCAATCGTAATCCCATCGTGATGGTAAACGGCCACAAAGGTCCGTCGCCCTTAGTGCTTCATGCCAAGGCTGGCGAGAGCATTCGCCTGGATGCCTCGCACTCGAAGGACCCTGACGGCGACGACATCCAGTTCCTGTGGTGGCAGCAAAAAGAGATTGGTACGGCAACGCTCGCTATCGACAATGCCGAGAAGGGCATCATCAACGTTAGCATCCCTGCCGATGCAGCAGGTCAGACGCTACACATCGTTTGCGAGGCCAGCGATCATGGCTCCTACCACCTGAAGTCCTACCAGAGGGTGATAGTAACTGTCGGATAAGCGGCATCCGTCCCCCTACCCTTTTCCTGCTATTCCCAACACTCTATTTCGTGTTCTATCTCAGGCAACTGGCTGCGATGGAACGTTGGTTCCTTGATGCCACGCCGCTTCTGCTCGCGATAGTCGTCGAGCAGACGGAAGGCATAACGACCTAAGAGGACGATGGCAATCAGGTTGCAGGCCGTGAGGAATGCCATGAAGAAGTCGACGATGTTCCACACCAGCTCGAAGCTGGCCAGGGCACCGAACATAACCATCAGACCTGCCGAGGCAATGCGATAAGCGGTCATCACCTTCGTGTTGGATGTGATAAAACGGATATTCGCCTCGCCATAGTAGTAGTTGCCGATGATGCTCGAAAAGGCGAACAGTAAGATAGAGACTGCAACAAATACAGGACCGAAGCTGCCCACCTGACTCTGTAAGGCCGCCTGCGTGAGTTGGATACCATTATGGTCAGGCACATTATAGAGACCGCTGATGAGGATGATGAACGACGTACACGAGCATACCAGCAGGGTATCGGTAAACACTCCCAAGGCCTGAATGAGGCCCTGTTTCACGGGATGTGACGTCGATGCCGTCGCTGCCACGTTGGGTGCACTACCCTCACCCGCCTCGTTCGAGAACAGTCCGCGCTTGATGCCGTTCATCATTGCCGCACCGATGCCACCACCCGCAATCTGTGTAAAGCCAAAGGCATCGAGCACGATGATTTTGAAGACATGCGGAACCAGATGGATGTTCATAACAATGACGACGAGGGCCAGCAACATATATCCCACAGCCATCACAGGCACCAGAACGGCACTGACATGGGCGATGCGCTGAATGCCGCCAAAGACGATGAACAGCGCCAGCGCAGCCAGAACGCCACCCACCAGGATCGGCGACCAGCCAAAAGCCTTCTCCATCGCGTCGCAGATGGTGTTCGCCTGAATGGAGTTGTTCGACAAGCCAAACTGGCAGGTAATCAGAATGGCAAACGTAATAGCCATCCAGCGCTGCTTCAAACCTTTCTGGATATAGTAGGCAGGACCGCCAATGAACGAGTCCTTGTGCTTCTGCTTGTACAGCTGTGCCAGCGTCGACTCCACAAAGGCCGTCGCAGAACCTATCAGTGCTATCACCCACATCCAGAACACAGCACCCGGTCCACCAACGGCTATGGCTGCAGCCACACCAGCCAGATTGCCTGTACCCACACGTGTGGCCACGCTCACGGCAAAAGCCTGGAACGACGAGATGTGACGGCTCCTGACGCCTGCTTTCTCTTCCTTCACCTGTTCCTCCACTGTGCTCACTGCCGAATCCGTCAACAGGCGCAGCATCTCACCCACCATCCGGAACTGCACAAAGCGCGTGCGCCACGTAAACCAAATGCCGCACCCCACCAATGCCACCATGAGCACATAGCTCCAAATCACATCGTTGATAGTAGTAATCCATTCATTCATGCTGCAAATTTACGAATAAGCGAGTATAATACAAAATAAATGACGATTTATTTTCATTGTAATGGTCAACGTTCAATGGTTTTGGCTCCGTCGAGGGGTGTCTTTCCCCACCTACTACCACCTACACCCAATGTAACAGTGTAATAGCGTTACAGCGTAACACCGTGCTTGGAGCGTTTCCACCGTTAGGATGTTCGATGATTCTGGATGTCAACGCAAATTTGCATTCACATGTTTGTTGTAAATTAACACTCAAAGATTTTTTGTTTTTTTCTTTGTCGTTTCAAATAAATGTCGTAACTTTGCCAACGACTTCAGTCGGTTTTCGGCAACTCTGGACAAAGAGGAATGTTTACGACCAATCTAAAACATATTACTATTATTTAAAACAACATTACTATGAGAAGAGTTATTTTAACATTGTGTGTTGCCTTGATGGCAGCTGTAGCATTTGCACAGAAAGCAAACAAGGAAATGAAGTATCGCCGCAGTTCACTCTACACCATTATGGTTCCGAGTGACAAGCTGACGGGTGATGCCAAAACGATTGTAACGTCTACATTCGACACATTGGCCATTCCTGACAAGTACAACAATCACAATCTTTCGGTGCGTCATATCGACTTGACGAAGATTGAGGTGACAGAGGAGGAGATAAAGGCTGCTGAAGAGATGGCCGGTGGCAAGAAGAAAGGCCTGGGAGGTTTGGCAAAGAAAGGTCTTGGCTTTGCCAAGAAGGCCGTATCGTCATCGGAAACCGGTGGCATGAGCGGTGATGAAAAAATTGCCAAAATCATGAAGTTCTTCAAGGAGAAGCATATTGCCAATAAGATTATCGGTAAGTGGTATAATGAAAGTAAGACGATAAAGGACAATTCACACTTCAATACACTGCTGATTGAAGACAGAGGTTTGTTTGGTGCCAGTCAGGAAGAGCTCAACAAATATAAGGGAGTTATTGGTGGCAAAAACAAGATCATGGACGCAGCTGAAAAGGACCTGATTCCACGCACTTTCGTGATGGTAACGTCTTATGCCTACATGTCGGCTGAAGAAATTGCGGCTATGGCAACTGCTGCCGGAGCCGTGGCTGGCGGTGCTGTTGGCGGTGTCACCCAATTGGCATCTGTTGCAGCAGGAGCAGCATTGAAGGGCTATTTCGTAACTACAACGAGTTATCTGTTCCAGTTGGAATGGAACGAGGACGTCATGATGGCTTTCTATGACAAGTATTGGAGTGCGAAAGACACGAAGGAATTCGACACTGACGAATCTTACAAGCTGACCTATGTTGGCAAGACCTCATGCCATGCTCCTGCCACCATGAAGCTGACGTTGAAGGACGACGCTTCGGCCAAGCTTATCAGTCGTGCCACAGCACGTGCAACAGATAAGAGCATTGCCCAGCTGCAGAAAAAATATGATCAGTTCAAGACCCTTACCGTTCTGAACGTCACAGATGACGGCCAGACGATGTATGCCTATGTCGGAAAGAAGGAAGGCGTCAAGGATGGCGACAAGTTTGAAGCTTTGGAGCAAATCCAGGATGAAAATGGTAACATCACGTACAAGAAGGTTGGTACTGTGAAAGTGGCTAAAGGCAAGGTTTGGGACAACCGTCATGGTGCTGGCGAGAAGATTGAAGGTGCCGCCAGTGGTGACGATGACGACGACGATGGCGACAACAGCCTTGAGTACACCATCTTCGAGGGTAAGCCCAGCAAGGCTTTGGCCGATGGTGGTTTGTGGCTGAGACAAGTAAAATAACTGAAAGGAAATAACATTATTATATCAGAATTATGAAGAAGTTTGCATTTTTACTGTTCTGCATGTCGCTGTTCGTTGTTGTGACAGCCACAGCAAAAGACGATGAGGAGAACACCTATCGTTATGAACTCGAGAACTACACCGACCGCACGATGGCTGACGGCTATATCATGATAAAGGTGTGGAACTATGGCAAGAAGGAGAAGATCACGCGTCAGACCTGCATGCGCAATGCCGTGCATGGTGTCATTTTCAAGGGTGTTCGTGGTGGCAAGGCCTCTGGTTTGAACAAAGGTCATGCAGCCCTGTGTCCTGACGGCTATTCAGCACATACCGATTATTTTGACAATTTCTTTAATAGCGGCGACTACATGCAGTATGTGGAGCTGACTAACAATGGCAACATACAACCGGAAGACCGTATCAAGATTTCGAGCAAGGAGTACAAAATCGGTATGGTCTGCATCATCAACTTCAACGCCCTCCGCGACCGTTTACAGAAGGATGGTATCTCAAAGGGGCTCAATTCACTATTCTAAAAACATATTTAACTAAAAACGATTATAAGTATGAAAAAGACAATCTTAACATGCGTAGCACTTCTTGCAAGTGTCATGGCATTCTCACAGGCCAAGAAACCCACCATCATGGTGGTACCAAGTTTAACGTGGTGCAATGAAATGGGATACACTAAGACTTTCGACACCAATGGAGGCTCGAAGACCGTAGCAGACTATGAGCGCGCTTTCTTAGAGAACGGTGATATGAAAGTTGCCATCACGACCATCGGTAGCATGATGGGCGACATGGGATTCCCCCTGAAGGATATGGAACAGAACCTCAATGCCCTCTCGCAGTCACGCGCTGAAACCACAGCAAGAACGAGCAAGTCTGGCTCTGACGTGGAACAGACGCCGCTCGATATTATCAATGCACGTGCCAAGAGCGACATTATCTTTGATCTTTATTGGAAGGTCAATGTCCGTGGACCGAGACGTACACTAACCTACAATCTGCGTGCTCTCGATGCCTACACAAACAAGCAGGTTGCTGCCGCCAACGGCACCAGCGACCCGTCCATTTCGTCAGAACTGGCCGTACTCTTGCAAGAGGCTGTCAATGCCAGCATGGGCAAGATAGAAGAACAACTGATGAAGCACTTCGACGATATGGGTAGGAATGGTCGTGAAGTAGCACTCGTCGTCCAGAAATGGGAAAGTAGCCCCTACGACCTGGAGTCTGATTTCGGAGGCAAGGAACTGGGCGAGCTGATTGAAGACTGGCTTTCTGATAACACCGTGAACCACGTCTATAGTACGCTGGATGCGACAGAGACCACCATGGAGTTTGAACAGGTACGCATTCCTCTCTACGGAGCCAACAACCGTCCGCTGGATACCCGTCAGTGGGCTCGTGGACTTGTTAATTTCTTGAAGGCTAAGGGCGTGGATTCTAAACTGAACATGCGCGGACTTGGCCATGCTACAATAACCATTGGAGAAAAGTAAGTATGAAAAGGCTATTAGGATTATCCATTATCGTGCTGTGCGTACTGGCAGTACGTGCACAAATGATAGTCAGCCCTTACCTGCCAGAAGACATGGAGGGGTTGACGGCAAATAATATTAAGCTATTGGAAAACCGTTTAGGAAGTATTATTTCCCAAAATGGCTTGCTCAGTGCTGAAGGATCGCGCTTCATTCTGACCATGAACTGGAATGTGTTGGAAAAGGAAGTGATCAGCAGCGGCCCCACAGTCGTCATGTATAAACTGGAAGTGGGTCTCTTCCTGGGCGATGGCATGACAGGCACCAAGTATGCCTCCACCACTATGACACTGAAAGGTGCAGGCAATGACGAAGCTAAGGCCGTACTGAAAGCCATGAACGGCATCAATGCCCACAAGGCAGAAATCGGTCAGCTGGTCAGACAAGGAACAGACCGTATCATCCAATATTACGAGTCCAACAAAAACCAGATTCTTACTTCTGTTAAGTCTATGATGAATCAGAAGAACTACGACGAGGCCCTGTGGACTCTTTCACAGATTCCCCAAGAGGTTTCCTACTATGCAGAGGCTCAAAGTATGATGGTAAAGGCATATCGCGCACAGGTCAACAACGATGCTGCCAAGCAGTTGCAGCAGGCTCGAGCTCTGTGGGCTGCCTCACCCTCTCGCGAGAATGCTGAAGCTGTGATGGCTCTGGTGGGCGATATTGACCCCTCTTCCAGCTCCTATGCCGGTGCTCAGGCTCTGATGAAGGAAGTAAAGGGACGCGTCAAGGGTCTGGACGATGCCGACCGTGCTGAGATGATGCGCCAGAATGCTCATGAGCGCAGTATGGACCGTGCCCGTCTCAATGCTGTACGTGACATTGCTGTGGCCTATGCCAAGAGTCGTCCACGTGTCGTCTATAACACTCGTATTATTCGAACATGGTGGTAATTTAAAGAAAGGTATAGTATGAAAAAATATTTGTTTTTGATTGCCATCTCCGCGCTGATGCTCACTGCCTGCCAGTCACATCAGAAGGCAACATCTTATCGTGAGTTTGAGCCGGAATGCCTCGGTATTGCTCACGATGGTTCACAGACCATTCGCGCCTGGGGATTTGGAAAGGACGATGACATGGCTGTTAACAAGGCACGCAAGAATGCCCTATATGCAGTACTCTTTAAGGGTATCACTGCTGGTGTAGCAGGCTGTAACCAGCGCCCATTAGTACCAGAGGTGAATGCCCGTGAACGCTACGAAGACTATTTCGACCGCTTCTTCAGTGACGGAGGTGAATGGGAGAAGTATGCAACAGGTGCCGACGAGCGCCTCTACGGTCGCGAAGAACAGCGTAACAATCTGGGCGAACGTGCCGGAGTTGTCGTCAGAGTGCTTCGCAATGAACTGAGAATGAAGTTGAAAGAAGACGGAATACTAAAATGAAAAAGAATCTTTTATTACTAATCGGTTTGCTGTTGTTTGGAATGGTTCAGACCAGTGTTGCTCAACAGCGCAAGCCTGCCAAAAAGTCTGCACCAAAGAAAGTGGCTCCTGCTATTCCTGTTTCCGTGACCATTGACGAACCGGTCATCGTCAATGGAAATGTGGCATTCCAAGGCGTTCCTGTCAAGCAGCCCATTGCTAAAATCAGTCAACAGCTGAAAGCAAAAGGGTTTGTTGACAAGAAAGAAAACGGATTCCAATTCCTTTCTGGCACAGCATATGGCGTAAAAGTCAAGGCATTTGTTGAAGACGAAAATTGGATTGCTGTCAGAGAAGATAAGCTGTATACAGCGAAACAGGCAAAAGCCCGTATTAATGCATACAAGAAAGCATTTCTAGAGGCTACTGGCAGTACGGATGTGAGCAATGACGAGATGCTTCCCGCAGAAGGTGGCGGTTTTATCGTCAACACTTCTGGCGGCACTATTGATGTCCACTACTATAATGAAGACGAAGTAAACTTTGACAGTAACTTATTTAATATTGTCATCTCGTTCAAAAAATAGTTAGTGAACGTAGTTCATCTAGGATGGCAAGGGCTTTTTCGTAAAGCTCTTGCCATCTTTATTGTTGGCTCTGTTGAGTAAGAAAAAGCTTCAGTAATTTGGCAATCTCGATAAAAATGTCAGCAATCTGACGGCTTTTAGTGTTGTAGTCAGAGAACCTGACGAGTCGAGTTTGCCCAAGCTTGCCCAAGTAAACGGCAAAGCTGTTGTCGCTGATTGTCAAGATGTTATAAACAGACTATCCAAAACTTTCCCAGAACTTGCGCAAGTTCTGCCCAAGCAACTTGAAACAGTTTTGCATGTGTGTGAGAAACATCACTCTGCCTTGACAGATTACGCCCTGGTAAGTTTGCAAACGCATTTTTTTGCGAAAATATTTGTTGGGTAGAGATATTTTGTGTAATTTTGCACCCCAGTAAACAAAATAGACAACCAACCCTGATGAACAAAGAAGAGAACCAACCATTAAAAATTGTAATAGCACTGAGGGACGTTTCCGTCGTGATTCTTGCTATCACATCCCTGATTTTGACGTTCAACTGCTTGGAGGAGCGCCAATTGGCAGCTTATGAAAAAGAGACAGCGAGCGTGAGCGACACCATCTGTCAGACGGCAGACACCACGAATACCGAAATGAGGATGGCGCTGGAGCGAGCCGTCGTTCTGGAGCGCGTGAAAGAAATTTACCTGCTCGTCAGGAATGAATATGCATGTAATGGCGGCAGTTATGAATATGAATGGTTCGACAGAGCCTTCTGTTCGAAGTCGTGGAACAAGTTACTGATGGCGGTCCGCTGCAAAGAGGAAAGGACAGGCACCTTTTTCTTTGAAGTGGACCGCTGGTCGATGTTGCGCTATCCCACCAGTTACGTGTCCTTCGAAGAATTCGAGGTCAACGACCTTTGGATGGAGGGCAACCAGAAGCGGGCATCGGTATCGTTTGTCGTCTATGACGGCGATACCTATACCCCTGCACGTGTCAACCTGGTCTACGAGGGCAACCGCTGGCTGATAGATGATTTCCACAATCTCAGGTATATGCTCCACATGCGCAACTGCATGTGGGACTATCTGGCCCACGACCTCGTATAGAAAACACCCGTTTTATTCTCTCTTAAGGCGTTCGGCCATCGCACGTCCGAGGGCCTCGCACTGGGCTTTGGTCTCGGGGGTGAGGCTCTGCTTGATTTCGACGGGATTGCCCACCTCTTCGAAGTGCAGGCGCTCGTCGTTCCAGCGCTGTATCTCGCAGACGGCCTTCGAGGCCCATCCGTAGGAGCCGAACCAGCCGAGCAGGTGGTTCTTGATGTCCTTGCCGGCCAGCTCTGAGAGCAGGACGTCCATCTCGTGGTAGAGGGCGGTGTTGTATGTCGGTGCACCTACGATGAGTCCACGGTAGCGGAACACGTCGCGGATGATGTAGGAATGGTGGGTCTTCGACACGTTGTACATAACGATATTCTTGACGCCAGCCTCGGAAGCAGCACGGGCTATCACCTCGGCAGCACGCTCGGTATTGCCATACATGGTGCCATAGCAGATGACGAGTCCCGGCTCGGTCTCATATTTCGACATGCGGTCGTATTCAGCCACTACCTTATCAATATACTGGTGCCATACTGGACCGTGGGTGGCACAGATGTAGTCGAGCTTGACATCGGCCAGTTTCTTGAGGGCGTTCTGCACGGGTGTGCCGTACTTGCCGACGATGTTGGAATAGTAGCGGACCATCTCGAGCCAGAAAGTGTCGCAATTGATCTGTTCGTCGATGACGCCACCGTTCAGGGCACCGAAGCAGCCGAAGGCATCGCCGGAGAAGAGGGTGGTACCACAGAGCGTCACCATCGTCTCGGGCCAGTGAACCATCGGGGTCAGGACGAAGCTCAGGGTCTGCTTGCCCAGGGACAGCGTGTCGCCGTTTTTCACTTCGAGGGTGCCTTCGGTGATGCGGTAGAAGCCCTCCATCATCTGGAACGTCTTCTTGTTGCCGACGATCTGGACATCGGGATAGAACTTCTTGATGAGTGCTATCGAGCCACTGTGGTCGGGCTCCATGTGGTTGATGACGAGGTAGTCAACCGGACGGTCGCCGATGACTTCATGGATGTGTTCCAGATACTGCGTAAAGAAGTCTACCTCGACGGTATCGATGAGACACACTTTCTCGTCGTCGATGATGTATGAGTTGTAGCTGACACCATTGGGGAGAGGCCACAGTCCTTCGAACAGCGACTTGTTACGGTCGTTGACGCCGACGTAATAGATGTTTTCTGTAATTTTCTGCATAGTTCCTTATATTTTAATGATTACTTCTTTGTTGCTGCAAATTCGGGCGACACATAGTTAAAGAGGCTACGGCATACCTCTGCTGAGAACTGCTGGCCGCTGTCGATGACACGGTCCCACTGTTCCTCGCTCAAGCCCTGCTCCAGCTGGCTGCGGGTGATGCCCTCTTTGATAAGGCCGAACAGGAAGCCGGCATTGAAGTTGTCGCCGGCTCCGATGGTGCTGACCGTTTCCACCGCCTTGACCGGATACTGCTTCGTCAGTCCGCCACTGGCTCGCAGCTCGATGGGGTCAGCGGCCTGCGTATAGATGAAGTTCTTGGTGTAGAACATGATCTGGGAACGGTAGACGACGTCAGGGTCGGACTTCTTGAACAGAATCTGGAAGTCCTCCGCAGACCCTCGCACGATGTCTGCCAGTTCGAAGTTCTCCAGCAGGTTGGGCGTCAGTCGCATCACCTCATGCTGGTGAGAAGCGCGGAAATTGACGTCATAATAGAGGATGGCTCCCCGTTCGTGGGCATAGTCCAAGAAGGCTTTCACCTGTGGACGGATGACGGGGTTCAGTGCATAATACGAGCCGAAGAGCACCAGGTCGTCAGCCTGCACGTCGGGGAAGGCAAAGTCCAACCGGTCGTGAGGATGGTCCTTGTAGAAGATGTATTCCGCATCGTTCTGACTGTTCAGGAAGGCCAGCGAGAGCGGTGACTTGCTTTCGGGATAGACGTTGACGCTACTGGCAGGACAGCCGTTATCCTCGAGGAATTTGATGATCATGCGTCCGATGTGGTCGTCGCCTGTCTCACTGATAAAAGTGGTTTTCACGCCACACCGTCCCAGCGATATGATGGCGTTGAACGTCGAACCCCCTGGGACAGCATGAATGGGCTGGTCATCGCGGAAGATGATGTCCAGCACTGTTTCTCCAATACCGATTACTTTTCGCATAGTTTTTAGTATTTTGTCTGCAAAGTTACGAAAAGTCGAGCACAAAACAAAGAAACGAGTTTCTTTTTTTGTCGAGACGGAGTAACTTCGCGACTTTTGTCGCAAAGATACGAAATAATTCCTAATTCCTAATTCCTAATTCCTAATTTTTTTTGTACTTTTGCACCAATTATGACAAAATACAATACGACAACACTCGCTAACGGCCTGCGAGTCATCCATCTGCCCAGCAATTCCCCTGTGGTCTATTGCGGTATCGGCATCAATGCCGGTGCCCGCCAGGAATGCCTGGGTGAAGAGGGGCTGGCTCATTTCTGCGAGCATACCACCTTCAAGGGGACCCGTCGGCGTTCTGCCTTCCAGATACTGAATTGTCTGGAAAGAGTCGGCGGCGACCTCAATGCCTTTACCAACAAAGAGGATACCGTGTTCTATGCGGCCATTCAGAAGGAACACTTTCTGCTCGCTGTCGACCTGCTGACGGATATAGTGTTCTGCAGTGAGTATCCACAGCAAGAAATAGAGCATGAGATTGACGTCATCTGCGATGAAATCGAGAGTTATAACGACTCACCGGCAGAACTGATCTATGATGAGTTTGAGAATATGCTGTTTCAGGGGCATCCCTTAGGACATAATATATTAGGCACGCGCGAGCAGGTACAGCAATTCACTTCCGGTGACGCCCATCGGTTCACACAGCGATATTATCGTCCGGACAATGCCATCTTCTTCGTCTATGGCGACATCAACTTTTCACGGTTGGTGAAAAGGTTAGAAGCCTCCCCCTACCCCTCTCTAACTGGAGGGGGAACAGCTGCGCCAGAAGCCTCTCCCAGTCGGGGGAGGTTGGAGGGGGCTCCTTCCCCTCACCATCAGGCCCATGTCATGCTGGGCTGTCAGGCCTATGCGTGGGACGACGCCCGGCGCATGCCCCTGTATCTGCTCAATAATATCCTGGGAGGGCCCGGCATGAATGCGCGACTAAACCTGTCGCTCCGTGAGCGTCACGGCCTGGTGTATACCGTCGAGAGTTCGATGGCCAGCTATAGCGACACGGGCTGTTGGAGCGTCTATTTCGGTTGCGACCATCACGACGTGAAACGCTGTCTGCGCCTGGTACACCGCGAGTTGGACCGCATGATGCAGCATCCGCTCTCTGAGCGTCAGCTCGCTGCTGCCAAGCGCCAGCTGAAAGGTCAGCTGACCATTGCCTGTGACAACCGCGAGCAGTTTACCCTCGACTTTGCCAAGCACTTTCTGCACTATGGTCAGGAACGTGACATCACGCATCTTTTAGAACGTATTGAGGCCATCACCGCTACCCAACTCCAAGATGTGGCACAAGCGCTCTTTGCGCCTGAGCGACTGAAACTGCTGACATTATGATGCCAACGGAAGAATAATCGTCTTGAATTTGGAAATGTCAACAGAAATGTGTAAATTTGCACACGAATGGAATATACGCTGAATTGTAACGGACGACTGATGGACCTCAGCACCCCTCAGGTGATGGGTATCCTGAACGTGACGCCAGACTCCTTTTTTGCCGGAAGCCGCAAGCAGACGGAGCAGGAGATAGCTGGTCGCGTGGAGGAAATACTGTCACAAGGTGGCAGCATCATCGATGTGGGCGCCTGCTCAACACGTCCGGACAGCGAGTCTGTCAGCGAGCAAGAGGAAACAGACCGTCTGCGTCATGCGCTGACGATAGTGCGTCGCGAGGCTCCCGATGCCGTGGTCAGTGTTGATACGTTCCGTCCCTCCGTAGCCCGTATGGTTGTCGAGGAGTTTGGTGCAGACATCATCAACGACGTGGGTGCACCCGCTAAAGTTCAAAGTTTAAAGATCAAAGATCAAAGCTCCATGTTCCGAATGGTAACGCGCCTTCGCGTACCTTATATATATATGTCGCAACAGGCTACGATGCGCGAGGTGCTCATGGACTGTGCCAAGACAGTAGACCATCTGCGCTCGTTGGGACAGAAGGACATCGTTGTTGACCCCGGCTTCGGCTTTGGCAAAACACTGGAACAGAACTATGCCATCCTGTCGGAACTGGAGCGTATGCAGATGCTGCACCTTCCGATACTGGTGGGCATCTCAAGAAAGTCCATGATTTACCGGCTGTTGGAGACCACTCAGGAAGAAGCACTCAATGGCACGACAGCACTCAACACCATTGCCCTGCTGAAAGGAGCCGGCATTCTCCGCGTCCATGATGTCCGCGAGGCCATGGAGTGCGTCAAGATAGTGAGACAAATAAATTGTAAATCGTCAAATTGTAAATTATAATAGGGTGTTTTTCGAATTTGGAATAAAAGATATCATCGACATTGTCCTCGTCGCCCTGATGTTGTTCTACATCTACAGGCTGATGAAGGAGTCGCGTTCGCTGAATGTTTTCATGGGCATTCTGATGTTCATCGTGCTGTGGCTGGTGGTGTCGCAGGTACTGGAAATGCGACTGCTGGGGTCTATCATGGACAAACTGGTATCGGTGGGTGTCATCGGACTGATTGTCCTTTTCCAGGAAGACATCCGAAAATTCCTGTATAACCTGGGTGCCCACCAGCGCATGAGGTTCATACGCCGACTGTTTTCCAGTAGCGACAAGAGGCAGGACTTTGAAACACTCAAGCAAGTGATTATGCCCATTGTCATGTCGTGCATGAGCATGAGCAAAAAGAAGGTCGGTGCACTCATCGTCATTCAGCGTGCCACACCCCTTGACGACATCATCGCCACAGGAGAGCGTATTGATGCCACTGTGAGTCAGCGCCTGATTGAGAATCTGTTTTTCAAGAACTCGCCACTGCATGACGGTGCCATGATTATTGCCAACCATCGGATACGGGCTGCAGGCTGCATCCTGCCTGTCAGCCACAGCCTCGACATCCCCAAGGAACTGGGTCTCCGACACCGTGCCGCCTTGGGTATCACCCACGAGAGCGACTGCATTGCCATTGTGGTTTCTGAAGAGACTGGTGGCATCAGCGTGGCCATCCGCAGCGAATTCCAGTTGCGACTGACGGCTGAGAAGCTGGAAAGCATCCTCACTCAGGAGATGAGATAACGATGGTCTTAAACCAGTCTTTCAGCCACCCCTTGTATTGATTTTGAGAATCGGCCACCAGCAACAACAGCTGGCGTCCATCCGTCAGTCTTGGTCCTACGCAAAGACCTTCATAATTGGCAAAACTCCGCTTGGTCATGTTGATGCTGGTGCGAAACTCCGTCAGCAACTGCTTGTGTAGCCAGTCACCCGGTTGCTGCTGGCTGGGGTTGACGACGTAAAGCTTCATGTGGGTGAACGAGCCGATGCCGCTGTCAGTCTTCCTGATCTCACGCTCCAGCACGATAATCCGTCCGTCGTCCAAAGCTGCGAGTCCGCTGACACCCAAGGTGCTTTTCCCTTCTGTTCCCTTGACTGTCGACGAATCCGTTTTGTACCAGTATTGTTCGCGAGGCTGAAGGTCGTCACCAAAGCACTGCAGGCGCAACCTATTGGAAATCTTCCGACTGATGTCCGGCTTCTCGCCGTCGCCTTTGAGCGTATTCTCCGTCGTCGTCCAGAAACAATGGGTCACGGCATTGTATGTCAGGGCCTCAAAACCACCATTGCCCCGCCTTGTGTTAAACACGTCGGGGATATTCAGGCGACGCCCTGTCAGCTGTCCGTCCATGTTGTATTCGATGATTTGTCCGTCGCCCTCACCACTGACAAACACCGTGTTGGTCTGTGGAATGTAGCAGATGCCCTCCTCGTCGCGGTTGGGTTGGTGATTGGTCAGAAAACTGTCTGCGCGCACTTCCATGATGTCCCCTGTAACTGAGTCCGTTCGGATGGTCATCAGATAGAAACCGGCCGTTGGCGACTTGTCGTTAACCACAGCATAATGGTCATCTCCCATCCAGGTGATGCCACTATAGTTTCCTGCAGGAACGGTTTTGGGGAAGTGACGTTGCTTGTTCAACACCGCTTGCTGAGCTATCGTTTGCAGAGCCACTAACAACAGGAGTAAAGACAAAATACTTCTTCTCATGCGAACATCATTTATAATCAAGTGCAAAGATAGCATAAAATTTCTATTTTTTTTCTTTCAGAACAAGATTTTTCCAATTATTATTCGTACCTTTGCAAACAGTGTGAAATATTTAAATACATTTAAGACAAACAAACTATGGATTTATTAAGTCAAATTGTTGCGCGCGCTAAGGCAAATAAGCAGCGTATTGTGCTCCCCGAAGCTGAGGAGGAGCGTACTCTTTGTGCGGCCGACCGTGTACTGGCCGATGACATTGCAGACATCATCTTGATTGGCAATCCTGACAAGGTGCATGCTTTGGCCAAGGAAAAAGGTCTCACCAACATTGATAAGGCCACACTCATCGACCCGGAAAACTGTGAGCGCAGTGAGGAGTATGCCGAGAAACTGGCAGAGTTGCGTAAGTCGAAGGGCATGACCATCGAAGAAGCCCGTAAGCTGGTGAAGAATCCGCTCTATTTGGGTTGTATGATTATCAAGACTGAAGGTGCTGACGGACAGATCAGTGGTGCATTGTCTACCACTGGCGACACCCTGCGTCCTGCCCTGCAGATTATCAAGTGTGCTCCTGGCATCACCTGTGTCAGCGGTGGTATGCTACTCATCTCGAAGGAGAAACAGTATGGTGAAGACGGTGTGTTGGTAGTCGGTGACGTGGCTGTTACACCGATGCCCGATGCTGCCCAGCTCTCGCAGATTGCCGTATGTACTGCTCAGACCGCTAAGTCGGTGGCAGGCTTTGCAGATCCTCGCGTGGCCATGCTGAGCTTCTCGACAAAGGGTTCTGCCAAGCATGAGGTGGTTGACAAGGTTATTGAGGCTACAAAGCTGGCCAAGGAACTGGATCCGTCGCTGAAGATTGACGGTGAACTGCAGGCCGATGCCGCTCTCGTACCTGGTGTTGGCGCCAAGAAGGCTCCCGGCTCTGATATCGCAGGAAAGGCCAACGTGCTGGTATTCCCCAACCTCGAAGTAGGTAACATCGGCTATAAGCTGGTACAGCGCTTAGGTGACGCCATCGCCATCGGTCCCATCCTGCAGGGTATTGCACGACCCGTGAACGACCTCTCTCGTGGCTGTTCTGTCGAGGACATCTATTACATGGTAGCCATCACTGCCTGCCAGGCCATGGATGCGAAAAAGTAATATTATTTAAATTTGTTTTCAATGAAGATATTAGTGTTAAACTGTGGTTCGTCCTCTATCAAGTACGCATTGTACAACATGGACGACAAGAGCGTGATGACCAGTGGCGGTGCTGAGCGTGTGGGCTTGGACGGTGCCTTTGTGAAGGTAAAGCTCGCCAATGGTGAGAAAAAGCAGATTATGCACGACATCCCTGAGCATACCGAGGGCGTGAAGTTTATTTTCTCTTTGCTGACCGATCCCGAGATTGGTGTCATCAAGAGCCTCGACGAGATTGATGCCGTTGGTCACCGCATGGTGCATGGCGGCGAGAAGTTCAACAAGAGCGTCATCCTCACTGACGAGGTGCTGAAAGCCTTCGAGGAGTGCTCTGACCTGGCTCCCCTGCATAACCCAGCCAACCTGAAGGGTGTGAATGCTGTGAAGGAACTGATGCCCGGACTGCCTCAGGTAGGCGTGTTCGACACCGCTTTCCATCAGACCATGCCTCCCAAGGCCTATATGTACGCTATTCCTTACGAGCTGTACGAGAAGTACGGTATTCGTCGCTATGGCTTCCACGGAACCAGTCACCGCTATGTGTCACAGCGTGCCTGTGAGTTCTTAGGCATCCCCGCTGAGGGCACTAAGATGGTGACCTGCCATGTTGGTAACGGTGGCTCTATCGCTGCTGTCGTTGACGGCAAGTGTATCGACACCTCGATGGGTCTGACTCCGCTGGAGGGTCTCGTGATGGGTACCCGTGCTGGTGATATCGACGGTGGTGCTGTGACGTTCATCGAGAAGAAACTGGGCCTCGACGCCGATGGCATGTCGAATCTGCTCAACAAGAAGAGTGGTGTGGCTGGCTTGACTGGCGGCTCGAGCGATATGCGCGATGTAGAGAATGCTGCCAAGGAAGGCGATCCCCGTGCCAAGCTGGCTCAGGATATGTATTTCTATCGCATCAAGAAGTACATCGGTGCCTATGCTGCTGCTATGGGCGGCCTCGATGTGGTGGTCTTCACCGCTGGTGTCGGTGAGAATCAGACCAGCATGCGCTCAGAGGTTTGTAAGAACATGGAGTTCCTCGGCATCAAGTTCGACGAGTCGAAGAACACCGTTCGTGGCGAGGAAGCTATCATCTCTGCTGACGACTCGAAGGTGAAGGTTGTTGTCATCCCCACCAACGAGGAGCTGATGATTGCCACAGACACGATGAATCTGCTGTAATAGTTGTCGTTATAACGTAATTACGTAATATCGAGATGAATAAAAGAAGGTGAGGGTCAGGGCTGACTCTCACCTTCTACGTATTCCTCCAGGAACATGTGTTCCCCATCATAGACGGCATAGGTGAACTGGCTGATCCAATCGCCCAGAATCATGAGGCGCGTATGGCGCGCCAGCTTGATGTCGAGTTCAATATGGCGATGCCCGAAGATAAAGTAGTCGATATTGGGATGCTCCTCAACATACTGCTTGGCAAAGAGCACCAAGTGTTCGCGGTCTTCTCCTGCATAGACGGTGTCATTGTTTTCCTTATGCTGCATATAGCTGTGTTTGGCCCACGACAGACCAGCCGCCATACCCCAGCGTGGGTGTACGTTAGACAGCAGCCACTGGCACATCGGATTGTGGAAGAGGGCACGGAGAAACTTGAACGAACGGTTGGGGTCACCCAATCCATCGCCATGAGCCAGGAAAAACTCGTGGCCGTAAATTTCTGTCGTCACGGGCTTTTTGTGTAGTATCACACCACACTCCTTCTCCAAGTATTCGTATGCCCAGATGTCGTGGTTGCCTGTGAAAAAGTGGACCTCGACACCCATGTCGGTTAACTCCGACAACTTCCCCAAGAAGCGTGTATAACCCTTGGGAACGACATATTTGTATTCATACCAGAAGTCAAACATGTCGCCTAACAGATATATGGCGGCAGCCTTCTCCTTGATGCTGTCGAGGAAACGCACCAGACGGCGTTCCTGCATACGCTGATGAGGAATGGCCCACGAACCAAGATGTGCGTCGCTCAGAAAATAGACGTTCTTCATACAATAACCAATAACCGTTAACCAATAACCTCAGATTAGTCAAAGCCTAATTCGACACGAGCCTCTTCGCTCATCATCGACTGGTCCCACGCAGGTTCGAACACCAGATTGACGTTGGCCGACGTGATGCCGTCGACACTCTCCACCTTCGTGCGTACATCTTCTAATATATAGTCAGCAGCAGGACAGTTGGGGGCAGTAAATGTCATGTCCAGTTCTACCGACGAGTCTTCCTGTACGTCAATCTTATAAATCATACCCAAATCATAGATGTTGACGGGTATCTCGGGATCATAGACGGTTTTCAGCACATCTACTATCCGCTCTTCCAATCGGGTCTTTTCTTCTTGTGTCATGTCCGTTGTTTCTTGTTTCAAGTGCAAAGATACGAATAAGTGAGAAGAAAACCAAAAGAATTTTGAGTTTTCTCGAGAGTATCTACCCCGAGGGTGAGAGATCCCCATCAGTCGTTCGAATATTCCGTATATCCCATTCGAGTACCATGTACGGTCCGTACAAGGTATTCGTACTGATTGTCCGAAGTATTCGGACACACAGTCCGAGGCATCCGGACTCGCTGTACCAAATATCCGGACGACTCTTGGGATTATGGTTAAAGATTCACAAAACCATCTCCTGGTGTAGGAAATGCAGGCTACGACACCTTTTTGATGCAGGAAAACCCTTGTGTGAACAGGCGTTAGTGTAGGATATGCAGGCTTTTAGTAATTTTCAGACAGAGGTTTTTAGGTTTGTTACTTTTTGTATTCTTTTTGTGCATCAGAGAAAGAAAGTTGGGGAAAATATTTGGTGGTAATAAAATTATCGCCTATCTTTGCAGTTGAAAAGCGGCAACAGGATGGAGTGCCGGCAATATAACAAAAACAGAACTGTATGGAGCTCATAAAAAACAAGGAATTCGGAGGCGAACGCCCATTGTTTGCTACCCACGATTTGCGATTGGAGAACATCACGATAACCGATGGCGAGAGTGGTATCAAGCAATGCCAGCGGATGGAGGCGAAAGACTGTCGTTTCTATGGCAAATACCCCTGGTGGCACGTTGACGGCGCCCTTATCGAAGATTGTTATTTTGCAGAAGGGTCGCGCTCTGCCATCTGGTATACGAATGACCTGGTGATGCGCCGTTGTCGCATTGACGGTCCGAAGTTCTTCCGCGAGATGAAAAACGTGGAACTGGAGGATGTCAAGATATGTGATGCCGACGAGACGTTCTGGCGTATTGACGGCCTTCGCCTGAAAAATGTGGAACTGCATGATGGCACTTATCCGTTCATGTTCAGTAAGAATATCTATGTCGACGGTCTCAAGAGTGATTCGAAGTATGTGTTCCAATATTGTAAGAATGTGGAAGTGCATCACGCTGATATCCTCACCAAAGATTCCTTCTGGGAGTGTGAAAACGTCACCATCTACGATTCTGTGCTTGATGGCGAATATCTGGCGTGGCACTCGAAGAATGTGCGCCTTGTCAATTGTCACCTGGCTGGTGAACAGCTGTTATGCTATACCCAGAATCTCGTCCTCGAGAACTGTACTATCGACAAAGCCTGTGACCGCATGTTCGAATACTCAACCGTTGAAGCCGACATTCGCGGACACATTGAGAATATCAAGAACCCCACCAGCGGACATATCATCGCTGACAGCATCGGCAGTATCACCATTGACGAGCATGTTCGACAGCCGAACGATTGCATCGTTCAAATGAGAAATGAGAAATGAGAAATGAGAAATTTATGTCTTTCGGTTTCGACGAGCTGATAGAACGGCGCGGTACGGGCTGCGTGAAATGGGATACACCTCCCCTCCAATCGGAGGGGTCGGGGGAGGCTGTCATTCCGCTATGGGTAGCCGATATGGACTTTGCCGTGGCTCCTGCTATTCAGAAGGCCATCAAGCAACGCGCTGAGCATCCTGTCTTTGGCTATACCCACGTACAGGATGACTACTACGAGGCTGTCATCTCATGGTTTAAACGTCGCCACCAATGGACTATTGAGCGCGAATGGATACTCTATACCATAGGCGTTGTTCCTGCCATGTCCGTAGCCATCAAAGCATTGACGATGCCTTGTGAAAAAGTGCTCATCTTGTCGCCCGACTACAACTGCTTCTTCTCAAGCATCAGGAACAATGGCTGCGAAGTAGCCGAATGTGTGCTGCGGTTTTCCCGCAGCAACAATCACTTTGAAGTCGACTGGCAGGACTTTGAGGCAACCTGTGCCGACGAGAAGACCACCGTCTTCTTGCTCTGCAACCCGCACAATCCCACTGGTCGCGTGTGGAGCCGGGAAGAGCTGCAGTGCATGGCCGACATCTGTAAAAAGCATGGTGTCCGTATTATTTCTGATGAAATTCATTGTGAACTCATCATGCCCGGCAACACCTTCGTACCTATGGGAACGGTTGATCCTGATGCCATCATCCTCAATTCACCGTCGAAGTCGTTTAACATCGCAGGACTGATGATGGCCAATATCATCTGTCAGGATGCTGACACTCGCCGACGTTTGGATCGTGCCATCAACATCAACGAGGTATGCGACGTCAACCCCTTTGCCCCTGAAGCCGTCAAAGCGGCCTATAACGACAGCGAAGACTGGATTGACGCCCTGAACCAGTATCTTTGGGATAACTACCATGCGCTGTGCGATTTCGTCGCACAGCACATCCCCCAATGGAAGGTGATGCCTCTGGAAGGCACCTACCTCGTATGGGTCGACGTCAGGGAACAGTGCAACTCCGTTGCCACATACTGTGAACGGCTACTTCAGGATGCCCGAGTATGGCTGAATCCGGGCACCATGTATGGACCCAAGAGCGGTGAGGGCTATCTGCGCATTAACATTGCATGTCCCCGCAGTCTCCTATTAGAAGCACTTGAACGAATTAATAATTATAATAAGAAATGAAACAAAGAAGTGAAGTCAACGCATGGTCAGTGACGTGGGGTGTCCTCATGGCTGTCCTGTTTTCTGCAGCTGCCGCCTATCTTGGATTAAAGGTAGGACAGGTGTTTGAGGCTGCCATTCCCATTGCTATCATCGCCGTTGGCGTGTCAGCAGCAGCAAAGCGAAGCAATGCCCTTCGTGAGAACGTAATCATCCAAAGCATCGGTGCCTGCTCGGGTGCCGTTGTCGCTGGTGCCATTTTCACGTTGCCGGCTATCTACATCTTACAGGCCAAGTATCCGGAGATGTCTGCCGACTTCCTGAAGATATTCATTGCCTCACTGCTGGGTGGCGTATTGGGCATCCTGTTCCTTATACCCTTCCGCCGCTACTTTGTCGAGGCTCCACAAGAGCAGTTCCCGTTCCCAGAGGCCACAGCTACCACGCAAGTACTGAAAGCCCAGGAAGCCCCCTCTTCGTCCCCCGAGGGGGACACTAATGCCCAAGCAAATGAAGTCCCCTCGGGGGCAGTAGGGGGGGCTACCTCTCTATTGATCGCCGGCCTTGTGGGTGGTCTCTACGACTTTATCGTAGCCACTTTCGGCTGGTGGAACGAGAATGTCACCTCACGCATGATTCCTGGCGGTGACGACCTCGCAGAGAAGGCCAAGCTCGTATTCAAGAACAATACGGGTGCTGCCGTTTTAGGCTTGGGCTATATCATCGGCTTCCGTTACGCCCTCATCATCACACTGGGCTCGCTGTTCGTATGGTGGCTCGTCGTTCCCGGTATGGCCCTGCTGTTCTCCGACACGGTGCTCAACCAATGGAATCCTGCTATCACCACTGCCGTTGGTGATATGTCACCTGAGCAAATCTTCGTATCCTACGGCAAGAGCATCGGCATTGGTGCCATTGCTATGGCTGGCATCATCGGCATCATCAAGTCGTGGGGTGTCATCAAGAGTGCTGTCGGCTTGGTAGCCCCCCATTCGTCCCCCGAGGGGGACACCAATGTCCAAACAAATGAAGCCCCCTCGGGGGCAGTAGGGGGGGCTGATCTGCCCTTCCGATTCATTGCCGTGGCTTCGATAGTGACGCTGGTGCTGACCTTCCTGTTCTTCTGGTTCGGTGTCATGGACGGCAATCTGCTCTTTGCCTTGGTGGCTATCGTGCTGACGGCCGTTATCGCCTTCCTCTTCACCACTGTTGCTGCAAACGCCATTGCCATCGTTGGCTCCAACCCCGTTAGTGGTATGACACTGATGACGCTGATTCTCGCCTCTGTCGTGATGGTGGGTGTCGGACTGAAAGGAACAGGTGGTATGGTTGCTGCCCTCATCATGGGAGGTGTGGTCTGTACAGCACTTTCTATGGCTGGTTCATTCATTACCGACCTGAAGATTGGTTACTGGTGTGGCACACTGCCGCGCAAGCAGCAGACATGGAAATTCCTCGGCACATTGGTATCGGCAGCAACCGTTGGCGGTGTCATGATGCTGCTCAACGAGACCTACGGTTTTGCGTCTGGAACACTCGCAGCTCCTCAGGCTAATGCGATGGCAGCAGTCATCGATCCCTTGATGAATGGTGTCGGTGCCCCTTGGCCACTCTATGCCCTGGGCGCTGTCATTGCTATTGTTCTGACACTGTGCAAGGTTCCTGCTCTGGCCTTTGCGTTAGGTATGTTCATTCCCATGGAACTCAATGTGCCGTTGGTCATTGGCGGTGCCATCAATTGGTATGTGACCACACGCTCCAAGAACGATACCACGAACAAGGCCCGTGGTGAGAAAGGCAACCTTATTGCCTCTGGTTTCATTGCAGGCGGAGCACTCATGGGTGTCGTCAGTGCCTTGCTACGCTTTGGCGGTATTTCGTTCGACTATGCTGCCTGGTGGGCCAATCCACTCTCTGAGCTCTGCTCACTCGTCGCCTACGTGCTCCTTATCATTTACTTTATACGCGCAACGAAGCAGTGATATCACCAAGGAACCCGTAAGGATGGTTAAGGAATAAAAAAAGAGGCTTACCTTGTTGGCAAGCCTCTTTTGAGTTTTTATTTACAAAGCTTATTTGTTCACAGCTTCAGCAAGTTCAGCACCAGCCTTGAACTTAGCAACCTTCTTGGCAGCAATCTTAATCTTCTGCTTGGTAGCGGGGTTGATACC
>JBGUQW010000072.1:0-2926 GCA_045131435.1 Prevotella sp.
AATGGCAAAAGTGAAAACAGAAAACGCACAGCCCAAGGCTGCTGCAGCAGAGGGTTCTCAGGTCGAGAACCAGAATGAGAACAATGAGAAGACCGCCAAGGCGAAGGTGACCACCACAGAGGGTAACACCATCGACCGCATCCGCGTGTTCCAGAAGGACGACGCCACGATGGTACAGGTTGACTACGGTAAGCTGAACCCTGATGGTAAGACTCCCGAGGAGAAGCGTGCGGGTATGCGTACCCAGATGTCACGCCAGCTGACTCCCGAGCAGGCCAAGACCTACCAGGACTTGTATGCCAAAGACCCCGCTCAGGCCAAGGAGTTTGCGGTAAAGACCGCCTATCCCATGCACGTCGATGATGCCGCCTTCCATCAGAAGAACGCCAACATCAATGGGCGTGACGTGAACTACATTACCATCGAGAAGATCACCGAGGACACCCTCCTCCTGAATGCCCTCCGCAAGGACGGCGTGGACGTTGACCACATGAACAGGGAACAGCGTGCCAACCTGATTGCCTCGATGACCCCCGATGCTAAGGATATGGCGGTGAAAGGCTCTGAGGGCCTCGTAGGTAAGTGGCAGTTGGCCTTTGGCGAGAAGGGCAACAAGGAATCCCGTTTCTATGGCATCATGAATGCCGAGGATTTGGCCTCTCTCCGTCATCGTGCCGAGGTGACACTCGACGAGAAAGACCAGGTGAAGTCTGTTGGCAAGCCGATGACAATGGCCGACATCGCCGGACGCATGGAGCAGCGCGTACAGGCCCAGCGTCAGACCAATGGCGAAAAGCTCGACGCTGCCCAGAAGGTAGACTGGAGCAAGTTTAAGTTGCCCAGCGCCGCCAATGTCACCAGCCTGCGCTATTCAGCCGCCAAGGACAATCCCGACCGTGTATGGCTCAGTGGTAAGGTGAACGGCATCGAGTGTGTCAGCCTGCTTTCAGTCAACGAGACCACGGCTGTCAAGAACCGTCTCGCCACTCTCGAACAAGTGGCTGCTGCCAACAGGGACTTCCACAAGAAAGCCCTCGACATCGTTGGTCCTGGTCAGAAGCAGGAGGTCAATGCCAAGGAGGATGCTGCCGTGAAGGCCATCGTCGACCGTGCCTCCGATTCCACCGCCCGTAACTTCTCGCCCGAGCAGATGAAGACGCTCAACGACTTCGCCGCTGGTGCCGAGACACCCGACGAGCGTGCGAAGGTGTTTGACGGACTGTGGGAGAAGGCCGAGTCGCAGTTGAAGGCTGCTGGTGTGAACGATGCTTGGCAGAAGGATGCCCACAACGAGTTGAAGGATCTCGCCGAGGGTGTCGTCCGTTCAGAGGCTCAGGGATTAAAGCGATAGCGTCATGCCGAAGGAGATGTCTTATTATCGCCGCTACCTCCAGCGACTGAAGGAGGAGTGGGGCACTGGTTTCCCCGTGAGTGATGAAGTCCTCGACGATCTGGCCGATGCTGCCGAGGAGAAGTATGAGAATGCCCGTCGCGACGGCTTGACCGTCGACCAGGCACAGGAGCTGGCTATGGCCGTGTTAGTGGATGGCATCGGAGATGAACACACATAACATGGCGGCAAGTCAGGGGTCAGGCTACAGCGGACAGCAGCTGCTTACTGGCGAGGAAGCCCAGAAGGTATTGGGCGAGATTCTCGAAAGCGAGCGCAGGTCACGTAGTCTGACCTTTCCTGCTCATACAGGTGCGCAGGGTTATTTCCGTGACGGAGCCAAATACGTAGCCTTCGACAACAGTACCAACGACTGTTGGGTGGAGGAGTTCAGGACGAAGACTGGTGCCGAGAAGTGGTGTCGTGGGCTGATGGACACAGATCAGGTTCAAGAGTTTGAGACCTCGCTCATCCGTGACCGTCATCGTTCCCGTGAGCTTTATGCCCAGTGTGTGGACATGGCCAAGCAGTTGAATGGGCGTATCAGTGGCGGTGACTCTGACGGTGTGGCCTATTTCATGGACAAGCCATGCATCATCAGTTTCACGGAGGATGAGCGCAGTGGCTGGCTGAACCGTTTCGCGGAGGAAGAGCTTATGCTCGGTGTGTATATCAGCGATAACCGCATCGTGCCTGCCGACTTTGTCATCCTACAGCGCGGCAACCGTATCGATGCAGAACAACTGCCTCCATACGGCTTGAACCTCTACACGAAGCTCACTTCCACCATGAAGACCTTTGCCGAGGATGCCAACCATGCACGCAGTCATTCCATCCGGGTGATGGATAACGACAGCACCCGCAACTTCACATTGGCCGAAGTCGTCCCTGCTGTCCGTAAGGCCGACAAGCCTCGTGCTTTGGAAGATGCTCCCCATTTCGAGACCTTTCTCCATGCGCTGGAATACAGTCGTCGCAGCTTGCTCTCACAGTCGGGCATCAGTTGCTCTGAACTGGAGTGTCCGAAAGGCCCTGTGGAGGGTATCATCCTGAACCGTGATAGTTTCCCCGTGCTCAGTGGCAAGGGACTGTCAAGCGTTGATACGCTTCCGCCCTATGTCAAGTTCGATGACAACGGCGAGTTTGCGATAGACATGGAGTTCCACGACGGCTTCGCCTACGACACCAATCCGCACGGCCTCGGATTCTACGACCGTGTGGCCTTGTACTATCCGACGCTGGAGGAGCTGCGACACGACCCTACGAAGCTGAAAGCCGTTCAGACCTACACGGGCCGACAAGAGGTGACACCCTTCGATGTCGCCCTGAAGTTCGGTCAGGCCTCGCGTATGCGTTGCCCTGACTATCGCTATGATGCTGCAAAGAAGGCCCTGGTGGAGCGTACCACCGATCCCTCGGCCAGGGAGTTTTCGCCTGAACAGCGGAAAACCATTGAACTGGCTGCCGACTGTGGTGGCTTCTATCTGCGGCCCAAGGGCAGGGACTTCTTCTATGAAGTGTTGTTCAGCAATTCAG
>JBGUQW010000073.1:0-1894 GCA_045131435.1 Prevotella sp.
AAAAGCGGAGCCTAAAAAATAGGCTCGATTGAACCTTGAAAACCTGTAGATATTGAAACCTGAAGGCTCTCCGAGGGCTCAGGGCGCTGCCCTGAGAACCCGCAAGGGACGCGTCCCTTGACCCTTCTCCCGGGCCCTGCCCGGACCCGTCCTCGCCGGAGGCAGGAAAGGGTGCAGTTGCCCCTTTCCCTTTGCAGGAGGATAATCCGAGAACCTTATGTCAAGGGACTTTCGCGGCATATCCTCACAGACGGCTCCGCCGCCTGTTCCGGTATTCCACGGTTCCCTTGACAACGGTTCCGCTCCTTTTATGATACGGACTGCTTCTGCATCCGGAGTATTGTCTGCTGGCCAAGGAAGATCATGAGCTGCCACTTGCCCGGCATGTTGTCAGCGTTGCGAAGTTCCGGCACTTCGTTCAGGACTTTGTAATGGTTGAACTTGTGTGGCCGCAGGAAGTTGTAATAAGCGACCCAGAGGGACAGGTTATAGTTCGCACCTTCTATACCATCGAAACCGTTTGTATGTCGGTAAGATGCCCTGTAGGTGCGGTTGAGACGCTCGATCAGCTGTTTGTAGGGACGGAACTGAGTGGAGACAGCATCATCGTTTGTAAGGCCGATCACCTGCGTGATCTCAAATTTTAAACGATCTCCGAACTCATGGAAGAACTGCTGGGCGGCAAGCGGATAGGCGCTGTAGCCATCAGCAACAAAAAGGAAACCTTCGGGCAGCCTGTTCTTAAGCTTTTCGAAAGCCATGCGCATAGCCATGATGCAGGGGCCCACCCCCCGGTTGTCGGAGACCCTGTAGCCGAGGATGGAGCGGCTGGCGGCATCCATGATGAACCAGACAAAGGAATGGACACCGCGGATCCTGATATATGTCTCATCGGCGACAAAAGCTTTGCCCGGTTTATAGTCGTAATGGTCCACAAAGGGCTTTACGCAGACGGCAGCCGTCTTGCAGTAGTTGGCAACCTGCTGGTGGGACACCCTGAAACCATAAAGGTCCATGAGTGCCTGGGACGTCTTCCGCAGGGAAAGGCCGAGGTTGACGTGCAGGGTGAGGCATAGCCCCATGATGTTGGCGTCATACTTACGGAAGCGCAGGGAAGAAGCGTTCTTCGGAAGGCTGTCAAGGGGCATCTTAAAGAAGTCGACATTAAATTCCCTGTAAATGTAGTGGAGTTTGTAATCACTCTTGCCATTCGGGGAATCGGGATCAACTTTTTTCAAGTTGTCTTTGTAATAAGAGCAGTCTTTGTTGACACATTTCCAGACAACAAAGAACTTTCGGCTCTTTACCGGGACGAGGGAATGTCCGCAGAAGGGACAGCGCAGTTCAAAAGCTTTATGGAAACGGTTGTCCTGTGGGGAAAACATCGAACGGCAGACCTTACACAAGAGCTGGCCTTTGGAGCCATTGTTGTTGTAAAGGTACTCGGAAGGGGCATTACAGCAAGGACAGCATGTATCGGCAGGGATCCTGCATTCGCTGCGCCGGCGGACCGGTCTGAGTTCGCGGCCATTGTGAGTGCGTTGGTATTCACGCCGGAGATGCTGCCAGTCCTTCTTCTCCAGAGGAATGATCCTGGGAAGCTTATCCGTTTTGAATTTCTGGTATTTTGGGGAGTGGATCTCGTCATGAGCCCACTGCTTAAGAGGAATATATTTGCAGATAAAATTGAGAAGCCAGCGCTTCTCACAATTAAGATCATTGATGATTGAAAGTAATAACTGTATAATGTCCATGAGCAATACCACGCTTTTCTATGATGTGTGTTTGGCGATGTACATTATACACAAAAGCAGGGGGTATTGCTCTTTTTATGTGCAAATCCCCAGAAATAAGGCAATATTCATGTTTTATGCATGATATGCATGACACTACG
>JBGUQW010000074.1:0-4445 GCA_045131435.1 Prevotella sp.
TGGAACCGCTTCGTGCATCTGGAGTTCTTCCGACTCGACAGCGACCGCGAGGGTCTGGGTAAGCAGGGCGACTTTGTGGCACTGGAAGTGAATATGCGTCCTGCCGGCGGCTATACGCCCGACATGATCAACTATGCCCACTCGACCGATGTCTATAAGATATGGGCCGACATGGTGGCCTTCGGCAAGAGCCATACCGCCATCGGACAGCAGCACTACTGCGCCTTTGCCAGCCGTCGCGACATCTACCAGTACGTCCATTCGCACGACGAGGTATTGAAACGCTACGGCGACCGCATTGTGATGTGCGAGCGCATGCCGGAACTGTTCTCAGCCGCCATGGGACAGCAGATGTACACGGTGCGTCTGGAAAGCATGGAGGAGGTAAATGAATTTGTTGAATATGTACACTTGAAGAAATGAATATCAATTACGTGAAAAAATACTCTAACGCCCTCGGGCGTGACATGGAATACAAGACCTACGGCGACAAGGGACATCCCGTGCTCGTCTTTCCGTCGCAGGACGGACGATTCTACGACTATCAGGACTTCGACATGGTAGGCGTGCTCTCCAGCTACATCGACCGTGGACAGATACGCCTGATCTGCGTCGATAGCATCGACCGCGAGACGTGGTCGGACATCAATGGCGACCATCACCGTCGCATCGAACTGCACGAGCGGTGGTACCACTACATCGTCGATGAACTGATACCAGAGGTGCGCCACTTTAGCAACGAGACCTTCATCGTCACGGGCTGCTCGATGGGTGGCTTCCACGCAGGCAACTTCTTCTTCCGCCGTCCCGACCTCTTCGACACGCTGCTGGCCCTGAGCGGACTCTACTATGCAGGCTATTTCTTCCCCAACTATCACGACCAGCTCATCTACGACAACTCGCCCTACGACTTCCTGCGTCAGATGCCCGCCGACCATCCCTACTGGGACATCTACCGCCACCGCCGCATCATCCTATGTGTGGGACAGGGGGCATGGGAAGACGAACTCCTCGACAGTACTCGTCAGATGGATGCCCTGCTCAAGGAGAAAAACGTTCCTGCTTGGATTGACTACTGGGGCTACGACTCCGCCCACGACTGGGCCTGGTGGCGCAAGCAAATCGTCTATTTCATCGACAAACTGCTCGCACCTGACGCGGATTACGTGATTTAGGGATTAAATATATAGTTTGCCACTATGATACAATTTCACCATGTGTTGCCGCTTCAGATACGTTTCAACGACGTTGATAAGTTCGGTCACGTGAACAATACTGTTTATTTTCAGTTCTACGACACAGCAAAGACGGACTATATCGCTTCCGTATGCAAAGGCGTTGACTGGGAACGATTGGCTATCGTAGTAGTGAAGATTGATGCCGAGTTTGTAGCCCAGATAAAGGCAAACGACCATATTGCCGGTCGTACACGAGTAGTAAAAATCGGCAACAAGAGTTTCCATTTGGAGCAGGATGTTATTGATGTTGATACTCAGGAAGTAAAAAGCCGATGTTTTTCCATTATGGTACTCTACGACTTGGAACATCAGCAGACCATCCCGATTCCTGACGAATGGCGTCAAGCCATTAGCATCTATGATGGGCTGGAATAACTATTGAAAACGATGATTCAGTGAGATTCCACATCTGAATCATAGAATGATGGAGCGATATTGGAATCAAAGGTTGAATAACAGGACAAAATGAGTAAAAAATCACATGGAATAGGTATGCGAAATACCTATTCTATGCGATACCATATATGACGGATTATTCGTAACTTTGCAGACGGAGAAATTGCGCATATAAATGAACTATATACTGGCAGATAATCAGGAATTGACGTGCATTGCTTTACAGAGTTTGCTGAAGGATGACGAACAAAATACAGTGTTCCACGCAACAGATAAGGCAGGGTTGATGGAGTTGCTCCGTGAGCATGAGGATGCAGTAGTCATCCTCGACTATACGCTGTTCGACTTCATCGACGAGGAACAATTGCTCATTGTGAGCGAGCGGTTTGCAATGACAACATGGGTACTTCTTAGCGATGAACTGACGGAGCAATTCCTTAGCAAGGTTGTCTATTCGTCACATGTCTTTAGTGTCGTTTTTAAGGACGAGCCTGTGAAAGTTCTTCGCGATGCGCTTCATTCTATCTCCGACGGTCGCCGCTACCTCAGCCAGCGTGCAACAGAAAAGATTATCGCCCACCAACAAGAGGAAGTGAAAACGACTGTGCTTACCTCCACAGAGATGGCCATTTTGAGAGCCGTCGCACAGGGAAAGACCACAAAGGAAATCGCTGCCGAGCGTTTCTCCAGTATTCACACCATTAATACACACCGCAAGAACATTTTTCACAAACTGGGTGTCAACACAGCACACGAAGCAGTGAAATACGCAATTAGAGCGGGATGGGTTGATCCGAGTGAGTTTTATATTTAGACCAGCGCCTGCATAATATCCTCCAGCAGGTCTTCGCCGGCTTCGAGACCGATGCTGAGGCGGATGGTGGTATCTAGGACGGACATCTCAGCGCATTGTTCGGGGGTGAAAAGACCGAAGATGGTCGAGGCGGGATGAATGGCCAACGACTTGCGATCGAAGAGATTCGTGGCGCGACGGATAATCTGAAGTTTGTCGATGAACGCCCAGGCTGCTTCCTTCGATTCGAGGTCGATGGTAAAGACGGCACCAGGTAATGGCCCGAATTGCTTCTCAGACAACTCATGGAAAGGATTATCCTTCAGACCCGTATAATTCACGCGTTTGATTTCCGGTAGCGCCTGACATTGCTTGGCGAGCCACAGCGTGGTCTCTGCCTGACGACGGAAACGGATGTCGAGTGTGTCGAGACCCAGCGTTTCCATATAAGCGGCCTGCGGTGTCATCAGCGAACCGAGATTCGTCACCAGTTCTGTCTTTACACGAGCCGTAAATGCCAGTTTCTTGCCAACACGCTTGGTGCGGGCTTGTAGGACGGGCGACGGGTGTTGCGACCAGTCATAGTGTCCGTAGTCGATGAGCAGACCACCAAGACCCGTACCTCCTCCAGAGATGTACTTTGTGCTGCTGACTACCTCGATATCGACTCCGAACTCATTCGCGTGGTAGTTGGTGAATGGTACGATGGTGGTATCGGCAATCAGAGGCACGCCCTTTTTATGGGCAATCTCCGACAGCGCCTTGATGTCGGCCACGAACAACTGCGGATTGGTAATAATCTCGAAGAACAAGGCTGCGGTCTTGTTGTCAATCTGCGCCTCCACTTCCTCGGGTTTCGTGAAATCGACGAATCGCGGCTCCACACCAAAACTGCCCAACGTATCGCGTATCAGCGAGACGCTGTTGCCAAACAAGTGCTTCGAGGCCACGATGTTCAGGCCTGCCGCACTTACCGCTGTCAGGGCATAGTGGATAGCCGCCATACCCGTATTCAGCGCCGTCACGCTCTGTGCGCCTGTTATCTGCCTGACGCGCTCCTCTAAATAAGTGACCGTGGGGTTGGCGATACGGGCATACGACGGTGCCATCGAGCGACCGCAGAAGGCATCGCTCATCGCCTTGGCATCGGGGAACTCGAATGCCGCCGTGTAATACACCGGCATCGAGAGGGCCCCGTATGCGTCAGGTTTCTGATACTTTGTGGTTAATACTTTCGTTTCGTACTGCATGAATTCAATTCATAGATGTTTTCTCGTTATGACAGAAGAAGAAAACTCCTTCTGTCATAACAGTTAGAAAACAATCATCTGCTTGCAATAATTTTCTTAATCGCAACCACGAGTTTATCCACATCCTCGCGGGTGTTGTAGAGGGCGAAGGTGGGACGGACGCTCATTTCGTAGCCGAGGGCTCGGAGGGCGGGCTGAGCGCAGTGGTGACCAGCACGCACTGCGATGCCCTCCTTATCTAATAACGTACCTGTTTCAGGAACGGGAATGCCATCGAGCACGAAGCTGACTACCGACACGCGGTTCTTAGGATTGCCAATGAGCGTAAGACCTGGAATCTGAGCCAGTTGCTCGCGGGCATACTCCGTCAGTTTGTGCTCGTGCGCCTCAATGTTGCGGATGCCGAGATGACTCACATAGTCGAGGGCGGCACCTAGTCCGATGGCGTCGGCCACGTTGGGCGTACCAGCCTCGAAGCGTGCAGGCGGCACATTGTACTCCGTGCGCTCGATGGTCACATCCTTGATCATGTTGCCACCACCCTGCCAGGGCTGCATCTTGTCGAGCAGGTCCTTGCGACCATACACCACACCGATGCCGTTGGGACCGTAGATCTTATGACCTGAGAAGACGAAGAAGTCGGCTCCTAACTGCTGCACATCCACAGGCGTGTGAGCAATCGACTGTGCACCGTCAATCAGCACGGGGATGTTGTGCGAGTGGGCGATGTCGATGATACGCTTCACATCGTTGATAGTGCCGAACGTG
>JBGUQW010000075.1:0-3702 GCA_045131435.1 Prevotella sp.
CTTGAGAACTCATACGGTGAGGTTACCAAGCCTGAGACCATCAACTACCGTACCTATAAGCCAGAGCGTGACGGTCTTTTCTGCGAGCGCATCTTCGGTCCTACAAAGGACTTCGAGTGTGCCTGCGGTAAGTACAAGCGCATCCGCTATAAGGGTATCGTCTGTGACCGATGCGGTGTTGAGGTAACAGAGAAGAAAGTACGTCGTGAGCGTTCAGGCCACATCGAACTCGTGGTTCCTGTTGCACATATCTGGTATTTCCGCAGCCTTCCAAACAAGATTGGATATCTGCTCGGTATGCCAACAAAGAAGCTGGAGTCTGTAATCTACTATGAGAAGTACATCGTTATCAAGCCAGGTCCTATGGCTGGTAAGAACGGTACTCATCCAGTACAGGCACCAGACGGTAGCGGTGACCTTAACGGTACACATGTAGGCGACCTCATCTCTGAGGAAGAGTACATCAACATCGTTGACAGCTACCTCGATCCAAACAACGACTATCTCGATGACGACGATCCAAACAAGTACGTTTGTAAGATGGGTGCAGAGGCAATCTACTACCTCCTGCAGAACCTTGACCTCGACGCACTTGCAGCAGAGCTTCGTGAGAGTGCAAACAACGATTCTTCACAGCAGCGTAAGAACGAGGCTTTGAAGCGTCTTCAGGTTGTAGAGGCATTCCGTGCAAGTAAGGATGTGAACCGTCCTGAGTGGATGATTCTCAAGATTCTTCCTGTAA
This sequence comes from Prevotella sp., assembly GCA_045131435.1. Lineage (GTDB taxonomy): Bacteria > Bacteroidota > Bacteroidia > Bacteroidales > Bacteroidaceae > Prevotella. Next base: position 743 of record JBGUQW010000075.1, read on the forward strand.
CTCCTCCAGAGCTTCGTCCGCTCGTTCCTCTGGATGGCGGCCGTTTCGCTACATCCGACCTCAACGACCTCTATCGTCGTGTCATCATCCGTAACAACCGTTTGAAGCGTCTCGTTGAGATTCACGCTCCAGAGGTTATCCTCCGTAACGAGAAGCGTATGCTTCAGGAGGCTGTTGACTCTCTCTTCGATAACTCTCGTAAGTCAAGCGCTGTTAAGAGCGAGAGCAACCGTCCGCTCAAGTCACTCTCTGACTCCCTGAAGGGTAAGGCTGGACGTTTCCGTCAGAACCTCCTCGGTAAGCGTGTTGACTACTCTGCACGTTCGGTAATCGTTGTAGGTCCAGAGCTTAACATGGGCGAGTGCGGTCTTCCAAAGCTTATGGCTGCCGAGCTTTACAAGCCATTCATCATCCGCAAGCTCATCGAGCGCGGTATCGTGAAGACTGTGAAGTCAGCTAAGCGTATCGTTGACCGTCGTGAGCCTATCATCTATGATATCCTTGAGAATGTGATGAAGGGACACCCAGTTCTCCTGAACCGTGCTCCTACACTTCACCGTCTTGGTATTCAGGCATTCCAGCCAAAGCTCATCGAGGGTAAGGCTATCCAGCTCCACCCACTTGCATGTACTGCGTTCAACGCCGACTTCGACGGTGACCAGATGGCTGTTCACCTCCCATTGTCTCACGAGGCAGTACTTGAGGCACAGATCCTCATGCTCCAGAGCCATAACATCCTGAACCCAGCTAACGGTGCTCCTATTACCGTACCTTCACAGGATATGGTGCTCGGTCTCTACTACATCACAAAGATGCGTCCGGGTGCAAAGGGTGAGGGACTCTCATTCTATGGTCCTGAAGAGGCTATCATCGCTTACAATGAGAAGCGTTGTGACCTCCACGCTCCTGTAAAGGTTGTTGTTGAGGATATCGAGAATGGCAAGTACATCCGTCACACTGTCGAGACTTCTGTTGGTCGTGTTATCGTCAACGAACTCGTTCCACGTGAGATGGGCTTCGTAAACACCATTATCTCTAAGAAGTCACTCCGCGACATCATCGCTGACGTTATCAAGGCTGTTGGTTTCGCACGTGCTTGTGAGTTCCTTGACGGTATCAAGAACCTTGGTTATCGTATGGCATACCTCGCAGGTCTGTCATTCAACCTTGACGATATCATCATCCCACCAGAGAAGGAGCAGCTCATCAAGGCTGGTAACGATAAGATCCGTGAGATCACCGATAACTATAACCTCGGCTTCATCACCGATACCGAGCGTTATAACCAGGTTATCGATACTTGGACACACGTAAACAACGATATCGGTAACATCCTCCTTAAGGAGATGACCGAGGCTGACCAGGGCTTCAACGCCGTATTCATGATGCTTGACTCTGGTGCCCGTGGTTCTAAGGACCAGATTAAGCAGCTCTCAGGTATCCGTGGTCTGATGGCTAAGCCTACAAAGGCTGGTGCCGACGATCGTCCAACCATTGAGAACCCTATCCTTTCTAACTTCAAGGAGGGTATGTCTGTGCTTGAGTACTTCATTGCATCTCACGGTGCCCGTAAGGGTCTTGCTGATACCGCGATGAAGACAGCCGACGCTGGTTACCTCACACGTCGTCTTGTTGACGTTTCACACGACGTTATCATCAACGAGGACGACTGTGGTACACTCCGCGGACTTCTCTGCACAGCTCTCAAGAATGGTGATGAGGTTATCTCAAGCCTCTATGAGCGTATCCTTGGTCGTGTATCTGTTCACGACGTTATCAACCCACATACCAACGAGGTTATCTGTCCTGCTGGTGAGGAAATCACCGAGGCTCGTGCAAAGGCTATCGAGGATGCCGGTATCGAGATGGTTGAAATCCGTTCAGTACTCACTTGTGAGTCTCGTCAGGGTGTATGTAAGAAGTGTTACGGCCGTAACCTTGCTACACAGCGCATGGTACAGAAGGGTGAGGCTGTCGGTGTCATCGCAGCTCAGGCTATCGGTGAGCCAGGTACACAGCTTACTCTCCGTACGTTCCACGCCGGTGGTATCGCCGGTGGTGCTGCTGCTAACGCAACAGTTACCTGTAAGGTGGCAGAGGCTCGTATTGAGTTCGATGAGCTCCGTACCGTTCCATTCAAGGAGGACGGCCGCGACTGTGAGATGGTAGTAAGCCGTCTTGCCGAGGTTCGTTTCATCGATCCTACAACTGGTGTCGTACTCTCTAACATGGCTGTTCCTTACGGTTCTTCACTCTACTATAAGAATGGTGATGTTGTTAAGAAGGGCGACGAGATCTGTCGTTGGGACCCATTCAACGCTGTCATCGTTACAGAGTTCAAGGGTAAGGTTAAGTTCCACGATGTTGTTGAAGGCCTCACATACAATGCCGAGACCGACGATACAACAGGTATGACCGATAAGGTAATCATCGAGGCTAAGGACCGTTCAAAGATCCCAACCTGTGAGATCATCGACGAGAACGGTGAGGTACTCGGACGCTATAACTTCCCTGTAGGTGGTCACGTTGTTGTTGACGACGGTCAGGTAATCGAGTCTGGTGCTACTCTCGTTAAGATTCCACGTACTGTAAGCCGCGCAGGTGATATCACCGGTGGTCTGCCACGTGTAACCGAGCTCTTCGAGGCTCGTAACCCAAGCAACCCAGCTATCGTCAGCGAAATCGACGGTGAGGTTAAGATCAACCCACAGCTCAAGCGTAACAACCGTGAGGTTACAATCGTTTCTAAGACTGGTGAGGAGCGCAAGTATCTCGTACCAACAAGCAAGCAGTTGCTCGTTCAGGACCGTGATGCTGTACGTGCCGGAACTCCACTCTCTGACGGTGTAATCACACCAAACGATATCCTTGCCATCAAGGGTCCTACCGCTGTTCAGGAGTATATCGTGAACGAGGTACAGGATGTATATCGTCTGCAGGGTGTAAAGATCAACGATAAG